>FN543093.2:2400000-3061487 GCA_000027065.2 Cronobacter turicensis z3032 | reverse complement strand
CGCCTCGCTTAGCTAAGCGCCGCGGCCCCGCGATGGTCAGTATGACGCGCGGGGCGCCTTTTACGGCATCAGCACAAGCGCCTTAGTTATCGCACAACGCCCGCCACAACGTATCAAATCCCACCGCTTTAAATTCGTCAGAACGCGCCGGTTCGCGCGTGGCGAAATCCATGGTCGTCTGCGCCAGCGCAAAGAAGATCTCATCGCCAAATGCGCGAAACTCCCGGGAGCGGAACAGCGGCGAAATACACTTTTCGCACAGGTCATGCAGCTCCGGGTAGATATCGGCGACGAGCTTCTCGCTTTCGTCGGTAATACGGCTGCTGACTTCGAGCTTACGCACGGCCAGGTTCGCTTCCGGTTTGGTCAGTCCCCAGTCGATAAAGCTGTTCCAGACGTGCCGGATATTTTCTCGGTGATCGCTGTTACTGTTGAGCTTGCCTATCATCGAGCGGCAGAAATCCTGCTTCAGATGTACATAAAGCGCGTTATAGAGATCGTCCTTGGAGGCGAAGTAGCGAAACACGGTGCCTTCAGCCACCCCCGCTTTACGCGCGATAAGCGCGGTTGACGCGCCAAGACCCGCCTCGGCTATCGCTTCGGTGGCGGCTTCCAGAATCGCCATTCTTTTATCTTCACTGCGGGGACGCGCCACGGGCTTTGCTCTCCTGTAAAAAGGGCAGATTGAATCATGACTCGCCGATCCGCTGCAAGGCTTGCGATCACAGGGCAAAAACAGAGTTGACGAATCGACTTACATTCCTATAATGAGTGTTTACTCACTCATTATCAAGTTTCACTGGCCAGTATTTTCACTGCGCCGTGTACAGGCTTTTTGCGCCTGGAAAATGAGCGAGGCGCTCATACGAGCCGGAATTCAGGGCAGGCGAATGCCTGAAATATCACTGCGATTAACACAACTGGAGGGATTCTATGGAACTTCCCGCTCAGGTTATTGAAACGCTGACTGACTGGATTGATGACAATCTTCACAAGCCGTTGCGCATTGATGATATTGCGCGCCACGCGGGCTATTCCAAATGGCATTTGCAACGGCTTTTCCATCACCACAAAGGGGAGAGCATCGGGCGCTACATCCGGGAGAAAAAGCTGCGTCTGGCGGCGCAGGATCTGCGCGCTACTAACGATCGCGTGCTGGATATCTCAATGAAATATGGGTTTGACTCCCAGCAAACTTTTACGCGCCTGTTCACGCGTAAATTTCAGATGTCGCCGGGCACGTGGCGCAAGCAGGGCGACGCGCCGACGAACCACTGAGAAGGCGCGCGGTTTGCATAGCGCGTCAAATTCCCTGACAATGCGCTTTTGAACAGACCGAAAGCCTCTCATGAAGCATCCTCTTGAAACGCTGATCACGGCTGGCGGCATTCTGCTGCTGGCGTTTCTCTCCTGCCTGCTGCTGCCGGCCCCGAGACTCACGCTGACGCTGGCGCAACACCTAATGTCCATGTTCCATCTGGTCGATCTTAACCAGCTCTATACCATTATTTTCTGCATCTGGTTTTTACTGCTCGGCGCGGTGGAGTATTACGTGATTCGCTTCGTATGGCGGCGCTGGTTTTCGCTGGAGCGCGCATAAGCGCGACGGAAGGGCAGGATTAAAAAAGGCCGCATCGCGCGGCCTTTTGCTTTCTTGCTGGTAGTAATTACTGCTGTGACGCCTGAATCGCCGTCAGTGCGATGGTGTAGACGATATCGTCAACCAGCGCGCCGCGGGAGAGGTCGTTAACCGGTTTGCGCATACCCTGCAGCATCGGCCCGATGGAGATCAGGTCGGCAGAGCGCTGTACCGCTTTGTACGTGGTGTTACCAGTGTTCAGATCCGGGAAGATGAACACGGTAGCGCGGCCTGCAACCGGCGAGTTCGGCGCTTTGGATTTCGCTACGTCAGCCATAACGGCGGCGTCATACTGCAGCGGGCCGTCGATAACCAGATCCGGGCGTTTTTCCTGCGCCAGTTTGGTGGCTTCACGCACTTTTTCTACATCGCTGCCCGCACCGGAGTTGCCGGTGGAGTAGGAGAGCATCGCCACGCGCGGTTCGATGCCGAAAGCGGCAGCGGAGTCGGCGGACTGAATCGCGATTTCGGCCAGCTGTTCTGCAGTCGGATCCGGGTTGATTGCGCAGTCGCCGTAAACGTAAACCTGTTCCGGCAGCAGCATGAAGAACACGGAGGAGACCAGCGAGCTGCCCGGCGCCGTTTTGATGAGCTGCAGCGGCGGACGGATGGTGTTCGCGGTGGTGTGTACCGCACCGGATACCAGACCATCGACTTCGTCCTGCTCCAGCATCAGCGTGCCGAGCACCACGTTATCTTCCAGCTGTTCGCGGGCGACCGCTTCGGTCATGCCTTTGCTCTTACGCAGCTCAACCAGACGCGCCACGTAGCTTTCACGCACCACTTCCGGATCGACGATTTCGATGCCGGTGCCCAGTTCTACGCCCTGTGCGGCCGCCACGCGGCTGATTTCGTCCGGGTTACCCAGCAGCACGCAGGTCGCGATGCCGCGCTCGGCGCAGATGGCCGCCGCTTTCACGGTACGCGGCTCGTCGCCTTCCGGCAGCACGACGCGTTTGCCCGCTTTACGCGCAAGCTCGGTCAACTGGTAGCGGAATGCCGGCGGAGAGAGACGACGGCTGCGCTCGGACGTGGCGGTCAGGGAGTCGATCCACTCGGCGCTGACGTGGCTTGCCACATATTCCTGCACTTTTTCGATGCGCTCATGGTCGTCTGCCGGCACTTCAAGGTTGAAGCTCTGCAGGCTGAGCGAGGTCTGCCAGGTGTTGGTGTTCACCATAAATACCGGCAGGCCGGTGGCGAAAGCGCGTTCACATAGCTTGTTGATGCGCTCGTCCATTTCATAACCGCCGGTCAGCAGGATGGCGCCGATTTCTACGCCATTCATCGCGGCAAGGCAGGCGGCCACTAACACATCCGGACGATCCGCGGAGGTCACCAGCAGGGAGCCCGGACGGAAGTGTTCCAGCATATGCGGAATGCTGCGCGCGCAGAACGTCACAGACTTCACGCGGCGGGTTTTAATATCGCCTTCGTTAACGATGGTCGCGTTCAGGTGACGGGCCATGTCGATAGCGCGGGTGGCTATCAGATCAAAGCTCCACGGCACCGCGCCGAGAACCGGCAGCGGACTGATGGCCTGCAGATGCTGCGCGTCGATGTTGATGATTTTCGCTTTGGTGGAGTCATCGAAAATCTCGGAGAGATCCGGACGCGTACGGCCCTGCTCATCCACTGGCGCGTTCAGTTTGTTGACGATAACGCCGGTGATGTTGGCGTTTTTGCTGCCGCCGAAGCTGCTGCGGGTCAGTTCGATACGCTCTTTTAACTGTTCCGGGGTGTCGGTGCCCTGAGACATGACGAACACGATTTCCGCATTCAGAGTCTTCGCGATTTCATAGTTCAGCGACTGGGCGAACTGATGCTTACGGGTCGGCACCAGGCCTTCCACCAGCACCACTTCTGCATCTTTGGTGTTTTCATGGAAGCGAGCGATGATCTCTTCCATCAGCACGTCTTTCTGGTTGCTGGAGAGCAGCGACTCGACGTGGCTCATGCGCAGCGGTTCAGCGGCTGGCAGATTAGTATTAGCGCGCACGATGGTCGTGGTCTGGTCCGGCGTATCGCCGCCAGTACGAGGTTGGGCGATAGGTTTGAAGACGCTCAGACGAACGCCTTTACGTTCCATAGCGCGGATCACGCCGAGGCTGACGCTGGTCAGGCCGACGCTGGTTCCGGTAGGAATAAGCATAATGATACGGGACACGGTTTATCCTCTTTTTGTTGCAGCCAGCCGCGCGGCTGGCACCACATAAAACAACACCGCCAGCGCAGGCTGGCGGTGAGGGATCAGGCGGTCAGGCGGCAGGCGTCCTGCGCGATAACCAGTTCTTCGTTGGTCGGGATGACCATCGCGAGGGTGGTGCCTTCTTTGTTGATGTAACCGGATTTGCCGAAACGCGCGGCCAGGTTGCGCTCGTGGTCAACCTCGAAGCCCAGCACGCCCAGCTTGCCGAGGGAAATCTCGCGAACCATCGCCGCGTTCTCGCCGATGCCGCCGGTGAAGACGACCGCGTCCAGACGACCTTCCATCAGCGCGATATAGGAGCCGATGTATTTCGCCAGGCGGTGGCAGTAGACATCCATCGCGCGCTTCGCGTCTTCTTTGGTCGCGTAGTTGTCTTCAACATAACGGCAGTCGCTGGTCACTTCGGTCAGACCCAGCAGGCCAGACTCTTTGGTCAGCAGTTTGTTGATGTCATCAACGCTCATGCCCAGCGCGTCGTGCAGATGGAAGATGATAGCCGGGTCGATGTCGCCGGAGCGGGTGCCCATGACCAGACCTTCCAGCGGGGTCAGACCCATGGAGGTGTCAACGCATTTGCCGTTGCGGATAGCGGAAACAGAACCGCCGTTACCCAGGTGGCAAGTGATGATATTCACTTCTTCCACCGGCTTGTTCAGCATTTTTGCGGCTTCCTGAGTCACATAGAAGTGGCTGGTGCCGTGTGCGCCATAGCGACGGATGCCGTGTTCTTTATACAGTTTGTACGGCAGGGCATAGAGGTAAGATTCTTCCGGCATGGTCTGATGGAACGCGGTGTCGAAAACGGCCACGTTTTTATCCGCCAGGTGCGGGAAGGATTTCAGCGCTTCGGCGATACCGATCAGGTGAGCCGGGTTATGCAGCGGTGCGAAGGAAGCGGAATCTTTGATGCCCTGAATAACAGACTCATCAATGACCACGGAACTGGTATACTTCTCGCCACCGTGCACAATACGATGACCAATCGCGGTCAGCTGTGCAGACAGCTCTGGTTTTTGTGCCAGAATAGTATTAACAATGAAGTTCAGCGCTTCGCTGTGAGCCGCACCGGCGCCAAGCGCCGCTTCTTGTTTGCCGCCATCCATTTTCCATTTAATACGCGCTTCAGGAAGATGGAAACATTCGGCCAGACCGGACAGGTACTCGTCACCGTTAAGAGCATCGATGATGGCAAATTTCAGTGAGGAGCTACCGCAGTTGAGAACCAGTACTAACTTACTCGACATGGAAGTACCTATTAATGATACGTGGCTAAAAAAACGTCAGTGAGTCTCTCAGCGTAGCGTAAGATGACGCCGACATTTATGATTAACGTCATAGCGAAGAGAGATTCTGCTGTGACGAAGAAATAAACAGAGTTTACGCCATTTTGCGCAAATTTCCGGCGCGAAAGACGACCTTAAAGATTTGACAGCGCGGGCTTTGCCTTCTACGCCATCGCAGGCGCGCACAGGATAACTGATTGCGACTTGCATTGACAAAATATTTTGAACGTTGTCATGGAGAGTTGTTATCTTGCAGGAAAATTTTATTTTTTATTAATGAAGTTGAGGTAAGGCCATGTCGACACCTGAAAATCGCCCCGTAAGCTTTTTTAGCCTGTTTCGCCGTGGGCAGCACTACTCAAAGACCTGGCCGATTGATAAACGCCTGGCTCCGGTCTTTGTCGAAAACCGCGTCATTCGCGCCACGCGTTTCGCGATCCGCATCATGCCGCCCGTCGCCGTGTTTACGCTGTGCTGGCAAATCGCGCTCGGCGGCCAGCTTGGTCCAGCGGTCGCCACGGCGCTGTTCGCGCTGAGTATGCCGATGCAGGGCCTGTGGTGGCTTGGCAAGCGCTCTGTCACGCCGCTCCCGCCCGTCACGCTGAGCTGGTTTTATGAAGTCCGCACGAAATTGCAGGAAGCGGGGCAAGCGCTCGCGCCGGTGGAAGGCAAGCCCGATTATCAGGCGCTGGCCGACACGCTGAAACGTGCGTTTAAGCAACTTGATAAAACTTTTCTTGATGACTTGTAATTGATCAAAAGACGCCTGGGCAAAAAAAGGCAAAGTAAGGGCAGTATCCCACTTTGATCGGGCTTCGCCTGTAACAGGAGCACACCATGGAAATGACCCATGCCCAGCGTCTTATTCTCTCCAACCAGTATAAAATGATGACCCTGCTCGATCCGGAAAATGGCGAGCGTTATCGCCGCCTGCAAACCATCATTGAGCGCGGCTACGGTTTACAGATGCGCGAACTCGACCGCGATTTCGGCGAGCTGAGCGAAGAAACCTGCCGCACCGTCATCGACGTCATGGAGATGTATCACGCCCTCCAGGTCTCCAGAGCCAACATGAAAGACGCGCATACCATTGATGAGCGTCGCGTCACCTTTTTAGGCTTCGACGCCGCCACCGAAGCGCGTTTTCTTGGCTATGTGCGCTTTCTGGTCAATACCGAAGGGCGCTATACCCATTTCGACGCCGGTACGCACGGCTTCAACGCGCAAACCCCGATGTGGGAGAAATATCAACGGATGCTGAAAGTGTGGCAGGCGTGCCCGCGTCAGTACCATTTGTGCGCCAACGAAATTATGCAAATTATTAACGCCTGACGGGAGAAGGCTGTGGAATGTAAAGGGTTTTTGTTCGATCTGGACGGTACGCTGGTAGATTCTCTGCCTGCCGTTGAACGCGCCTGGTGTCACTGGGCGGATCGCTTTGGCATCGCGCATGACGAGGTGCTGGGCTTTATTCACGGTAAGCAGGCGATCACCTCGCTGCGCCACTTTATGGCGGGACACAGCGAGGACGAAATCATGGCGGAGTTTCATCGCCTGGAGCAAATAGAAGCGAGCGATACCGAGGGCATCGTCGCGCTGCCGGGCGCGCTGGCGCTCCTGAACCATCTGAACGATGCCCGCATTCCCTGGGCCATAGTGACCTCGGGCTCCATGCCCGTCGCCTCCGCGCGCCGCGGCGCGACGAGGTTGCCGGAACCAGAGGTGTTCGTCACCGCTGAGCGCGTTAAGCGCGGCAAACCTGAGCCGGATGCCTATCTGCTCGGCGCTGAACTGCTGGGCCTCGCGCCTCATGAGTGCGCCGTTGTGGAAGACGCGCCGGCGGGCATTCTCTCCGGTCTTGCGGCGGGCTGTCCGGTGATTGCCGCTAATCCGCCAGTCGATACGCCGCGTCTTGACGAGGCGGCGCTGGTGATTAAAACCCTTACCGAACTGGTAGTGGAAAAAGGCGCGGACGGCTGGGTAAGCGTTAAAAAGCAGCCGTAACGGCCCGCCGCCTTCTGGCGCTGCGGCGCCACCTTTCTCTGACGGCGGGTTTCCCGCCGTTTTCGTTTTGCTCAGGCCGTGATGACAACAGAAGGATACGTTGTGAATGGTGAATTAATCTGGGTTCTGACTCTGCTTGGCGTGGCGGTGATGCTGTTCGCTACCGCTAAAATCCGTATGGATGCCGTCGCGCTGCTGGTGATTGTGGCATTCATTCTCAGCGGTACGCTAACCGTTAATGAAGCGTTTGCCGGTTTCAGTGATCCCAACGTCATTCTTATCGCCGCGCTGTTTGTTATTGGCGACGGGCTGGTTCGCACCGGGGTCGCGACCAAGATGGGCGCCTGGCTGGTGCAGATGGCGGGCAGCAGCGAAACCCGCATGTTAGTGCTATTGATGCTGACCGTTGCTGGGCTCGGCGCGTTTATGAGTTCCACCGGTGTGGTGGCGATATTTATTCCGGTCGTGATAAGCGTCTGCGCGCGGATGAAAATCGCGCCGTCGCGACTGATGATGCCGTTAAGCTTCGCCGGGCTTATCAGCGGCATGATGACCCTGGTGGCGACGCCGCCAAATCTGGTCGTTAACAGCGAACTGCTGCGCGAAGGGCATCCGGGTTTTGGCTTTTTCAGCGTGACGCCCGTGGGGCTGGCGATTCTTGTGCTTGGCATTCTCTATATGCTGGTGATGCGATTCATGCTTGGTTCAGGCGATGGTCGCGAAAAGCCGCAGGCGTGGAGCCGCCGCACCTTTCGCGACTTTATCCGCGATTACCATCTCACGGGCCGGGCGCGCCGCCTGGCGATTCGCCCTGGCTCGCCGCTTATCGGCCACCGTCTTGACGATTTAAAGCTGCGTGAGCGCTACGGCGCAAACGTCATCGGCGTTGAACGCTGGCGTCATTTCCGCCGGGTGATTGTCGATGTAAACGGGGTCACGGAATTCCGGGCGCGGGACGTATTGCTGATAGACATATCTGCGTCTGATATCGACTTGCGCCAGTTTTGCAGCGAGCAGCAACTGGAGCCGATGATCCTGCGCGGCGACTATTTTTCCGATCAGGCGCTGGATGTCGGTATGGCGGAGCTGTCGCTGACGCCGGAAGGAACCATGGCGGGCAAAACCGTCCGCGAGCTAAATTTCCGCAGCCGCTATGGCCTGAATGTCGTCGGCATTAAACGCGAAGGTAAAGCGTTACCGGGCGCGATCGTGGATGAGCCGCTTGAGCTTGGCGATTTACTTTTAGTGGTCGGGACCTGGAAGCTTATCAGCCAACTGGGGCAGAAAAACCGCGATGTGGTGGTGCTGAACCTGCCGGTGGAAGAGAGCGACGCTTCGCCCGCCCACAGCCAGGCGCCGCACGCCATCTTTTGTCTGGCGCTGATGGTGGCGATGATGCTGACGGATGAAATCCCGAATCCCGTCGCCGCGATTATCGCCTGTCTGCTGATGGGCAAGTTTCGCTGCATCAACCCGGAAAGCGCGTGGAAAGCCATTCACTGGCCGAGCATTATTCTCATTGTCGGCATGATGCCGTTTGCGCAGGCGCTGCAAAAAACCGGCGGGGTGACGCTGATTGTCGACGGTCTGATGCGCGTCGGCGGCGGCTATGGTCCGCATATGATGCTGGGCTGCCTGTTTGTGATGTGCGCCGTCATCGGGCTGTTTATTTCCAATACCGCGACGGCGGTGTTGATGGCGCCCATCGCGCTGGCGGCGGCCAAGACCATGGGCGTATCGCCGTACCCGTTCGCCATGGGCGTGGCGATGGCGGCCTCGGCGGCGTTTATGACGCCGGTCTCTTCGCCAGTCAACACGTTGGTGCTGGGGCCGGGGAACTACCGCTTCAGCGATTTCGTGAAAACCGGCGTACCGTTTACCGTTATCGTGATGGTCGTCTGCGTGCTGTTAATCCCGGTGCTGTTCCCGTTCTGAGAGCCTCAGAGCGGGGAATCCTGGCTAATTTCATCTAAAGAGAGATGGAAGCTCGGAACGAAGATCTGCATGAAATACTCCATTTCGGCGCTGTGACGCTGCGCCAGCGTTTTTTCCAGACGGCTTTTGGCGAGCAGGAATTCGTTATTGCCCGCCGAAAGCTCTTCCAGACATTTCAGGTAGGCGCACAGCGCATCTGCCTGCTTCACCAGCGATTTTTCATCTTCCGTATAGTGATGCTCGTCAAGCAGCGGGGCGAAGATGTCCTGTAACTCTTCCGGCACCATCGCAATCAGCTTCTGCTGAGCGATTTTCTCAATGGCTTTATATTCATGCGCTATCTGGGAATTGAAATACTTCACCGGCGTGGGCAGATCGCCTGTCAGCACTTCGCTGGCGTCGTGGTACATCGCCAGCAGCGCGATGCGCTCCGGGTTGACGTTGCCCTGAAATTTGCGGTTTTTAATGACCGCGAGCGCATGGGCGACCATCGCCACCTGCAGACTGTGTTCAGAGACATTTTCAGTGCGCACGTTGCGCATCAGCGGCCAGCGATTGATTAACTTCAGGCGGGAAAGGTAGGCGAAAAAATGACTCTGACTCATAAAGATCCCTTGTCTGTGACTGCGACAAAAAACCATTGTGAGGGGAGCGGGGGGAAGATGCAAATCTCCCCCCGAATCGATTACTGATGGTAGCCGGAAAGGAAGCGGCCCAGCTTGTTAATGGCGAGATCGAGTTCATCGATGCGCGGCAGCGTCACGATACGTACGTGGTCAGGCCACGGCCAGTTAAACGCGGTCCCCTGAACCAGCAGTACTTTTTCCTGCAGCAGGAAATCGAGCACCATTTTCTGATCGTCGTGAATATTAAAACGCTTTGCGTCGATTTTCGGGAACATGTAGAGCGCGCCGCGCGGTTTTACGCAGCTGACGCCTGGGATTTCGTTGATCAGTTCCCACGCGCGGTTGCGTTGTTCGTAAAGCCGCCCGCCGGGTACGATAAATTCGCTGATGCTCTGATAACCGCCAAGGGCCGTCTGGATGGCGTGCTGCGCAGGAACGTTCGCGCACAGGCGCATTGAAGCAAGCATTTCCAGCCCTTCAATATACCCTTTGGCGTGTTTTTTCGGCCCGTTCAGCACCATCCAGCCCTGACGGAAGCCCGCCACACGGTACGTTTTGGAGAGGCCGTTAAAGGTGACGGTGAGCAGATCCGGCGCCAGCGCTGCGATCGAGTGGTGCTGGGCGTCGTCATAGAGGATCTTGTCGTAAATTTCGTCTGCGAAAATGATCAGATTATGCTGGCGGGCGATCTCAACGATTTCCAGCAGCAGTTCTTTCGAATAGACCGCGCCGGTCGGGTTGTTCGGGTTGATAATGACAATTCCGCGGGTGCGCGGCGTGATTTTGGCGCGAATGTCGTCGAGATCCGGGAACCAGTCTGAGGATTCATCACAAAGATAGTGCACCGCTTTGCCGCCGGAGAGTGACACCGCCGCCGTCCACAGCGGGTAGTCGGGCGCCGGCACCAGCATTTCATCACCACTGTTCAGTAACGCCTGCATCGCCTGAACGATAAGCTCAGAAACGCCATTGCCGATATAAATATCCTCAACCGTGACGTCGCGCATGTCGCGCGCCTGGTAGTGCTGCATGATAGCTTTACGGGCGGAATAGAGCCCTTTGGAATCGCAGTAGCCCTGGGCGGTAGGCAGATTGCGGATGACATCCACAAGAATTTCATCAGGCGCGTCAAAGCCGAAAGGGGCCGGGTTGCCGATATTCAGCTTAAGAACTTTTTGACCTTCCTCTTCGAGGCGTTTGGCCTCTTTTAGCACCGGGCCGCGGATGTCGTAGCAGACATTGTCGAGCTTACTGGATTTTTCGATGGGCGACATAACGTCAGAACCTTACTTGTTTTGCGCTTCCTGCCATGGAAGCCGATGGCCGACAATTTACTCCTCCCGTCCAGGGTTTTAAAGCCTCGCCTGCAACCGAATGCTTGCAGTAAGCCCTTGTCGCGCTGGTGTAATCTTTCTTATAAGTTACTTTTGTTTTTATAAAATATCGTAAAAAGAAGTGAGTTATGTTTTTTGTGCTGGTATAAGTTTTAACTATGGTCGATGCCACCATACTAAGAAACGCACAACATTAGCGCGTTAATTAATTCACACGATATGAACTTTACCCACAGTTAATAGCGAGGTTTTATCATCACGCTTATTGCCGTAAAAAAGAATGTGGCATAACGCGCTTTGTAACGATCTTGTTATATGAAAAGGCCGAGAAATAATGAATTATTAAATAATATTAATTATTGGTTTTGGTGATGTCTGTAATAGAGTTACGAAAATTTAGAAATTTGCTGTCCCGTATAAGTAAAATCGCATGGAGTCTTAAAAAAAGAACAGATTTGCGATATTATACAGCTCCTGGCGCGAGACGTTTCGCCAGCGCAGCCGGGCCGGGAGCCTTCTTTCGGGCAACTGGTTGTTTCTATAGTCATTCAGGACACGAGTCAGGCATAGTTATATACTCTTCTCTTTCTTTTGGCAGAGTATGTTAAGGTCGCAAAGTCGTTGCTTTTCGCCTTAGCCAACGTAGCCAGATTTTTAATTCAAATCACGGGTTCGCTGTGCAAAATATTTGATGTAAGGGCACAGCGATAGCAGAAAAAAACACCCTTTTACTGTTTTAATAACCAGGGGTTTGAATTAGAAACGCGCATGGCGGTCTTCCGACGCGGGTTGTGTTAGCCCGGAAGCATGCTTCAAAAGGAATTGCTTTCTTTCCTTTACACATAGCAACAGACGGTGTCCGCTACGTGCGGTTACCTGAAAGTGATAACAATATGATTAACGCAAATCGTCCGATCTTAAACCTCGACCTCGATCTGCTGAGAACGTTTGTCGCAGTCGCCGATCTGAATACGTTTGCCGCCGCGGCGGCAGCGGTATGCCGTACGCAGTCGGCCGTCAGCCAGCAGATGCAGCGCCTGGAACAACTGGTCGGTAAAGAGTTGTTTGCCCGCCATGGGCGCAATAAGCTCTTAACCGAACACGGCATCCAGTTGCTCGGTTATGCACGTAAAATTTTGCGCTTCAACGATGAAGCATGCACTTCGCTAATGTATAGCAATTTGCAGGGCGTCCTGACCATTGGCGCTTCTGACGAATCGGCGGATACCATTCTGCCGTATCTTCTCAACCGCATTAGTTCGGTCTATCCGAAACTGGCGATTGATGTACGCGTTCAGCGTAATCCGTACATTATCGAAATGTTGAACCAACAGGAGATAGACCTGGTCGTTACCACGCATCAGCCGGAGAATCTGGATTCGCTGGTGCTGCGTACCTCGCCCACACTCTGGTATTGCGCGGCGGACTATACGTTGCACAAAAATGAAGCGGTGCCGCTGGTGATGCTCGATGAGCCGAACCCGCATCGTGACATCATCATTGAGCAACTCAACGCGGCGAATGTGCCGTGGCGTATCTCTTACGTCGCGTCCACGTTGCCTGCGGTGCGTGCCGCCGTAAAAGCGGGGCTTGGCATTACCGCCCGCCCGGTAGAGATGATGAGTCCGGAGTTGCGCGTATTGGGTACGTCTGACGGCCTGCCCGTGCTGCCGGAAACGCAGTACATGCTGTGTCGCAATACCAACAGCAAGAACGAAATGGCAGAGATCATCTTTCAGGCCATGGAAAGCCACTACCAGCCGTGGCGTTACACCGCTGCGATTGAAGGTGGCGATGATACGCTGCTAATGCAGGGCGATCTGGAGTAACTTTTTCGTCTAAGTTAAAAAGTTGTTAATAAAGCCTTTGGTAATCCAGCGATTATCAGAGGCTTTTTTTATACATTTTACTTAGCTAAGTGGTTGTAATTAACATAAATCATAACACCATTTCAACACCTTTTCCGTTTCGAAATCCCGCCGCGGCGTCGTCAATGCCAGCAGAAAATTTTACTTTTGTTGTTAAAAAGTGAGCGACTTTGTTGCTGTTTTTACTGGTCAATTAACAAAAGCGTGTCTCAGATCAAGAAAATACTCCCGACGAGGGGGAGGAATAGTTAGAAATTCCTGCCAAAATAAGGGGTGTTTATGTCTCCTCTCTTTTAACGGACACGATTCACCCGCCGGGCTCCGTAGTCTCGCACGCGGCTCACAGGACGCTAAAAGCATCAAATGTTAAGGGTCTTGGGGAGATGTAAACTAATGTTAGGTTTCTTTTGTTAAAGTTGACAAAAGGTTATAGAAAGGAGTAAAAAACCCCATCAATTCGCTGCCTAAGTTATATTTCCGGCAGTTATTGTACGGTTGATTGTTCCTCCCCTTGAATCGATGTGGCGTTCATCTGCCAGCAAGAGCAGAGGCTTTAGCGCCACTTTTGATGAGTAAGCAATGAGTATGTCAACATCCACTGAAGTTATCGCTCATCACTGGGCGTTCGGTATCTTTCTTATTGTTGCCATTGGCCTGTGTTGTCTGATGCTGGCGGGCGCCTGGTTCCTTGGCGGACGCGCTCGCGCCAGGTACAAAAACACCCCGTTCGAATCGGGGATCGACTCGGTCGGCACCGCCCGCTTACGGCTTTCCGCGAAGTTCTACCTGGTAGCGATGTTTTTCGTCATCTTTGACGTGGAAGCGCTCTATCTCTTCGCCTGGTCAACATCAGTTCGTGAAGTCGGCTGGGTCGGCTTTATCGAGGCCGCAATTTTCATTTTAGTGCTACTGGCTGGTCTGGTTTATCTGGTGCGTATCGGCGCGCTGGAGTGGACGCCTTCGCGCTCACGTCGCGAACGTTTGAACACCGAAGAAGCTGGCAGTCTCACTAATCGTCATACGCAGTAACAGCGAGGCAATAAGATGGACTATACGCTCACCCGCATAGATCCCGACGGTGAGAATGACCGTTACCCCCTGCAAAAACAGGAGATTGTGACTGATCCTCTGGAACAGCATGTACACCGCAGCGTCTACATGGGCAAGCTCGAGCATGCCCTGCATGACATGGTGAACTGGGGGCGTAAAAACTCCCTCTGGCCTTATAACTTTGGCCTTTCCTGCTGCTACGTGGAGATGGTGACCTCGTTCACCGCGGTCCATGACGTCGCGCGTTTCGGTGCGGAAGTACTGCGTGCTTCCCCGCGCCAGGCCGATTTCATGGTGGTCGCCGGTACGCCGTTCACCAAAATGGCCCCGGTGATTCAGCGCCTGTATGACCAGATGCTGGAGCCGAAATGGGTTATTTCCATGGGCGCGTGTGCGAATTCCGGCGGTATGTACGATATTTATTCCGTTGTGCAAGGCGTGGACAAATTCCTGCCCGTGGATGTGTACATCCCAGGCTGCCCGCCGCGCCCGGAAGCGTACATGCAGGCGTTGATGCTGCTGCAGGAGTCGATTGGCAAAGAGCGCCGTCCGCTTTCGTGGGTGGTTGGCGATCAGGGCGTTTATCGCGCCAACATGCAGTCAGAGCGTGAGCGTAAACGCGGCGAACGTATCGCAGTCACCAACCTGCGTACGCCGGACGAAATTTAATTTGCGCCTGCGGGAGGTCGCTTCTCACGTATACCAATAAACGACAGCGAGAAGCCGCCGCCCGACAGTCATCACAGACCATTGGCAATGGTGAACAATATGACCGATTTAACTGCGCAAGACGCCGTTTTGCCTGTGTGGCAGACCAGGGATCACCTCGACGACCCGGTTATTGGCGAACTGCGTAACCGTTTTGGGCCGGATGCCTTTACTGTTCAGGCTACCCGCACCGGAGTTCCGGTTGTCTGGGTCAAGCGTGAACAATTACTGGAAGTTGGCGAATTTTTACGAAAGCTGCCTAAACCCTATGTCATGCTGTATGACCTGCATGGCATGGACGAGCGCCTTCGCACTCACCGCAACGGTTTACCGGCTGCGGATTTTTCCGTTTTCTACCACCTGCTTTCTATCGATCGCAACCGCGACATCATGCTGAAAGTGGCGCTTTCTGAAAACGATCTCAACGTGCCGACCTTTACCCGTCTTTTCCCGAACGCCAACTGGTATGAGCGTGAGACCTGGGAAATGTTCGGTATTACGTTCACCGGTCATCCGAACCTGCGCCGCATCATGATGCCGCCGACCTGGGAAGGGCACCCGCTGCGTAAAGACTACCCGGCGCGCGCGACTGAATTCGATCCGTTTACGCTCACCAAGCAAAAAGAAGAGCTGGAAATGGAAGCGCTGACCTTCAAGCCCGAAGAATGGGGCATGAAGCGCGGCAACGACACTGAAGATTTCATGTTCCTGAACCTCGGCCCGAACCACCCGTCGGCGCACGGTGCGTTCCGTATCATCCTGCAACTGGACGGCGAAGAGATTGTCGACTGCGTGCCGGATATCGGTTACCACCACCGCGGCGCTGAGAAAATGGGCGAGCGTCAGTCCTGGCACAGCTACATTCCTTATACCGACCGCATCGAATACCTCGGCGGCTGCGTAAACGAAATGCCGTACGTGCTGGCCGTGGAAAAACTGGCGGGGATTCAGGTGCCGGAGCGCGTGGAAGTGATCCGCGTGATGCTCTCTGAGCTGTTCCGCATCAACAGCCATCTGCTGTATATCTCGACGTTTATTCAGGACGTGGGCGCGATGACGCCGGTCTTCTTCGCTTTCACCGATCGTCAGAAAATCTACGATCTGGTCGAAGCGATCACCGGTTTCCGTATGCACCCGGCCTGGTTCCGCATCGGCGGCGTCGCGCACGATCTGCCGCGCGGCTGGGATCGCCTGCTGAAAGAGTTCCTGGAGTGGATGCCGAAACGTCTCGACTCCTACGTCAAAGCAGCGCTGAAAAACACCATCCTGAAAGGTCGTTCTCAGGGTGTGGCGGCGTATGACGCCAAAGAAGCGCTGGCATGGGGCACCACCGGGGCTGGCCTTCGCGCCACCGGTATCGATTTCGACGTGCGTAAAGCGCGCCCGTACTCTGGCTACCAGAACTTCGAGTTCGAAGTGCCGGTCGGCGGCGGCATCAGCGATTGCTACACCCGCGTGATGCTGAAAGTCGAAGAAGTGCGCCAGTCGCTGCGTATTCTTGAGCAGTGCCTGAAAAACATGCCGGAAGGCCCGTTCAAGGCGGATCACCCGCTGACCACGCCGCCGCCGAAAGAGCGCACGCTGCAACATATCGAAACCCTGATTACTCACTTCCTGCAGGTTTCGTGGGGCCCGGTCATGCCGGCCAACGAATCCTTCCAGATGATTGAGGCAACCAAGGGGATTAACAGTTACTACCTGACCAGCGACGGCAGCACCATGAGCTACCGTACCCGCGTCCGTACACCGAGTTTCCCGCATCTTCAGCAGATTCCTTCGGTGATCCGCGGCAGCCTGGTTTCCGACCTGATTGTCTATCTGGGTAGTATCGATTTTGTAATGTCTGATGTGGATCGCTAACTATGCACGAGAATCAACAACCACAGAACGAGGCTTTTGAGCTGAGTGCGGCAGAGCGTGAGGCGATTGAGCACGAGAAGCACCACTACGAAGACCCGCGTGCGGCGTCCATTGAAGCGCTGAAAATCGTTCAGAAGCAGCGTGGCTGGGTGCCGGACGGCGCTATCTATGCGATAGCGGACGTCCTCGGCATTCCGGCGAGCGACGTCGAAGGGGTCGCGACCTTCTATAGCCAGATTTTCCGCCAGCCGGTAGGTCGTCACGTGATTCGCTACTGCGATAGCGTGGTGTGTCACATCACCGGCTATCAGGGGATTCAGTCCGCGATTGAAAAACATCTGAGCATCAAACCGGGCCAGACTACGTTTGACGGACGCTTTACCCTGCTGCCGACCTGCTGCCTTGGCAACTGCGACAAAGGGCCGACCATGATGATTGATGAGGACACTCACAGTTATCTGACGCCGGAAGGGATCCCTGAACTTCTGGAGCAGTACAAATGAAACAGATTATTCGTACTGCCGAAACGCATCCGCTGACCTGGCGTATGCGTGACGACAAGCAACCGGTCTGGCTTGAAGAGTACCGCAGCAAAAACGGCTACGAAGGCGCGCGTAAAGCGCTCACCGGCATGGCGCCGGATGAAATCGTCAACGCCGTGAAAGACGCGGGTCTGAAAGGGCGCGGCGGCGCGGGCTTCTCCACCGGTCTGAAATGGAGCCTGATGCCGAAAGACGAATCCATGAACATCCGTTACCTGCTGTGTAACGCCGATGAAATGGAGCCGGGCACCTATAAAGACCGCATGCTAATGGAACAGCTGCCGCACCTGCTGGTGGAAGGCATGCTGATTTCCGCGTTCGCGCTGAAAGCGTACCGCGGTTACATCTTCCTGCGCGGCGAGTATATCGAAGCCGCCGAACGTCTGCGCCGCGCTATCGCGGAAGCGACCGAAGCCGGGCTGCTTGGTAAAAATATTCTCGGCTCGGGGTTCGATTTTGAACTCTTCGTGCACACCGGGGCGGGCCGCTATATCTGCGGCGAAGAGACGGCGCTTATCAACTCGCTGGAAGGCCGTCGCGCCAACCCGCGTTCTAAGCCGCCGTTCCCGGCGTCCAGCGGCGTATGGGGCAAACCGACCTGCGTTAACAACGTCGAAACCCTGTGCAACGTGCCGGCCATTCTCGCCAATGGCGTGGAGTGGTATCAGGGCCTGTCGACCAGCGAAGACAAAGGCACCAAACTGATGGGCTTCTCCGGGCGCGTGAAAAACCCGGGCGTCTGGGAGCTGCCGTTCGGCACTACCGCGCGTGAAATCCTTGAAGAGTACGCGGGCGGCATGCGTGACGGCCTGACATTCAAAGCCTGGCAGCCGGGCGGCGCGGGGACAGATTTCCTGACCGACGCGCACCTCGATCTCCCGATGGAGTTCGCCAGCATCGGTAAAGCGGGCAGCCGTCTTGGCACTGCGCTGGCGATGGCCGTCGACCACGAAATCAATATGGTGTCGCTGGTACGTAACCTGGAAGAGTTCTTCGCGCGCGAGTCCTGCGGCTGGTGTACGCCGTGCCGTGACGGCCTGCCGTGGAGCGTTAAAATCCTGCGCGCGCTGGAGCGCGGCGAAGGGCAGCCGGGGGATATCGAAACCCTGGAGCAGCTCTGCCGCTTCCTGGGCCCGGGTAAAACGTTCTGTGCCCATGCGCCAGGTGCCGTAGAGCCACTTCAGAGCGCCATTAAATATTTCCGTGACGAATTCGAAGCGGGCATTAAGCAGAGCCCCGGCAACACCCGTGCCATTAATGGTATTCAGCCGAACCTGCTCAAGACGCGCTGGTAAAAGCATTTTGATTAACGCCTGGCTCGCGCCAGGCCAACTGGAAGCATGCTGACTATGGCTACGATTCATGTAGACGGCAAAGAATATGAGGTAGACGGCGCGGACAACCTGCTGCAGGCATGTCTGTCGCTCGGCCTCGATATTCCTTATTTTTGCTGGCATCCGGCGCTGGGTAGCGTTGGTGCCTGCCGCCAGTGCGCGGTGAAGCAATATCAGAACGCGGAAGATACCCGTGGTCGCCTGGTGATGTCCTGCATGACGCCGGCATCCGATGGAACCTTTATCTCTATTGACGACAACGAAGCGAAACAGTTCCGCGAAAGCGTCGTGGAGTGGCTGATGACCAACCACCCGCACGACTGTCCGGTCTGTGAAGAGGGCGGCAACTGCCACCTGCAGGATATGACGGTGATGACCGGCCATAGCTTCCGTCGCTACCGCTTCACCAAGCGTACTCACCGCAATCAGGATCTGGGGCCGTTCATCAATCATGAGATGAACCGCTGCATCGCCTGCTATCGTTGCGTGCGTTACTACAAAGATTACGCTGACGGCACCGATCTTGGTGTTTACGGCGCGCATGACAACGTCTATTTCGGTCGTCCGGAAGACGGTACGCTTGAGAGCGAATTCTCCGGTAACCTGGTCGAAATCTGCCCGACCGGCGTATTCACCGATAAAACGCACTCCGAGCGCTACAACCGTAAATGGGATATGCAGTTTGCGCCGAGCATCTGCCAGCAATGCTCGCTGGGCTGCAACACCAGCCCTGGCGAACGCTATGGCGAGCTGCGTCGTATCGAAAACCGCTACAACGGTACCGTTAACCACTACTTCCTGTGCGACCGCGGCCGTTTCGGCTACGGCTACGTCAATCTGAAAGACCGTCCGCGTCGTCCGGTTCAGCGCCGTGGCGATGACCTGATCACCCTGAACGCCGAGCAGGCGATGCAGGGCGCGGCGGATATTCTGCGCCAGTCGAAGAAAGTCATCGGTATCGGCTCCCCGCGCGCGAGCGTTGAGAGCAACTTCGCGCTGCGCGAACTGGTCGGGGCGGAAAACTTCTATACCGGCATCGCGGCGGGCGAGCAGGAACGTCTGCAACTGATGCTGAAAGTGCTGCGCGAAAGCGGCATTCGCACTCCGGCGCTGCGTGAGATTGAATCTTACGATGCCGTGCTGATTCTGGGCGAAGACATCACCCAGACCGGCGCGCGCGTGGCGCTGGCGGTTCGTCAGGCAGTGAAAGGCAAAGCGCGCGAAATGGCGGCGGCCCAGAAAGTAGCTGACTGGCAGATCGCGGCCATCCTGAACATCGGCCAGCGTGCCAAACATCCGCTGTTCGTGACTAACGTCGACAGCACCCGTCTGGACGATATTGCCGCGTGGACCTATCGCGCGCCTGTGGAAGATCAGGCGCGTCTCGGTTTTGCTATCGCCAACGCGCTGGATACCGCATCGCCTGCGGTCGACGGGCTGGATCGCGACCTGCAAAACAAAGTCGACGTGATTGTTCAGGCGCTGGCAGGGGCGAAGAAGCCGCTGATTATCTCCGGCACCAACGCTGGCAGCGTGGAAGTGATCCAGGCGGCCGCGAACGTCGCGAAAGCGTTGAAAGGCCGCGGCGCGGATGTGGGGATCACCCTGATCGCCCGCGCGGTTAACAGCGTCGGCCTCGGCATGATTGGCGGCGGTTCGCTTGACGACGCGCTGAACGAGCTGGAAACCGGCAGCGCTGACGCCGTTATCGTGCTGGAAAACGATCTGCACCGTCACGCCTCGGCGGCACGTGTGGACGCCGCGCTTGCGAAAGCGCCGCTGGTGATGGTAATCGATCATCAGCGCACCGCTATCATGGATCACGCGCATCTCGTGCTCTCCACCGCGAGCTTCGCTGAAAGCGACGGCACGGTCATCAACAACGAAGGCCGCGCGCAGCGCTTCTTCCAGGTTTATGACCCGTCATACTATGACAACACCGTGACCATGCTGGAAAGCTGGCGCTGGCTGCATTCGCTGCACAGCACGCTGGAAAACCGCCATCCGGACTGGACGCAGCTCGACCACGTGATCGACGCCTGCATCGCGAAACTGCCGCACCTGGCGGGCATTAAAGACGCCGCGCCGGACGCGAATTTCCGCATCCGCGGCCAGAAACTGGCGCGCGAACCGCATCGTTACAGCGGTCGCACCGCGATGCGCGCGAACATCAGCGTTCACGAGCCGCGTCAGCCGCAGGATAAAGACACCATGTTCTCCTTCTCAATGGAAGGGAACAACCATCCGGACGCGCCGCGTTCTCAGGTGCCGTTCGCCTGGGCGCCGGGCTGGAACTCCCCGCAGGCCTGGAACAAATTCCAGGACGAAGTGGGCGGGCACCTGCGTCACGGCGATCCGGGCGTGCGTCTCATTGAGGCGGGCGAGGGCGCTATCGACTACTTCACGACCGTACCGCAGCGTTTCGCGCCGCAGGATGGCCAGTGGCGTATCGCGCCTTATTACCACCTGTTCGGCAGCGATGAGCTGTCGCAGCGTTCGCCGGTCTTCCAGAGCCGCATGCCGCAGCCGTATATCCGCCTGAATCCGGCAGATGCCGCGAAGCTTGGCGTCAACGCGGGCGCGAAAGTCTCCTTCAACTATGAAGGCCAGACTATCACGCTGCCGTTGCAGCTGTCTGAAGGACTGACGGAAGGGCAGGTTGGTCTGCCGATGGGGATGCCGGGCATCGCGCCTGTCATGGCTGGCGCTCGTCTTGAAAATCTGCAGGAGGCTGCGCAATGAGTTGGTTGACACCGGATGTTATCGAGATCCTGCTCAGCATCCTGAAAGCGGTGGTCATTCTGCTGGTGGTCGTGAGCTGCGGCGCGTTCATGAGTTTTGGGGAGCGCCGTCTGCTCGGCCTCTTCCAGAACCGTTATGGGCCGAACCGCGTTGGCTGGGGCGGTTCGCTCCAGCTGGTCGCGGACATGATCAAAATGTTCTTTAAAGAGGACTGGATCCCGCGCTTCTCTGACCGCGTCATCTTTACGCTGGCGCCGATGATCGCGTTCACCTCGCTGCTACTGGCGTTCGCGATTGTGCCTGTGAGCCCCACCTGGGTGGTGGCGGATCTCAATATTGGGATCCTCTTCTTCCTGATGATGGCGGGCCTTGGCGTCTACGCGGTGCTGTTCGCCGGCTGGTCGAGCAACAACAAATACTCGCTGCTGGGCGCGATGCGTGCTTCTGCGCAGACGCTGAGCTACGAAGTGTTCCTCGGTCTCTCGCTGATGGGCGTTGTGGCGCAGGCGGGGTCGTTCAACATGACCGATATCGTCAACAACCAGGCGCATCTCTGGAACGTGATCCCGCAGTTCTTTGGCTTCATCACTTTCGCTATCGCAGGCGTTGCGGTGTGTCACCGTCACCCGTTTGACCAGCCGGAAGCGGAGCAGGAACTGGCTGACGGTTACCATATCGAATATTCCGGCATGAAGTTCGGTCTGTTCTTCGTGGGCGAATATATCGGGATTGTGACCGTTTCCGCGCTTATCGTGACGCTGTTCTTCGGTGGCTGGCAGGGCCCCTGGTTACCGCCTTTCATCTGGTTCGCGCTGAAAACCGCGTTTTTCATGATGATGTTTATTTTGATTCGCGCCGCATTACCGCGTCCTCGTTATGACCAGGTAATGTCCTTCGGCTGGAAAGTGTGCCTGCCTCTGACGCTTATCAATCTGCTGGTAACCGCGGCTGTCATTCTCTGGCAGACAGCGGCATAAGGGGTGAGAAAACCATGACATTGAAAGACATAGTGGTTGGTTTCGGCACCCAACTACGCAGTATCTGGATGATTGGCCTGCACGCGTTTTCCAAACGCGAAACGCGCATGTATCCGGAAGAGCCGGTTTATCTGCCGCCGCGCTACCGCGGCCGTATCGTGCTGACGCGCGATCCGGACGGTCAGGAGCGCTGTGTGGCCTGTAACCTCTGTGCGGTCGCCTGCCCGGTGGGCTGTATCTCTCTGCAAAAAGCGGAGACGAAAGATGGCCGCTGGTATCCAGAGTTTTTCCGCATCAACTTCTCACGCTGCATTTTCTGCGGTATGTGCGAAGAGGCCTGCCCGACCACCGCTATCCAGCTGACGCCGGATTTCGAGCTGGGCGAGTTTAAGCGCCAGGATCTGGTGTATGAAAAAGAGGACCTGCTGATCTCCGGTCCGGGCAAATACCCGGAATATAACTTCTACCGGATGGCGGGTATGGCAATCGACGGCAAAGATAAAGGCGACGCGGAAAACGAAGCCAAACCTATCGACGTCAAAGGCCTGTTACCTTAAGGAGTCAGGAATGGAATTCGCTTTTTATATCTGCGCCCTTGTGGCGGTCCTGACCACCGCCCGGGTGATCACCCACAGCAATCCGGTACACGCGCTGCTGTACCTGATCATTTCGCTGTTGGCGATCGCAGGCGTCTTTTTCTCACTCGGCGCTTACTTCGCCGGTGCGCTGGAAATCATCGTCTACGCAGGCGCCATCATGGTGCTCTTTGTGTTCGTGGTCATGATGCTGAACCTCGGCGATTCCGTGGTGCGTCAGGAGCGCGAATGGCTCAAACCGCAGATCTGGATTGGCCCTGGCATTCTCTCGGCCGTCCTGCTGGTAGTGATTGTCTACGCCATTCTGGGCGTTAACGATCAGGGCATTGAAGGCAACCCAATTAGCGCAAAAGCCGTCGGTACCGACCTGTTCAAGACTTACGTACTGGCGGTGGAACTCGCTTCCATGTTGCTGTTGGCGGGCCTGGTCGTGGCTTTCCATCTTGGCCGTGAAGAGAAAGCGGGCGATGTGGTAAGCGTGCGCGGCGGTGCTCCGTCGGACGCGTCGAAAAGAAAAACGGAGGAGCGCGCATGATCCCGTTACAACATGGACTGATCCTGGCGGCTATTCTGTTCGTCCTGGGTCTGACCGGTCTGGTTATCCGTCGCAATCTGCTGTTTATGCTGATTGGGCTGGAAATCATGATTAACGCCGCCGCGCTCGCTTTCGTGGTTGCAGGCAGCTACTGGGGCCAGACTGACGGTCAGATAATGTATATCCTGGCGATTAGCTTAGCCGCGGCGGAAGCCAGTATCGGCCTCGCGCTGCTGCTGCAACTCCATCGTCGTCGCCAGAACCTGAATATCGATTCAGTAAGTGAGATGCGTGGATGAACCTGCTCGCATTAACCATTATTTTGCCATTGATTGGCTATATTCTGCTCGCCTTCTCCCGTGGTCGCTGGTCGGAAAACCTCTCCGCGACGATTGGGGTCGGCTCTGTGGGCCTGGCGGCGCTGGTCACCGCTTACGCTGGCATTGATTTCTTTAATAACGGTAAGCAGGCATTCTCGCTGCCGCTGTGGACCTGGATGTCAGTTGGCGATTTCAACATCGGCGTCAACCTGGTGCTGGATGGCCTTTCGCTGACCATGCTTTCTGTGGTTACCGGCGTAGGCTTCCTGATCCACATGTTCGCGTCCTGGTATATGCGCGGCGAAGAGGGCTACTCCCGCTTTTTCGCGTACACCAACCTCTTTATCGCGAGCATGGTTGTACTGGTGCTCTCCGATAACCTGCTGTTGATGTACCTCGGCTGGGAAGGCGTGGGTCTCTGCTCCTATCTGCTGATCGGCTTCTACTACACCGATCCGAAGAACGGCGCCGCGGCGATGAAAGCGTTTGTCGTAACCCGTGTGGGCGACGTCTTCCTCGCGTTCGCGCTGTTTATTCTCTACAACGAACTCGGCACGCTGAACTTCCGCGAAATGGTGGAACTGGCGCCGCAGCACTTCGCTAATGGCAATGAAATGTTGCGTTGGGCGACGCTGATGCTGCTCGGCGGCGCGGTCGGTAAATCCGCACAGCTTCCGCTCCAGACCTGGCTTGCGGATGCGATGGCGGGCCCGACGCCGGTTTCTGCGCTGATCCACGCGGCGACCATGGTGACCGCGGGCGTTTACCTGATTGCCCGTACCCACGGTCTGTTCCTGCTGACGCCGGACGTGCTGCATCTGGTCGGTATCGTCGGCGCCATTACGCTGGTGCTGGCGGGCTTCGCCGCGCTGGTGCAGACCGACATCAAACGCGTACTCGCCTACTCCACCATGAGCCAGATTGGCTACATGTTCCTGGCGCTTGGCGTCCAGGCGTGGGATGCGGCGATTTTCCACCTGATGACGCACGCGTTCTTTAAAGCGCTGCTGTTCCTCTCGTCCGGCTCCGTCATTCTGGCGTGCCACCACGAGCAGAACATCTTCAAAATGGGCGGCCTGCGTAAATCCATTCCGCTGGTTTACGCCTGTTTCCTGGTGGGCGGCGCAGCCCTTGCGGCACTGCCGGTCGTGACCGCAGGCTTCTACAGTAAAGATGAAATTCTGTGGGGCGCTGCTGCCAACGGTCATAACTACTTAATGCTGGCGGGTCTGGTGGGCGCGTTCCTGACGTCCATCTATACCTTCCGCATGATTTTCATCGTGTTCCACGGCGAAGAAAAAATTCACGCACACGCAGGGAAGGGGATTACCCATCATCTGCCGCTTATCGTGCTGCTGGTGCTTTCCACCTTTGTCGGCGCGCTGATTACGCCGCCGCTGGCGGGCGTATTGCCGGAAAACCACTTCGGTCACGAAGGCAAAATGGCGCTGGAAATCACCTCGGGCGTGGTAGCGATTGTCGGTATCCTGATCGCCGCCTGGCTGTGGCTTGGCAAGCGTACGCTGGTCAGCGCCGTCGCCAAGAGCGCGCCGGGTCGTTTCTTCGGCACCTGGTGGTATCACGCCTGGGGCTTCGACTGGCTGTATGACAAAGTGTTCGTCAAGCCTTTCCTGGGCATCGCCTGGCTGCTGCAACGCGATCCGCTGAATGCGCTGATGAACATTCCGGCCATCCTTTCCCGCTACGCAGGCCGCGGTCTGCTGCTGAGCGAGAACGGCTACCTGCGCTGGTATGTGGCCTCAATGAGCATTGGTGCGGTGGTCGTGCTGGTGTTGCTGATGGTGTTGCGTTGATTCATAAGTGAATTTTAAAAGAATTCGTTGAAAATCAAGTCTGAAAGGACAGGCGTTATCAGCGAAGTCACCGTGGACACCTTCTGCGCGCAGCAGGGTTCACGGTGGCGAGTAAGATAGCCTGAGCTGGACTTAAACAAGGAACAAAAATCGCCATGTTACTACCCTGGCTAATACTGATTCCCTTTATCGGCGGCTTCCTGTGCTGGCAGACCGAACGCTTCGGCGTCAAGGTGCCGCGCTGGATTGCGCTGATTACCATGGGGCTGACGCTGGCGCTCGGCCTGCAACTCTGGTTGCAGGGCGGCTACTCCCTGACGCAATCCGGTGAGTTTCCGAAGTGGCAGGACCAGTACATTCTCGACTGGATCCCGCGTTTTGGGATCACCATCCACTTAGCCATCGACGGTCTGTCGCTGCTGATGGTAGTGCTGACGGGCCTGCTCGGCGTGCTGGCGGTGCTCTGCTCGTGGAATGAAATTGAAAAATACCAGGGCTTCTTCCACCTCAACCTGATGTGGATCCTGGGCGGCGTTATCGGCGTGTTCCTCGCCATCGACATGTTCCTGTTCTTCTTCTTCTGGGAAATGATGCTGGTGCCGATGTACTTCCTGATTGCCCTGTGGGGCCATAAGGCATCGGACGGTAAAACGCGTATCACGGCGGCGACCAAATTCTTCATCTATACCCAGGCGAGCGGTCTGGTGATGTTGATTGCTATCCTGGCGCTGGTGTTTGTGCACTACAACGCCACGGGCGAGTGGACGTTCAACTATGAACGCCTGCTGAAAACGCCGATGTCCCACGGTGTTGAATATCTGCTGATGCTGGGCTTCTTCATCGCGTTTGCGGTGAAAATGCCGGTGGTGCCGCTGCACGGCTGGCTGCCGGACGCGCACTCTCAGGCTCCGACCGCAGGCTCTGTTGACCTCGCGGGTATTCTGCTGAAAACCGCGGCCTACGGTCTGCTGCGCTTCGCGCTGCCGCTGTTCCCGAACGCTTCCGCGGAATTCGCCCCGATCGCCATGTGGCTTGGTGTGATTGGCATCTTCTACGGCGCGTGGATGGCCTTTACCCAGTACGACATCAAACGTCTTATCGCCTACACCTCCGTTTCCCACATGGGCTTTGTGCTGATCGCCATCTACACCGGCAGCCAGCTTGCTTATCAGGGCGCGGTTATCCAGATGATCGCTCACGGTCTTTCCGCGGCGGGTCTGTTTATTCTGTGCGGCCAGCTCTATGAGCGTCTGCATACTCGCGATATGCGCCAGATGGGCGGCCTGTGGAGCAAAATCAGGTGGCTGCCGGCGCTGTCGATGTTCTTTGCCGTGGCGACGCTCGGTATGCCGGGCACCGGTAACTTCGTCGGCGAATTCATGATCCTGTTCGGCAGCTTCCAGGTCGTCCCGGTGATTACCGTGATTTCGACCTTCGGTCTGGTATTCGCGTCCGTTTACTCGCTGGCGATGCTGCATCGCGCGTACTTCGGCCAGCCGAAGAGCGAAGCGGCGAGTCAGGAGATTCGCGGCCTGTCGCCGCGCGAGCTGTTTATGATCCTGCTGCTGGTGGTGCTTCTGGTACTGCTGGGCTTTTATCCCCAGCCAATTCTGGATACATCCCATTCGGCGATGAGCAATATTCAGCAGTGGTTTACCGATTCTGTTTCAACTACAAGGCCGTAATTCGCCATGACAATAACTACTCAACAATTGATCGCGCTGCTACCGCTGCTGATCGTCGGATTGACGGTGGTAGTTGTGATGCTCTCCATTGCGTGGCGACGTAATCACTTCCTCAACGCCACGCTGTCTGTTGTCGGCCTGAACGCCGCGCTGCTGTCGCTGTGGTTCGTGGGTCAGGCAGGTGCGATGGACGTCACGCCGCTGATGCGCGTGGACGGTTACGCCATGCTGTATACCGGTCTGGTGCTGCTGGCGAGCCTCGCCACCTGCACCTTCGCCTATCCGTGGCTACAGGGCTACAACGATAACAAGGAAGAGTTCTACCTGCTGGTGCTGATTGCCGCACTGGGCGGTATTCTGCTGGCGAACGCCAATCATCTGGCGGCGCTGTTCCTGGGTATCGAGCTTATCTCTCTGCCGCTGTTTGGCCTGGTCGGTTACGCATTTCGTCAGAAACGCTCGCTGGAAGCGGCTATCAAATACACCATCCTGTCTGCCGCGGCCTCGTCCTTCCTGCTGTTTGGTATGGCGCTGGTATACGCGCAGTCCGGCAGCCTGTCGTTCGTCACGCTCGGTAAGAGCCTCGCGGACAACATGCTGAGCGAGCCGCTGCTGCTGGCGGGTCTGGGCCTGATGATTGTCGGCCTCGGCTTTAAGCTCTCTCTGGTGCCGTTCCACCTCTGGACGCCGGATGTCTACCAGGGCGCGCCTGCGCCGGTTTCCACGTTCCTGGCGACCGCGAGCAAAATCGCTATCTTCGGCGTGGTGATGCGTCTGTTCCTCTACGCGCCGCTAGGTGACAGCGAGGCGGTACGCGTGGTGTTAGGCGTGCTCGCCTTCGCCTCCATCATCTTCGGTAACCTGATGGCGCTGACCCAGACCAACATTAAACGTCTGCTTGGTTACTCCTCCATCTCGCATCTGGGCTATCTGCTGGTCGCGCTGATTGCGCTGAAAAGCGGCGAAATGTCGATGGAAGCCGTGGGCGTTTACCTGGCGGGTTATCTCTTCAGCAGCCTCGGCGCGTTCGGCGTGGTGAGCCTGATGTCCAGCCCGTATCGCGGACCGGACGCGGATTCGCTCTACTCCTACCGCGGTCTGTTCTGGCACCGTCCGATCCTGTCGGCCGTGATGACCGTGATGATGCTGTCGCTGGCGGGTATTCCGATGACGCTGGGCTTTATCGGTAAATTCTACGTGCTGGCCGTGGGTGTGCAGTCTAACCTGTGGTGGCTGACCGGCGCTGTGGTGGTGGGTTCTGCGATTGGCCTCTACTACTACCTGCGCGTAGCGGTGAGTCTGTACCTGAACGCGCCGCAGCAGCTTAACCGCGACGTACCGTCCAACTGGGCGTACAGCGCGGGCGGCGTCGTGGTACTGATCTCCGCGCTGCTGGTACTGGTGCTGGGTGTCTGGCCGCAGCCGCTGATTACGCTGGTGCAGCTGGCGAAACCGCTGATGTAAGCCATGCGCTTAAGCTAAAAAACCGCCGTTTATCGGCGGTTTTTTATGGGCACTATACCGTAATAGTCAGGAAATCTTCCGCCAGCTCGCTTGCCGGGAACACGGCCTGGCACTCCGCGAGGAGCCGCTGGCAGTCTTCCGCGCCGTAGCGTGAGCTGAAATGCGTCATCACCAGACGCTTCGCGCCCGCGTCTTTCGCCACCGTCGCCGCCTGCTGCGTGGTTGAATGTCCGCGGCCGTTGGCTTTCTCCGCCATCGCCGCTTCAAGCGTGGTTTCATGGACCATCACATCCACATCACGGGCGAGGGCCACTGCCTGCGGCGTCGGGGCGGTATCGCCGAAAATCGCTATCTTTTTGCCAGGACGCGGCGCACTCAGGTAATCGGCGCCGCATAGCGTGCGTCCGTCATCAAGCGTCACTGTCTCGCCACGCTTAAGCTGCTGAAACAGCGGCCCTGGCGCGACGCCCGCCGCCTTAAGGCGCGCCGCGTCCAGCGCGCCGGGCTTATCATGCTCTTCAATGCGATAGCCGTAACACTCTACAGGGTGCGTGAGCGGGAATGCGGTAACGGTAAGCTCGCTGTCGTCAAACAGCTGTCCTTCGGTTATCTCATGAACGCTCAGCGGGTAGCTGGTCCAGGAGCCGCTCAGGCGCAGCGTAGTTTCGATAAATTCGGCGATGCCTTTCGGGCCATAAACCTCAAGCGGCGTCTCGCAGCCCGCCATGGAGCGGCTGCACAGCAGGCCCGGCAACCCGAAGATGTGATCGCCATGCAGGTGCGTGATAAAGATTTTCTCTATCTTGCCGGGGTTGGCGCTGGCGCGCAGCATCTGGTGCTGGGTGGCCTCGCCGCAGTCAAAAAGCCATAGCCCCGACTGATTATTTTGCGGGTTCAGCACGATGGCCGTCACATTGCGGGTCGTCGAGGGCAGCCCGGCGCTGGTGCCTAAAAATGTCAGTTCCATGAGCAATTTACTCTGTACGATTGAGCGAAAGCTTTTAGTATAACGAGGATCGCCGTACATTCTGGAGCCCAATATGATCGACTGGCAGGATAAACATCACGCCGAACTGGATGTCCCGACGTTATACGCGCTGCTGAAGCTGCGCTGTGAAGTGTTTGTGGTTGAACAAACGTGCCCTTATCTGGATGTGGATGGTGAAGATCTGGTGGGCGAGAACCGCCATCTGCTCGCCTGGCGCGATAACAAGCTGATTGCTTATGCGAGGATTCTGAAAAGTGACGATCCACACACACCAGTTGCGATAGGGCGGGTCATTGTTTCCGGCGCCGCGCGGGGTGAAAAGCTGGGGGTAGCGCTGATGAAACGCGCCGTGGAGAGCTGCGAGCGCAACTGGCCGCAGAGCCCGCTATACCTGAGCGCACAGGCGCATCTCCAGGCATTTTACGCGCAGTTTGGCTTTGTTCCCGCCACCGATATCTATGACGAAGACGGCATACCGCACATCGGGATGCGGCGCGAACCGCGTCCAGGCAAAAAAGCGTGAGAGTGTCTATAGTTAGCAAACCGGTAACTTGTTAACACGGAGACCAGTTATGCCTTTATCTTCACAACCTTATGAAACGCGCGTAGACGATGATCTGACCCTGCTGAGCGATACTCTGGAAGAGATCCTGCGTTCTTCCGGCGACCCGGCGGATCAAAAATATGTTGAGCTGAAAGCCCGCGCTGAGCAGGCGCTGCATGACGTGAAAAGCCGCGTCAGCACGGCGTCCGACAACTACTACTTCCGCGCCAAACAGGCGGTCTATCGTGCCGATGACTATGTGCATGAAAAACCGTGGCAGGGCGTAGGTATCGGCGCCGCCGCAGGTCTGGTGCTGGGCCTGCTGTTAGCCCGCCGTTAATTCACGGCACATCGCGCACCGGCGCATCCATTTCGGGTGCGCCATTTTTTTTGCCTTTAAGACCCTGTAGAATGCATGGTTTTAAGCAAAGGAAAGGAAACCTGTGAATACCCTCGCCGCTGCGCAGGCGCTGGCTGAAAAGGCGCTTGCCGACGCGCCGGATACGCCCGGCCTCTGGCGTTGCGCCTTTGAATTTTCCCCTGAATCCTGTGATTTTCTCGCCTGGCTTGGCGCGCAGCCTGGTTTCCCGCAGTTTTACTGGCGTTCTCGCGAGGGTCATGAAGAGACCGCCACGCTTGGCGCGGCGTGCACATTCTCAAGTCTTAACGAGGCGCAGGTGTTTTTGCGCCAGCATGCGGATACGCCAGGGCTGCGCGCATGGGGGCTGAACGCGTTTGATCCGCAAAACGGGCTTTTCTTCGTCCCGCGTCTGGAGTTGCGCCGGGAGGAGAATCGCGCCTGGCTGATTGTGACGATCTACAGCGCCTGCTCGCAACAAAGGGCGGCGCAGGCCTTAAAGCCGCTCATTCATAACCTACAACCGGCGCGACAAACGCTGATGCAACGCCCACCGCGCCGCGTCAGCCGCTGCGATGTCCCACAGGCGCAGCCGTGGACGCAGCTGGTCGGCGCGGCGACGAGCGCTATCGAACGCGGCGACATCGCCAAAGTGGTGCTGGCGCGCGCCACCGATCTGCGTTTTGTCGCGCCTCCTGATGCGACCGCCCTGATGGCCGCAAGCCGTGAAGCCAATCACCATTGCTACCATTTTTATCTGGCGTTCAGCGCGCGCGAGGCGTTTCTCGGCTCCACGCCGGAGCGGCTGTGGCGGCGCCGCGGGCTGGCGCTTGACACCGAGGCGCTGGCGGGCACGGTGGAGAATCTTCCTGACGACGAGCAGGCGCAGGCGCGCGCCGCATGGCTGCTGGCCGATGATAAAAATCAGCGTGAAAATGCGCTGGTAGTGGAAGATATTCGCGAGCGGCTACAGGCGATTGCGCATAGTATCTCTGCGCGGTTGCCTGAAGTGGTGCGGCTGCGGCGGGTGCAGCATCTGAAATGCGCTATCACGGCGCGGCTTTACGCACCGGACGACGCGGCGTGTCTGCGTCAGTTGCAGCCTACCGCCGCGGTGGCGGGGTTACCGCGCGAGGCGGCGCGTCGTTTTATCGCTGAGCATGAGCCGTTCGATCGCGAATGGTACGCCGGCTCAGCCGGGTATCTGTCGCTGGAGCAATCAGAGTTTTGCGTCAGCCTGCGCTCGGCGCGGCTTAAGGATGAGACGATACGCGTGTATGCGGGCGCCGGGCTGGTGGCAGGCTCGCAGGCCGCGCTGGAATGGCAGGAAATTGAGAACAAAGCCGCGGCCCTGCTCACGCTTCTTGCGCAGTGAGCCGCGCCACAACCCGACCCATATCAAAATTCGATTTCGACGAGGCTTTATAATAAACCGGCTAAATTGATATCGGACAAGCTTATGTCGACAAGCACTTTCAACCGCCGCTGGGCCGGCGTCATCCTTGAGGCGCTGAGCCGCCATGGCGTGCGCCATCTTTGCATCGCGCCGGGCTCGCGCTCCACGCCCCTTACGCTCGCCGCCGCGCAAAATCCGGCGTTTATGCCGCATACCCATTTCGATGAGCGAGGGCTTGGCCATCTGGCGCTGGGGCTTGCCAAAGCGAGCGGCGAGACGGTGGCGGTGATTGTTACGTCCGGTACGGCGGTGGCGAATCTGTACCCCGCAGTGATAGAAGCGGGGCTGACGGGCGAAAAACTGGTGGTGATCACCGCCGACCGCCCGCCGGAGCTGATTGATTGCGGCGCAAATCAGGCGATTCGCCAGCAGGCCATTTTTGGCTCGCATCCCGCCGCCGCACTCGATTTACCGCGCCCCACGCCGTCCATTCCCGCCGCCTGGCTTATCAGCGCCATCGATGAAAAAATGGGCGCGCTAAAGGCAGGCGCGCTGCATATCAACTGCCCGTTCGCCGAACCGCTCTATGGCGAGCTGGACGATACGGGCCTTGCGTGGCAACAGGCGCCGGGCGAATGGTGGCAGATGAATGCGCCCTGGTTGCGCTATGAGAATACGCAGGCCGTCAGCACGCAGGCCGACTGGCCCTTCTGGCGCGAACAGCGCGGCGTGGTGCTGGCAGGCAGGCTCACAGCGCAGGAAGGCAAGGCCGTCGCGCAGTGGGCGGCGCGTCTTGGCTGGCCGCTGATTGGCGATGTACTGTCGCAAACCGGCCAGCCGTTGCCATGCGCCGATCTTTGGCTCGCACACCCTGATGCCGCCGCGCTGCTGGCGCAGGCGCAGATTGTCGTGCAGTTTGGAGGCAGCCTGACCGGTAAACGCGTATTGCAGTGGCAAAGCGAGTGTCGTGCGCAGGAGTACTGGATTGTCGATCCGCTGCCTGGGCGGCTCGATCCGGCGCATCATTGCGGGCGTCGGCTGGTGGCGGATATCTCCGCCTGGCTCGAACACCATCCGGCGCATCCCGTGATGCCGTGGGCCGAGCCGCTCGAAGGGCTGGCGGCGCAGACGCAACGCATCGTGGCGCGCGACCTCACCGAATGGGGCGAGGCGCAGGTGGCGCACCGGCTGCCGGAACTTCTGGCGCCGGATGGACAACTTTTTCTCGGCAACAGCCTGACGGTGCGGCTGGTGGATGCGCTGGCGCAGTTGCCTGCCGGTTATCCGGTCTACGGCAACCGCGGCGCGAGCGGCATCGACGGGCTGGTCTCCACCGCGGCGGGCGTGCAGCGCGCCACCGGTAAACCCACGCTTGCGGTGCTGGGCGATCTCTCCACGCTTTACGATCTCAACGCGCTGGCGCTCCTGCGCGACGCGCCCGCGCCTTTCGTGCTTATCGTCGTGAACAACAACGGCGGGCAGATCTTCTCCATGCTCCCGACGCCCGCCAGCGAGCGCGAAAAATTCTACTGTATGCCGCAAAACGTCAGCTTTGCGCCTGCGGCGGCGATGTTTTCGCTGAACTACGACGCGCCGGAGAGCCTGGCTGCGCTTAAAGAGACGATGGCGCGCGCATGGCGCTCGCCGGTCGCGACCATCATTGAACTGCGCGTCCCGGAAACCGCCGGCGCGCAGGTGTTCCAGCGCTTAATCAGACAGGTGTGCGCCTGATGCCGCTGGCCGCGTATTTTCAGCCTGCCCGCGCCGCCGCGCGCGGCGTTGTCGTCTGGCTACATGGCTTTCTCGGCGACCAGCGCGAGTGGCAGGCAGTCGCTGCGGCCTGCGTGGAGCACGACCATCTGTTTATCGATCTGCCGGGCCACGGCGGCTCGGCGCAGCTCAGCGCCGTGGATTTTGCGCACGTTAACGAACAGCTCATCGCAACGTTAGATAGTTACAACATACTTAACTACTGGCTGGTGGGTTACTCGCTTGGCGGGCGGATAGCAATGTTTCACGCCACGCAGGGCGATACGCCCGGCCTGCGTGGGCTGGTGGTGGAAGGCGGCCATCCGGGGCTTCTGAATGCCGATGAGCGCAACGCGCGTTTCCTTGCTGATAAACAGTGGGCGCAGCGGTTTCACAATGAACCGATTGAAACGGTGCTGGACGCCTGGTATCGCCAGCCCGTTTTCGCCACGCTGACCGACACACAGCGCGAGGCATTAATAACATTGCGCGCCCGTAATAAACCCGCCGCCCTGGCCACGATGCTGGAAGCCACCTCGCTTGGCCGCCAGCCGCCGCTGTATGCGCCGCTGGCGCAGTTGCCCGTACCGTTTCATTACCTCTGCGGCGAGCGCGATACAAAATTTCGCGCGCTCGCCGCCACGCTCAATGCGTCTCTACATTTAATTACTGGCGCAGGCCACAACGCGCACCGGGAAAACCCGGCAGCGGTGGCCTGCTGTCTTAACGCGATTTTGCGCCCCTAACGGAGAACTCCCATGATCTATCCTGATGAAGCGATGCTGTATGCGCCTGCCGAATGGCTCGACTGTTCAGCAGGCTACACCGATATCCGCTATCAGAAATCCACTGACGGCATCGCCAAAATCACCATTAACCGCCCGCAGGTGCGCAACGCGTTTCGCCCGCTCACTGTTAAAGAGATGATTAACGCGCTGGCGGATGCACGCTATGACGACAATATCGGTGTGATTATCCTGACCGGCGAAGGCGAAAAAGCCTTCTGCGCGGGCGGCGACCAGAAAGTGCGCGGCGACTACGGCGGCTATCAGGACGACTCCGGCGTGCATCATCTTAATGTGCTCGATTTCCAGCGCCAGATCCGCACCTGCCCGAAACCGGTCGTGGCGATGGTGGCGGGTTTTGCGATTGGCGGCGGTCACGTGCTGCATATGATGTGCGATCTGACGATTGCGGCGGAAAACGCGGTGTTTGGCCAGACGGGGCCGAAAGTCGGCTCGTTTGACGGCGGCTGGGGCGCTTCTTACATGGCGCGCATCGTCGGCCAGAAAAAGGCGCGTGAAATCTGGTTCCTGTGCCGTCAGTACGACGCGCGGCAGGCGCTGGATATGGGGCTGGTGAACACCGTCGTCCCGCTGGCGGAGCTTGAGAAAGAGACGGTGCGCTGGTGCCGCGAAATGCTGCAAAACAGCCCGATGGCGCTGCGCTGCCTGAAAGCGGCGCTCAATGCCGACTGCGACGGACAGGCCGGGCTTCAGGAGCTGGCGGGCAACGCCACCATGCTTTTTTATATGACCGAAGAGGGCCAGGAAGGGCGCAATGCGTTCAACCAGAAGCGCCAGCCGGATTTCAGCAAATTTAAGCGTAACCCGTAATGCGCGCGGCACAGCTTTATCGTTATCAGGTGCCGATGGACGCGGGTGTGGTGCTGCGGGAGCGGCGCCTGAAAACCCGCGACGGCCTGTTGGTGCGCCTGCGTGACAGCGGGCGCGAAGGGTGGGGCGACATCGCGCCGCTGCCGGGATTCAGCGAAGAGACGCTGGACGCCGCGCTGCCTGCCGCGCGCGACTGGCTTCTGGCGTGGCAACGCGGGGATGCCCCTGCGCTGCCGGCGATGGCGAGCGTCGCGTTCGGCTTAAGTCTCGCGCAGGCGGAGCTTCACGGCACGCTGCCGCAGGCCGGGAACTATCACGTCGCGCCGCTGTGCACCGGCGATCCGGATGAACTCTTCGCGCGCCTTGCCGGGCAGCGCGGCGATAACGTCGCCAAGGTCAAAGTAGGGCTGTATGAGGCGGTGCGAGACGGCATGGTCGTCAACCTGCTGCTGGAGGCGCTGCCTGCGCTGCGCCTGCGGCTTGACGCTAACCGCGCCTGGACGCCAGTGAAAGCGCAGCAGTTCGCGAAGTACGTTAATCCGGCGTACCGCTCGCGCATCGAATTTATCGAAGAACCCTGCAAAACGCCTGACGATTCCCGCGCGTTCGCGGCGCAAACCGGCATTGCTATCGCCTGGGATGAGAGCCTGCGCGAGCGGGATTTTACCGTCGCCGCGGAGCCTGGCCTGCGGGCGGTGATTATCAAGCCGACGCTCACCGGCAGCCTTGAGCGGGTGCGCGAGCAGATTGCCTGCGCGCACGCGGCGGGGCTGACGGCAGTAATCAGCTCCTCTCTGGAATCCAGTCTCGGCTTAACCCAGCTTGCGCGGCTTGCCGCATGGCTGACGCCGGGTGTCACGCCGGGGCTCGATACGCTCGCGCTGATGCAGGCCCAACTGGTGCGCCCGTGGCCTGACAGCCCGCTGCCGTGCTGGTCGGTGGATGCGCTGGAGCCGCTGCTGTGAACTTTTTTGACTGGCCGTGGCGTCACTGGCGGCGACTGAGAGGGGAAGCGCAGGCGCTGTGCCTGAACGAGCGGCGGCTAAGCTGGCGGGAACTGTGCGCATGCATTGATGCGCTGGCGGCGGGATTTCACGCCCAGGGCGTTCGCGACGGCGATGGCGTGCTGCTGCGCGCTTATAATCAGCCCGATGCTTTGCTGGCGTGGCTGGCCCTGCTGCAGTGCGGCGCTCGCGTCCTGCCGCTAAATCCGCAGCTGCCCGCGCCCCTGCTGGCTGAACTGCTGCCGACGTTGGGTCTGCGCCATGCGCTGGTGTTGAACGGCGGCTGTCTGCCGGTGGCGCTTCATTCACTGACGTTGCAGCCAGCCACAGGCGAGCGCGCGGCGCCCTGGCGAGAAGATCGTATCGCTTCCCTGACGCTGACTTCGGGTTCGACCGGACTACCGAAAGCGGCTGTGCACACTTTTCGCGCCCATCTTGCCAGCGCTGAGGGCGTACTGGCGATGATACCGTTTGCCCCGCATGACGACTGGCTGCTCTCGCTGCCGCTGTTTCACGTTTCCGGCCAGGGCATTCTCTGGCGCTGGCTGGTTGCGGGCGCAGGCCTGACGGTACGCGACAAGCAGCCGCTGGAACAGGCGTTACACGGCTGCACGCATGCCTCCCTGGTGGCGACCCAGCTCTGGCGTCTTCTGAATAGCGGCGTCGACGTGTCGCTTAAAGCGGTGCTGTTGGGGGGCGCGGCGATCCCGGTGGCGCTAACCGAACAGGCCCGTAAGCGCGGTATTCGCTGCTGGTGCGGCTACGGGCTGACCGAGTTTGCCTCCACGGTATGCGCCAAAGAGGCGGATGGTCTGGCGGATGTCGGGCAGCCTTTGCCGGGAGGCGAGTTGCGGATTGTCGATGGCGAAGTCTGGCTTCGCTCGGACAGCATGGCCGCAGGTTACTGGCGCGAGGGGAAAATTATCCCGCTGACCAATGAGCACGGATGGTTCGCCACCCGGGATGGCGGCAGAATTGACGAGGGCAGGCTGACCCTCCTCGGAAGACTGGATAATCTCTTTTTTAGCGGCGGAGAAGGGATTCAGCCGGAGGACGTGGAGCGGGTGATCGCCGCCCATCCGTGGATTGAGCAAATTTTTATTGTGCCGCAGGATGATGCGGAATTTGGCCAGCGGCCGGTGGCGGTCGTGGAGTGCAGCGAACAGGGCGACCTGTCCGTGCTGGCAAGCTGGTGCGCCGATAAGCTGGCGCGCTTTCAGCAGCCGGTGCGCTGGCTGCGGCTGCCTGAAGCGCTGAAAGCAGGCGGGATTAAAATATCCCGCCGGGCGTTACGTGACTGGGTAAACCAGCAGGCCATTCCTGACTCAGGCGCGCTGGATGTGCAATAGCTGCTTTGTATGCCAGTGGCTCAAGGCTAAAACGGTGGTCAGCGCGCCGAGCAGGGCGCAAAACATATCCGACTGGGTATCCCAGGGATCGCCCTGGGTGCCGAGAAAGTCATCCGCGCCTTGTCCCAGCGCCAGCGCCGACCACCATTCGATCAACTCGTAAACGGCGCTAATCGCCAGCGCAATACAGCAGACCACGAAGGCGAGCATTTTACGTCCGTGAACGTAGCCGCCGCGCAGCAAAATTTCCCGCGCCGCCAGCGCCGGTACGAGTCCCTGAAAAAAGTGTCCCAGTTTGTCGTAAGGATTGCGGCTTAAATCCAGCCACGCCTGAACGTCAAAACCGAGGGGGACTTTTGCGTACGTGTACATACCGCCGACCATCAAAATGATGGCATGGAAGAAAATCAGCACATAAAGCAGCGGAGTTAACGGATAGCGCGAATACGTGGCCATCAAGAGCGGAACGATAATAATGACCGGCGTTACTTCCATCAGCCAGGTGAGTTTGTCTCCTGCGCTGATACCGGTGTAAACAAGAATCAGGACCAGCGCCAGCGCTGCGAATGTTAACCCCGAACGGGACGATGCGACGGTCATAACGGATAACCAGAAAGTTGAAACGGTAACTATCAGGCAGATACGGCGAAAATACAATGGTTTCCGTCGCTGGCCGCTACGCGGCGACCAGCGACGTTTTACCCTCAGGAGGCAGGATCGTCCTGCGTTTTTAGCTGACGCTTGCGTAGCTGCTTCACCAGCGGCGGCACGACAATCACCAGCGTGGCCATGATAAGCAGGGTTTTGGTCACGCCGCTCTGCCAGAGAATACCGAGCTCGCCGTTACTGATAGAGAGCGCGCGGCGCAGGTTCTGCTCCAGCATCTCCCCCAGCACGAAACCCAGGATCAGCGGCGACATCGGGAAGTGCATTTTACGCAGGATATAGCCCAGCACGCCGAGGCCCACCATCAGCACCAGATCGAACGTCGTGCTGTGCACCGCGTAGACGCCTACCGCTGAAACCGCCGCGATGGCCGGCACCAGGAACCACAGCGGAATGGTCAGCATCCGGGTGAAGAGGCCAATCAGCGGAATGTTCATGATAAGCAGCATCACGTTGGCGATAAGCAGCGCCGCGATAAGCCCCCAGACGATATCCGGCTGTTCGGTAAACATTGCCGGACCCGGCGTAATGTTATAGAGCGTCAACGCGCCCATCATGACCGCCGTGGTGCCGGAGCCGGGCACGCCTAAGGTGAGCATCGGGATAAACGAGCCGCAGGCCGAGGCGTTGTTCGCCGCCTCGGGCGCCGCCACGCCGCGAATATCGCCTTTGCCGAACGAGCCGTCTTTATCGCCGAGCTTTTTCTCTGTCATATAGGTAATGGCGCTGGCGATAGTCGCCCCTGCGCCCGGCAGGATGCCGACAAAAAAGCCGATCACCGACGAGCGTAGCGTCGCGCCCGTACAGGCAGCCGCTTCTTTGGCGTTAAACATCATGCGCCCGGTTTTACGCACCAGCGTCTGGCCGCTGCTGGTGCTTTCCAGCATCAGCAGAATTTCAGACACCGAGAACAGGCCAATCACCACCACGATGAACTGCACGCCATCCGAGAGATGTACGCTGTCAAACGTAAAGCGATACACGCCGGTATTGGCGTCCACGCCGACCGTCGCAAGCCCGAGGCCAATCAACGCGGCCAGGAACGACTTCAGCGGGTTTTGCGCCATCATGCTGCCAAGGCAGGCGATGGCGAACACCATCAGCGCGAAATATTCCGCCGGGCCGAACGCCAGCGACCACTCCGCCAGTACCGGCGCGAAAAGAATAATGCCGAAAATCGCGATAAACGAGCCGACGAACGAGCTGACGGCGGAGATGGAGAGCGCCACACCGCCGCGCCCCTGCTGCGCCATCGGGTAGCCGTCCAGCGCCGTCATGATCGCCGCCGCGTCGCCCGGCACGTTGAGCAGTATCGATGAAATGCGCCCGCCATATTCACAGCCGATGTAGACCGTGGCGAGCAGGATCAGCGCCGATTCCGCAGGCAGATGAATCGCGAACGCCAGCGGCAGCAAAATGGCGACGCCGTTAATCGGCCCGAGGCCCGGCAGCAGCCCGACGATAGTGCCGACAAAACAGCCAATCAGCGCAATCAGCAGGTTGGTGGGCGTCAGCGCGACGGCGAAGCCCTGCGAGAGATAAAGCCAGGTATCCATAAAAGCTCCCGTTAATTAAGCCAGGCCCCGAGGGGCAGCGTCACGTCAAGCAAGCGGTCAAAGGCGTACCAGAGCACGCCGCCCATCACCACGCCGGATACCAGCGCTGCCGGAAGCTGCGCGCCGAAAAGCATGCCGATCACCGCCGTCAGCAGCGCGGTGGCGAGCGGAAAGCCCAGCCATTCAAAGCCCCAGGCATAAAGGAGCAACACAATCACCATCACCACCAGCCGTTGCAGCACGGCGTGATGCGGCCAGGCGACGACATCCGGTTGGCGCAGCAGTAACAGCACCGCGCACAGCAGCATCAGCGCGATAATGCCCATCGGGAAAGGGCGCGGGCCGACCGGCTCGTAGGCGTACTCGCTGTGGATCTGCCAGGCCACAAACAGCCCGCCGATACACAGCACGATCCAGATCCCGGCAAAAATGCGATCGCTCATCACATCCTCCTGCGCTATTTCGCAAGGCCAAAGGCTTTGGCTTTCTCGCGGTAGTCGTTGACCTGATTTTTCACATATTCATCCAGCGCTTTGCCGGTCAGGTTGAACTCAAACAGGCCGCGCAGATCGCGCTGCTTTTTAAACTCGTCGGTTTGCTGGAGTTTTTCGAAGGCCTGCACCCACCACTGGTAGTCGGCATCGCTGACTTTGGGGCCGACGTAGAAGCCGCGAATGATAGGCCACACCACGTCAAAGCCTTGCTCTTTGGCGGTCGGCACCTGAGCGAGCTGGCCGGGCAGGCGCTCATCGGCGAACACCGCCAGCACCCGCAGTTTATTACCGGTGAGGTACGGCACCATTTCGCTGAGATCGCCCGACACCGCCTGCACGTGATTGCCCATCAGCGCGGTGACCGGCTCGCCGCCGCCTTCAAACGCCACGTAGCGCATCTTGTGCGGGTCGACCCCCGCTTTCTGGGCCAGCAGCGCGGTCTTCATCCAGTCCTGGCTGCCGATGGACGCGCCCGCGCCAAACACCACGCTGTTCGGATCTTTCTCCAGCGCTTTCATCAGGTCGCCCAGCGTTTTCCACGGCGAATCGGCGCGTACCGCGATCATGCCGTAATCGGTGCCGACGCTCGCGAGCCAGCGCACATCGTCGACGTTATAACGGCCAAATTTCCCCTGCGAGAGATTAAGCAGCGAGCCGCCGGAAAACGCCACGACAGTGCCTGGCTCGCCAGGACGCTGGGCCACGATGGCGTTATAGGCCACTGCGCCGACGCCGCCTGGCATGTATGTCACGCGCATCGGTTTTTCCAGCGCGCCGGTTTCCTGGAGGCTCACCTGAATCAGTTTGCAGGTTAAATCGAAGCCGCCGCCGGGCTTGGCGGGCGCGATGCATTCCGGGCGTGACGGCGCCTCGGCCGCCAGTGCGGTGGTAAAAGAGAAAGCCAGTGACGTTGCTAACAGGGTAGAGAGAAGCGATGTTTTCATTTTCATCCTCATGCATGACTGCCGTGATGTTTCTGATTATGTGAACTGCTTTGTAGCGTATCGGTTGCATGATTGTTAAAACTAAAGCCTTTCAGTTTCCTTTCATCGCGACAGAAACTTTACTGGATGTGATATGCGTCTCTTACTGGCGGAAGATAACCGTGAGCTGGCTCACTGGCTGGAGAAAGCGCTGACGAACACCGGCTTTGCGGTGGACTGCGTCGGCGACGGTCTGGCGGCGGAGCACTTGCTGCAAAACGAGCGCTACGCCGTGGCGGTGCTGGATATTGAAATGCCGCGCATGAGCGGGCTGGAGGTGCTGAGCCGTCTGCGCCGCCGCGGGCAGGCGGTGCCGGTGTTGCTGTTGACCGCGCACGGCGCGGTGGCCGACCGGGTGAAAGGCCTTAACGAGGGCGCCGATGATTATCTGCCGAAGCCATTTGAGCTGAGCGAGCTGGAGGCGCGGCTGCGCGCGCTGGTGCGCCGTAGCGAAGGGCAGGTGCAGGAGGCGCAGCGTCTCGGCGAGCTGACCTTTCACGACGCGGGCTATTTCGAATTACAGGGCAGGCCGCTGGCGCTCACGCCGCGCGAACATGCGCTCTTAACCGTGCTGATGTATCGCCGCCGCCGTCCGGTCACGCGGCAGCAACTTTTCGAACAGGTGTTCAGCTTAAGCGACGACGTCAGCCCGGAAAGTATTGAGATCTACATCCACCGGCTGCGCAAAAAGCTGCTGGCGAGCAATGTTCAAATTACCACGCTGCGCGGCCTGGGTTATGTGCTGGAGTGCAGCGATGAGCTGGTTGCGCCCTGAATCTCTGCTCGGAAAACTGCTGCTGTTTCTCGGTCTGCCGCTCTCGCTGCTGTGGGCCTTTTCGGCCTTAAACAGCTACGTCAGCGCGCTGAATGCCGCGACCCAGGCCTACGATCGCACGTTGCTGGCCTCGGCGCGCATTATTGCCGAGCGCCTGAACGTCCAGCATGGCGAATTGCAGGCGGACGTGCCCTGGGTGGTGCTGGACAGCGTCGAGCGCAACATGAATGACCGCCTCTACTACAAAGTACAGGATACGCACGGGCGGGTGATCTCTGGCTATGACGATCTGCCGTCGATGCCGCGCGGCGTGGCGCGCACCGAACTTTACCCGGCGCTGGCGTGGTTTTATCACACGACGTATCAGGGCCAGCGGCTGCGAGTGGCGCGGCTGTTGCAGCCGGTCAATGAAGACGGCATTAACGGCATGGCGGAGATTTACGTCGCCGAGACGTTGCAGTCGCGTCATCTGCTGGCGCGGCAGTTGCTTATCTCTTCCGCGCTCTCGCAGGGCGGGCTGGTGCTGTTAACGCTGGTGCTCGCCGGATTGCTGCTGCGTCGCGTACTCAAGCCCATGCGCAAGCTCTCGCGCCTGATGGTGAGACGCTCGCCCGGCGAGCTGACCCCGCTGCCCGATCTGCTGCCGTGGTCGGAAACGCGGCTGCTGATCATCGCTTTCAACCGCTATATCAGCCGCCTGCGCGCGCTGATCGCCCGCCAGGAGCGCTTTAGCGCCGACGCCTCGCACCAGTTAAAAACGCCGCTGACCGTGCTGAAAACCCAGGCGGCCGTCGCGCTGGCAAGCCCCGATCCGGCGCAGTGGCGCGAAAGTCTCCAGGCGATGAGCGCGACGCTGGATCAGACTATCGATCTGACCGAACGCCTGTTGCAGCTCGCGACGCTGCGGCGCGCGGCGCCGGGCGAGACGCGCGCGCTCGGCGTGGTGGATCTGGTGGCGGCGGCGCGGGAAAGCTGTTTCTCCCGCCTGCCGCAGGCGCGCAGCAAACCGGTCGATCTCGGATACGAGGGCGAAGAAGGGCCGGTGTGGGTCGCCGCCGAGCCTCTGCTGCTGGCGGAGCTGTGCGCCAATTTGCTGGATAACGCGCTGAAATATACGCCCGCAGGCGGCGTGGTGACGGTGCGCGTCTGCCTTGACGCAGGCGAGGCGCGCCTTGAGGTGGAAGACAGCGGACCAGGCATTGACGCCGCGCAGCGCGACCAGGCGCTGACGCCATTTCGCCGTCTCGATAATGCCGCGATGCACCCCGGCGCCGGGCTGGGGCTGGCGCTGGTGAATGACATCGCCCGCTGGCATCGCACCCGGGCAGAACTTCTGAAAGGCGAGCAGCTCGGCGGGCTGCTGGTGCGCGTTCGTCTGCCGCTGCATCCGCCCGCGCGCGGCCAAAGCGCCGTTTAATGCTTTTCCGCATAGGTGTTTTCTCCTTTTTCACGTGCCGCAGGGAGGCGGTGAGCGCATCGCATTGATCGCCGCCCCGATACAGGTACAATGCCGCGTTGCGTTTGCAGGGCTCTTTTTCTTTTTTTGAGATACATGGAATGAAAAACACACTTCGTTTAGCACTGGCCGGCCTGCTGCTGGCTGCCACACAGGCGGGCGCCATCAGCGTCAATGGCTCTGTGGGCGAGCATTACACCAATATGGGCGTCGGTTTCGGCACGGAAAGCAGCGGTCTGCAACTGACCGGCAACTGGGCGCACAATGACGATCACGGCGATATTGTGGGCGCCGGTCTGGGCTTCAACTTGCCGCTGGGGCCGTTTATGGTCACGCCGGGCGTCAAGGCCATTTACCTGAACCCGAACGAAGGGGATGAAGGCTACGCGGCGGCTGTCGGCGGCGGCGTGCGCTGGGATATCGGGCAGCGTATCTCGCTGTTCGGCGATTACTACTACTCGCCGGATTCGCTTTCCAGCGGCGTGAACGACTACCAGGAAGCCAGCGCGGGCGCGCGTTTCTCCCTGTTCCGTCCGCTCAGCGTGGAAGCCGGTTACCGCTACATCAACATGACCGGTAAAGATGGCGATCGCGACAGCAAAGTGGCCGATGGCCCGTACCTGGGCGTCAGCGCAGGCTTCTGATTTTCCGGGCGCGGTGTTCCGCTGCGCCTGTTTTTCTCCTTCTTCTTTTCTCTGCGCGCTATAGTAAAGCCTTCCCTTCCTGCGGAGAAAATAATGCTACAGACAGAAATGCTCTCGACCGGCGATGAGGTGTTGCACGGTCAGATTGTCGATACCAACGCCGCCTGGCTTGCCGATCTGTTTTTTAATCAGGGATTGCCGCTGACCCGCCGCAACACCGTGGGCGACAGCCTGGAATCGCTGGTATCCGCGCTGACCGAGCGCAGCCAGCACGCCGATATCTTAATCGTCAACGGCGGCCTCGGGCCGACCAGCGACGATCTCAGCGCCGAGGCGGCGGCCCGCGCGGCGGGTGTGGAGCTGGTGCTGCATGAAGGCTGGCTCGCGCAGATGGAGCGCTTTTTCACAGCGCGCGGGCGCGTGATGGCCGCGAGTAACCGCAAACAGGCGCTGCTGCCGGCGGGCAGCGAAATGATCGACAACCCGGTTGGCACCGCCTGCGGGTTCGCTATTAAGCTCAACCGCTGTCTGATTTTCTTCACGCCCGGCGTCCCGTCTGAATTCAAACGGATGGTGGAGCATGAGATCCTGCCGCGCCTGCGTGAGCGCTTTACGCTCCCCGCGCCGCCGCTCTGCCTGCGACTCACCACGTTCGGGCGCTCCGAAAGCGATCTCGCCGCAGAACTCGATCCCCTGACGCTGCCGCCGGACGTGGCGATGGGCTACCGCTCCTCCACGCCGATTATCGAGCTCAAACTCACCGGCCCGGCGTCGCGTCGCGCAGAGATGGAAGCCCTCTGGCCGCACGTGCGTGAGGTGGCAGGCGACAGCCTGATTTTTGAAGGCACTGAAACGCTGCCTGCCCAGATTGCGCGCTGCCTGCGCGAGCAGCAACTGAGCATTACGCTGAGCGAACAGTTCACCGCGGGCCTGCTGGCGCTGCAACTCTCGGGTGCCGACGCGCCGCTGCTGGCGAGCGAAGTGCTGCCTGCCCAGGTGGAGACGCTGGCGCAGACCGCCCACTGGAACGTCGATCGCCGCAGCCGCCATCTCGCCGATCTGGCGCTGAGCATCGCGAGCTTTGAAGACGACGAGATCAACATCGCGCTGACCACGCCGCAGGGCACGCAGGCCGTGCGTCTGCGCTTTAACGCCAGCCGTTACGCGCTGCGTATCCGCCAGGAGATTTGCGCCATGATGGCGCTTACGCTGGTGCGCCGCTGGCTGAATGGCCAGGACGTGACGGCAAGCCAGGGTTGGGTGCAGGTTGTCGAGACGCACACGGTCTGACGGCGCAACGGGGCGCCTGTGCATCGCCGGGCGCCCGTGTTTCCTGAGTGTTTGATGTCAGGCCCGCCACGCTGCTGGCGGCGCTGACCGCAGTTCGCCCTATGTTCTTTTCAGCTCACCCGCACCTGTCCTCCACATTTCTCTGCCTCTGTTTGGACTTAATCGAAAATAAACGCGCACAGAACGAAAAATAATCGTGACGCGATGCGCATTTGTTTTCGATTGTCATAATTCTGTAACAATTTGTGCGATGTTTCACAGCATAAATAATGCATTTTGCCTACTATCACGCTCGCAAAGGAAACATAAGTAAAACGAATAGATATAACCCTCATCAGCAGGAGACAGAGATGTTAAGTATTTTTAAACCCGCCCCGCATCGCGCCAGGCTACCTGACGGCGAAGTCGATCAGCACTATCGCCGCCTGCGCTGGCAGATTTTTATGGGGATTTTCTTCGGCTATGCCGCTTACTATCTGGTGCGTAAAAACTTTGCGCTGGCGATGCCATATCTGGTGGAGCAGGGCTTCTCACGTGGCGATCTCGGCTTTGCGCTCTCTGGCATTTCCATCGCTTATGGTTTTTCGAAATTCATCATGGGTTCGGTCTCTGACCGTTCGAATCCCCGTGTCTTTCTGCCTGCAGGCCTGATCCTCGCGGCGGCAGTGATGCTGTTTATGGGCTTCGTTCCCTGGGCGACCTCCAGCATTATGGTGATGTTTGTGCTGCTGTTCCTGTGCGGCTGGTTCCAGGGCATGGGGTGGCCGCCGTGTGGACGCACCATGGTGCACTGGTGGTCGCAGAAAGAGCGCGGCAGGATTGTTTCCGTGTGGAACTGCGCTCATAACGTCGGCGGCGGGATCCCGCCGCTGCTGTTCCTGCTCGGCATGGCGTGGTTTAACGACTGGCACGCCGCGCTGTATATGCCTGCTTTCGCGGCGATTCTGGTGGCGATTATTGCGTTCGCCCTGATGCGCGATACGCCGCAGTCCTGTGGTCTGCCGCCCGTTGAGGCATACAAAAATGACTACCCGGACGACTATAACGAGAAGCACGAAGAAGAGCTGACCGCGAAGCAAATCTTCATGCAGTATGTACTGCCGAATAAGCTGCTGTGGTACATCGCCATCGCGAACGTCTTCGTTTACCTGCTGCGCTACGGCATTCTCGACTGGTCGCCGACCTATTTAAAAGAGGTGAAGCATTTCGCGCTGGATAAATCCTCGTGGGCGTATTTCTTCTATGAATACGCAGGCATCCCCGGCACGCTGATTTGCGGCTGGATGTCGGATAAAGTTTTCCGCGGCAACCGTGGCGCGACCGGCGTGTTCTTTATGACGCTGGTGACCATCGCCACCCTCGTTTACTGGCTCAACCCGCCGGGCAACCCGCATGTCGATATGGCGTGCATGATTGTCATCGGCTTTCTGATTTACGGCCCCGTGATGCTGATTGGTCTGCATGCGCTGGAGCTGGCGCCGAAAAAGGCGGCGGGCACCGCGGCGGGCTTTACCGGCCTGTTCGGTTATCTGGGCGGTTCGGTAGCGGCGAGCGCTATCGTGGGCTATACCGTCGATTTCTTCGGCTGGGATGGCGGTTTTATGGTGATGATTGGCGGCAGCATTCTGGCGGTATTGCTGCTGATTATCGTGATGGTGGGCGAGCACAGACAGCACCATGCGACCCTGGCGAAACGCGCATAAGGAGCAACGATGAAGCTGAAAATGACGCTGGCGGCGCTGGCGATTGGCGTGATGTCGGCAAACGCGCTGGCGGCGGAGAAACTGGTTATCGCCCATCGCGGCGCCAGCGGGTATCTGCCGGAGCATACGCTGCCGGCCAAAGCGATGGCCTATGCGCAGGGCGCGGATTATCTTGAGCAGGATCTGGTGTTGACCAAAGATGACCAGCTGGTGGTGCTGCATGACCACTATCTGGATCGCGTCACCGACGTGGCGGAGCGCTTCCCGGACCGCGCGCGTAAAGATGGCCGTTATTACGCGATTGATTTCACGCTTGCGGAGATCAAATCGCTGAAATTCAGCGAAGGTTTTGAGCTGGAAAACGGCAAAAAAGTGCAGACGTTCCCTGGCCGCTTCCCGATGGGCAAATCAGATTTCCGGGTGCATACCTTTGAAGAAGAAATTGAGTTTGTGCAGGGGCTGAATCACTCCACCGGCAAAAACATCGGTATTTACCCGGAGATCAAAGCGCCGTGGTTCCATCATCAGGAAGGCAAGGATATCGCCGCGAAGACGCTGGAAACCCTCAAAAAATATGGTTACACCACGAAGCAGGATAAGGTGTATCTGCAATGTTTCGACGCCAACGAGCTTAAGCGCATTAAAAATGAGCTGGAGCCGAAAATGGGAATGGATCTGAAGCTGGTGCAGCTTATCGCTTACACCGACTGGAACGAAACCCAGGAGAAGCAGACCGATGGCAAGTGGGTAAACTATCGCTATGACTGGATGTTTAAACCGGGCGCCATGAAACAGATTGCGCAGTACGCCGATGGCATCGGGCCGGATTACCATATGCTGGTGGCGGAAGGCGCGACCAAAGACCACGTGACGCTGACCGGGATGGCGAAAGAGGCGCACGCCAGCCATTTGCAGGTGCATCCGTATACGGTGCGCGCCGACCAGCTGCCGGTGTACGCCGCCGACGTGAATCAGCTTTATGACGTGCTGTATAACCAGGCGGAAGTGGACGGGCTGTTTACTGATTTCCCGGATAAAGCGGTGAGTTTTTTGAAAGACAAACGCTGATATTGCCGGGTGGCGGCTTCGCCTGACCCGGCCTGCGTACGACGGTTTCCCTGGTCGGGTAAGCGTCGCGCCACCCGACAATACGGCATCGTTACATCTCTATCTCGATATCGCCCTGCGGTTTACAGCAGCAGGGCAAAATCTCGCCTTCCTGAATAAACGCCAGCGGTTTGGTCAGCCACTGCACCTGGCCTGCGACCAGCTTGCAGCGGCACGAGCCGCAATAGCCCTCGCGGCACTGGTATTCCACCGCTACCGCGTGTGACTCCAGCGCCACCAGCAGAGAAGGGTGTTCGTCCGGGCACGACAGCTCGGTGCCCGTCACGCGAAGCGTAATACGACCCATATCAGAGCTGGAAGCTGCTCAGATCGTCATGGTCGATTTCAGAATCGATCTGGCCGACCAGATAAGAGCTCACTTCCACTTCCTGCGGCGCCACCTGCACGTTATCGGACACCAGCCAGGTGTTGATCCACGGAATTGGGTTCGAGCGGGTTTTGAACGGCAGATCCAGACCGACAGCCTGCATACGGATATTGGTGATGTACTCAACGTACTGGCACAGAATATCTTTGTTCAGGCCGATCATCGAGCCGCCCTGGAAGAGGTATTCCGCCCACTCTTTCTCCTGCTGCGCCGCCAGCACGAACAGGTCGTAGCACTCCTGTTTGCACTCTTCAGCGATGATAGCCATTTCCGGATCGTCTTCGCCGCTGCGCATCAGGTTCAGCATGTGCTGGGTGCCGGTCAGATGCAGCGCTTCATCGCGGGCGATGAGGCGAATGATTTTGGCGTTGCCTTCCATCAGTTCGCGCTCGGCGAACGCGAAGGAGCAGGCGAAGGAGACGTAGAAGCGAATCGCTTCCAGCGCGTTGACGCTCATCAGGCACAGGTAGAGCTTTTTCTTCAGCTCATGCAGGTTTACGGTCACGGTTTTGCCGTTAACGCTGTGGGTGCCTTCGCCCAGCAGATGCCAGTAGCTGGTCATCTCGATCAGGTCGTCGTAGTAGTGCGAGATGCCTTCGGCGCGCTTTAAGATCTGCTCGTTGGTGACGATGTCGTCAAATACCACCGCCGGATCGTTGACGATATTGCGGATGATGTGGGTATAGGAGCGCGAGTGGATAGTCTCGGAAAACGCCCAGGTTTCGACCCAGGTTTCCAGCTCCGGGATCGAGATCAGCGGCAGCAGCGCCACGTTCGGGCTGCGGCCCTGGATGGAGTCGAGCAGCGTCTGGTATTTCAGATTGCTGATGAAAATGTGTTTTTCATGCTCCGGCAGCGCCTGGAAATCGATGCGGTCGCGGGAAACGTCCACTTCTTCAGGGCGCCAAAAGAATGACAGCTGCTTTTCGATAAGCTTTTCGAAAATTTCATATTTTTGCTGATCGTAACGCGCCACGTTGACCGGTTGGCCAAAAAACATGGGTTCAAGAAGCTGGTTGTTTTTCGTCTGTGAAAATGTGGTGTAGGCCATGACGTAAATCCTGTCTGCAAACAATATCGGCTGTTGACGATGGGTGCGCTTTGCTTACCCGCCCTACGGCCTTAACAACAAGAGGGCGGGTTTCCCCGCCCTGCGTTTTAGATTTTACATGCGCCGCTTTCGCAGCCGTCATCCTGAATAGATGGCGCCAGATCGTCCTGGGCATCCTCCGCGCCGTCGCGGGTGTTCTGGTAGTACAGCGTCTTCACACCGAGCTTATAGGCGGTGAGCAGGTCTTTCAGGAGCTGCTGCATCGGCACTTTGCCTGACGTGAAGCGCGTCGGATCGTAGTTGGTGTTAGCAGAAATCGACTGGTCGATAAATTTCTGCATGATACCCACCAGCTGCAGATAGCCGTCGTTGCCCGGCATTTCCCACAGCAGCTCGTACTTATCTTTCAGCTGCTCGTAGTCCGGCACCACCTGACGCAGAATACCGTCTTTCGACGCTTTAATGCTGATGTGGCCGCGCGGCGGCTCAATGCCGTTGGTGGCGTTAGAGATCTGCGAAGAGGTCTCGGACGGCATCAGGGCAGACAGCGTGGAGTTGCGCAGACCGTGCGTCTTAATGGATTCGCGCAGGGCGTCCCAGTCGTAGTGCAGCGGTTCACTGGCGATCGCATCCAGGTCTTTCTTGTAGGTGTCGATCGGCAGAATGCCTTTGCTGTAAGTGGTTTCATTGAACCACGGGCACGCGCCTTGCTCTTTCGCCAGCTCGTTAGAGGCTTTCAGCAGGTAGTACTGAATCGCTTCGAACGTTTTGTGCGTCAGATTGTTCGCGCTGCCGTCGGAGTAACGCACGCCGTGCTTCGCCAGGTAGTAGGCGTAGTTGATGACGCCGATACCCAGAGTACGACGACCCATCGCGCCGCGTTTCGCCGCCGGGATCGGATAATCCTGGTAGTCCAGCAGAGCGTCCAGCGCACGAACGGCCAGCGTAGAAAGCTCTTCCAGCTCATCCAGGCTGTCGATAGCGCCCAGGTTGAAAGCGGAAAGGGTGCAGAGCGCGATTTCGCCGCTGTCGTCGTTCACGTCGTCCAGCGGTTTGGTCGGCAGCGCGATTTCCAGGCACAGGTTAGACTGGCGCACCGGCGCGACAACCGGATCGAACGGGCTGTGGGTGTTGCAGTGATCCACGTTCTGGATGTAGATACGGCCGGTAGAGGCGCGTTCCTGCATCATCAGCGAGAACAGCTCAGACGCTTTAATGCGCTGCTTGCGAATGCTCTCGTCCTGCTCATATGTGGTGTACAGACGCTCGAACTCGTCCTGGTTGGCGAAGAACGCGTCATACAGGCCCGGCACGTCGGACGGGCTGAACAGCGTGATGTCTTCGCCTTTCAGCAGACGCTGGTACATCAGTTTGTTGATCTGTACGCCGTAATCCATGTGACGCACGCGGTTCGCTTCTGTACCGCGGTTGTTTTTCAGCACCAGCAGGCTTTCCACTTCCAGATGCCACATCGGGTAGAAGAGGGTGGCCGCGCCGCCGCGAACGCCGCCCTGAGAGCAGGATTTCACCGCGGTCTGGAAATGCTTGTAGAACGGAATGCAACCGGTGTGGAACGCTTCGCCGCCACGGATCGGGCTGCCGAGCGCACGGATGCGGCCCGCGTTGATGCCGATACCGGCGCGCTGGGAAACGTATTTCACGATGGCGCTGGAGGTGGCGTTGATGGAATCCAGACTGTCGCCGCACTCGATCAGTACGCAGGAGCTGAACTGACGGGTCGGGGTACGCACGCCGGACATAATCGGCGTCGGCAGCGAAATTTTAAAGGTGGAGACCGCATCGTAGAAACGCTTCACGTAATCCAGACGGGTTTCACGCGGATAGTTCGAGAACAGGCACGCCGCTACCAGAAGGTAGAGGAACTGCGCGCTTTCGTAGATCTCGCCGGTCACACGGTTCTGAACCAGGTATTTCCCTTCGAGCTGCTTCACCGCGGCGTAGGAGAAGTTCATATCGCGCCAGTGGTCGATAAAACCGTCCATCTGCGCAAACTCTTCTTCGCTGTAATCCTGCAGCAGATGATGGTCGTATTTGCCCAGTTCCACCATCTTCACGACGTGATCGTAAAGCTTCGGCGGCTCGAACTGACCGTAGGCTTTTTTGCGCAGGTGGAAAATCGCCAGGCGCGCGGCCAGGTACTGGTAGTCCGGCGCGTCGCGGGAAATCAGATCTGCCGCCGCCTTGATGATGGTCTCATGAATATCGGAGGTTTTGATGCCGTCGTAGAACTGAATGTGAGAACGCAGCTCTACCTGGGAGATGGAGACGTTATGCAGACCTTCCGCAGCCCAGTCCAGAACACGATGAATTTTATCCAGGTTAATGCGTTCCTGGCTGCCATCTCGTTTTGTTACCAGCAGACTCTGATTCATGGGTAATACCTGTCCGTGAAATCCGTGAAAATAGAAAATATCCCCCGCTTATCCACAAGTGACTAACTCTGTGGATAAATACTATATATAGGGGGTTTGAGATAAGTGAAACGCTATATGGTGAGTATTCTAGTCCGGATTCTTTTGAGAACAAGGCTTGATTTCGGTGTTAATTTGCGGTTGCAAAATCTCGAAATTAAGTAAGTCCTCATGTCATAAGGGCTTGAGGCCTTGTCAAGGCGGCAGGAAAAAAAATGAATTTTTGATCGAACGCTGATTTCCTGGTCAGGAAAGAAATTGCGCAACAGAACGTCGCGCAATTTTTAATACGAAAAGCGTCTATCAGGACGGTTTTTTAGCCTGTGTATGCAACATATAGTTAACATCAACACTCGGCGCGAGCTTAAAGCGGTTGGTGAGCGGGTTGTAATGCAGACCGATGATATGACGTTCTTCCAGCGGCGTTTCATCCACCCAGCCCAGCAGTTCGGAAGGGCGGATAAACTTTTTGGCGTCGTGCGTGCCTTTGGGCACCATGCGCAGCACATATTCCGCGCCGACCACCGCCATCAGCCAGGATTTGGCGTTGCGGTTCAGCGTGGAGAAAAAGACGTGGCCGCCGGGCTTCACGAGTTGTGCACAGGCCTGCACCACCGAGCGCGGGTCCGGCACATGTTCGAGCATCTCCATGCAGGTCACTACATCATAGGCGCCCGCATTCTGCGCCGCGTGTTCTTCTACCGTCTGCTGGACATAGTTAAGCTCGACGCCGCTTTCCAGCGCGTGCAAGCGCGCCACCGCCAGCGGCTCCGCGCCCATATCGAGCCCCGTGACGTTCGCCCCTTCGCGGGCCATGCTTTCTGAGAGAATGCCGCCGCCGCAGCCGACATCCAGCACCTTTTTCCCGAACAGACCGCCGGCGCGTTCGGCGATATAGCCCAGACGCAGCGGGTTAATGCGATGCAGCGGTTTAAACTCCCCTTCAGTGTCCCACCAGCGCGAAGCGACAGCTTCAAATTTGGCGATTTCTTCTAAGTCTACGTTGTGCGCAACTGGCGGTTTTTCAGCATTCATGGACGCCTCTACTCCTTTCTTCGCAAGAGCGTCGAGTATAACAGGCGTTAGTGGGGAATAAAGCGGCCTGACGGGGCTATTCGGTTTACCGAACAGGCCGCGGCTGTGTTATAATTTGCGACCTTTGAATCCGGGACACAGTAGAGGGATAACGGTCAGATGAGCGACCTTGCCAGAGAAATTACACCGGTCAACATTGAGGAAGAGTTAAAGAACTCCTATCTGGATTACGCGATGTCGGTTATTGTCGGCCGCGCGCTTCCGGATGTCCGAGATGGCCTCAAGCCGGTACACCGTCGCGTACTTTACGCCATGAACGTGTTGGGCAATGACTGGAATAAAGCCTACAAAAAATCCGCCCGTGTCGTTGGTGACGTAATCGGTAAATACCATCCCCACGGTGATTCCGCCGTTTACGATACCATTGTACGTATGGCTCAGCCGTTCTCGCTGCGTTATACGCTGGTGGATGGTCAGGGCAACTTCGGTTCTATCGACGGCGACTCCGCCGCGGCGATGCGTTATACGGAAATCCGTCTGGCGAAGATCGCCCATGAACTGATGGCCGACCTCGACAAAGAAACCGTTGATTTTGTAGACAACTATGACGGCACGGAAAAAATCCCTGACGTCATGCCGACCAAAATCCCGAACCTGCTGGTAAACGGTTCATCCGGTATCGCCGTCGGGATGGCGACGAACATTCCGCCGCATAACCTGACGGAAGTGATTAACGGCTGCCTCGCGTATATCGATGATGAAGATATCAGCATCGAAGGGCTGATGGAGCACATTCCTGGCCCGGATTTCCCGACGTCCGCCATTATCAACGGCCGTCGCGGCATTGAAGAGGCGTATCGCACCGGGCGCGGCAAAATCTACATTCGCGCGCGCGCGGAAGTGGAAGTCGATCCGAAAAACGGCCGCGAAACCATTATCGTGCACGAAATTCCGTATCAGGTGAACAAAGCGCGCCTGATCGAGAAAATCGCCGAGCTGGTGAAAGACAAACGCGTCGAAGGCATCAGCGCGCTGCGCGACGAGTCTGACAAAGACGGTATGCGCATCGTCATTGAGATCAAACGCGACGCCGTCGGCGAAGTGGTGCTCAATAATCTCTATTCCCAGACGCAGCTTCAGGTGTCTTTCGGTATCAACATGGTCGCGCTGCACCACGGTCAGCCGAAGATCATGGCGCTGAAAGAGATTCTGGCGGCGTTCGTTCGCCACCGTCGTGAAGTCGTGACCCGCCGCACCATCTTTGAACTGCGCAAAGCCCGCGAGCGTGCGCATATCTTAGAAGGTCTGGCGATTGCGCTGGCCAACATCGACCCGATTATTGAGCTGATTCGCCGCGCGCCGAACCCGTCCGAAGCGAAAGCGGGCCTCATCGCCCAGGCGTGGGAGCTGGGCACCGTTTCCGCGATGCTGGAGCGCGCCGGCGACGACGCCGCGCGTCCGGAATGGCTGGAGCCGGAGTTCGGTATTCGCGATGGCAAATACTGGCTGACCGAGCAGCAGGCACAGGCGATCCTCGATCTGCGTCTGCAGAAACTCACCGGCCTTGAGCATGAAAAACTGCTCGACGAGTATAAAGAGCTGCTGGAGCAGATCGCTGAGCTGCTGCATATCCTCGGCAGCGCCGACCGCCTGATGGAAGTAATCCGCGAAGAGCTGGAGCTGATCCGCGATCAGTTCGGCGATGAGCGCCGCACCGAAATCACCGCCAACAGCGCCGATATCAACATCGAAGATCTGATCAACCAGGAAGATGTGGTGGTCACCCTGTCTCACCAGGGCTATGTGAAGTATCAGCCGCTGACGGATTACGAAGCGCAGCGCCGCGGCGGTAAAGGCAAATCCGCCGCGCGTATTAAAGAAGAAGACTTTATCGACCGCCTGCTGGTGGCCAACACCCACGATACGATCCTCTGCTTCTCAAGCCGTGGACGTCTCTACTGGATGAAAGTCTACCAGTTGCCGGAAGCGAGCCGCGGCGCCCGCGGACGTCCTATCGTCAACCTGCTGCCGCTGGAAGCGAACGAGCGTATCACCGCGATTCTGCCGGTACGCGAGTATGAAGAAGGCGTTAACGTCTTTATGGCGACCGCGAGCGGCACCGTGAAGAAAACGGCGCTGACCGAGTTCAGCCGTCCGCGTACCGCCGGTATCATCGCGGTGAACCTGAACGAGGGCGATGAGCTGATCGGCGTCGACCTGACCGCAGGTAAAGACGAAGTGATGCTGTTCTCCGCGCAGGGCAAAGTGGTGCGCTTCAAAGAAGACGCGGTGCGTCCGATGGGTCGTACCGCCACTGGCGTGCGCGGTATTCGCCTCGGCGAGGGCGACAGCGTTGTGTCGCTTATCGTACCGCGCGGCGAAGGCGCTATCCTGACCGCCACCCAGAACGGTTACGGCAAGCGTACCGCGGTGGAAGAGTACCCGACCAAGTCGCGCGCGACGAAAGGGGTTATCTCCATCAAGGTGACCGATCGCAACGGGCCGGTCGTCGGCGCGGTGCAGGTCGATGACGCAGACCAGATCATGATGATCACCGATGCCGGCACCCTGGTGCGTACGCGCGTATCGGAAATCAGCGTGGTGGGCCGTAACACCCAGGGCGTTATCCTCATCCGCACCGCGGAAGATGAAAACGTGGTGGGTCTGCAACGTGTCGCCGAACCGGTAGATGACGAAGAGCTCGACTCTATCGACGGCAGCGTGGCGGAAGGCGACGATGAAATCGCGCCGGAAACCGACGTTGACGACGACGCGGCGGACGACGCCGACGAGTAATCGTCACGCGACTTACGCACTTCGCGTTTTGTCATCTGAAAGGGCCGGTTTAACCGGCCCTTTCTTTTTTGGCGCCCGGTGCGCCAGGCTGCTCTGAATATCGCCGGATAATCGCGTTGCCGTTGCGGCACAAGGGTTTTGCGGCTACCTTAACGGCATTCCTTTTTCATACCTCACGGCTAGCTGGTGCCCCTTTGAAATACTTCGTCTCTTTTCGCTCGACGCTTAAAGTGTCTCGCTATCTTTTCCGGGCGCTGGCGCTGCTGCTCTGGCTGCTTATCGCCCTGTTTTCGGTGTTTTACATCGTAAGCGCGCTGCATGTGAAAGAGTCGGAAATTCGTCAGGAATTTAACCTGAGTTACGATCAGGCGCAGCGTTATATTCAGCGCACTTCTGACGTCATGAAAGAGCTGAAGTATGTGGCTGAAAACCGGCTGGAGAATATCGACGCGCTGATGAAAAGCGGGCGCGCGCAAAACGATGCGCTGACCGCGCCGTCGTTTGTGCCGCTGTTTTCCGATTCTGACTGTAATACGCTCGGCACCAGCTGGCGCGGTTCGTTGCAGTCGCTCTCCTGGTTTTTACGCTACTGGCACGATAATTTCTCCGCCGCCTACGATTTAAACCGCGTGTTTCTGATAGGCTCCGATAACCTCTGTATGGCGGATTTCGGCCTGCGGGAGATCCCGCTTGAGCGCGACAAAACCCTCCAGGCGCTGCATGAGCGCATCATTAAGTATCGCAACGCGCCGCAGGATGAGCGCGGCAACAGCCTGTTCTGGGTATCGCCTGGCCCGCGTCCGGGCATCGGCAACTTCTACTCCCTGACGCCGGTCTATCTGGCGAACCGCCTGCAGGGGCTGTTGGGTATTGAGCAGACCATCCGCATTGAAAACTTCTTTACGCCCGGCAGCATGCCGATGGGCGTGACGATCCTCGATGAAAACGACCGTCCGCTGTTTTCACTCACCGGTTCGGAAACGCGCCTTGAGCGCAACGGCGAGTGGGAGCAGGAGCGCGCATGGTTTGGCTATACGTCTGGCTTTAAGCAACTGATCCTGAAAAAGAGCCTGCCGCCATCGTCATTAAGCATTGTCTATTCCGTTCCGGTTGATCTGGTGCTGGAGCGCATCCGGATGCTTATCCTCAACGCCGTGCTGCTGAATGTGCTGGTGGGGATCGTGCTGTTTACGCTGGCGCGCATGTATGAGCGACGCATTTTTATTCCGGCGGAAAACGACGCCCAGCGCCTGGAAGAGCACGAGCAGTTCAACCGTAAAATCGTCGCCTCGGCGCCGGTGGGTATCTGTATTCTGCGCACCCAGGACGGGACCAATATTATCTCCAACGAGCTGGCGCATAACTACCTGAACATGCTGACGCATGAAGACCGCCAGCGGCTGACGCAAATCATCTGCGGACAACAGGTGAATTTCGTCGACGTACTCACCAGCAACAACACCAACCTGCAAATCAGTTTCGTGCATTCGCGCTATCGCAATGAAAACGTGGCGATCTGCGTGCTGGTGGATGTCTCGGCGCGCGTCAAAATGGAAGAGTCGCTGCAGGAGATGGCCCAGGCGGCCGAGCAGGCGAGCCAGTCGAAATCGATGTTCCTTGCGACAGTCAGCCATGAACTGCGCACGCCGCTCTACGGAATAATCGGTAACCTGGATCTGCTACAAACGCAGGAGCTGCCGAAAGGCGTGGATCGCCTCGTCACCGCGATGCACAACTCCTCCAGCCTGCTGCTGAAAATCATCAGCGATATTCTCGATTTCTCGAAAATCGAATCGGAACAGCTCAAGATCGAGCCGCGCGAGTTTTCCCCGCGTGAACTGATGAGCCATATCACCGCTAACTATCAGCCGCTGGTGGTGCGTAAACAACTCGGCCTGTACTGCTTTATCGAGCCTGACGTGCCGATGACGCTGCTGGGCGACCCGATGCGTCTGCAACAGGTGATCTCCAACCTGTTGAGCAACGCCATTAAATTCACGGATATCGGCTGCATTATTCTGCATGTCGGCACCCAGGGCGACTATCTCTGCTTCCGCGTGCGTGATACCGGCGTCGGGATCCCGGCGAAGGAAGTGGTGCGGCTGTTCGATCCGTTCTTCCAGGTGGGTACTGGCGTGCAGCGTAACTTCCAGGGTACCGGGCTTGGGCTCGCTATTTGCGAAAAACTTATCAACATGATGGACGGCGATATCTCGGTTGATACCGAGACGGGCATGGGCAGCCAGTTTACGATCCGCATTCCGCTGTGGCAGGCGCAGCTGCCGCCGAAGGCAAATGTCGACGGGCTCTCTCATAAACGCTGCTGGCTCGCGGTGCGCAACGCATCGCTGTGCGAATATCTGCAAGGGCTGCTCTCGCGTAACAATATTCAGGTGCAGAATCACCACGGCGAAACGCCGGATAAAGACGATATCCTCATCACCGACGATGAAAACTGCGTGGCGTGGCCGGGTAGGGCGGTTATTTTCTTCTGCCGTCGTCATATCGGGATGCCGGTAGAGCGCAGTCCTGGCGTCTGGATGCACAGCGTCGCGGCGCCGCATGAGCTTCTGACTCTGCTGGGCCGCATTTACAGCATTAATGTCGAGGTGCCGGGTAGCCAGCCTGTGCTGCCTGCCGCTTCCGCCAGCGCCGAGCAGAACGAAGATATGATGATTCTGGTGGTGGATGACCACCCGATTAACCGCCGGCTGCTTGCCGATCAGCTCGGTACGCTGGGCTATCAGTGCCGTACCGCCAATGACGGCGTGGACGCGCTCAATGTGCTCAGCAAAAACCATATCGATATCGTCTTAAGCGACGTCAACATGCCGAACATGGACGGTTACCGCCTGACGCAGCGTATACGTGAGCTGGGCATGACGCTGCCGGTGGTGGGTGTGACCGCCAACGCGCTCGCGGAAGAGAAACAGCGCTGCCTGGAATCCGGAATGGACAGCTGTCTTTCTAAACCGGTGACGCTGGACGTACTGAAACAGACGCTGGCGGTGTATGCCGACCGCGTTCGCAAGTCGCGCAGCTAATCGCGCCGCGCATCGTCACGGACGGCGGTGCGCGATACGTTACGAGTCTGAACGGAACGTTTAGCGACGCGCACGCGTGAACCCTCAGGGTTATTAATCTGTTTAAGGCGTGTGCGGCGGGAAACGCAGGGCGGGAGAAGAGGATATGTCCCTGCCCGGCGGGCAGGGACAGCAGGCGTTACTCTTTATCCGCCGGCGTCAGGCTGACGGAGGAGAGGTAGTTCAGCAGCGCGATATCGTTATCCACGCCGAGTTTCATCATCGCCGATTTCTTCTGGCTACTGATGGTTTTAATGCTGCGGTTCAGCTTCTTGGCGATTTCGGTGACCAGGAAACCTTCTGCGAACAGGCGCAGCACTTCGCTCTCTTTCGGCGACAGGCGTTTATCGCCATAGCCGCCCGCGCTGATTTTCTCAAGCAGGCGGGAGACGCTTTCCGGAGTAAATTTCTTGCCTTTTTGCAGCGCCGCCAGCGCTTTCGGCAGGTCGGTCGGCGCGCCTTGCTTGAGAACAATCCCTTCGATATCAAGATCCAACACGGCGCTCAGAATGGCCGGGTTGTTGTTCATGGTCAGTACGATAATAGAGATCGTCGGGAAATGACGCTTAATGTATTTAATAAGCGTAATGCCGTCGCCGTATTTATCGCCCGGCATGGAAAGGTCGGTGATAAGGACGTGCGCGTCTAACTTCGGCAAATTGTTAATTAATGCTGTGGAATCTTCGAACTCACCGACAACATTCACCCACTCGATTTGTTCAAGAGATTTGCGAATGCCGAACAGAACAATCGGATGGTCATCGGCAATAATTACGTTCATATTGTTCATGTATTAGGCTACCTTGCTACAGCAGGCTCTTGACGTAAACGTCAATGTCGCTGATATATTTTTCTATGGCTGTGGCATCCTTCTCGCGAATAAGATGCTCCAGTGTTTCACATAACTGTTTGCCGGGAACCAGATTCAGCATAGCGAACACGCCCTTCAGGCGGTGCGCTGTCTGCGCCAGCGCAGCAAAATCACCGGCGGACGATTCAGTATACAATCTCTGAACATCATCCGGTACCGTATCGACGAACAGCGCATAATAGCCACTGGCATGGAGCTGCGCATTTTCATCGCCGCCCATTGGGGATTCAGGAATATCTTCCTGCGCCAGTTGCTCTTCAATAAGTTGTAGCACTGCTTCCTGCATGGCGTGACTAATATTAAAGTTGACGCGCAGCTGTCCCGGTCCGATGCGTCGAACGCCGGCCTCATCATCGCTTAAAAGCAGGCCGTTGGCAGTAAGATTAGACGGATTATCCGTTAAAAATATATCGTACTCTTGACTTGATAACCTTTCGTCCGGCGTGATGCAGGACGCGCCCCACTGTTCAAGCTGGCGCACCACCACATTACGCACTTCATTCGACGTAATATCGATCATCGCAATCACGTCATCCAGCAGGCGCTCGTCGCTCTCTTCGGTTTCCATCGGCTCCACCGGCATCGTCACGTGCAGCGAATAGCGCGTGCCCAGCTCTTTGCGGGCTTTGATATTCAGATGACCGCCGAGGCGGCGCGCCAGCTGGTTGCAGAGATAGAAGGTGAGACCGTTGGCTTTGCCGAACTGATCGGTCGAGGTGTCGTTCAGGAACGGGAAGTGCAGGTTGTCGATTTCGCTGTTGCTGATGCCCTCGCCGGTATCCAGCACGCGGAACAGCAGACGCTCACGCGCGCCTTCTTCCGCCATAATCTCCAGCGTAATTTTGCCAATCTGCGTCGTGGTGACGGAGTAGTGCAGCAGCATCAACAGCACTTTGCGCAGCGCCTCGCGATCGCCGTGGCGTTCTTCGTTGGCGGCGAGCTGGTTGTTGATGAGCAGTTGCAGGCCCTTACGCTTGATGACCGGCAGCACTTCCGGCACCACTTCATCGATAAGATCCTGAATGGTGAAGTCGGTCGGCGTCGGGCGCCAGAAATCCGCCTCCAGCTGATTCACCAGCTGAATTTCATCGACCAGACGCGCAATACGCTCGGCCTGCTCGGCAAGCACCTGGCTTTCCGGCGCCTCGATAAGCGCCGCCTGCTGCGCAAGCTGCTGGGTCGGCTCTTTCAGTGCCGCGCCAATATTCTGCATGAACGCGGAGCGGCCCTGCTGGTTTTTCTCGTACAGGCGCTGCGCCTGCTTGAGCTTTTTATTCACCAGAATTTCACGATCCTGATCGCGAATTATGAAAATCTGGGTGCGCGGCACTACCTGGCTGCGGAACAGTCGGATCTCATACAGCTCGTTATTCACCGTCGCCTGAATAATGCCCTGATGTTGATCCGCCATCGAGGTAATGTTTTGCAGATTCAGGTGCGGCAGCAGGTGGTCGGCAATTTTATTGCTCATAATGGTGCGGCTGGATTCCTGATCGTGAACCAGCAGCCCCAGCGGCAGCACGCTTAAAATCTCTTCATTCAGCGCGCGCAGCATTTGCAGCTCCGCATTATTCGCGCTGGTGGTGACGGTCTCTACCGGACGGCTCGGCTGGTGGCGGAAGGTGGTATAGCCAAACAGCGCCAGCGCCAGCAGGCCGATATTTAGCAGCAGCGGCAGCAGGATATTTTGCAGCGTCTCCATCAGCAGCGCGCCGAACGGTACTTCCCAGATGATGCGCAGCTGCGTACTGGTCAGCGCCGAGGAGATCTCAATACGATTGCTGTTGAAATTAATGGTGACGCTGTCCGGATCTTCTTTATTCTGACCCGCCAGGGCGTTCTGGCTGCTGTCAGGCTCCAGGCGGAAACTCTCAAGCGGCATGCCTGGCGGGATGAGATCGTTAATCGGCACGTCGAACGCCACCACGGTTGCCAGATGACCCGGCTGGTTAAAGGTCGTGCGCAGCGTGAAATAGTGGCCGTTCTGCCAGGCGAGTTTGCGTAACGGAGAGAAGCTTTCGCGTTCATCCAGCGCGTTGGCCTGCTGAAGCATCTCGGCGCGGCGTGAATCGGCAATCGCGTTAATGGAGTTTTCTTTAAAGCCCGCCGAGAGATCTTTTAACGGCAGCGTCGAAACCAGGATCATGCTGTTATCCTGGCCGTTCAGATAATACATCGACCATGGCGCGCCTTCAGCGCCCCACAGGGTATCCAGATAGCTCGAAATCCGCTGCGTCATATCGAGCGTCGAGCTGTCGTGAGAGCCGAAAATCAGCGCTTCGGTTTTGCGGTGCGGTTTTTCAAGATAATAGACATCCTGACGCAGGCGCGTTTCCTGTAAGCCTTCGCCATTCTGGCCCGCCGCGCTGGCGCCAATGTTGTCGTAAATCTGCCAGGTGGCGTAACGGTAGGTATCGATCCGTTTATGCAGCGCGTGGGAGATGTCGACTATCTGGTAGCTCTTGTCTTTCAGCCAGGCGTTAACGGCGCTCTGGACCATCACGCCCATCGTCACCAGCAACACCACAATCAGTAATAAGAAGAAACGGGTAATACTGCCCGGCATAAGGGAAAATTTATTGGGGATCATTGCGTCTGGCTGACTCATTATTGTGCGTAATCCACCGGCCTGCGCCGTGTAAAGAATAAAGAACCGTGCTGCGCCGGCGGCAGCTATCCATTTTTTTGCCTTCTTGTCCTGCAACGTCGCGATGAACCAGAGCGCGACGCCCGTAGCACAGGGCCTGTCGGAGGCGACAGCTGTCTTCTTTTAACAGTATCGCAAACAATGAAGTATAAAGCGAAACGTATGATTTACCAGATGGTGAGAACGGTCTGAAACTACGGCTCAGGGAGCCTGTTGGGCAGGAGAATGAGAAGCGGAGCAGGGCGCTATTAGTGAAAATTCATTCGCAGGCGAACAAAATAGCAGCAATATGATTGTTTAATAGTCGTTAACTTTACGCGAATTTACCCAAAAATAGTTGAACCTGAATCTCAGGGCAAAAAAAATGCCGGATGCGAGCATCCGGCGGTAATAGGGGTAAAACGAACATTCAGATCTGAATGACGGTAATAAATAAAGTTAATGATGATAGCGGGAGTAATTCTAGTGAACTCTTCTTATTTGGTTTTGTCATTCAGTGCGGTAAATAATCTTAATGGCTATCTTATTGATTTGTATTGGTTATTAGGCATTTCTTGATAATTAGTGCGAATATATTTAGCGATTAGTGCGAAAAAAAGTTCCGCCGTATTAATATTTTGTTACATTTTGTAGGCATTATGAAACACCTAAAAAGTTTTCGTATCATATTCCTGTTGGATTATTCGGCTCCGGTTTCGGACAATGGATTCGCCCGCTAGTTCCATGAATTAGTGAGCAGTGGCAATAATAAGTATATAAAGGCATATAACAGAGGGTTAATATAATGAAAGTTAAAGTTCTCTCACTGCTGGTCCCGGCTCTGCTGGTTGCAGGCAGCGTCAATGCGGCAGAAATTTATAATAAAGACGGCAACAAATTAGATCTGTTCGGTAAAGTTGACGCTGAACACTACTTCTCTGACGACAAAGGCGCTGACGGCGATCAGACCTACATGCGTATCGGTTTCAAAGGCGAAACCCAGGTTAACGATCAGATTACTGGTTACGGCCAGTGGGAATATCAGATCCAGGGCAACACCGCTGAAAACGACAACCAGTCCTGGACCCGTGTGGCGTTCGCAGGCCTGAAATTCGGCGATGCCGGTTCTTTCGACTACGGTCGTAACTACGGCGTTATCTATGACGTCACCTCCTGGACCGACGTTCTGCCGGAATTCGGCGGCGACACCTACGGCGCTGACAACTTCCTGCAGTCTCGTGGCAACGGTATCGCAACTTACCGCAACACCGACTTCTTCGGTCTGGTTGACGGCCTGAACTTCGCCCTGCAGTACCAGGGTAAAAACGGCAGCGTTTCTGGTGAAAACGACTCCACCGGCGGTCGCAGCCTGCTGAAACAGAACGGCGACGGTTACGGCATGTCCCTGACCTACGATCTGGGCGAAGGCTTCAGCGTGGGTGGCGCGATGGCGACGTCCAAACGTACCGCTGACCAGAACGCCAGCAATGCTGCGCTGTTCGGCGAAGGCGATCATGCGGAAGTTTACTCTGGCGGCCTGAAATACGACGCTAACAACATCTACCTGGCGGCGCAGTACTCCCAGACTTACAACGCGACCCGTTTCGGTACTTCTAACGGCGACCGCAGCAACATCTACGGCTTCGCTGACAAAGCGCAGAACTTCGAAGTGGTTGCACAGTACCAGTTCGACTTCGGCCTGCGTCCGTCCGTGGCTTACCTGCAGTCCCGCGGTAAAGACATCGCCAACAAAACTACTGGCGAATCTTTCGGCGACCAGGATCTGCTGAAATATGTTGATGTTGGCGCGACTTACTACTTCAACAAAAACATGTCCACCTTCGTGGATTACAAAATCAACCTGCTGGATGACAACAAATTCACCCGTCAGGCTGGTATCGGCACCGATGACGTCGTAGCGGTAGGCCTGGTTTACCAGTTCTAATCCCCGACCTGATGTGCAAAAGGAGCCTGCGGGCTCCTTTTTTTATGTCTGAAGAAAATAAGGTAACCTTGGGCCGCCGTTACAGAGGAGAAACGCGTGAAATTACCCGGTTTACGAACCATGCTGCTGGCCGCCGCTTTAATGGCCGCAGGCTGTGATAACGCCCCGACATCCGCCCCGCAGGCGCTGGTGCTGGAAGGTAAAACCATGGGCACGTCTTGGCGCGTCAGTCTGGCAAACGTCGATGCGGCGCGCGCAAGCGATCTGCGTCAAAAAATCCAGGCGCGGCTCGACGCCGACGACCAACTCCTTTCTACCTGGAAAGACGACTCCGCGCTGATGCGCTTTAATCACGCCCGCACGACGGCGCCCTGGCCGGTGGACGAGGCGATGGCGGATATCGTGACCGAATCGCTGCGCGTCGGCGCGAAAACCGATAACGCCATGGATATCACCATCGGGCCGCTGGTTAACCTCTGGGGCTTCGGGCCGGATAAACAGCCGGTGAAAACGCCGAATCAGGCGCAAATCGACGTGGCCCGCGCGCGTACCGGCCTGTCGCACCTGAAAGTTATTAACGGATCCGGGCAGCAGTGGCTGCAAAAAGATATGCCCGATCTCTATGTCGATCTCTCCACCGTCGGTGAAGGCTACGCAGCCGATCATCTGGCGCGCCTGATGGAAGAAGAGGGGATCAGCCGCTATCTGGTGTCGGTAGGCGGCGCGCTTGCGAGCCGCGGTATGAACCCCGGCGGCCAGCCGTGGCGCGTGGCTATCCAGAAGCCGACCGACCGGGAAAACGCCATCCAGGCGGTGGTGGATATCAACGGTCACGGCATCAGCACCTCCGGCAGCTACCGCAACTATTATGAGCTCGACGGCAAACGCCTTTCACATGTTATCGATCCCGCCACCGGACGGCCCATTACGCATAAGCTGGTCTCGGTGACGGTGATTTCGCCGACCGCGCTGGAAGCGGACGCCTGGGATACGGGCCTGATGGTGCTTGGCCCGGAAAAAGCGAAAGCCGTGGCGCTGCGCGAGAAGCTCGCGGTCTATTTCATCACCCGCGAGGGCGACGGCTTCACGACCTGGATGTCGCCGCAGTTCACAAGCTTTATTGAGCAAACTGAAAATTAAAAAGCAAGAAGAGGCGTTTTCGCAGGCGGCTGATCGGGCAAACTCACGCTAACCTGTAAGAAGGAGAGCGCCATGAACGTAACCGATTTTACCAGCGATCACGCCCGCTGGGAGGCGGTGGAAAACCGCGACCCGCGTGCCGATAATGCCTTTGTCTTCGCGGTGGTGACGACCGGCATTTTCTGCCGCCCGTCGTGCCGGGCGCGCAGGCCGCTTCGCGAAAACGTCCGTTTTTATCCGGATGCGGCGGCGGCCGGCGCGGCGGGCTTTCGCCCCTGTAAACGGTGCCAGCCGGCAGGGCTCACGCCGCAGGCGCAAAAAGCGCAGCGCATCGCAGCGGCGTGTCGGCTAATGGAACACAGCGACGCGCCGCTGACGCTTGCAACGCTTGCCGAAAGCGCCGCCATGAGCCCGTATCATTTTCATCGCGAGTTTAAGGCGCTGACCGGCATGACGCCGAAAGCCTGGCAAAATGCGCGACGCGCGCAAAAACTGCAGGCGGCGCTGCGCGGCGGCATGAGCGTCACCGATTCGCTCTGGGAGGCCGGGTTTTCCTCCGGCAGCGCGCTCTACCGCGACGCCGACCGGGCGCTGGGGATGAGCCCGCGGCAGTACCGGCGCGGCGGCGAGAAAATAGCGATTCGCTACGCCATCGCGCCCTGCGAGGCCGGGTTATGTCTGGTGGCAGCAAGCGACCGCGGCCTGTGCGCCGTACTGCTGGCGGATGACGCCGCGGCGCTGGAAGCCGAGCTTGCGACGATTTTCCCGCACGCGGAGCGTCTCGCGCCGGATGCAACATTCAGCGCGCAGGTGGCGCAGGTCACCGCATGGCTCGATGCGCCGCAGGGCGAACTGGCGCTGCCGCTCGACTTACGCGGCACCGCGTTTCAGCTGCGCGTCTGGCAGGCGCTACAGGCGGTGCCGCCCGGCAGCACCATCAGCTACCAGACGCTCGCCGAACGTACCGGCAACCCGCAGGCGGTGCGCGCCGTCGCCAGCGCCTGCGCGGCCAATAAACTGGCGATCGTCGTGCCGTGTCACCGGGTGGTGCGCCGCGACGGCGCGCTTTCCGGCTACCGCTGGGGCGCAGACCGTAAGGCGCGGCTGCTCGCCCGCGAACGTGAACAGGAGAAGTAATGCTCGATCTCTTTGCCGATGCTGAACCCTGGCAGGAACCGCTCGCCGACGGCGCGGTCGTGCTGCGCCGTTTCGCGCTGGCCCCGGCGCCCGCGCTGATGGCGGGCATTGACGCCGTCGCGGCCCGCTCGCCGTTTCGTCATATGGTGACGCCCGGCGGCTATACCATGTCGGTCGCGATGACCAACTGCGGCGAGGTGGGCTGGAGCACCAATCTGAAAGGCTACCTGTACGCGCAGGTCGATCCGCAAACCGGCGCGCCCTGGCCCGCGATGCCCGACGCCTTTCGCACGCTGTGCGACGCGGCCGCGCGTGCGGCGGGTTATCCCGATTTCACGCCGGATGCCTGCCTTATCAACCGCTACGCGCCGGGCGCGAAGCTGTCGCTGCATCAGGATAAAGACGAGCCGGATCTGCGCGCGCCGATTGTCTCCGTTTCGCTTGGCCTGCCCGCCGTGTTTCAGTTCGGCGGCCTGAAACGCAACGATCCGCTAAAGCGTCTCTTGCTGGAGCATGGCGACGTGGTGGTATGGGGCGGGCCGTCGCGGCTTTTTTACCATGGCATACAGCCACTTAAGCCCGGACAGCACCCGACGACCGGAGAATATCGCTATAACCTGACGTTCCGCCAGGCACGCAAATAAAAATAAGAATTATTCTTGATGTGAACGCGCAGCCGTTTAAACTGCTCGCAGTTTTCACTGCCTGAGTCATGTTTATTTATGGAACTTCTGCGCCTCGTCTGGCGCCAGTATCGCTGGCCGTTTTCTCTGGTGCTCGCGCTGAGCCTCGCCAGCGCGGCGCTCGGTATCGGGCTTATCGCCTTTATTAATCAACGCCTGATTGAAACCGTCGATCTCACCGCCTCGGTGTTGCCGGAATTCCTTGGCCTTCTGGTGCTGCTGATGGCGGTGACGCTCGGTTCGCAGCTGGCGCTGACCATGCTCGGCCACCACTTCGTCTACCGGCTGCGCAGCGAATTTATCAAGCGCATTATGGATACGCCGGTCGAGCAGATAGAAAAGCTTGGCAGCGCCACGCTGCTGGCGGGGCTGTCGAGCGACGTGCGCAACATCACCGTCGCGTTTGTGCGTCTGCCGGAGCTGGTACAGGGCATTATCCTGACCATCGGCAGCGCCGCGTATCTCGGCTGGCTGTCCGGCAAAATGTTGCTGGTGACCGCGCTGTGGATAGCCGTAACGCTCTGGACAGGCTATCTGCTGGTGCAGCGCGTCTATAAGCATCTCGCCACGCTTCGCGAAGTGGAAGACAGCCTGTATGAGGATTTCCAGACCGTGCTGGAAGGGCGCAAAGAGCTTTCGCTTAATCGCGAGCGCGCGGAGTATCTCTTCGACAAGATCTACAAACCGGACGCGCAGCGCTATCGCGATCATATTATCCGCGCCGACACCTTCCACCTGAGCGCCGTTAACTGGTCGAATATCATGATGCTCGGCGTGATTGGCCTGGTGTTCTGGATGGCGAACGGACTCGGCTGGGCCGACACTACGGTCGCGGCCACCTATTCGCTGGCGCTGCTCTTTTTGCGCACGCCGCTGCTTTCGGCGATGGGCGCGCTACCGACGCTGCTCTCCGCCCAGGTGGCGTTTAATAAACTCAAACAGTTCCAGCTCGCGCCTTATGAGCCTGAATTTGAACGCCCGGCGCGCAATGATGGCTGGCAGCAGCTGGAATTACGTGACGTCACCTTTACTTACCACGACGGCAGTTTCAGCGTTGGGCCGATTAATCTCACCCTTCACCGCGGCGAGCTGCTGTTCCTCATTGGCGGCAACGGCAGCGGCAAATCCACGCTCGCGATGCTCTTAACCGGGCTGTATGAACCCGCTTCCGGCGAGATCCTGATCGACGGCAAACCGGTCACCGCAAATGATATGAACGCGTACCGCCAGCACTTCTCGGCGGTGTTCACCGATGTCTGGCTGTTTGACAAACTGCTCGGCCCCGGCGGCGAAGAGGCGGATCCTGCGCTTGTGGGAAGCTGGCTGGAACGTCTGAAAATGGTCAATAAACTAACGCTTGAGAACGGCAAAATCCTCAACCTGAAACTCTCAAAAGGGCAGAAAAAGCGCGTGGCGCTGCTGCTGGCGCTGGCGGAAGGGCGCGATATCATCCTGCTGGATGAGTGGGCCGCCGATCAGGACCCGCATTTCCGCCGTGAGTTCTATCAGGTGTTGTTGCCGCTGATGAAAGAGATGGGCAAAACCGTGTTCGCCATCAGCCATGACGATCACTATTTCATCCATGCCGACCGGCTGCTGGAGATGCGCCAGGGCGTGTTGTCCGAGCTCACCGGCGAAGAGCGCCAGCTCGCCAGCCGCGATGTGCTGGCGCGCACCGGCAGCTAACCCGCGCGCATAAAAAAGGCGGAAGTCCTTTCCGCCTTACCGAGCCTGAAACCACCGCGCTGTCGGTGGTTTTTTTTCAGAGCTTGCCGCTCAGCCGCTGGTGGAATTCGTGGCTGCGCATATCCAGCCCGTCAATTTCCACTTTCGCGTTATAGCGCTGGTAGTGGGTTTCGATGGCGTCCAGCGCCGCGACGGTCGAGGCGTCCCAGATCTGCGCATGGGTTAAATCGATAATCACCCGCGCCGGATCTTCCGCGTAACGGAAATGCTCGTAGAGATCGTTGCTGCTTGCGAAAAACAGCGGGCCGCGCACCCGGTAGCGCACCGCGTTGCCGTTATCGATAATTTCGCGCTCGGCGCGCACCACATGGGCGACACGACGCGCGAAGAGCATCATCGCAAACAACACGCCGCCCGCCACGCCAATGGCGAGGTTGCCGGTCCAGACGGTGGCGATGACGGTGACGACCATCACCAGCGTTTCAGACACCGGCATCCGCTTGAGCGTGGCAGGCGCGATGCTGTGCCAGTTCAGCGTTTTCGCCGCGACCACCATCATAATGCCCGCCAGCACGACCATCGGGATCTGCGCCATCACGGCGCTCAGCCCGGTCACCATCAGCAGCAGCACCAGCGCCGCGGCGATAGTGGAAAAGCGCGAGCGGGCGCGGCCCAGCTCCACGTTCACCACCGTCTGGCCGATCATCGCGCAGCCGCCGATGCCGCCATAAAACCCGCTCAGGATATTGGCGACACCCAGCCCCCAGCATTCGCGGCGCTTGCTGGACGGCGTATCGGTGATGTCATCCACCAGACGCGCCGTTAAAAGCGACTCCATCAGCCCGACAAACGCGATGCTCAGCGCGCAGGGCCAGATGATATGCAGCGTATCCAGATTGAGCGGCACCCGCAGTTGCGTGAAGCCTGGCAGGCCCGGCGTCATCGGGCCTTCGTCGCCAACGGTCGGCGGCGTCAGGCCGCACACCCAGGCGATGACGGTTATCGCGACAATCGCCACCAGCGGCGATGGCACGCTTTTGGTGACGCGCGGCAGCAAAAGTACGATGGCGAGCGTGGCGGCGAACAGCAGCCAGACCATCTGACTCTGCCCCCAGACGTGCGGCACCTGGGCCATGAAAATCAGAATGCCGAGCGCGTTCACAAAGCCGGTCATCACAGAGCGCGGAATGTAGCGCATCATGCGCGCCAGCCCACACAGCCCGAAGAGGATCTGGATGATGCCGCCCAGCACCAGGGCAGGGAGAATGTAGCCGACGCCGTGCTGATGCACCATCGGGCCGATGACCAGCGCCACCGAGCCTGCCGCCGCCGTCACCATGGCCGGACGCCCGCCAAGCAGAGACATGCTGAAGCACAGCACAATAGACGCCACCAGGCTGACTTTCGGGTCGACGCCCGCAATCACGGAGAACGAGATAACTTCCGGGATCAGCGCCAGCGCAGTCAGAATGCCCGCCAGCGTTTCGCGCATCAGCAGGCGCGGCGTGCGCAGTACATGCGCTACAGAAAGCTCAGGCACCGCCCGAGCCGCAGTTTGAGTATCAGACATGAGTATTTGCAGGTGTTTTTATCATGAGCGCCGCCCTTTGCGGGCAGCAGGGACGGGCGATGGTACAGAGCAAGGCGGCAAAACGCCAGCCTTGCTAAACGGAGGTGGTTACTTCAGGCCGAGCTTGCGCGCGAGCCGGTGCAGGTTGCCGGGATCCATCTCCAGCAGCCGGGCGCAGGCCGCCCAGTTATTACCGGCAACATGCAGCGCGCGCTGAATGTAATCGCGCTGAAACTGGCGCGTGGCGTGCTGAAGGTTTTCGACCGGCGGCGCGGCGGCGGCCGGGGTCTCGCGCGGCGCGATAACGCTGGCGCCTGGAGCGAAGTGGTGCGCCTGCAGCAGCAGCTCCGGCCCGCGGCTCGCGGCCTGCGCCACGATAATCGCCCGGTAAAGCGCGTGTTCAAGCTCGCGAATATTGCCCGGCCAGCGCTGCGCCATCAGCCACTCGCTTGCCTGCGGGCTCAGCGCCACGCGGTTCAGGCCGAACTTCACCCGGCATTTCTCGCAGAAATAGCCCGCCAGCAGCAGGATATCGTCACCGCGCTCGCGAAGCGCCGGTACGTGGAGCGGAAAGACGCTCAGGCGATGGTAGAGATCGGCGCGAAAACCGCCCTGGGCCACGGCGTCCCGCAGGTCGCGGTTAGTGGCGGCGACAATGCGCACGTCCACCCGCAGCAGTTTATCTTCGCCGACGCGCTGCACATCGCCATATTGCAGCGCGCGCAGTAGTTTCGCCTGTAGCGTCAGCGGCAGCTCGCCCACTTCATCAAGAAACAGCGTGCCGTTATCGGCCAGTTCAAATTTGCCGCGCCTGTCGTGGATAGCGCCAGTGAACGCGCCTTTGACATGCCCGAATAGCTCGCTCTCCGCCACGCTTTCCGGCAGGGCGGCGCAGTTGACGTAAACCAGCGGATTCGCGGCTCTGGCGGACTGCGCGTGTAGCTCGCGCGCCACCAGTTCTTTGCCGACGCCGGTTTCGCCAAGCACGAGCACGTTGAGATCCGACGGCGCCACCAGCGATATCTCTTTTTTCAGCTGCTGCATCGGGGCCGACTCGCCAATCATCTCCAGCCGCTCATCCGGCTGTACATTCTCCAGCGCACGGCTAAAGGGCGCAGCGGTTTTCTCCAGCTGTTCCACCAGTAGCGCGTTGTGCAGCGCGCTACCCGCAAGGCTTGCCACGCCGCGCAGTTCATCATCGCTGTAAGCATCAAACTGCGTGGCGCTCATGCCGTCCAGCGTCAGCGCGCCGATCAGCGTCTGCCCGGAGAACAGCGGCATTCCGACGCAGGCGTGCACATGCAGCTCCTGGCGCTCCGGGATCAGCCCGTCGTAAGGGTCCGGCAGAAAGCTGTCGGCGGGAAAGCGCACCACGTCGCCTGCCCGCGCGATAGCTTCGAGGCGCGGATGCGCCGCCAGGCTGAAGCGGCGGCCCATTACATCCGGGGCGAGGCCCGCCGTCGCCAGCGGGCGGAACTGGCGGTCTTCATAGCGCAAAAGCGCGGTGGCGTCGCAGTGCAACAGGCGGTGAATGCTGGCGATCATACGGTTAAAGCGGTCGCGCCCCGGCAGGCCGTTTTGCATATCGACCGCCAGCGCGGCGAGAGACTGGGCAGAGAGCGTCATCGTGTCAATTCCACAATAGAGTGTCAAAAAAACAATACTCTGTGGTAGTCATTTTGACAATCATCAATTTATAAATTCTTTAAAATCAGTCTATTAAAAACTGGCACGCTCCCTGCAATAACTGATGCAAACCAGATTATTTCAGAGGAACCTTGCAATGAACATTCATGTCAAAAACAACATTTTTTGGGTTGGCCAGCGCGACTGGGAAGTGCGCGATTTTCACGGCACCGAGTACAAAACCTTAAAAGGCAGCAGCTATAACAGCTACCTCATTCGCGAAGAGAAAAACGTCCTGATCGATACCGTTGACCATAAATTCAGCCGGGATTTTGTTAACAACCTGCGCAGCGAAATCGATCTGGCGGATATCGACTACATCATTATCAACCACGCCGAGGAAGATCACGCCGGCGCGCTTTCTGAGCTGATGAACTGCATTCCGGATACGCCAATCTACTGCACCGCCAACGGCATCGATTCCATTAACGGCCACCACCACCATCCGGAGTGGAACTTCAACGTGGTGAAAACCGGCGACACGCTGGACATCGGCAACGGCAAAAAACTCATCTTTGTTGAAACGCCGATGCTTCACTGGCCCGACAGCATGATGACATACCTGACCGGCGACGCGGTGCTGTTCAGCAATGATGCCTTCGGCCAGCACTACTGTGATGAGCATCTGTTCAACGATGAAGTGGATCAGGCTGAGCTGTTTGAACAGTGCCAGCGCTACTACGCCAACATCCTCACGCCGTTCAGCCGCCTGGTGACGCCGAAAATCACCGAAATTCTTGGCTTCAACCTGCCGGTGGAGATGATTGCCACCTCTCACGGCGTGGTGTGGCGTGATAACCCGACGCAGATAGTGGAGCTGTACCTGAAATGGGCGGCGGATTATCAGGAAGATCGCATTACGATTTTCTACGACACCATGTCTGGTAATACCCGTCTGATGGCGGATGCGATTGCTCAGGGTATTAACGAGGTGGACCCGCGCGTGGCCGTCAAAATTTTCAACGTCGCCCGCAGCGATAAAAACGAAATCCTCACGCATGTTTTCCGATCTAAAGGCGTGCTGGTCGGCACCTCCACCATGAACAACGTGATGATGCCGAAAATCGCCGGGCTGGTAGAAGAGATGACCGGTCTGCGTTTTCGCAACAAGCGCGCCAGCGCGTTTGGCTCACACGGCTGGAGCGGCGGCGCAGTCGACCGGCTTTCCACCCGCCTGCAGGATGCCGGGTTTGAGATGTCGCTCAGCCTGAAAGCCAAGTGGCGCCCGGATCTCGACGCGCTGGAAATCTGCCGCGAGCATGGCCGCGAAATCGCGCGCGCCTGGGCGTTATCGCCGCTGCCTGTCGCCGCGCCAGCAATCGCTGAAGCGTCCGGCGTGAGCATTCAGGAGCCGGACGAACTGGCAGGGCAGTGCATGATCTGTACCGTCTGCCAGTGGGTCTACGATCCGGCGAAGGGCGAGCCGAATCAGGATGTCGCGCCAGGGACGTTATGGGATGACGTGCCGGAGACGTTCCTCTGCCCGGAATGCGGCATCGGTAAATCGGTCTTTGACGTTTACGAGGGCTGAACCATGCGTGAGGAACTGATTATTATCGGCGCGGGCTTTGCCGCCCGCCAGCTGGTGCGCCACCTGCGCCAGCAGGACAGGACCCGTCCGATCCGGCTTATCACGGCGGACAGCGGCGATGACTATAACAAACCCGATCTCAGCCATGTGTTTACTAACGGGCAGCGCGCGGACGATCTCACCCGCCAGCGCGCAGGCGAGTGGGCGGAACAGAATGACATTGCGTTGCATCCGTTGACGCAGGTGACGGCTATCGACACCGCCGCGCGCACCGTGGAAACCAGCGCCGGCACTTTCTCCTGGCAGCAACTGGTACTCGCCACCGGCGCGCAGGCGATTGTGCCGCCAGTGAGCGGCAGCGAGCTGATGTTTACGCTCAACAGCCAGCAGGAGTATCGCCGCTGCGAGGCGGCGCTACGCGACGCCAGACGCGTGCTGGTGCTGGGCGGCGGGCTGATTGGCACCGAGCTTGCGATGGATCTGAACCGCGCCGGGAAACAGGTGACGCTGGTGGATACCAGCACGAGCCTGCTCTCATCAATACTGATACCGGAAATCAGCGCCCGCCTGCAAACGGTGCTGATGCAACACGGCGTAACGCTGCGGCTCAGCACGGGCCTGTCGTCGCTCGCGCGCCATCACGATTCGCTGGTGGCGACGCTTACCGACGGGCATCAGCAGAGCGTTGACGCGGTGGTCTGCGCCATTGGCCTGCGGCCCGATTTAACGCTCGCTCAGCGCGCCGGGCTGGTGACCGGGCGCGGGATCGTGGTGGATGACCGGCTTGCCACCAGCCATCCGGATATCTACGCGCTCGGCGACTGCGCGGAGATCCGCGGGCAACTGCTGCCATTCCTGCAACCAGCACAGCTGTGCGCCATGACGCTCGCCAGAAACCTTACCGGCGCTGCGCAAAACCTGACGCTGCCTGCGATGCTCGTCAAAGTGAAAACGCCGCTGATGCCGCTGCATCTGGCGGGCGATACCGGCAACCAGGAGCTGACATGGGAGGTGTGCATAAGCCCTGGCGGCATTATCGCGCGCGGCATGGACGGGCAGGGCGTGCTGCGTGGTTTCGTGGTGAGTGAGGACCAGATGAAGCAGGCGTTTGGCCTGCTCAAAGCCCTGAACGCGGCGAACGCCTGAGGACTATTCCACGTCCACGCGCTGGTAAGGAAAGCGGTCTTTGATGGCTTTACGAAAATAACGCCCTTTCGACAGGGCGTTGCCCAGCGCGAGATACACCTGCTCCGGCACGTTCAGATAGTGATAGACCGCGCCGTTGTGAAAGGCTATCTCCAGCACCCGGCTGTCCCAGTCATAACCGACCGACGCCAGACTGCGGGAGATGACATTTTCTCGTTGCATTACGCTCTCGCGGCAGATGGGGAATTTACGTTAAGTATAGCGCTCAACGGCGCTGATTCGGCCTCGCCGCCGCTATTGATTAGCGCTCCATCACGCCTGGGCTGGTTTTTGGCTCCGTGCGGTATGAACAACAGACGATGCCAAAGACAATCAGTAACATGGTAATGATGTGATAGCTTCTGAGTTCATTCCCTAAAAACACAATGCCCATGATACCGCCCGAAACAGGAATAAGATGGGTGTAAATTTCACTGCGGGTCGTGCCTATCAGCGAAACGCCTTTATTCCAGAAAACATACGACAGCCAGGACGGAAAAATAATCAGGTAGAGGATGCCTGCGATAACAGCGGGTGAAAGCGTGTAAATCACGCCCCGATAATCCGGCGCCAGCGCCGCATGCAGCAGAAACATCGGCACCAGAATTATCGTACCGATAAGCGAACTGAACGCGACAAAAGACGTGTTTTTCACGGTTTTATCTTTCAGGCGTAAAAACGCGCAGTAAAAGGCCCAGCTCAGCGCGGAGATAATCGTTAGTACATCGCCTAAGCCGAAGGTTTTTATATTGCCGCTGCCGCCTGCGCTGGAAAATGCGAGATATAACACCCCGCCCGTGCTGGCGATTACCCCGATAATATTGCGGGCTGAAATGCGCTCGTGAAACACAAAATGGTTGATCAGCAGAACCAGACACGGCGTACTGGAGATATAAATCGCAGCATTCAGGGAGGTGGTGTACTGAAGCCCGATATATAAGCTCAACGGGAAACTGACCTGGCCCAGAAATGAAAGCAGAGTATTAATGCCGAGATGTGTTCTGAGCGCAGCGAAATCAACAGAGCACTGACGCCAGTAAAGCGCCAGCATTAGCGCGGTGGTAAAGCCCCAGCGAATAAGGCTTAACCCGTAAGGGTCCACATACTGGACCAGAATATGCCCCACCACATAATTTCCGCCCCAGAAAATCGCGGCGAGAGCGAGCAGTAAATAGGCCACAGATTACCTCTCGTTCAGCATACAGGAAGACCCGGCGCTATTCTCCGGGCCGGTATTATCATCACAGCGCGAGCAATTTTTGCATCAGCTGATCGTAGTAACGCTCGGCGGTGCGCAGCCGTAATAAACTGCCCAGATAAAATTCTTTGCGGGTCGCAGGGTCACGTTCGGCGATGACATCAATCACGTTATAAAGCCAGTCATCCCCGTGTTTGATATCGATAGTAATATGCTCGGTATAGTATTTCACATCGCGACTGATAAGCCCCAGGCGCAGACAGCCGTTCACCAGTTTCTCATACTGCGGCGGGTCTAACACTTCCGTCATCGCCATCACGCCGAGCAATTTGTAGTAATGTTTGCGGTTAACAGAGCCCAGCATAAACGCGTTATGACCGGCCAGCGCTTCCGTGCCGTACATATCAATATAGTGATTGGCGGGCAGGGTGATATCCTGGCGCGCCAGAACGTCTTTATAGAGATTGACGTGCGTGAAGACGTTATCGCCATGGCCTATCTCATCCCACAGATTTTCGCTGATGGTGCCGCGCGTTTCCGGTTGTGAGCCAATGAGGGTATAAGCGACCAGATCAAAGAATATTAAGTTAAGTGCGCTGTCGCTTTTAAAGAAATAATAGAGCTGTCTGGTAGAAGCATCTTTTTCAAGGAATTCGAAAAGAGGGTGATGCGAGGCATTATGGGCGTGCCAGACCGTTTTTAAATAATCGCCGTAATGTCTGGAGGTATTCACTTCATCAGGAATAACCAGCCCGGCGAATTCATGCTCCATCCACTGCTCTTCGACAGCGTTTTTTATTTCCAGGATGGCGGGATCGTATTGTCTGGAGGCGGGCGCTGATAAGGGGTGAGACAGTACGCTCTGGTAGATAATAAATAACGCATGCTGAACTATTTTCTCATCGACCGCCGAGTTCTCATGCCAGGCGCGCTGAAGAATCTCATGCAGCGTGTTCAGCGCGGGGGGAGTTTCGCTGTCGCCATTTATCCAGGCGAGCAGGCTCGGTGTGAAACCATAAATATCATCCGTAAAAGCGGGTTCAATTCTTTTAAGATTAAACATGGCAATTTCCTTGTTTTAGACGCATTTATTGTGTGGTTATTGATGTCCAGGTATTTGTGATGAAGATCACATAAAAAAGGATATATTTTATCAAAAAAAGCGTTGCGCCCTGGACATGACGATAAGCTGTTTCTGAGCGGTAAGTGTATATCTGCGCATTAATAGTGGTACCAGTACGAAATTATTGATTGCTGAAGAGTGAACAAGGCGGACAGTAAAAGAGGGGCGCAATATCTTGTGAGATGATGCGATGCCTGGCGGCTGCGCAGCAGGTCGGATCGTTTCTCTGGGTAATGTGAACACAGGTGCTTCACATTTAAAACATTACCCTTTAATGTGTGTGGCTACTTCATGCGTCTTCTCATAAAGGAGTTTAAATGCGCCAGAGGATAATCGTTTGTCCTGTGATACAAAATGATGGCGAGTATTTGCTTTGTAAAATGGCGTCCGATCGCGGGGTATTTCCCGGACAATGGGCGTTGCCCGGCGGTGGGATGGAGCCCGGAGAAACCCTGGAAACGGCATTAAGGCGTGAAATAATGGAGGAGTTAGGCGAGGCGCTGTTAATCACAGAGATTAAGCCCTGGACATTCCGTGACGATATTCGCAATAAAACGTATCCGGATGGCACAACCGAAGAGATATATATGATTTATCTTATCTTCGATTGCATCAGCGCTAATCGGGATATTACGTTTAATGACGAGTTCCAGGAAATTATGTGGGTTTCCCCTGAGATGCTAAAAAATATCGATTTAAATGAAGCGACCCGCGTTACTTTTACGCAAAAAGGCCTGCTTTAAAAAGTATGCCAGCACGTTATGACAGGGAGTTCATTTCTCCAGGGTATCCAGAGGAACCTCCCTCATCACACGTTATAAAGAAATGCTGCGTTACGTCAGAATAAGAGAATTCTGCCACTTGCGCAAAGGAGAGGTCCCTTTAACGCGTAACGCCTGAACATGCCCTCATGGCTCATATCGCTGCCACGACCCATTTCCGCTTCTTTACTGCTGTGATTCGCTTCGCTTGGCCGTGAAAGACCCTGACGGAAACGGCTATCTCAGATTGTTATCCTATACTGAGCTTTGCAGTTGTCATTTACCTCTGAAGCTGAGCACGGTTAATGACCTTGCATCAGCCTTACTCATGGCCATCAGGAGAACAAAATGCAGAAGAGCAAAACCGTGAAAGGGTTGCTGGTCGTATCAGCAGTCGCAGCGATGTTCAGCACGCTGAGCGTGCAAGCCCGGACGCCAGCGAGTACCGCGCAGACTGGCGACGCAAGCCAGACCGCATCCGATGCCAAACTCAGCGCCGGCGACGAAAAAGCGCTGAAGGACATGGCGCAGGCCAATATCAATGAGGTCGCCGCCGCTAAGATTGCGCTGGAAAAAGCCCAGAACAGCGACGTCAAAGCCTTTGCACAGAAGATGGTCGACGACCATAGCGCTGCGCTGAGCAAAGTTCAGACAGTCGCCCAGCAAAAAGGCGTGACGCTGCCGACTGAGCCGGACGCTAAGCACAAGGCGATGGCCGCTAAGCTCGAAAAAGAGAGCGGCGACGCCTTTGACAAGATGTATATGGAAAATGCGGGCACCAAAGATCACAAAATGGTGCTGTCGAAACTGCAAAGTGACGCCAAAAACATCAAGGATCCGGATGTGAAAGCGCTGGCCGATGCGCATACGCCGGTCGTGGAGGCGCACCTGAAATCTGCTGAGCAGATGAAAGATTCAGCTAAATAACCGGGTCAGTAAAAGCGAACAGGGCCCTGCTGTGCGAGTCCTGTGCGCGGCGTGTTAAATAACGCCACGGTAGAAGTGACGTTATCATCGGTATGAATGACAGGGAGGTCATCCCTTAACCCGCGGCGGTATCAGGAGCCGCCTTTGCCGTCGGGAAAGTCTACCGTGACCATGAGACCGCCTTCTGCGGACGTACTCAGGCATACGCTGCTGTTATGTTGCTGCGCTACCGCTTTGACGATGGCAAGCCCCAAACCACTCCCGCTTTGCAGCTGGCCTGGATCGCGAAAAAACCTGTCAAATACCCGCTCTCTTAAGGCAACCGGAATGCCGGGGCCCGCGTCTGAGACGCGTAACCGAGTGGATTTATCTGCAGCCCATACTTCCACCTCAACGCGCCCACCTTCAGGACTGTACTTCACGGCATTCTCGATTAAGTTGTCAATCAGCGACATCAGGCGTTCCCGAATACCCGTGATCCAGACTTCATCAAGCGAGTAGAATTCCAGCTCAATTCTGCGCTCCGTCGCGAGGGGTTCCAGCGCAGCCATTCGTTCCTGGATGAGCGTCGTCAGCGGCACAGGCTGCATCACCGTGTCAACACGCGCTTCACTGTGCATCATCAGCAGCAACTGATTGACGAGACGCGCCGCCCGGCTATTGCTGCGAATAATCCCTGCCAGCAACTCCTGTTGATTCTCGCTACTGACCCAGGACTGTAAAGCCTCAACATTAATTCGCATCGCCGCCAGGGGGGTACGCAGCTCGTGAGCGGCATCGGCAATGAATACCCGTTCCCTTTCAGCGCCTTCCCGCACCCTGGCAAGAAATTCGTTAATCGCGTCCACCATCTGGCGAAGCTCTCTGTGTCTGGGGACTTCTTTTAAGGGCGAGAGATCTTCTGGCGTCCGTAAAGTAATTTCATTCACCACGTTATTCCAGGGACGCATGGCAATGCGGATGGAGAGCCACGCGGGAAGCAAAAGAAAAGGAATGCATATTAGCAGCGGCAATATGTAGTAGCCGCGCGAGTTGAGATAGATAAAGAAGTTCCAGCCTCCGGCAGGGGTGAAAAGCGTCACCTCTACGTCGGCGTTCGCGGATTTTAGCGTTCGGCTTGTCCAGGCGCGGCCTTCACTCTGAATACGCTGAACTTCCCCTAATCGGGTGTTGAACACCCCTGTGGGCGCGCCATCAGACGAAAAAATAATCGCATTATTCTTGCGAACGATGAGGCTGATTGACAGTGCCGGATCGTCACCGCCGCCATACCCTTCCCGTAATGCCTTGCTGAACGCCTCCAGCACATCGGTTCGATCCTGCGGGCGGTCGGCCATTTTCTCCACCAGGGTAAAAAGGGTGTCGTATGTCTGACTGCCGGTGAGGATGGGAGGGCTGCGCAGGTCTTCCCACAAAATGAAGGTCAAAAAAAGACACCAAAGCAAGGCAAGCAGCACCATCTGAGCGATGATTATCCGTCTTACGAGCGTCGGGAGCTTCAGGCGGCGCCACATATTTCGCATCAATCAGACACCTTGTGGATCGGTACGGTATCAATGACATACCCTACGCCTCTCACCGTTCGTACATAGCCGTCGCCGATTTTTCGACGTAAGTTACCCATATGCACATCCAGAGCGTTGCTTAGATTTTCTTTAGCGCCGAATAGCCTTTCTTCCAGAAACCCTCGTGTCAGCACGCGGTCAGGCCGCAGCATTAATGTTTCAAGCAGCGCATATTCACTTGCCGTCAACTCAACGTGACGCGCGCTTACCGTCACGCGACGCGTGGGTACATGCAGAGATAATCCCCGGATTTCGATCGCTTCATTCTCAAAACCATAACTGCGTCGCGCCAGTGCTCGAACCCTTGCCAGCAACTCGGCGAGAACAAAAGGTTTTACAAGATAGTCATCCGCACCGGCATCGAGCCCGCTCAGGCGATCCTGCAGCGTGCCTCGCGCTGTCAGGATGATGACGGGGAGCCCCTTGAACCGCTGGCGCACGTACGCCATCAGACTCATGCCATCGCCGTCGGGCAGGCCCAGATCGAGCAGGATCAGTTCCGGCACGCAGACATCAAGCTGATGCAGCGCATCCTCTTTGCGGCGAACCCATATGACATCAAACCCTTGATCGGCAAAGGCGATACGTACGCCATTGCCGAGATCCAGGTCGTCTTCGATAAGTAGAATTTTCACAATGGCAAGGGTATCAGCAGTGAATGAAGAACATCTTAAGAAAAAACGGTACCAGGCAATCTATCAGGTTTGCAGCATCATTACGTGCTTCAGTCATTCTTCATTTTTGGCTCATGAGAACCTTAGGGTGGGCATTCACACTGAGCGCTCTGGCGTTTAAACAAACCGCTTATATCGCAATCAGTGGAATCCATAAGGACCTCTTTAATGAGAAACATCGAACGGCGTCATAAGTTTCCCCTTTTATTCCCGGGGCGGAGTCTGAAAAAAATCGTGCCGGCAGCCATCCTGGCGTTACTGGCCAGCCCGATACAGGCGGCAGAACAAGCCGGGAGCAACGTATTGACCCTGGGCGGCGGCGTGGATGTCGCGCCACGCTATTCGGGTTCGAATAAAAGCCGCGCCACAACGGCTGTGGTGCTGGATTACGCCATGGTCAATGGTTTCTTTATCAGCACCACGCGGGGGATTGGCTACGGCAACCATATCGGGAAGCTAGATTACAGCGCGGGGCTGAGCTATCGTCCAGGCCGTAAGGATCGTGACGTGGGCAGCGATTCGATAAGCTATGGCAGCGACGAGTTGCGGGGGGTGGGAGACATCAAAGGCTCGGCGATCGTGGTGCCTGGTCTGGGATATGAGATGAACGAGTGGCTGATTTTGCAATTACAGGCCGAGGTGCCGGTTTCTGAGAGGAACAATGGTGAGGCTGTGCACTTCAGCATTGTCAGCCCGCTCTTTAAATCATGGAAAAATACGGTGACGCTGGCGCTGAACAGCAGTTGGGGATCCCGCAAGTACATGCAGACTTACTACGGGGTAAATGCGGCGCAGTCTGCAGGCTCAGGATTTGCACGATATGATGCCGGAGCCGGAATTTATGACTATTCGCTGAATATTGACTGGGCCCACAGGTTCAACCAAAACTGGAGCGTGAATGCCGCAGCGGGCGTTACGCAATTAACGGGGGATGCCAGCAATAGCCCCCTTGTTCACCGAAAAACCTCGCCTGTGGGCGGTCTGAAGGTCACTTATCGCTTCTGAGCGATATTCACGGCACGCTGCCCGACCGCCTGCGGCGATGCGCTTTCAATAAACACGCTTTCGATCCGCCCCGGCTCTGGACGGGGCGGTATTCAACGTGCCAGCCAAAGCACTTTCACCCTCGCTAAATCGCACGCATAAAAAAACCAACCGCGATGGGTTGGTTTTTTTGGGATTTTTTGGTCGGCACGAGAGGATTTGAACCTCCGACCCCTGACACCCCATGACAGTGCGCTACCAGGCTGCGCTACGTGCCGACGTGGAGGCTTATACTACCCGTTTTCACGCTGATTGCAAGCCACGCCAGGCTGAGTGATTTATAAATAATCAATCAGTTAGCAATGAACCGTTTTTCATCCGTCAGCACCTGTAATAGCAGGCTGAGCTGCGGTTTATCGTCGTTCATCCGCTCGCCGCGCAGGTCGTACATCCGGTAGTTGCCGTTGTTATCCAGCACCAACGTCATTTGCGGCGTCGTTACCGCCAGCGTGTTGTTATCCGCGCTGACCACCCAATTATTGCGACGGGCAGGGGAGAAGAGATCTTCGCCCTGTGAATATTCGTATGCAGGTGTGCGCACATGCAACAGGCGCTGCATCAGGGTCGTCATCACATCCTGATGATCGGTTAGTTTCGTCACGCGCTGCGCAGGCGTGCCCGGCCAGTGGATAACCAGCGGCACCTGAATGCGCGAGCGATCCCAGCCGAAGCTCTCCTGCTGTTGGCCTAACGGAACGCCGCGGCCCGCCGTGATAATCACGACGGTGTTCTCCAGCTTGCCGCTCGCTTTCAGCGCCGCGAGCACACGGTTAATCTGCGCATCCACATTCCCTGCCGCGCGGGCGTAGCGGCGCGTGAAGGCGGCCTGTTGGGTATCTTCGTCAATATTAGTGCCGTTGAACGAGACCCACGAGAACCAGCGGTTATCTTCCGAGGCGTATTTATTCAGCCAGCTGATCCACTGCGAGGCGGTTTGATCGTCGCTCTGCGGCTTCGCCGTAGGGAGCGAAAAATCCGAAAGCAGCGCCTGGCGGTACAGTGAACTGCTAAAGCCATCAGAGGCGAACAGGCCCAGCTGATAACCCTGCTGATTAAGCGCGGTGATAAGCGCTGCCGGAATGCGCGCGGCCAGCACGCCATCCATATAGCCCGGCGAAATCCCATAGAACAGGCCGAAAATGCCGTTGTCCGACAGGTTCCCGGAGCTGAAATGCTGGGTAAAGTTAATGTTGTCATGCGCGAACTGCGCCAGCGACGGCATCTGTTTTTCAAAGCGCGAATAGTTCAGACCGTCTATCGTAATTAACAGTACGTTATGGCCGGAGCCCATATCGCCGTACCGCAGGTCGCTCAGCGGATACTGCACGCTCACCGCTTCCGGATCGCCTTGTTCCACCAGTCGACGCTGATACTCCTGCGCGTCCAGCAAACCATGTTTTTCCAGAAAACGGCGCGCCGTCATCGGATAGGAGAGCGGCAGGTTCGCGCGCTGCATCGTAACCGGACGGTAGAAATTGGCGTCGGCCCAGATATACATCACATGCGTGGTCACGAACGACGCGAAAAAGAGCGCCGCCACGGGGCGCGCGTACCGGCGGCGGCGCGTCAGGCTGCGCAGCTTCTGCCAGCTCCAGGTGGCGAACAGCATCTCGATAAGCAAAATCACCGGCACCGCGATAAACATCAGCTGCCAGTCGCGGGCCATTTCGCTTTGATCGGGGTTAATCACCACCTGCCAGACCACCGGGTTGATGTGCAGGTGGAAGCGGGTGAAGACTTCGCTGTCGACCAGCAGCAGGGTCATGCCGACGGTCGCGAGGATCGCCGACAGGAACCGCATCAGCCGCTGTGACATCACGATAAACGTGAGCGGGAAGAGGATCAGCAGGTAGGTCGCGAAGACCAGAAAGCTAAAGTGGCCCACCAGGCTGACGTAGGAGTAAATCCGGCCCGTCAGGGTCGTGGGCCAGTCGGCGATGAACAGATAGCGGCTACCAAGGACAATGGAGAGCAGAATATTGAACAGGGCGAACCAGTGCCCCCAGCTGATCATCTGGGAGACTTTTTCGCGGTAGCGCTGACGGTTAGTCACCATAGCTTTTTAACGTTCTTCCTTAATGCGCGTTATCGTCGCGAATGGAGGACTGCAACGCCTCCGCGAAGGAGCGCGCCAGCGTCTTGCGCTGCGCGGGAGCCACGCTGTTATTAATAACATTGGTGACCATGTTCCCAAGCACCATCAGGGAAAGGTCGGTCGGCGCCTTGTGCTTAGACAGCACGCTCGCCAGTTCAGTCAGTAATTCTTCAACGCATTCATCACTATAGCGGGATAGTTGTGGCATAAATCAACATCAGTTTGTTCAGGAAAGTCCAATATCTTACCGTAGCAGTGGCTTTATTTCCGCTTTTTTATCTGCGGTTGCGCAGGACGGCGGGCAGTGGTTGAATACGCCCCTGCCCAACAGGAGAGTTTATCATGAGTCTGGATATTACCCAGATTGCCTTACATCAGTTAATTAAGCGCGATGAGCAGAATCTGGAGCTTATCCTGCGCGACTCGCTGCTTGAACCTGGCAATACGGTCACGGAAATGATGGCCGAGCTGCATCGCGTCTACAGCGCGAAAAGCAAAGCTTACGGCCTTTTTAATGAAGAAAGCGAGCTTGCCGAGGCGCTGCGCCAGTGCCGTCGCGGCGATGAAGATTTCCTGGCGTTCAGCCGCGCGGCCACGGGCCGTCTGCGTGACGAGCTGGCGAAATACCCGTTCGCGGATGGCGGCATCGTGCTGTTTTGTCACTACCGTTATCTGGCGGTGGAATACCTGCTGGTGGCGGTGCTGAACAACTTAAGCAGCATGCGCGTCAACGAGCAGCTCGACATCAGCGCCACGCACTACCTGGATATCAACCATGCCGATATCGTCGCGCGCATCGATCTAACCGAGTGGGAAACCAATCCGGAATCGACCCGCTACTTAACCTTCCTGAAAGGCCGGGTAGGGCGCAAGGTCGCCGATTTCTTTATGGATTTCCTGGGCGCGAGCGTGGGTCTCGACACCAAAGCGCAGAACCGCGGGCTGTTGCAGGCGCTGGACGATTTCACCGCCGAGGCGCAGCTCGATAAAGCCGAGCGCCAGAATGTGCGTGCGCAGGTCTACAGCTACTGCAACGAGCAATTGCAGGCGGGCGAAGAGATTGCGCTGTCTGAGCTGTCCAAAGAGCTGCCGAATTTCGGCGAGAAAAGCTTCCAGGAGTTTACGGCGGAGCAGGGCTACGAGCTGGAAGAGACCTTCCCGGCGGACCGCAGTACGCTGCGCCAGTTGACCAAATACGCCGGCAGCGGCGGTGGGCTGACGATTAATTTCGACGCCATGCTGCTCGGCGAACGTATTTTCTGGGACCCGGCGACCGACACGCTGACTATCAAAGGCACGCCGCCGAACCTGCGCGATCAGTTACAGCGCCGCATGTCCGGTAAATAAACGTGAGATAAGAAAAAGGGCGGAATATCCGCCCTTTTTTTGAGCCTGAATAACAGGCAAAAAAAACGCCGCATAGCGCGGCGTTTTTTCCTTCATCGCAATTACGCGCGAACGAAGTCGATGTGCTGCAGTTTCGGTTTGTACGGGTGACGCTGTACAGCCTGAACTTTAACTTTAACTTCTTTGCCATCGATAGCCAGAGTCAGCACTTCGCTGTAGAACTCCGGTTTAGCCTGCATGTTCATCAGCTTGTCGTGATCCAGTTCGATAGCAACCGGAGCTTCGGTGCCACCGTAAATGATAGCCGGGAACTTGTTGGCGTGACGCAGGCGGCGGCTCGCACCCTTACCCTGCTCTTTACGTACTTCAGCGTTGATAGTAAACATTGACATCTCTCTTAATAAAGAAACCTGTTACAGGCGACCCAGCAACAGGCAAATGACTGGCTTTGCGGATGCAAAAGCGGGCGGCATTATAGCTATTTGAGCGCGCACGGGCAATGAAAACCGCCGCTAACCGCGTAATTCATTGGCGCGCCGGAAGCGGCCGTTATAGTCGAACACCTTTTCACGGACCTGCCAGTACTGGCCTTTCAGCCTCGCCACCACAAAATCCGGGTGGCGCAGCAGCGCCTGCTGGGCCACGATATCGTTGACGGTTATCCAGCGTAGCGGCACGCCCGGCGTGCGGGTATGCGGGCGGATAAAAAGCTGCTCGAAGGCGGTGCGCTGGGCGGGCGTATGCAGGCGGAAACGCTCGCTGACGTCCGCGCCGTCTTCATCGTAATAGGTCACTTTCAGCCATTCGCCTTTCTCATCGGCGCCAGGCTGGAGCTGCATCCCGCCGCAGCGCAGCACCAGCGCATCTTTGAGTTTCAGCGCCGCTTTCAGCATATCGTCCGGATCGACCAGCACCTTGTCGCATTCGCGGCAGCGCCGCGCGGCGATATCGTTTTCCGCGTTGCAGTGCGGACAGTTTTTAAAGCGGAAGCGGTAATCGCACTGTTCGCGGTGGCCCTCGTCATCCTCAAACCAGCCCTGGCAGCGGCGGCCGAAATGCTCAATCAGCGTGCCGTCCGCCGTGGTTTTGCCCCAGAACGTATTGGCAAAGCCGCAGGCAGGGCAGAAAACCTGCACCGGCACGTTGTCGCTTTTGCCCTTCGGCGCGCCCACTTCCGGCGCGTAGAGATCGTGCGGATTGCCTGCGTAATCGAGGATCAGACAATCCGTTTTACCCGGCGACAACCGCAGCCCACGTCCGACAATCTGCTGATAGAGGCTGACCGATTCGGTTGGGCGCAAAATAGCGATTAAATCCACATGCGGCGCGTCAAAGCCAGTAGTCAGGACCGCCACGTTGACCAGAAAACGCAGCTGCTGGGCTTTGAACGCCTCGATAATCGCGTCGCGCTCGCGCCCTGGCGTTTCGCCGGTGATAAGCGCCGCTTCGCCCGCAGGCAGCAGGCCGGTGATTTCACGCGCGTGCTCAACGGTCGCGGCGAAAATCATCACGCCGCGCCGGTCGGCGGCGAATTCGACAATCTGGCTCACGATATGCGGCGTGATGCGCTGCTGCTGTTTCAGCTCCCGGTTGAGGTCGGCCTCGCTGAACAGCCCGTTGCTCTGGGCCTGCAGGCGGCTGAAGTCATATTGCACCACCGGCATATCGAGGCGCTCAGGCGGCGTCAGGTAGCCGTGCTTAATCATATAGCGCAGCGGCAGCTCATAGATGCAGTCGCGAAACAGCGCTTTTTCATCGCCGCGCACCATTCCGTGATAATGGAACTGGTAAATCCAGCCTTTGCCGAGGCGAAACGGCGTGGCGGTCAGCCCCAGCAGCCGCAGGCGCGGGTTCTGCTTACGCAGGTGCGTGAGGATTTGTTGATACTGGCTGTCGTCGTCGTCGCTGATGCGATGGCACTCATCGACAATCACCAGCGAGAATTCTCCCTGAAAATGGTCGAGGTTGCGCGCCACCGACTGCACGCTGCCGAACACCACTTTGCCGTGGCTCTCTTTACGCGCGAGGCCCGCCGCATAGATGTCGGCCTCAAGCCCGAGCGCCAGATATTTCGCATGGTTTTGCGCCACCAGCTCTTTCACGTGGGCGAGCACCAGCACGCGGCCGCGCGCAAGCCGCGCCAGTTCGGCGATAACCAGGCTTTTGCCTGCGCCGGTCGGCAGAACGATCGCCGCTGGCGCGTCGTGGCGGCGAAAATGGTTAAGGGTGGCATCCACCGCTTCGCGCTGGTAGGGACGTAAAGTAAAAGACATGGGGCCTGCAGAAATAGGGATCACGCTAATATTATGCCACGAATCAATTTCATCTTGTGAGCGGGCCATTGCCCGTTATACTGACGGCTCTGATTCCGCTTCATGAATGTTGACGGGCGCCTTGCCCGCCCCCGCGTCGGAACTGCATCAACAACAGGCTTATAAACATAATGCGACTTGATAAATTTATCGCCCAGCAGCTTGGCGTCAGCCGCGCTATTGCTGGTCGTGAGATCCGCGCCAGCCGGGTAACGGTGAATGGCGATATTGTAAAAGACACCGCTTTTAAACTGCTGCCGGACCACGAGATCGAGTATGACGGTAATCCGCTGACCCAGCAGAATGGCCCACGCTATTTTATGCTGAATAAACCCCAGGGTTACGTCTGCTCCACCGACGATCCGGATCATCCGACGGTGCTCTATTTCCTGGACGAGCCGGTCGCCCATAAGCTGCATGCCGCAGGGCGGCTCGATATCGACACCACTGGCCTTGTGCTGATGACTGACGATGGCCAGTGGTCGCACCGCATTACTTCGCCGCGCCACCACTGCGAAAAAACGTATCTGGTGACGCTGGAATCGCCGGTGGCGGATGACACCGCGGCGCTGTTCGCCAAAGGCGTGCAGCTGAATAACGAAAAAGATCTCACCAAACCGGCGCAGCTTGAAGTGATAACGCCGACCGAAGTGCGTCTTACCATCAGTGAAGGGCGCTACCACCAGGTGAAGCGCATGTTTGCCGCGGTGGGTAATCACGTCGTCGGTCTGCATCGCGAGCGCATTGGCGCGATTGAGCTCGATCCTGAGCTTGCGCCTGGCGAATATCGCCCGTTAACCGAAGACGAAATTGCCAGCGTTGGCATGCCGTCGCGCTAATTTCAGGAGTCTACAGTGACCACCAGGCAGAATTCGTCTCTGGGTATTGTGTTTATTCTTGGCCTGCTGGCCATGCTGATGCCGCTCTCTATCGATATGTACCTGCCGGCGCTGCCGGTTATCGCCAGCGAGTTTGGCGTCGAGGCGGGCAGCGCCCAGATGACGCTCAGCACCTATATTCTGGGCTTCGCCATCGGCCAGCTTTTCTATGGCCCGATGGCCGACAGCCTGGGACGCAAGCCGGTGATCCTCGGCGGCACGCTGATTTTCGCGGCGGCCGCCATCGCCTGCGCGCTGGCGCAGACTATCGACCAGCTCATTTATATGCGTTTTCTGCATGGGCTCTCCGCCGCGGCGGCAAGCGTGGTGATCAACGCCCTGATGCGCGATATCTACCCGAAGGAGGAGTTCTCGCGCATGATGTCGTTCGTGATGCTGGTGACCACCATCGCGCCGCTGCTGGCGCCGATGGCGGGCGGGGCGGTGCTGGTCTGGTTTAACTGGCACGTTATCTTCTGGATCCTCGCGGTACTGGCGCTGCTGGCCTGCGCCATGATTTTCTTTCTCATCCGCGAAACGCTGCCGGTAGAGCGCCGCCAGAAATTTCACTTTCGCACCACCCTTGGTAACTTCGCCACGCTGTTTCGCCATAAGCGCGTCCTGAGCTATATGCTGGCGAGCGGCTTCAGCTTTGCCGGCATGTTCTCGTTTTTAAGCGCCGGGCCGTTTGTCTATATCGAACTGAACCATGTGTCGCCGCAGCATTTTGGCTATTACTTCGCGCTTAACATCGTGTTTCTGTTCGTGATGACCATCATCAACAGCCGCTTTGTGCGCCGCGTGGGCGCGCTGAAAATGTTCCGCGCCGGGCTGTTTATTCAGTTTGCGATGGCGGTGTGGCTGGTGATAAGCGCCCAGTTCGATATCGGCTTCTGGTCGCTAGTGCTGGGCGTGGCGGCGTTTGTGGGCTGCGTATCGCTGGTGGCATCCAATGCGATGGCGGTGATCCTGGACGAATTCCCGCACATGGCGGGCACGGCGTCGTCGCTGGCGGGCACGTTCCGCTTCGGGATTGGGGCGATTATGGGCGCGTTGCTCTCCATGGCGACGTTTAACTCCGCCTGGCCGATGCTGCTCTCTATCTTCTTCTGCGCCACCTGCTCGATTCTCTTTTATCTCTACGCCAGCCGTCCTCGCAGGCACGCAATCTAATCTTCTTGCGGGAGTTTCCCTCCCGCTCTTACCTCACGCTTTTACTCCCCTGGCGCGCGTCCGTAAGCCGTTTTCGTTTCCTGAATGTAAAAATATATCGTGTAAAAAGTCACAGCCTTGTATTAAAAAAGGTTGTGTCATCACGCGTAACGGGGTACATATAGCGCCAAAATGCGAGCCAACGCACAAAATAACCGCCTCGCTGATGAGGAAATAACCGGCGACCGCTTGCAATGAAACCGTTTTCTTTGTTGACGCGATCACTTTTTGTCAACATGTGTTAATCTTTATGTGAATGACTTGTAAAATTTATGTTTCCGGGGACACTATCTTGAATACGCTACAACTCTCTATCGTTCATCGCTTGCCGCAGAGCTATCGGTGGCGGGCGGGTTTCGCCGGTTCAAAAGTTGAACCGATTCCGCATCAGGGCCCCGACTGCGATAACTGCCTGGTCGGCCTGCGCCTGTTAAGCCCGGACGGTGAAAAAGCCTGGCCGGTGATGCATAAGCTCAGCCAGGCGCTGAGCGATATCTCGGTCGATTGTTCTGTGCTGGAGTGTGAAGGCGAGCCGTGCCTGTTCGTGAACCATCAGGATGAGTTCGCGGCCACCTGCCGCCTCAAGAATTTCGGCGTGGCGATTGCTGAGCCGTTTTCCGGCCAGAATCCTTTCTGAGCGTCAGCGCAGCGTTAACAGCTCGCGCGTATAAGCCTCACGCGGGGCGGCGAAGATAGTCTGACAGTCGCCCTGCTCAATGACCTCTCCCTGACGCAACACCACCACCTGATGACACAGCGAACGCACCACCTGAAGATCGTGACTGATAAACAGGTAAGCGAGCTGATAGTCCTGCTGTAGTTTTTTCAGCAGCGACAGGATCTGCGCCTGCACGGTGCGATCGAGCGACGATGTGGGTTCATCCAGGATCAACAGTTCTGGTTTGAGGATCAGCGCTCGCGCGATGGCGATGCGCTGACGCTGGCCGCCGGAAAATTCGCTCGGGTAGCGGTGACGCGTCTCAGGATCAAGCCCCACTTCACGCATGACTTCAATCACCTGCGCCTCGCGTTGCGCCGCGGTCAGCGTCGGCTGATGCACGCGCAGCCCTTCGGCGATAATGCTTTGCGCGTCAAGACGCGGGTTGAGCGATGAGTTCGGATCCTGGAACACGACCTGGATACGACGGCGCAGCGGCAGCAGCGCACGGCGGTTAAGCTGATGCAGCGGATGACCGTCGAAGTCAATCTCTCCTCTTGAGGCGATAAGCCGCAGCAGCGCGAGCCCTGACGTACTTTTGCCAGATCCCGATTCGCCCACCAGCCCCAGGCTTTCCCCCGCATGAAGCGTAAAGCTTAAGTTGTTTAGCGCGTGATGATAGCCCACGATGCGTCTGAACAGCCCGCGACGCTTCTCAAACGCCACGCTCAGCCCCTGCACCCTGAGCAGCGGCACGGCGGGCTCAGGAAGCGGCACCGGAGCGCCGTCCGGCTCGGCGTTAATCAGGCGACGGGTATAGTCATGCGCGGGCGCGGCGAACAGCGCCACCGCGCGGTTTTGCTCCACGCAGCGTCCGTTCTGCATGACCGCCACGTTATCCGCCAGCCGTTTGACGATATTCAGGTTATGGGTGATAAACAGCAGACCCATGTTGAGCTCGCGCTTAAGCTCCGCCAGCAGTTGCAGGATTTGCGCCTGCACCGTGACGTCCAGCGCGGTGGTCGGTTCATCGGCGATTAACAACGCCGGGCGGGTCAGTAGCGCCATGGCTATCATCACGCGCTGACGTTCGCCGCCGGAGAGCTGATGCGGGAAATCGTTCAGCCGCTGCGCCGCATTGCGGATGCCGACGCGCTCAAGGCAGCTGATTATCTCGACGCGCGCGGGCTCGCGGCGCATGCCGCGGTGCAGCGAGAGCACTTCATAGAGCTGTTTTTCCACGTTGTGCAGCGGGTTAAGGGAAACCATCGGCTCCTGGAAAATCATCGCTATCTGGTTGCCGCGCACCGCGCGCAGCTCGCGCTCGCTGGCGTTCAGCATGGACTTGCCCTGAAAGCGGATATCGCCTTGCGTATAGACGACGGGCGGCGACGGGAGCAGGCGCAGTACGGAAAGCGCCGTGACGCTCTTGCCGGAGCCCGACTCGCCCACCAGCGCCAGGGTTTCGCCCGGCTCGATGGTCAGCGACAGGGAATCCACCACCTGGCGCTCCACGCCCTGCTGGCGAAACGCGATGGAGAGATTGTCGATGGAAAGCAGAGGGTGCGCCATATCAGACCGCCTTACCAGGATCGAAGGCGTCGCGAACGGCTTCGCCGATAAAAATTAACAGCGACAGCAGGATCGCCACCGAGAAAAAGGCAGTGAGCCCAAGCCAGGGCGCCTCAAGATTATTTTTGCCCTGCAAGAGCAATTCGCCGAGTGACGGCGAGCCGAGCGGCAGCCCGAAGCCCAGGAAATCGAGCTCCGTCAGCACGGTAATTGAACTGCACAGAATAAACGGCAGAAACGTCAGCGTCGCCACCATCGCGTTCGGCAGCATATGACGCCAGATGATGGCGCGGTCACTGACGCCGAGCGCCTGGGCGGCGCGGATATAGTCAAAGTTGCGGGTACGCAGAAACTCAGCGCGCACTACGCCCACCAGCGCCATCCAGCCGAACAGGACGGTTATCAGAAGTAGCCACCAGAAACCCGGCTGCACCACGCTTGAGAGGATAATAATCAGAAACAGCGTCGGCATGCCTGACCAAATCTCGATAAAGCGCTGGCCAAAGAGATCGATTTTGCCGCCGTAGTAGCCCTGAATCGCGCCGACGGTAATGCCAAGGACGCTTGCACAGAAGGTGAGCATCAGTCCGAAAAGCAATGAAATGCGCGTGCCATACAGAACGCGCGCCAGCACATCGCCGCCGTTGGCGTCGGTGCCAAGCCAGTTTTGCGCCGACGGCGGAGCAGGGAAGGGGTGATCCGACGCAAAATTAATCGCGGTGCCGCTAAAACGCACCGGCGCCCAGAGCACCCAGCCTTTTTCCTCCAGCCGCTGTTGCAGCCACGGATCCTGATAATCGGCAGGCGTGGCGAGCGGGCCGCCAAAATCGCTTTCGCTGTAGTGATGGATAAGCGGGAAATACCAGCGGTCCTGGTAATGCACCGCCAGCGGTTTATCGTTGGCGATAAGCTCGGCGCAGAGGCTCAACGCAAAAATGACCGCGAAAATCCACAGCGACCAGTAGCCGCGCCGGTTATGGCGAAACCGCGCCCAGCGCGCCTGATTGACCGGATTCAGCCCTTTCATCCGCGCCTCTCGAAATCAATGCGTGGGTCGACAAGCGTATAGGTGATATCGCTCAGGATATTCAGCAGCAGGCCGACCAGGGTGAAAATATAGAGCGTGCCGAACATCACCGGGTAATCGCGCGACACGGTGGCTTCATAGCCCAGCAGTCCGAGACCATTCAGTGAGAAAATCACTTCAATCAGCACCGAACCGGTAAAAAACATGCTGATAAATGTCGCCGGGAAGCCCGCGATCACCAGCAGCATGGCGTTGCGAAAAACATGGCGCCAGAGGATCTGCTGTTCGCCCAGCCCTTTGGCGCGGGCCGTCACTACGTATTGTTTGCGGATCTCATCGAGAAACGCGTTGCGGGTGAGAATGGTGAGCGTCGCAAAGCCGCTAATGACCGTCGCCAGTACCGGTAGCGTAATGTGCCAGAGATAGTCGGTGATTTTCTGATACCACGGGAGCGTGTCGAAATTGGTCGAGACCAGCCCGCGCAGCGGGAAGAGATCGAACCAGGTGCCGCCCGCGAAAACGACAATCAGTAAAATCGCGAACAAGAAGGCGGGAACGGCGTACCCGGTGATAATCGCCACGCTGCTCCAGACGTCGAAGCGGCTGCCGCTGTTAACCGCCTTGCGGATGCCAAGCGGAATCGACACCAGATAGATAATCAGCGTGCTCCACAGACCGAGCGTGACTGATACCGGCAGACTGTTTTTAATCAAATCAATGACCGACGCGCTGCGAAACAGACTGTCGCCGAAATCGAAACGCGCGTAATCCCACAGCATTTTCAGGTAGCGCTCATGCAGCGGTTTGTCGAACCCGTAGCGGTGAGTGATTTCGGCGACCACTTCCGGGTCGAGCCCGCGAGATCCGCGGTAGTGGCTCTCGTTAACATTCATCACGCCGTTTTGCGGTCGAGCGCTTTGCATCCCGCCGCCCTGAACGCCAGGTACGCCGCCGCCGCTGCCAAACTGGATAGCCGCAAGCGCCTGATCCACCGGGCCGCCGGGCGCTATCTGGACAATAAAAAAGTTAATCGTGACGATGGCCCAGAGCGTCGGGATCAACAACAGCAAGCGACGAAGCAGATACGCGCCCATAACTCTCCTCAGCGCCGCGCTTCTGGCAGCGTGGCGGCTTTATTCACGTCATACCACCACGTATCAAAGCCAATGGTGTAGAGCGGGCTGGTGGCCGGGCGTGAGAATTTGTTCCACATCGCCACGCGATCCGCGGCGGCGTACCACATCGGGATCATGTAGTAGTTCCAGGTCAGCACGCGGTCGAGCGCACGGCCGAGCGGCAGCAGCTTCTGCTGGTTGCCCTGGCTGGCGATAATCTGCGCGATGAGTTTATCTACCGCCGGGTTCTGCACGCCGGGGGTATTCCACGAGGAGTCGATGTAGTCCGAGGCCCAGCTTATCTGTAAGCCGGTATCGGGCCAGGGCGCGGCGCGATAGAGCGTGGGCATCATGTCGAAATCGCGTTTGCGCAGTCGGTTGGTAAGCTGCGAATTATCGACCTGGCGGAGGGTCATGGTAATGCCCAGCCGCGCCAGGCTGTGCTGGAAAGGCAATACCCACTGGTTATTCCCTTGTGAGCCGAGCAGCAGCTCAAACGTGAAGGGCTTGCCCGTCTCGCGGTTCACCAGTTTGTTATTTTTAAGCTCCCAGCCCGCCTCTTTCAGGAGCGCCAGCGCTTTGATGAGATTTTCCCTGTCAAAGCCGTCGCCGCGCGACACCGGCGGCTCGTAGATACGGGTAAAGACTTCCGGCGGCACCTCTTTTTTTAGCGGCGCCAGCAGCGTGAGCTCATCGGCGTCCGGATAGTGGCGCGCGGCATAGTCGGTATTCAGGAAATAACTGTTCGGACGGCGCCAGGCGTTGTAAAACAACACCTTATTCATCCATTCGAAATCAAAAGCGAGCGAGATGGCCTCACGCACGCGGCGGTCGGCGAAGAAAGGCCGCTGAATGTTGAATGCCAGCCAGCGGGCATCCTGGGCGGTGGTTTTCTCGAACTCGTCTTTAACGATATAGCCACGGTCAAAATTGCTGCCGGTATAGCGCGTCGCCCAGTTTTTCGGGCTGGTTTCCGGGCGAAAATCATACGCGCCCGCTTTAAACGCCTCGAAAGCGACGTTGTCATCCAGATAATAATCGTAGCGAATGGTATCGAAATTCCAGCGGCCACGGTTAACGGGCAGGTTGGCCGCCCAGTAATCTTTCACGCGGGAATAAACAATGTACTGCCCCATGCGCCACTGGGTCGCGCGGTAGGGGCCGTTCGCCAGCGGCGGCGAGGAGAGCGGATCGCTAAGCTTATGGTCGCGCCAGAATTTTTCGGGCATCACCGGCAGAGTCAGCAGGCCCAGCATATTTTCTTTGCCGGGTTGGGCCAGCTCAATGCGCACGGTCAGCGGCGCGATGGCTTTGATCGTCGCGCCTTTATAATAGAGCCGGAACTGCGGCACGCCTTCGGTCATAAATTTATGGAAGGTGAACGCAACATCTTTAGCCGTAATGGGCGAGCCGTCGTGGTTGCGCGCCTGAGGGTTTATCGTCACTTCCGCCCAGGAAAAGTCGTCCGGGTAGCGGATCATTTCGGCAATCAGCGGGTAGTAGCTGCCCGGCTCGTCGTCGGAACTGGTAAACAGCGAGTCGTAGAGCGTTTCCGTACGCACGCCAGGATTGCCGCGTAGCGCGTAGCGGTTGAAGTTATCAAACGTGCCGATGGCCGCCAGCGTGATGCTGCCGCCTTTCGGCGCCGCCGGATTCACGTAATCGAAGTGGTTGAAGTTAACGACGTATTTCGGCTCCCCGAGCACCGCCAGGGAGTAACTTTCATGAATGGTCTGCGCATGACAAACCGCGCTGAACATCAAAAACAGCAAAACGAACGCGCGTGCAATCATTGAGGTGGTGTGTCCTTCTCCGGGGCCTGAGCGGGCGCGGTAACAGCATGGCAGCATAATAAGGGAGCCGCGCGGGATTGTGAAATAGCCCTGCGTTATGCGTCGGCTTCTTTCATGCTGGCAGGCAAATCAGCGGCGCGCACCGGACGGCTGAAATAATAGCCCTGCAAAAAGTTTACGCCGCGCACGGTCAGCCATTTCGCTTGCTCCTGTGTCTCCACGCCCTCGGCCACCGTCACCATATTCAGGCGTTTCGCCAGGCTGATGACGGCATCAAGCACCGGCGAGGTGATCGTTTCGGTGCCGATCGCATTTACAAATCCGCGATCGATCTTCAGATAATCAAGCGTGAAGCGCTCAAGATAAATCAGCGCGCTGTGACCGGTGCCAAAATCATCCACCGCAATTTCATGGCCTTGTTCATGCAGCCATGTAAAAAGATCCATCGCTTCTTCTTCGCGGATCATGTCGCGCTCGGTAATCTCAAACACCAGCTGGAAGTAATCCGGCGGCAGCGAGGCGTGCAGTTTCTGGATATCGGCTTTGAATTGCTCGGAATGAAGGTGACCGGGCGCAATATTAATGCCGAGCTTGGCGCCGGGCGGCAGCGACTGTTGCAGGCGCGGCACATCCTGCGCAATCAATTTAAACAAATGATGAGTTAGCGGGACGATAAGCCCCTGCGCCTCGGCGAAGCTGATAAAAGCGTCTGGCGGGATCATGCCGGCACTCGGGTGCTCCCAGCGCATGAGCGCTTCCACGCCGCGGATCTGGCGCGTAGCGGCGTCCACCACCGGCTGATAGACCACAAAAAACTGGTTGCGTTTGATGGCGCTGAGGATCTCGCGCCCGGATCGCGCGCGCAGCGCCAGCAGAATTACCGTCAGCGCACCGCCCAGGACCCCGATTAATAGACCCAGCAGCAGCGCAAGATGGCGGTCTTCAGCGGGCATGGTGTCGCCATACAGGTAGAGTTTGAGCGGATAACCCTGCACGCTCTCGCTTCGCAGCGGCTCGGCGGGCAGTTCGTCCGGCGTCATTACTTTCCCGGAAAAGGTGGTCAGCGCCCGATCTTTCGCCACCAGCGCCAGACCGTTGAGATCGTTCTGCCGCGCGGTATAAATCAGATAGGGCGTGAGATTGACGTTAAGCGTGGTGACAATGCCACGACCTTCCATCAGCGGATTGCCGAACCACATCACGATGGAGGGTTTATCGGGCATCATCGGCGTGCCCGGAATAATACTGATATCCACCGTTTTGCGGGTATCGATATCCGGCACAAGGTCGCGAAGCGGCAGATGAAGCTTGCCGGTGGCGGAGGAGCAATAGGCGACGCCGTCTCTTATCAATAAAAAGGCGCGCACGTTGACGTTAAATGCCGCGCGTGAGGTGAGTTCGGCCGATACGGCGCCGCATTCGGCGAGCGTCAGCGGTTGCAGCGCGTCGGCGGAGGCTTTCAGCTGCGCAAAATATGTATTGAGATAATGATGGATATCCCGCGCCAGCATGTCGTACTGGTTTTCCCGCTGCTGGTGCAGCCAGCCGCGGGCGGCGAGCGTAATCATCAACGTCAGGGCCAGCCCGGTCGCTATACCGACCAGAATAATTTTACGGGGCGTGGAGAGCGTTGATGCAAAAGGCGGACTGGATAACATCCTTTTTAGTTCCTGTGCGAGCAACTAGCGTGAAACCAGCTTAACAGACAATCCCGCGTAAGGTGAGGGGAAAGGGCGAGGCGGGCATCCAGAATCGTAGACAAAAAAAACGCTGCATCAGCAGCGTTTTTTATCGTTCAGCGAGGACGATCAAGGGAAATCGTCATACCGGAATTAACTACGGCTCAGTACGCGGCGCGCTTCGTTATAGCGCTTCTTCCAGTATGGTTCGTCCATATTGGAAATCATGACGCCACTACGTGTTGACGCATGTACGAACTGATTATTACCGATGTAAATGCCTACATGACGGCCGGTAGAGCCGGCGCGGAACAGCACCAGATCGCCGGAGCGCAACCGGGTACGATCGACCGGTTTGCCCATTTCCTGCTGCTCATACGTTGAGCGCGGCAGTTCTAAACCAAACTGTTCGCGGAAGGTACGCTGCACAAAACCAGAACAATCGATGCCCGTTTTGTTGCTGCCGCCGAGGCGATAGCGCACGCCTTTCCAGTCAGCGTATTGATCCATAATGCGGGATTTAACATCCAGCGTACGAACCATCTGTTCAAATTCATCCTGAGAGGCTTGCAGTAACAGCCCGTCGTTTTCACCTACTGCATGCGTCTCAGAATGCATGTTTTTTGCGGTATTGGTAGAGCTACATGCTGAAAGCAAAACTGCCACAGCGACTGCGGGGATAGCCCGCATGATATATCTCAGGATTGGTTGAGATTTGACCATTATGTATGTTTTCCCTTGAAGTCCTTAACGATAAAAATCGTTATAAAAAAAGCTAAACGTGCCGAGACTAATGAGCTCTGGGGGGTAAGACAATTCCTGGTGAGCTAATTTGTGTGTCAGTCCACACTTTTTATTTGCATTACCAATAAATGCCCTTAAACCGCAAAACGCTCCCGAGATTACCTTAACAAACCCCATATGGCGAGTGGTTTTAGTTATTTTTTTATAAGAAATTGTAATGCCCGGTATAGCATTTGCAGAGAAAGGAAAAGGGGGCGCGATTTGCCGCAAAAATAGACAACGTATTCATTTTTATGACGAATCTGTGAAATTCTGGCGAAAAGCGTCAGGAGGGGGGTGCATATAAAATAAACAGGGACCCTTAACGATCCCTGTTGGTGATACAATTAATTTATTAATTAATTGTTATGAATTTGTTGTTTTTTGACCGGGCAGATGATTATTAAGCCAGGTAATTATTTTATCGCTAAGCGGCGTCAATAAAATCCACGGAAGACCAATAAAAATGATTGACAAAGAGCCAACGGCGATATCTGTAAACCAGTGCGCGCCAATCATCATGCGCGGCAGCGCGAAAACGCAGAATATCAACAGGCCAAGCGCGAAAGCTTTACCGCCGAAATAGCGCCACATAAATCCCGCAAATATAAGCAGCATCATGCCATGGTCGCCCGGAAAACTGTCGGTCGAGGCGTCTTTGGTGGAAATCCCCACGACCTTACCCACCCGCAGGCTGTCTTCAAACGTCAGAGTTGGGCTCGGACGCGACACCGGCAACAGGTGGCCAAGCTGATTGAGTACAACCGCTGATAGCAGCATCACGACGCCCATAATAATGATGTGGCGGCGGCCCGACGGCGTAGCCTGACGCCAGTACCAGAGCAGCAGCAGACCCATCGCCAGCAGCGAGCAGCCGTCAAACGCGCGATTGTTAGTAATCGCCAGAAACCATAAAAAGGTATGGCTGGTCGCAGCCAGGTGATTAAAAAAGTGGAAAATCCCGGCATCGAGGGTAAACCAGAAACCGGTCTGCGCCGGCGGATACCAGGAAAGAAAAAGGACGGCGCCTGCGAGATTAAGCAGCAGGATCGCGGGGAAACGGGTATTGGTCATGGCAGTCTGAATATTCACAAAAGGGTAACGTTAAAGCGGTGTGTCTAAACGAAGCTTCAACAAGGCGGACTGAAGTGCGTTCCAGTCGGTTTCCGCAGCGGTAATCAGCTCAATCCGGCTGTCCGGCGGCGGAGCGCTCTGGGTTTCGATACGCAGATCCTGTCCCTGGCGGTTAATACGCACCAGCCCTTCGGGAATACGCAGTACGCCTTTTACACGCTCAGCCGGGGCGAGCCGCGCCCATTCCAGGATGCCGATAGTATCGAATACCGTGTCGGCATCAAAAATCCAGCCGCAAGCGTGATGCCCCTGTCCGCTATTAAGACGGCGACGCCAGCGCTGACTGCCCGGCAGGCTCAGCGCGGCAAGGCCGCTGCGCGGTGCGTGCGAATGGGCGTGATGCGCGCTGGCGGGCAGTTCGCGCAGGTTCAGACGGGGTTTATCGAGCAGCGCCGGGTCGATTTCGCCCTGGATAGCGAACACCAGTTCCCGGTCGGCGGCGTGTTCGTCGCGCCAGGCGTTCAGCGCCGCGAGGCTGGCCGCGTCGCTGCGATCTTGTTTATTGGCGACAATGATATCCGCCGCGGCCAGCTGGTCGCGGAAATTCTCATTGGCGGTATATTTTTCATCCAGCAGCTGACGCGAGTCGAGCAGGCACAGCGTGGCGCGCAGGTCGATATAAGGTTCGTAAATCTCGGACGTCAGCATATCCAGGATCTGCTTCGGATGACCAAGCCCCGTCGGCTCAATCAGCAGACGATCGGGTTTTCCCTGGCGCAGCAGGGTATTAAGCCCGACCTGCATCGGCAGGCCATTGACGCAGCACATGCAGCCGCCGGGGATCTCTTTTAACAGCGCGCCGCTGTCGGCCATCAGCGCGCCGTCGATGCCCACCTCGCCAAATTCATTGACCAGGACGGCCCATTTTTCCGCCGGATCTTTATGCGCCAGCAGATGACGGATCGTGGTGGTTTTGCCGCTGCCAAGAAAGCCGGTAATGAGATTGGTACGGGTCACATGCGCTCCTGATAAATATCTGACGGGAATAAATCATCAGGCGTCATTCTGGATAAAAATAGCGGGCATGAGAAGAGGCAACGCGGACGGGCAGGGGCTGCGTCCGCGTTAAAAGCATTCAGGGTTAAAAATCAGCGACGCGCGAGCCGCGCAACCGCCTCTTTCGCGCCCAGGCGGCACAGCGACTGCCAGGCGGCGTTCAGCGTATGGATGAACAGCGGATGCTGCGGCAGATCTTCGCCGAACACCTCTTTGAGCGTCAGCAGCGCGCCGACGCGTTCGTCTTCACTGCTTGATTGCACTAACGCCGCGATTTTTTCCGCGAGCGGATCGCGCACGTCGATGGACGCTCCGTTGTCATCCACGCCGCTCACGTAGCGCATCCAGCCCGCCACGCCCAGCGCCAGCAGCGACCACTCGCCGCCGTGCTGCAAATGCCAGCGTACCGAATCCAGCATACGCTGCGGCAGTTTCTGGGTACCATCCATGGCAATCTGCCAGGTGCGATGCTTCAGCGACGGATTGGCGAAACGCGTAATCAGGCTGTCGGCATAGCCGTTAAGATCCACGCCGGTGATACGCAGCGTCGGCGCCTGTTCGCGCAGCATCAGCTGTCGCGCCGCGTCGCGAAAATGCGCGTCGTTCATACAGTCGCTGATATGCGCATAGCCGGCGAGATAACCGAGATATGCGAGAAAAGAGTGGCTGCCGTTCAGCATTCTTAGCTTCATCTGCTCCCATGGCAGCACGTCATCCACCATCTGTACGCCCGCATCTTCCCAGGCAGGGCGGCCCGCGACGAAATTATCTTCAATCACCCATTGAATAAATGGCTCGCAGCTGATCGCGCACGGATCGGCTACACCGGTCGCGTCGGCAATTTCCTGTAGTGATTCCGGCGTCGCTGCCGGCACGATACGGTCGACCATGGTGCCGGGAAAGGTCACGTTATCCGCGATCCATTGCGCCAGCGACGGGTCGCGCTTGTGCGCCATGCCGAGCACCGCTTCGCGCACCACATGGCCGTTATCAGGAATGTTATCGCAGGAGAGCACGGTAAACGGGGCGTGCCCACGCGCACGGCGGCGGTGCAGCGCCTCCACAAGCAGGCCGGGCGCGGAGTGCGGCTGGTGCGGGTTTTCAAGATCGTGCGCGATACGGCTGTTTTGCGTATCGAGATGGCCGGTCGCGGGATCGATGCAGTAGCCTTTTTCCGTAATGGTTAACGAGACGATAGCAACCTGCGGCTCGCAGAATTTTTCAATAATCGCGTCCATCCCGTCGAGTTTCGCATTGAGGCATTCATTCACTGCGCCAATAATAATAGCCTGATTACCGTCAGCGCCTTTTTCCAGCACCGTATAGAGATGATCCTGGGCGCGCAGCGCGCTCATCAGTTCATCGCCGCTGAACAGGCTTATCTCGCAAATGCCCCAGTCGCCGCCGTTCAGGTTAAGCACTCTGTCGGTCAGCAGCGCCTGATGCGCGCGGTGAAACGCGCCGAAGCCGAAATGCACGATGCGGGTTTGCAGGGCGCGGCGGTCGTAAGTCGGGCGTTGAACCGACGCGGGCAGCGTGGCAGAAGCGATATTATTCATTTCTCACATATCCTGATAACCATTATTTAACAAAACCAGTGTAAAGTTATATGACAGCAAATTGAATTGGTGTGCCGTAAATATCCGGGGATTGTGAGCTGGATCAATAGCGGCTCGCGTGCGGTTTGACGGTTTCGGCCAAACATGTATGGTAGTCATCATAGTGTTCCGCAATATTGGTATAACAACTTTTTAAGGAGAGGGCGATGGAACAAACCTGGCGTTGGTACGGGCCGAACGATCCCGTATCGCTGGATGACATCAGACAGGCCGGGGCGACCGGCATCGTCACCGCATTGCACCACATTCCTAACGGCGAGATCTGGCCGGTCGAGGAGATCAAAAAACGTCAGGCGGAGCTTGCGCAGAAAGGGCTGACCTGGTCAGTCGTCGAAAGTATTCCGGTGCATGAAGATATCAAAACCCACTCCGGTCAGTATGATCGCTATATCGAAAGCTACCAGCAGAGCATTCGCAATCTGGCGGTCTGCGGCATCGATACCGTCTGCTATAACTTCATGCCCATCCTTGACTGGACGCGTACCGATCTGGAATACACGCTGCCGGACGGCTCAAAAGCGCTGCGTTTCGATCACATCGCCTTCGCGGCGTTTGAACTGCACATCTTAAAACGCGACGGCGCGCGGGATAATTATTCTGAGGATGAGCAGCGCCAGGCGCAGGACTATTTCAGGGCGATGAGCGAAGCGCAGATTGAGACGCTGACGCGTAACATCATCGCCGGTCTGCCGGGTGCCGAAGAGGGGTATACGCTCGATCAGTTCCGCGCCCGTCTGAGCGAGTATGACCATATCGATAAAGCCGCGCTGCGCGATAACATGGCGTATTTCCTGAAAGCGATTGTCCCGGTGGCGGAAGAAGCGGGCGTGCGTCTGGCGGTCCACCCGGACGATCCGCCGCGTCCGATCCTCGGCCTGCCGCGTATTGTCTCCACCATTGAAGATATGCAGTGGCTGAAAGAGACCGTCGACAGCATTCATAACGGTTTCACTATGTGCACCGGCTCTTACGGCGTGCGGGCGGATAACGATCTGGTGCGGATGGTAGAAACCTTTGCCGATCGCATTCACTTCACGCATCTGCGCGCCACCTGCCGCGAGGCGAACCCGAAAACGTTCCACGAGGCGGCGCATCTGTATGGCGACGTCGATATGGTAGCAGTGGTGAAAGCGATCCTGACCGAAGAGCAGCGCCGTAAAAAGGCCGGCGATCTCCGCCCGATCCCGTTCCGTCCGGATCACGGCCACCAGATGCTTGACGATCTGCGCAAGAAAACCAACCCTGGCTATTCGGCGATTGGCCGCCTGAAAGGGCTTGCGGAAGTGCGCGGCGTGGAGCTGGCGCTGAAAAAAGTGCTGTTCCCGGATTTGCTGTAATCGTCAGTACCGCCATAAAAAAAGCCCCGCACTGGCGGGGCTTTTTACGTTTACAGGGCGGCGATTATTCGGCGCGGCCCATGTAGCGGCGCTCTGCGATATGCACGCGGATTTTCTCACCGGCGCTCAGGTACTCCGGCACCTGAATCACGACGCCCGAAGAGAGGGTTGCTGGTTTGGAGCGGGCGCTGGCGGAGGCGCCTTTGATGCCCGGCGAGGTTTCCACGATTTCCAGATCCACCGTCTGCGGCAGTTCAAGCGCCAGCAGCTGACCGTCCCAGGTCAACACCTGCATATCCGGCATACCGCCTTCCGGCATAAACAGCAGCTCTTCTTCAATCTGATCTTTCGTGAAGGTGTATGGCGTATAGTCTTCTTTATCCATAAAGACATACTCGTTGCCGTCGACGTAAGAGAAATCGACAAAACGACGGGTCAGCGTAATGGTGTCAAGGATATCGTCGCCTTTAAAACGCTCTTCCACTTTCTGCCCGGTACGGACATCGGAAAAACGCATTTTGTACAGCGTAGCCGCGCCGCGCGCGCTCGGTGACTGAATATCGATATCTTTCACAATCAGCAGTTTGCCGTTGTAATTCAGCACCATACCTTTTTTAATTTCATTCGCTCTTGGCATCGACGTGTCCTGTTAAGCTGGAATATGCAAAATATCGCGACAAGTTACTCGCGAGACACGCGCCAGGCAAGCGGAATTACGCACATTGCGAGGCAGGCCGAAAAAGCGGCGCGCGGCGAATTTTTAAGCCACAGGGCTGTACCGGGCGAGGCAAAAAGCTACAATGCCCGGCTTTCACGCGAACCGCGCCATGCTGAGCCGCAAGCTATCAAACTATCGGGCTGGAAAAGAAGGGCGAGGCGGCAGACTACCGGCTGCTGCCTGAAATATCACTGACCGACGCCTGAGCGTCGTCACGGAGAATGTATGGAATGTCGCCCCGACTGCGGCGCCTGCTGCACTGCAGCGTCGATCTCAAGCCCGATCCCCGGCATGCCCGACGGCAAACCGGCGAACACGCCCTGCGTCCAGCTTGACGAACGCCTGCGCTGTAAGCTCTTTGGTTCGCCGCTGCGCCCGAAAGTGTGCGGCGGCCTTCAGCCTTCGAAAGAGATGTGCGGCGAGAGCCGCCACGACGCGTTGACCTTTCTTATTCATCTTGAGGCGTTGACCGCGCCTTAAACATCTTTAATGCGCCACAAACACCAGACCGCGCCTGCGGTCATCGCCAGCGCCACGTAAAACACCGAGTGGTAGTTGAGAAGCTCCGCAATCACGCCCGCAAGCGATCCGGCGATGATCCAGCCCACGCGCGTGGTATTGGTGTAAAGCGTGGTCGCCGCGCCCGCCTGGCCTGGCATCAAATCCTGAAAATAGAGCATGCCGATACCCGCCAGAATACCGATATAAATGGCGTTCAGCAGTTGTAGCGCCAGCAGCAGCGCCGGGCTGTGCAGCGTCAGCATCCCGAGATAGAACAGCACGCCCGCCGCTACCGCCACCCGCATCAGAAAGCGTTTGCCAAATCGACGGGCATAATAGCCTGCAATCAGCATCACCGGGATCTCAAGACCGGCTGCTGCGCCCATCATCACGCCCGCCAGTTTTTCCGGCAGGCGCAGTTCGTTAATCAGATACAGCGGCATATTAATGATGTAAAGGCTGTTGGTGCCCCACATCAGCGTGCATACCGAAAACAGCAGCAGCGCGTCGCGCCGGTTGCGGCGCGGCGCTTCCAGGGGCGCGGCGGTGGCGAGCGGCTCTTTGCGCATCGACGGTAAAAAGCACCAGACCATCAGCGCGCAGAGCACAAACGCCGCCGCCGCGCTGACATACATCACCTGAAAGCCAAAACCCATCGCCAGCGCATACGCCAGCGGCGGCCCTACCACCCAGGCGAGCGACACCTGCGCGCGCAGCACCGAGCTGAACATCACCGCCTCGCGCCCGGTGCGATCGGCATGCTCGCGCGCCAGCGCGAACATCTGCGGGTTGGCGGTCGAGCCAAAACTGCTCAGGAATACGCCGACAAACAGCAAAATAAAATAGTTGCGGTTCCAGGCGAACAGCAGGCACGCCAGCGCGCCCAGCAGGCAGCAGACGAAAATCAGGGATTTGCGATCGCCTTTGCGATCCGAGCGCCCGGCCAGAAACTGACTGACGAAAATACCGATGATCGCGCTGCCGGTAAAAAAGAAGCCGACCATCGCCGGGCGGGCGTGGACTTCTTCCGTCAGAAACAGGCTCAGCGTCGGGGTTTGCAGCGCGCCCGCGATACCGGTGAGAAAGGCGACAATCAGAAACGAGGCTGACGTGAAATCGAGGGGCCGTTGCGGCGCTGTGAGGGAGTCGTTTTGCATAACCTGGGCAGTGTCAGTAAAGAAGGGGCGGAGTTTACGCCCCTTGTCATTATTTGAACAGATACCCGACGCCGTGACGCCACGAAAAATCAAAATAGCATTTCAGAATGATTCTGCCGCTTTGCTGAAGCGAGCTGAACGTTGCCCCAAAAGTGCTGAAGTGCGCCCTCGCTGCGTTTAACTAAAGGATGAAATGTGCGGGATCTCTAATATTCAACACGTGAATAACGGCTTTTCTTGCGCGCAGCGAGCAGAAAATGCAGACTTTCTTGAAACGTTTCAGCGTTGTCTCGTTTTGCTCATTTGGCGGGGCAGCGCTCTTTTTCTCACAACGGCTGAAACGATTCGGGTTCAGCAAGCGAGGAGACCATGTTCCAGTTATCTGTTCAGGATATCCATCCCGGCGCCCACGCCGGTGATAAAGAAGCGGCGATTCGTCAGGTAGCTGACGCGCTGGTGAAAGCGGGCAACGTCAGCGCCGGTTATGTTGACGGCATGCTGGCCCGCGAAAAGCAAACTTCCACCTTCTTAGGCAATGGCATCGCCATTCCGCACGGCACCACTGACACGCGCGATCAGGTGCTGAAGACCGGCGTGCAGGTGTTTCAGTTCCCGCAGGGCGTCGCCTGGGGCGACGATCAGGTTGCCTATGTCGCCATTGGTATCGCCGCCAGCTCCGATGAACACTTAGGTCTGCTGCGTCAGCTCACCCATGTGCTGAGCGACGACGCGATTGCTGAACAGCTGAAAACCGCAACCACCGCCGAAGAGCTGCGCGCTCTGCTGATGGGCGAGAAGCAAAGCGCGGGCATGAAACTGGATAACGACACCATCACGCTTGACGTCGCGGCCACAAGCCTTGTGACGTTGCAGGCGCTGAACGCCGGTCGCCTCAGCGAAGCGGGCGCGGTGGATGCTGAATTCGTGAGCCACGTGATTAACGCCAAACCGCTGAACCTCGGCCAGGGCGTCTGGCTTGCTGACAGCGCGCAGGGCAACCTGGCAAGCGCGGTCGCGGTAAGCCGTCCGGCGCAGCCGTTCACCCAGGATGGCGAAAGCGTCGGCCTGCTGCTGACCGTAGCAGTCGCTGACGATCAGCCGCTGCAGGTGCTGGGCCGCGTCAGCGAACTGCTGATCGCGAAAAAAGCTGACCGTCTGCTGAACGCCGACGCCGCCACGCTGCTGACGCTGCTGACCAGTGACGACGCGCCGGGCGAAGACGTGCTGAGCGCGGAGTTCACCGTTCGTAACGAGCACGGTCTGCACGCGCGTCCGGGCACTGTGCTGGTGAACACCATCAAACAGTTCAACAGCGATGTCACCGTCACCAACCTCGACGGCACCGGTAAACCGGCTAACGGCCGCAGCCTGATGAAAGTCGTGGCGCTGGGCGTTAAGAAAGGCCATCGCCTGCGCTTTACCGCGCAGGGCGAGGATGCGCAGGCGGCGCTGGACGCCATCGGCGAAGCGATCAACGCGGGTCTTGGGGAGGGCGCAGCATGAGCAGACGTGTCGCCACTATTACTCTCAACCCGGCATATGACCTGGTAGGTTACTGCGCAGAGATTGAGCGCGGCGAAGTTAACCTCGTGCGGACCACCGGTCTGCATGCTGCGGGTAAAGGCATTAACGTCGCTAAAGTGCTCAAAGATTTAGGCATCGACGTCACCGTGGGCGGTTTTCTGGGTAAAGATAACCAGGACGGCTTTCAGCAGCTGTTCAGCGAACTTGGCATCGCCAACCGTTTCCAGGTGGTCCAGGGCCGTACCCGCATTAACGTCAAACTGACGGAAAAAGACGGCGAAGTGACTGACCTGAACTTCTCCGGTTTTGAAGTGACGCCTGCCGACTGGGAGCGTTTCGTTAATGACTCCTTAACCTGGCTTGGCCAGTTCGACATGGTGTGCGTCAGCGGCAGCCTGCCGTCGGGCGTTTCTCCGGAAGCGTTCACCGACTGGATGACCCGCCTGCGCAGCCAGTGTCCGTGCATTATCTTCGACAGCAGCCGCGAGGCGCTGGTCGCGGGGCTGAAAGCCGCGCCGTGGCTGGTGAAACCGAACCGCCGCGAGCTGGAGATCTGGGCCGGCCGCAAACTGCCGGAACTGAAAGATGTTATCGAGGCGGCTCACGCGCTTCGCGAACAGGGTATCGCCCATGTGGTGATCTCTCTGGGCGCGGAAGGCGCGCTGTGGGTGAACGCGTCGGGTGAATGGATCGCCAAACCGCCGTCCTGCGAAGTCGTCAGTACGGTCGGGGCAGGGGATTCCATGGTCGGCGGCCTGATTTACGGGTTGCTGATGCGTGAATCCAGTGAGCATACCCTACGTCTTGCAACGGCGGTGGCGGCGCTGGCGGTCAGCCAGAGCAACGTCGGCATCACCGACAGGACACAGTTGGCCGCAATGATGGCGCGTGTCGACTTAAAACCCTTCCACTAACAGCAGGAGAGGCATAATGAAAACGCTGCTGATTATCGAGCCCGGGTATGGACAGGCCCGCGCTTATATGGCGAAAACGCTGCTTGGCGCCGCCGCGCAAAAAGCACAGCTGGAATTAACCGATAACCCGAACGATGCGGAGCTGGCGATTGTTATCGGCAGTGCCGTACCGACGGACGCATCCCTGAACGGCAAAAAGGTTTACCTCGGCGATATTAATCGTGCCGTGGCGCACCCGGAGCTGTTCTTAAGCGAAGCGAAATCTCACGCGAAGGCTTATACCGCGCCTGCCGCCGCTCCTGCGGCAAGCGTAAACGCCAGCGGCCCGAAACGCATCGTGGCGGTCACGGCCTGCCCGACCGGCGTGGCGCACACCTTTATGGCAGCGGAAGCAATTGAAACCGAAGCCAAAAAACGCGGCTGGTGGGTGAAAGTGGAAACGCGCGGCTCTGTCGGCGCGGGTAATGCGATTACGCCGGAAGAAGTGGCGCAGGCGGATCTGGTCATTGTGGCGGCGGATATCGAAGTGGATCTGGCGAAGTTTGCCGGTAAGCCGATGTATCGCACCTCGACTGGTCTGGCGCTGAAGAAAACCGCGCAGGAGTTCGACAAAGCGGTAGCGGAAGCGAAACCGTACCAGCCTGCAGGCGCAGGCGCTGCGGCGACGGATAAAAAAGAGCAGGGCGGCGCGGGTCCGTACCGTCATCTGCTGACCGGCGTGTCCTATATGCTGCCGATGGTGGTAGCGGGCGGTCTGCTGATTGCGCTCTCGTTTGTGTTCGGTATCGAAGCGTTTAAACAGGAAGGGACGCTGGCGGCTGCGCTGATGAAAATCGGCGGCGGCTCTGCATTCGCCCTGATGGTGCCGGTACTGGCAGGTTATATCGCGTTCTCTATCGCCGACCGTCCGGGCCTCACGCCGGGTCTTATCGGCGGTATGCTTGCGGTCAGCACCGGTTCTGGCTTTATCGGCGGTATCATCGCGGGTTTCCTGGCCGGTTACGTGGCGAAAGCCATCAGCGGTAAAGTAAAACTGCCGCAGAGCATGGAAGCGCTGAAGCCGATCCTGATTATTCCGCTGTTTTCCAGCCTGATTGTGGGTCTGGCGATGATTTACGTGATCGGTACGCCGGTTGCCAAAATCCTGGCGGGCCTGACCGCGTGGCTGCAGAGCATGGGTACGGCGAACGCCGTCCTGCTGGGTGCCATCCTCGGCGCGATGATGTGTACCGATATGGGCGGTCCGGTGAACAAAGCGGCGTATGCCTTTGGCGTGGGGCTGCTGAGTTCTCAGGTGTATGCGCCGATGGCGGCGATTATGGCGGCCGGTATGGTTCCGCCGCTGGCGATGGGTATCGCCACCCTGGTGGCGCGTCGTAAATTCGACAAAGGCCAGCAGGAAGGGGGCAAAGCGGCGCTGGTGCTGGGCCTGTGCTTTATCTCCGAAGGCGCTATCCCGTTCGCGGCGCGTGATCCGATGCGTGTGATCCCGTGCTGTATCGCGGGCGGCGCGCTGACCGGCGCTATCTCCATGGCGATTGGCGCGAAACTGATGGCGCCGCACGGCGGTCTGTTCGTCCTGCTGATCCCGGGCGCCATTACCCCGGTGCTGGGCTACCTGCTCGCCATCGTGGCAGGTTCGCTGCTGGCGGGTCTGGTTTACGCCTTCCTGAAGCGTCCTGAAAGCGAAATGGCGGCGAAAGCGGCCTGATGCTGATAACTCCCTGCTCCGGCAGGGAGTTTTTTTATCCCTTCTGTCACTCTCCGTTACACGCCTTTTTTGCCCTCTGCGCCGTTTACGTCAACACTTAAGTCTTTGTATCGCTTAAAGGAGGACGCTGTGCTGCGCTCAATCGCCACGCTATGTGTCGCCGGAACCCTGCCGGAAAAGCTGCGCGCCATCGCGCAGGCCGGTTTCGACGGCGTCGAAATATTCGAACCCGATTTCACGGAATGGGGCGAAAGCCCGGCGCGGCTGGCTGCGCTGTGTCGGGAGTTGGGCTTAACCATTTTTCTCTGGCAGCCGCTGCGTAACGGCGAAGGCGTACCGCCGCAAACGTGGCCGCAAACCCGCGAGCGCGCGTACCGCACGTTTGAGACGATGCGCGAAACGGGCTGTCGCTGTCTGCTGGCCTGCAGCAATCTGGAGGCGAACAGCAGCGCCGATCCGGCGCGGCAGACGGAAGATTTAGCGCGCCTCGCGGAGATCGCGGCGGAGTTTGACGCGCGGGTGGGGTACGAGGCGCTCGCCTGGGGCCGCCATGTGAACCGCTATACGCAGGCCTGGGAGCGGGTGAGCGCCGTGGATCATTCGTCGCTCGGCCTGGTGTTAGACAGCTTTCACGTGCTGGCGCGCGGGGATACGCTGGCGCTTGACGCCATCCCGCCGGAAAAAATCTTCTTTACGCAATTCGCCGACGCGCCGCGCAAGAATTTACCGCTTGAGGCGTGGAGCCGCCATTTTCGCGCTTATCCGGGCGAAGGCAGCCTGCCGGTCGTCGATTTCGCACGCACATTAATGAACAGCGGATATCAGGGGCCGTGGTCGCTGGAAGTGTTCAGCGATGCGTGGCAGCAGGTGGGCGCCGAAGAGAGCGCCCGCGCCGGGTTAGCCTCGCTAAACTGGCTTGCGGCGCAGCTTGAAGCGCCGCGCCCCGAGGGAGAGGCGTAATTACGCCTGCGCGCCGTCAGTTTGCTGGGCCTTCAGCCAGGCTATCTCTTCATTCCAGATATCCGGATTAATGGTTTCCAGAATCAGCGGAATGTTGTCGAAATGCGGCTGCTGCATGATCCAGCGAAAGGGCGTAAAGCCGATATTGCCTTCGCCCAAGCTGTGGTGTCGGTCGACCCGGCTGGCGAAGGTGCTTTTGGCGTCATTCAGGTGCATTCCGCGCAGATACTGGAAACCGACGATGCGGTCAAATTCGGCGAAAGTTTTCTCGCAATCTTCTTCGGTACGCAGATCGTAACCCGCTGCGAAGGCGTGGCAGGTATCAATGCAGACGCCGACACGGGATTTATCTTCCACCTGGTCGATAATCGCCGCCAGATGCTCAAAACGAAAACCGAGATTGCTGCCCTGGCCTGCGGTGTTTTCAATTACCGCCGTGACGCCTGTGGTTTTATCGAGCGCGATATTCACCGACTCGGCGATGCGCGACAGACACGCCTCTTCGCTTAACTGCTGAAGGTGGCTGCCGGGGTGAAAGTTCAGCAGCGTCAGCCCGAGCTGCGCGCAGCGCTCCAGCTCGTCGATAAACGCCGCGCGGGATTTCTCCAGCGCTTCCGGCTCCGGGTGCCCTAAGTTAATCAGAAAGCTGTCGTGCGGCAGGATCTGACCGGGGCCGTAACCATGCTGGCGGCAGGCGGCTTTGAACTCGTCGATGACGGCAGGCGTCAGCGCTGCCGCGCGCCACTGGCGCTGGTTTTTGGTAAACAGCGCAAAGGCTGTCGCGCCAATCTCCGCCGCGCGGGCCGGGGCGTTCGCCACCCCGCCCGATGCGCTGACGTGCGCGCCTATAAACTTCATCGTTTTCTCCTGTCATACCCGCAAAAGGGGGAACGTTTTATCATAGCGGACAGATCAGGGAAAGGCGTGCCGGTTTATGCCACTAGATGCGTGACCGCGAGATTAATCGCGCCGCCGCCCACAATCAGCCAGGCGAAAAGCACCAGCGCCATCAGCAGCGGCCGCACACCGGCGTTTTTCAGCGCGCTGACATGGGTCGTCAGACCAAGCGCCGCCATCGCCATTGCCAGCAAAATGGTGTCGAGCGTCACCAGCGTATTTACCACGCCTTGCGGCAGCAGATGGAGCGAGTTAAACGCCGCCACCACGATAAACAGCAGGGCGAACCACGGAATAGTAATTTTGCCTGCTTTCTCGCCGCCGCGCGGCGCGAGCTGTTTTACCCGGCCTGCCAGCAGCAGGAGGAACGGAGCCAGCATCATGACGCGCAGCATTTTGGCGATCACCGCCGCGTTTTCCGTCTCCGGGCTGACCGCATGGCCTGCCGCGACAACCTGCGCCACTTCATGCACCGTCGAGCCGATATAGACGCCGAAGGTCTGTTCGCTAAACCACGGCGAAAGCCACGGCCACAGCAGCGGGTACACAAAAATCGCCAGCGTACCGAAAATCACCACCGTCGCCACGGCCACGGTGACTTTGCTCGCCTGCGCTTTTACGACCGGCTCGGTCGCCAGCACCGCCGCGGCGCCGCAGATGCTGCTGCCCGCGCCAATCAGCCAGCTGGTTTCGCGGTCAAGCTTAAAGACTTTCTGCCCGAGCCAGCAGGCGAGGGTAAACGTACTGCCGAGCGTGAGGATATCCACCAGAATGCCGCTGGCGCCCACATCGGCTATCTGCCAGAAGGTGAGACGAAAACCGTAGAGAATAATGCCAAGGCGCAGCAGATGCTGTTTGGCGAACAGCACGCCGCCGTCGCAGTGGGTGTGGATTTTCGGGTACAGCGTGTTGCCGATGATCATCCCGCCGAGAATGGCGACGGTCAGCGCGCTGAAGCCCGCATTCCCGACGGCGGGAATAGCGCCGACCCAAAGGGCGGCGGCAGTCAACAGCCCGGTCAGCGCCAGGCCCGGCAAAAAATGCGTAACCCCATGATGGCGGTCAGAAAAAGTCAGTGTGGTCATAGCGTCCTCCTGTTATGGAATAAGCTTATGCCGTTCTGGTATAAAATTAAAATTGATTATATATTTATAATTAATCTCAATAAGTGGTAAGCACCGTTGCGTTCGCACGAGGTCATCATGCACATCACCTTACGCCAGCTGGAAGTGTTCGCCGAAGTGCTGAAAAGCGGCTCGACGACCCAGGCTTCACAGATGTTGTCCCTCTCTCAGTCTGCCGTCAGCGCGGCGCTCACCGATCTGGAAGGCCAGCTCGGGGTGCAACTGTTCGACCGCGTCGGCAAGCGGCTGGTCGTGAATGAACATGGGCGGCTGTTATATCCGCGCACCGTGGCGTTGCTGGAGCAGGCGGGCGAAATCGAACGGCTGTTTCGTAATGACAACGGCGCTATCCGCGTTTACGCCAGCAGCACCATCGGCAACTATATTCTGCCGGAGATCATCGCCCGCTACCGTCGCGACTTCCCGGATCTGCCGCTTGAGATGAGCGTCGGCAACAGCCTCGACGTGGTGCAGGCGGTGTGCGATTTCCGCGTGGATATCGGGCTTATCGAAGGGCCGTGCCATATGGCGGAGATTGTGGCGCAGCCGTGGCTTGAGGATGAGCTGGTGGTGTTCGCTTCACCTGCGAGTCCTTTGCTGGAAGGCGAGGTCACGCTGGAGCGGCTCGCCGCCATGCCGTGGATTTTGCGCGAGAAAGGCTCCGGTACGCGCGAAATTGTCGATTATCTGCTGCTGTCGCATTTGCCGCAGTTTCGTCTCAGCATGGAGCTTGGCAACTCAGAAGCCATTAAACATGCGGTGCGCCACGGGCTTGGCGTCAGTTGCCTGTCGCGTCGGGTGATTGCCGAACAGCTGGAAACCGGCTCGCTGGTGGAAGTAAAACTGCCGCTGCCGCCGCTGATACGTCGGCTTTATCGCATTCACCACCGTCAGAAACATCTCTCCAGCGCGCTGGCGCGTTTTCTGCGCTATTGCGAACTTTGATTTCGCGGAGCGCGTCACACGGCGCGCTCATCATCAGTTTTTTTCCCTTCCGCCGCCCCGATTCGCTGCTTTACTTATAATCCTCGAGCGATCATGAAGCTCTCTTATAACCGCGTATTTCCACCAGGCGCTCTGCGGCAACTCTGCTACAATCGCGCCTCTTTTGATGGATGGGCATTATTTTTATATGGTTTCCGAATCTAAAACCACACAAGCGCCTGGGCTGCGTCGCGAACTGAAGGCGCGCCACCTGACCATGATCGCCATTGGCGGCTCCATCGGCACAGGGCTTTTTGTCGCTTCAGGAGCGACCATTTCTCAGGCGGGCCCCGGCGGCGCGCTGTTTTCCTATATTCTCATCGGTCTGATGGTCTATTTCCTGATGACGAGCCTTGGCGAGCTGGCAGCCTACATGCCGGTATCGGGCTCGTTTTCCACCTACGGCCAGAAATATGTCGAAGAAGGCTTCGGCTTCGCGCTCGGCTGGAACTACTGGTACAACTGGGCGGTGACCATCGCGGTTGATCTCGTGGCCTCACAACTGGTCATGAGCTACTGGTTCCCGGACACGCCCGGCTGGATCTGGAGCGCGCTGTTCCTCGGCATCATGTTCCTGCTGAACGTGATTTCCGTGAAAGGCTTCGGCGAAGCGGAGTACTGGTTCTCGTTAATCAAAGTCACCACCGTGATTATCTTTATCGTGGTGGGTATTGCGATGATCGTGGGTATTTTCAAAGGTTCAGAACCGGCGGGATGGAGCAACTGGAAGATTGGCGATGCGCCGTTCGCAGGCGGTTTCTCGGCGATGATTGGCGTGGCGATGATAGTCGGCTTCTCCTTCCAGGGCACCGAGCTTATCGGCATCGCGGCGGGCGAATCCGAGGAGCCGGAGAAAAACATTCCGCGCGCGGTGCGTCAGGTATTCTGGCGTATCCTGCTGTTCTATGTGTTCGCTATCCTGATTATCAGCCTGATTATCCCATACACCGACCCGAGCCTGCTGCGCAACGACGTAAAAGATATTAGCGTCAGCCCGTTCACGCTGGTGTTCGAGCATGCCGGTCTGCTGGGGGCGGCGGCGATCATGAACGCGGTTATCCTGACGGCGGTGCTCTCGGCGGGTAACTCCGGGATGTATGCCTCCACCCGTATGCTCTATACGCTCGCCTGCGACGGCAAAGCGCCGCGCATTTTCTCGAAGCTGTCGAAAGGCGGCGTGCCGCGCAACGCGCTGTACGCGACCACGATTATCGCCGGTCTGTGCTTCCTGACCTCAATGTTCGGCAACCAGACGGTCTATCTGTGGCTGTTGAACACCTCCGGGATGACGGGCTTTATCGCCTGGCTTGGCATCGCCATCAGCCATTACCGTTTCCGTCGCGGCTATGTGCTGCAAGGCAACGATATCAACGATTTGCCGTATCGTTCCGGTTTCTTCCCGCTGGGCCCGATTTTCGCCTTCGTGCTGTGCCTGATTATTACGCTGGGCCAGAACTATCAGGCGTTCCTCGCGGATACCATTGACTGGGCTGCCGTCGCGGCGACCTATATCGGCATTCCGCTGTTCCTGATTATCTGGTTTGGCTACAAGCTGACGAAGGGCTCCCGTTTCGTAAGTTATCGCGATATGGAATTCCCCGATCATCTGAAAAAATAAAGCAAAGGGCGCGTAAGGCGCCCTTTTTTATTGGGTGTTTTTTGATGAAGGCGGGTGCGCTGCGCTTACCCGCCCTGGGCTATATAAGGTGCAAAGAATGTTGGGTGGGTAAGCGAAGCGCACCCACCCGTGCCGTATTACTCCCTTCGAATCACGCCCTGTTAACGCAAATGCTGCGCGTGAAAGCGCAAATGCTCTTCAATAAACGTGGCGATAAAATAATAGCTGTGGTCGTAACCCGGCTGCATACGCAACGTTAATGGCCAGCCCGCCTCGCGCGCCGTTTCATCAAGCCGCTCCGGCTGGAGCTGTTCGCCGAAAAACGGATCGCTGTCGCCCTGATCGATAAGCGTCGGGATCGCGTTTTCCGCTGACGCCTGCTCCATCAACGCGCAGCTATCCCACTGGCGCCACTGGCTCTCGTCATCTCCCAGGTACGCCGCGAACGCTTTTTTACCCCACGGCACCTCGGTAGGGTTCACAATCGGCGCGAACGCCGACACCGAGCTAAAACGTCCCGGATTTTTCAGCGCCATGATAAGCGCCCCGTGGCCGCCCATCGAATGCCCGCTAATCGCCGCCTTCGGCGCCAGCGTAAAGTTCTCCGCCAGTACCTGCGGCAGCTCATTGCTCAGATAATCAAACATCCGGTAGTGCGCAGCCCACGGCGCCTCGGTGGCGTTCAGGTAAAAGCCCGCGCCTTTGCCGAGATCGTAACTGGCGTCATCCGCCACCGCGTCGCCGCGCGGGCTGGTATCCGGCATCACCAGCGCCAGGCCAAGCTCAGCGGCCACCCGCTGCGCGCCCGCTTTGGTGGTGAAATTCTCATCGCTACAGGTCAGCCCGGACAGCCACCATACCACCGGCGGCGGGGTCTGCGCGTCGGGCGGGAGATAGATGCTGAAGGTCATCGGGCAGTTAAGCACGCGGGAGTCGTGACGCCAGCGCTGTTGTAAACCGCCAAAACAGCGGTGTTCTTCGAGCAGTTCCATAGAGGCTCCTTTTGTTCAAACCCGGATAGTGCAGTCTATACGCCAGGTGAGCAAGTTTCACTTCACCGGGCCGGGATCATAGCGCATCATATTGATAACTTTATTTTAACAAATGGGGGCGGCGTGGCGCTGCGTATTGCATTAACCGGCTTTCTGGCGCTGGTGGTGGCGATGGGGATCGGGCGGTTCGCGTTTACGCCGCAGGTGCCGCTCATGGTGGGCGAGGGCGAACTGACGCTCACCAGCGCGGGTCTTGTGGCCGCCGCCAACTATCTTGGCTATTTGCTCGGCGCCTGGGACGCCATGCGCGCTCACCGCCATGTCGAATACCGGCTGCATATGGGCGTCTGGGGAGCGGTGCTGCTGACGCTGATTTCCGCGCTGGCGGACGGCCCGTGGTCGCACGGCGTGGTGCGCTTCGTGATTGGCTGCATGAGCGGCTGGGCGCTGGTGATGGCGGCAGGCTGGACCAACGAACATCTGGCCCATCACGGCAGGCCGGGTTTAAGCGCGGCGGTCTTCGCCGGTCCCGGCGTCGGCATCACCATCAGCGGTCTGCTGGCGGTCTGGATCCACGGCGCGGCGCTCAGCGCGGCGCAGGGCTGGGTGATTTACGGCACGCTGGCGTTCGCGCTGATTGCGCTTATCGCCCGTTATTTACCCCGCAAAGGCGAGCTGCACCGGGCGGATACGCCACCCGCGCCGCTGGAACTCACGCCCGCGCTGAAAAGACTGGTCTGGAGCTACAGTCTGGCGGGCTACGGCTATATTCTGCCCGCCACGTTTTTATCGCAGATGGCGGCGGCGCGCTTTCCTGGCAGTCTGTTCGCGCAATTTGTCTGGCCGGTGTTCGGCGCGGCCTCGGTCGCCGGGATCGCGCTCGGCATTCTCTGGCGCACGCGCGGTACGGCGTCGCAGCGGCTCGCCGTCGTGCTCTGGCTTCAGGGGCTCGGCGTGCTGGCGGCGGCGCTGCTGCCGGGGCTGTCCGGGCTGGTGGTAGGATCGCTTCTGGTCGGCGGCGGTTTTTTGTGCGCGGTGCAGCTCTCATTACAATGTGGACGCGAGCTGGCGCCGCAGCATACGCGTTATCTCGCCGGGTTGCTCACCACCGGTTATGCGATAGGCCAGCTCGTCGGGCCGGTAACATCGGCGCTCTCCAGCCACTTTACCGGCCAGCTGGAGCCCGCATTATGGCTGGCGGGCGTGGCGCTCTTTATCGGCGGCGCGCTGGTCTTCCGGCGTGCCTGAAAGGCCGCGACGATTTCAACAATTTCGCCCCGGCCACTGGATTATGTGCGTTCGCTCACGCACAATGAGCCCACGCTCAGCCCCGGCCGGGCAGAGTCTGGTTACACCTGCAGGAGAAAATAACAATGCCATCACTCAGTAAAGAAGCGGCCCTGGTTCATGAAGCGCTGGTCGCGCGCGGTCTGGAGACGCCACTGCGTCCGCCGGTCAACGAACTGGATAACGAAACCCGCAAGCGCCTTATCGCGGGTCACATGACCGAAATCATGCAGCTGCTTAACCTGGATCTGAGCGATGACAGCCTGATGGAAACCCCGCATCGCATCGCGAAAATGTATGTGGATGAGATTTTCTCCGGCCTCGATTACGCCAATTTCCCGAAGATAACCGTCATTGAGAATAAAATGAAGGTGGATGAAATGGTCACGGTGCGCGATATCACCCTGACCAGCACCTGTGAACACCATTTTGTGATCATCGATGGTAAAGCGACCGTCGCGTATATTCCGAAAGACGCGGTAATTGGGCTTTCAAAAATCAACCGCATCGTGCAGTTCTTCGCTCAACGTCCACAGGTGCAGGAGCGACTGACGCAGCAGGTGCTGGTGGCGCTGCAAACGCTGCTTGGCACCAATAACGTGGCGGTATCGATAGACGCGGTGCACTACTGCGTGAAAGCGCGCGGCATTCGCGACGCCACCAGCGCGACCACGACCACCTCGCTCGGCGGGCTGTTTAAGTCCAGCCAGAACACGCGCCAGGAGTTTCTGCGCGCCGTGCGTCACCACAACGGCTAAGACGCAGGATGACGAGGAATATCACTCTCGACGCGGTACGCGGTCTGGCGATCCTCGGCATTCTTCTGCTCAACATTACCGCCTTTGGGCTCCCGAAGGCGGCTTATCTCAACCCCGCCTGGTACGGCGATATTACCTCCCGCGACGCCTGGACCTGGGCGCTGCTCGATCTCTTCGCCCAGGTCAAATTCCTCACGCTGTTCGCGTTGCTGTTCGGCGCCGGTCTGCAAATGCTGTTGCCGCGCGGCAAGCGCTGGATCCAGGCGCGCCTGACGCTGCTGGCGCTGCTTGGTTTCCTGCACGCGATTTTCATCTGGGATGGCGACATTCTGCTGGCTTACGGGCTGGTGGGGCTGGTCTGCTGGCGCATGGTGCGCGACGCCCAGAGCGTCAAATCGCTGTTTAAAACCGGCGTTGTGCTTTATCTCATCGGCATTGCGGTGCTGTTGCTGCTCGGCATGATGTCTGACGACCATATGAGCCGTTCCTGGACGCCGCAGGCGGCCGATCTGTTCTATGAGAAATTCTGGCGTCTGGAAGGGGGCATGGAGGCCGTGCGCAGCCGCCTCGATCTGCTCTCCTCCATGCTGCTGGCGCTCGGCGCGCAGTATGGCTGGCAGCTGGCGGGCATGATGCTTATCGGGGCGGCGCTGATGCGCAGCGGCTGGCTGCGCGGCGAATTCAGCCTGCGTCACTACCGGCGCGCCGGGTTAGGGCTGGTGGCGCTGGGGATAATCATCAATCTGCCGGCGATAGTCGTTCAGTGGCGGCTTGGCTGGGACTACCGCTGGTGCGCGTTTCTTCTTCAGGCGCCGCGCGAGCTTGGCGCGCCGCTGCAGGCGCTCGGCTATACCGCGCTGGTTTTCGGCTACTGGCCGCGGCTGGGACGCCTGAAACTGATGACCGCCGTTGCCTGCGTCGGTCGGATGGCGCTCACCAACTATCTGCTGCAAAGCCTTATCTGCACCACGCTGTTTAATCACTTCGGCCTGTTTATGAGGTTCGACCGGCTGTCGCTGCTGGCATTTGTTCCGGCGGTCTGGGCCGTTAACCTCGCCTTCTCAGTGCTCTGGCTGCGTTATTTCCGCCAGGGGCCGCTGGAGTGGGTATGGCGCCGTCTGACGCGCCTTGCCGCAGGCGCACCGCAAACTGCATCATCCAGATAACGATCTGGATCACAATCGTTAACAAATCGCATGTAACCGTTTCCAGCGCTGTGATGCGCTTCACGCAGCGCGTGAGGGCGCACTGCCAGAATAGCCACCTGACTTAACACAGGGGGTTTCTGTGAGACGCATTTCAGCTCTTCAGGGTGGTCGCCATGATCACCATTCGTGACGTTGCCCGTCTGGCAGGGGTGTCTGTCGCGACGGTCTCCCGCGTTCTCAATAACAGCGCGCTGGTCAGCCCCGAAACGCGCGAAACCGTCATGCAGGCGGTCACGCAACTGGGCTACCGCCCGAACGCGAACGCCCAGGCGCTGGCCACCCAGGTCAGCGACACGATAGGCGTCGTCGTGATGGACGTCTCCGATCCATTTTTCGGCGCGCTGGTGAAAGCCGTTGACGTGGTGGCGCAGCAGCACGGCAAGTATGTGCTTATCGGCAACAGCTATCACGAGGCGGAGAAAGAGCGTCACGCCATCGAAGTGCTGATCCGCCAGCGCTGCAGCGCGCTTATCGTGCATGCCAAATCGCTCAGCGACGACGAGCTTTCAACCTTCCTCGAACACGTGCCGGGCATGGTGCTGATTAACCGCATCGTGCCGGGTTACGCGCATCGCTGCGTCGGTCTTGATAATGTCACCGGCGCGATGATGGCGACGCGGATGCTGCAAAGCAGCGGACATCAGCGCATCGGCTATCTCGCCTCCAGTCACCACATTGATGATAACGACAAACGCCGCGAAGGGTGGCAGCGGGCGCTGTCCGATGAGGGTATACAGCCGCCAGAAAGCTGGGTGGGTACCGGCAGTCCGGACATGCAGGGCGGGGAGGCGGCGATGGTGGAGTTGCTGGGCCGTAACCTGCATCTTACCGCTGTGTTTGCGTATAACGACAGCATGGCGGCAGGCGCGCTGACGGCGCTGAAAGATAACGGCATTCTGGTGCCGCAGCATCTGTCAGTCATTGGTTTCGATGATATTCCGATTGCCCGTTACACCGACCCGCAACTGACGACCGTGCGTTATCCGGTGGTCTCAATGGCGCGTCTCGCCACCGAACTGGCGTTACAGGGCGCAGCAGGGGAGCTGGATCCGGCGTCCACGCACTGTTTTATGCCGACGCTGGTGCGTCGTCATTCTGTGGCGGCGCGGCAAAATGTGGCCCCGATCACTAGTTTATAAACGAGGGTGATGTAACCGCTTTCAATCTGTGAGTAAATTCACAGTATATTAACATTGCGCTGACTATGATGACGGCGTCTCATGGGCCTGAAACTTTATGTAACGGCGATTTAACACTGACGTTATCTGCCGCCCCTGAACGATAAAAAAGCGTTACTGGAAGTCTTACCGAGCATGGAAGCGTTATTTATTAGTGAACTTCGGCATTCAGTAAGGCTTTTTTCCTTACCGTCCTGCCGCCCGTTTTTCACGATTGCTACCCTGCATAAAAACCGGAGATACCATGAATAAGAAGGTGTTGACCCTCTCTGCCGTTATGTCCTGCATGCTCTTTGGCACCGCGGCTCAGGCAGCTGACCGTATTGGCGTAACTATTTATAAATATGACGACAACTTCATGTCCGTCGTACGTAAAGCCATTGAAAAAGACGCGTCTGCGGCGCCTGACTTTCAGCTGCTGATGAACGACTCCCAGAACGACCAGTCCAAGCAGAACGATCAGATTGACGTGCTGCTGGCGAAAGGCGTCAAATCTCTGGCGATAAACCTGGTTGACCCGGCTGCCGCAGGCACCGTTATTGAAAAAGCGCGCGGTCAGAACATCCCTATCGTGTTCTTCAACAAAGAGCCGTCCCGCAAAGCGCTGGACAGCTATGACAAAGCTTATTACGTGGGCACCGACTCTAAAGAATCCGGCATTATCCAGGGCGATCTGATTGCCAAGCACTGGAAAGCCAACGCGGGCTGGGACCTGAACAAAGACGGTCAGATCCAGTACGTGCTGCTGAAAGGCGAGCCGGGTCATCCGGATGCTGAAGCGCGCACCACTTACGTTATCAAAGAGCTGAACGACAAGGGCATCAAAACCCAGCAGCTGCAGCTGGATACCGCCATGTGGGACACCGCTCAGGCGAAAGATAAAATGGACGCCTGGCTCTCTGGTCCGAACGCTAACAAAATCGAAGTGGTTATCGCCAACAACGACGCCATGGCGATGGGTGCGGTAGAAGCGCTGAAAGCGCACAACAAATCTTCCGTTCCGGTCTTCGGCGTGGATGCGCTGCCGGAAGCGCTGGCGCTGGTGAAATCTGGCGCGCTGGCCGGTACCGTGCTGAACGATGCCAACAACCAGGCGAAAGCGACCTTTGACCTTGCCAAAAACCTGGCGGCAGGCAAAGGCGCGGCAGACGGCACTGACTGGAAAATTGAAAACAAAGTGGTGCGTATTCCTTATGTCGGTGTTGATAAAGACAACCTGGCGGAAATCACCAGCAAAAAATAATTGCCAAGTTTTTACGGGGCGCATTTTGCGCCCCCTTTAGCGTGCCATGCTCAGACAACACTCTCGCAGCCAGGTATAAATATGGTCAGCAATAATACGCAGTCGTCAGGCGAATACTTGTTGGAAATGACGAATATCAACAAGAGTTTCCCGGGCGTTAAGGCACTCGATAACGTTAATTTAAAAGTTCGTCCCCATTCTATTCATGCTCTGATGGGTGAGAATGGCGCGGGCAAATCAACGTTATTAAAATGTCTTTTCGGGATCTATCAAAAAGATTCCGGCAGTATTCTTTTCCAGGGGAAAGAAATCGATTTCCATTCTGCCAAAGAGGCGCTTGAGAATGGAATATCAATGGTGCATCAGGAATTAAACCTGGTATTACAACGTTCCGTCATGGACAACATGTGGCTTGGCCGTTACCCGACCAAAGGCATGTTTGTAGACCAGGAAAAAATGTATCTTGATACCAAAGCGATTTTCGACGAGCTCGATATTGATATCGATCCTAAAGCTCGCGTGGGTACGCTTTCCGTATCGCAGATGCAGATGATTGAAATCGCCAAAGCGTTCTCCTATGACGCCAAAATCGTCATCATGGATGAACCGACGTCTTCTCTGACCGAGAAAGAAGTCAATCACCTCTTTAAGATTATCCGTAAGCTGAAAGATCGCGGCTGCGGTATCGTCTATATTTCCCACAAAATGGAAGAGATCTTCCAGCTGTGCGATGAAATCACCATCCTGCGCGACGGCCAGTGGATAGCCACCCAGCCGCTCGACGGCCTGGACATGGATAAGATCATCGCCATGATGGTGGGGCGTTCGCTTAACCAGCGCTTCCCGGATCGTGAAAACCAACCGGGTGAAGTGATTCTTGAAGTGCGCAACCTGACTTCGCTGCGCCAGCCGTCGATTCGCGATGTCTCCTTTGATCTACATAAAGGCGAGATTCTCGGGATTGCGGGCCTGGTGGGCGCGAAACGCACCGATATTGTGGAAACCTTATTTGGCATCCGCGAGAAATCCGGCGGAACCATTAGTCTGCACGGCAAAAAGATCAATAACCACAGCGCGAATGAAGCCATTAATAACGGCTTTGCGCTGGTGACCGAGGAGCGCCGCTCAACGGGGATCTACGCTTATCTGGATATCGGCTTCAACTCCCTGATTTCCAATATTCGCAACTATAAGAGCAAAATCGGCTTGCTGGATAATTCCCGCATGAAAAGCGATACCCAGTGGGTGATTGACTCAATGCGTGTTAAAACGCCGGGTCATCGCACGCAAATTGGTTCGCTTTCCGGCGGTAACCAGCAAAAAGTCATTATCGGGCGCTGGCTGCTTACCCAGCCGGAAATCTTAATGCTCGATGAGCCGACGCGCGGTATCGACGTAGGCGCGAAATTCGAAATCTACCAGCTTATTGCTGAACTGGCGAAAAAGGGCAAGGGGATCATTATTATCTCCTCAGAAATGCCTGAGCTGTTAGGGATAACTGACCGTATTCTGGTAATGAGCAATGGCCTTGTCTCCGGAATTGTTGACACCAAAACGACGACGCAAAATGAAATTCTGCGTCTTGCGTCTTTGCACCTTTAATATCAGGGGCTCCTCATGAGTGCGTTAAATAAGAAGAGTTTTCTCACTTATCTGAAAGAGGGCGGTATTTACGTCGTCCTTTTAGTGTTGCTGGCCATTATTATTTTCCAGGATCCAACGTTTTTAAGCCTGCTGAACTTAAGTAATATTCTGACCCAGTCATCGGTGCGTATTATTATCGCACTCGGCGTGGCGGGGCTGATTGTCACCCAGGGGACCGACCTTTCCGCAGGGCGCCAGGTGGGTCTGGCTGCGGTGGTGGCGGCGACGCTGCTGCAATCGATGGAAAACGCCAATAAGGTGTTCCCGGAAATGGCGACCATGCCGATTCCGCTGGTGATCCTGATTGTTTGCGCCATCGGCGCTGTGATTGGCCTGGTGAACGGCGTTATTATCGCGTACCTCAACGTGACGCCGTTTATTACCACCCTTGGCACCATGATCATCGTTTACGGTATTAACTCGCTGTATTACGACTTCGTGGGCGCGTCGCCGATTTCAGGCTTCGATTCCGGCTTCTCGACCTTTACGCAGGGCTTTGTGGCGCTCGGTAGTTTCAGGCTCTCCTACATTACGTTCTACGCGTTAATCGCCGTAGCGTTCGTCTGGATCCTGTGGAACAAAACCCGCTTCGGTAAAAACATTTTCGCTATCGGCGGCAACCCGGAAGCGGCGAAAGTCTCCGGCGTGAACGTGGCGCTGAACTTGCTGATGATTTATGCGCTCTCCGGCGTGTTCTACGCTTTCGGCGGGATGCTGGAAGCGGGCCGTATCGGCTCTGCCACCAACAACCTGGGCTTTATGTATGAGCTCGACGCCATCGCGGCATGCGTGGTGGGCGGCGTTTCCTTCAGCGGCGGCGTGGGTACGGTGCTTGGCGTGGTGACCGGCGTGATTATCTTCACCGTCATTAACTACGGCCTGACGTATATCGGTATTAACCCGTACTGGCAGTACATCATCAAGGGCGGGATTATTATTTTCGCGGTAGCGCTGGATTCCCTGAAATACGCGCGTAAAAAATAAGCGTCGTTACATCGAAAAAGCCTCCGCCTGCGGGGGCTTTTTTTATGGGCGGGGGAAAGGGGTAACGGCGGGTGCGCTACGCTTACCCGCCCTACAACGAAGGATGCGAGTCCGTAGGATGGGTAAGCGCAGCGCACCCGCCATATGTTCATAAATGAAAGGGTGGTTTGGAGGGTGGGTAAGCGTAGCGCACCCACCACGTGGCACCCACCATGCCGCCGCGTTTACTTCTTCTTCTGCAATTCCAGCATCTGCTCGGGCGTCACGGCAGGGTAACCCTGCGCGTCGTCGGGCACTTCGCTAAGGGCGGGGATCGGCACCAGCGGGCCGAGAAAACGCGGCTCGCGCTTAAAGATATAGAGATCCGCCAGCGCGCCTAAACGCGCGCCGAACTCGCGTACGCGCACCGACAGCATATTTTTCGGCGACGGCACCGCATAGCACTGCGCCTGGATGCCCATATGCAGCGCGATAAACAGCGCGCGCTCGCAATGGAAACGCTGGGTAATAATGATGAAATCGTTGGTATCAAACACCCGACGGGTGCGAACGATAGAATCGAGCGTGCGGAAACCGGCGTAATCCAGCACGATATCCGCCGGATCGACGCCTGCGGCTATCAAATCCTTGCGCATCGTCATCGGCTCGTTATAGCTCTGCTGGGCATTATCGCCGCTCAGCAGCAGGTAATTCACCTTGCCGCTGTTATAGGCGTTCAGCGCGCCCTGAATGCGGTAGCGGTAATACTGATTAATGACGCCGGTGCGATAATATTTGGCGGTGCCGAGCACCACGCCCACCTGCCGCCAGGGCAAATCCTGTAGCTCGTCATAGACGTAAGGCGCGGTTTTCCAGCTGATCCAGCGGTCGAGCAGCAGCGCTGTTAACAGCAGTACGCCAATCAGGGCCAGCAGGCTGTATAACAAACGCTTTAACATTCAGGCAGCTCGAAGCAAAAAGGAAAGAGATTCAAGGCTACTTTACCCGTCGGGCAAGAGCAAGAATCGAACGTCCGGTTGAAGCATTTTTCGTCACAGCGGGCAGGGCGCCCGCTGTGATATTTCAGGCGAGCGTAACCCGCTCAAGGCCGGTGAAGCCCAGCGCGTTCAGGGTCGCAGCGGTGGCATCACGCTGAACGATGGTCGCCTCGTTCAGTTCGGCAAGCGCGACGCGCTTGATATCCGCCCACGCGTAGCCGTTCAGGCTCAGCAGGTTCAGCGCAGCCTGCAAGGGCGGCAGCGAAGGGTTAAACGCCGCGTTTTCGGCATAGCTGCCGGTAAAGACCGCGCTGTCCCGGGTTTCAATCGCGAGCCCGGAAGGCGACTGGCTGTAAGGCGCATGGCTGCGGTTAGCCGCGGCGATCGCCGCCTGAGCCAGCGCGTCGCCCTCAATCGCATAGCCATGATTTTCGGTATCAAAAATCAGCGTCTTAATATCAAGATCGCGCGGGCCGAAGGCGTCCGGCAGGTAATCGCCAAGCTGTGAAGGCGCGCGCCCCGGCAGATTAATGCGAAGGGTAAGCCCGCTGTTCAGCTCATTCATAAACTGACGGCAGTGGCCGCACGGCGTGTAGTTAACGGTAATGGCCGCAAGACCGGTTTCGCCGCGCATCCAGGCGTGGGTAATGGCGCTCTGCTCGGCGTGAATGGTCTGCTGCATCGCCGCGCCGCGAAACTCCATGTTGGCGCCAAAATAGAGGCTGCCGCTCAGGCCGCGGGCCACAGCGCCCACATTAAAATGAGAAATCTCAGTCTGCGCGCAGGCGGCGGCTAAAGGCAGCAGCGCGAAGGCCAGCGCGTCATCATCCAGACCGCTCTGGCGGCGAATGTCAGCGACCTGTTCAGCGTTCAGCATCGCCGGGAAATGAATATCGGCAATCAGCGGCGCCAGCGCGGCTTGCAGCGCTGCCGGCAGCTGTGCGAAGGCAGTTTTAAAACGTGGGTGCATGGCAAAGCCTCAAAATAGATAACCAGAACCGTAGTTTACGGCGCTCCTGAGGCTTTATATGTGATTTAACTCTCACTGGCTATGCAACAAATGAAATTTAGAATGAAAATGCGCGACATATCGCATGTTTTAGCGCCATATCGCCAGAATAAGCGGGAACAAAAAAGGCGCCAGCAGTGACGTGATAATGCCGCAGATCACCAGCGCCAGCGAACTGAACGCGCCTTCCTGGTAATCCAGCTCCGCGCAGCGCGCCGTACCCAGGGCGTGCGAGGCGGTGCCCATCGCGAGCCCGCGTGCGGATTTGGTTTTTATTCGCATCACATTCAGCACGGCATGGCCGAACACCGCGCCGAGAATACCCACGAAAATCACGCAAACGGCGCTGATGGCAGGAATGCCGCCGAGGCTTCCGCCCACGGCCATCGCAATCGGCGTGGTCACGGATTTCGGCAGCACCGATGCCGCGATCTCCGGGCTGGCGCCCATTAACAGCGCAACAGAGGTGCCGGTGACCATCGCCACCACGCTCCCGGCGAAACAAATCGTGATAATCGATTTCCAGCGCGCGCGGATCTGGTGCAGCTGTTCATACAGCGGGAACGCCAGGGCCACCACGGCGGGTTGCAGTAAATCATTCAGAATGCGGCTGCCCTGAAAATAGCGCTCATAAGGAATATGCGCCAGCATCAGAAAAGGGATCAACACCACCATGCAGACCAGCAGCGGATTGAGCAACGGGCTTTTGAGACGCGCGGCAAGCTTACGGGCGGCGAAAAACACCAGCAGCGTCAGCGGCAGCGACCACCAGATATTCTGGATCATTTCTCACGGCTCCTTTCCTGGCCTACCACTTTGCGCTCGCCGTGCGCCAGATGCGCGCTCCAGCTCACCACCATAAACACCACCAGCGTACTGATAAAGCAGGAGACCACCACCGGGCCGAACTGCGCCTGCAGCACGTCGAAATATTGCATCACGCCAATACCCACCGGCACAAACAGCAGCGCCATATAACGGATCAGTAGATTGCAGGCGGGCTGAACCCACTTTGCAGGCAGGATCTGAAAGGCGAGCAGCACAAAAAGAATCAGCATGCCGATGATGCTGCCGGGGATAGTAATCGGCAGCAGCGCGGCAATCGCGATACCTGCATAGAGGCAGGCGTAAATCAAAATAAACGCGCGTACCAGTTGCCAGAGAGAAGTCAGCATTGTGCTCATAGGAGGTCACCTTTAAACCGAACGCATTCATCATACAATTAAAATGAAAACTGTGCTACCGATCACAGGAGCCAGCCCAGCATACCTAAACTTTCGAGTTGCCGCTCAGGTTCGCGGTAAGCCTTTCCGGGCCGCGTGAATTTTTTGCGCGGCGTTACGCAAACCGCTAATGATTCCCTTGAGGCTATAGATTACAATCTATAAAACGCTCCTTGCCGTTCACGGTAGTCGCTAACGTACAGGGAGGAGCGCCATGTGGACTATTTACCTCACTCATGAGTTTGAGTGCTGGCTCGCGACGCAACCGCAACCGTTGCAGGAGGATGTTCTGGCGGCGCTGGGGCTTCTGAAAATCAAAGGGCCGCACCTGGGGCGTCCCTATGCCGACACGCTTAAAGGCTCGCGTCACGCGGGTATGAAGGAATTACGGATCCAGCACGCCGGACGGCCCCTGCGCGCCTTTTACGCTTTTGATCCGCACCGTTACGCCATTGTGCTGTGCGCGGCGGATAAAAAAGGCAATGAAAAGCGGTTTTATCAGGTCATGCTGCGCGTTGCTGACAAACTGTTTAGCGACTATCTGACACACCGGGAGGTATAGATGAAGACGTTTGATGAAGTGCTGGCGGCGCAGACCCCGGAGGCCCGCGCGCGCATTGAAGAGAAAACGGCGCAGCTGCTGCTGGAAACCCACCTGTATGCGCTGCGCGAGGCGCTCAGCGTGTCGCAAACCGAGATGGCGCGCCAGATGGGCATCGCGCAGCCGTCGGTCGCGGCTATCGAACAGCGCGGCAACGAGATGAAAATCTCCACGCTGAAACGCTATGTCGAAGCGCTCGGCGGGACGGTGCGTCTGGATGTCGAGCTGCCGGACGGCCAGCGCTTCGGTTTTACGCTCTGAGTCCGCGCTCGCGCATTCCTTTCGGGGCGGCGAGGCGCTACCATAGCGCCTCTTTTTTTAACGGGTAGCGTTATGCGTGTTTTACTGGCGCCGATGGAAGGCGTGCTTGATTCTCTGGTGCGCGAACTGCTCACCGGCGTGAACGATTACGATCTCTGCATCACCGAGTTTCTGCGCGTGGTGGACAGCCTGCTGCCGGTGAAATCGTTTTATAAACTCTGCCCGGAGCTGCATCACGAGAGCCGCACGCCGTCCGGCACGCGGGTGCGTGTGCAACTGCTCGGCCAGCATCCGCAGTGGCTTGCGGAAAACGCCGCCCGCGCGGTGGCGCTGGGCTCCTGGGGCGTTGACCTCAACTGCGGCTGCCCGTCTAAGCTTGTGAACGGCAGCGGCGGCGGCGCCACGCTTCTAAAAGACCCGGATCTTATCTATCGCGGCGCGAAAGCGATGCGCGAAGCCGTGCCTGCGCACCTGCCGGTAACGGTGAAAATCCGTCTCGGCTGGGACAGCGGCGCGCGCCGTTTTGAAATCGCCGATGCCGTCCAGCAGGCGGGCGCGACGGAGCTGGTGGTGCACGGGCGCACTAAAGAAGATGGCTATAAAGCGGAGCGGATTAACTGGGCGGCGATTGGCGAAATCCGCGAGCGGTTGACGATCCCGGTTATCGCCAATGGCGAAATCTGGGATTACGCCAGCGCGCAGGCCTGCATGGCAGAGACGGGCTGCGACGCGGTGATGATAGGCCGCGGCGCGCTCAACGTGCCGAATTTAAGCCGCGTGATTAAATATAACGAGCCGCGTATGCCCTGGCCGGAAGTGGTGCAATTGCTGCAACAGTACACCCGGCTTGAGAAACAGGGCGATACGGGCATGTACCACGTAGCGCGCATCAAGCAGTGGCTGGGCTATCTGCGTAAAGAGTACGCCGAGGCGACAGAGCTTTTCCGCGAAATCCGCGCGTTAACCACCTCAGCGGCTATTGCCGACGCCATCAACCGTCACTGACGTTATTCGCCGTTCGCCACCAGCCGCTGAATAAACCCGCGCAACCACATCAACGCCGGATCGCTGTTATGGCGCTGATGCCAGAGCAGCGCCACCTCAAACGGCGGCACGTCGAGCGGCACCGGGCTCGACGTCAGTCCCCAGGCCGTCTGCCACATATCGCACAGCCCGGCGGGCACGGTCGCGAGCGCGGACATCTGCATCAGAAGACCAGGCAGGCCCGCGAAGTGCGGCGTGGTGTAACAAATGCGGCGGCTTTCTCCCTGACGCGCCAGCAGCGTGTCGATAAGGCTGCTGGTCGCCTCGCGGTACGTCACCATCAGGTGCGGTTCGCGCACGTAATCGCTGAGCGTCAGCGGTGCGGCGAGGCGGAGCTGCGAGGGGTGCCAGAGCGTCACGAAAGGCATACTGACCAGCACCTCGCGCTCCTGCCAGCGCGGCCCGGCCTGCGCCACGCTTATCGCCATATCCAGTTCGCCTTCTTCCAGGCGGCGCGGATCGCTAAACGGCGAGCTCGCCACCACGTTAAGCCGCAGGCCAGGCGCGGCCTCACGCAGCGCCGGGATCAATTGCGGCATCAGCCACATCTCCACCCAGTCGGTCATGCCAAGCGTAATAGTGGCGCTCGCCTGCTGCGGGTGGAATTCAGCCTGCTGAAACAGCGCCGACTGGAGCTGCTCCAGCAGCGGCATCAGCTCGCCATGCAGGGCGACGGCGCGCGCGGTCGGCTGCATCCGGTGGCCGCTGCGGATAAACAGCGGATCGTCGAACATATCGCGCAGGCGTGCGAGCGCGCCGCTGACCGCAGGCTGCCCGAGATGCAGTTTATCGGCCGCGAGCGACACGCTCTGCTCGCGAAACAGCACGGCGAAAGCGATGAGCAGGTTAAGGTCGATTTTGCGGAAATCGTTTTCTTTGATAGTCATTATGGCTCCAATCAATTGGAGTGATACTAGTGCGGCGTGGATACTTCAGCAAGATAAATCACCTGGAGAAATACCATGAAAACCGCCGCTACCTTACTGGCTCTTTTCACCGTCGCGCTGGGCGCGCCGCTGTGCGCGGCCCCGATGGCCGTCAACAACGCCCAGGCGCCGGGCTATTACCGCATGATGCTGGGCGACTGGCAGATAACGGCGGTGTCTGACGGCACCGTGACCATTCCCGCCGATAAACTGCTCACCCGCATCGCGCCCGACGCTCTCAACGCGCGCCTCGCCGATGACGCGCTGACGCCGCAGGTCGAAACCTCTATCAACGCCTATGTCATTAACACGGGCGATAAACTCATCCTGGTGGACACTGGCGCGGGCGCGCTGCTGGGGAATAACGGCGGTCATCTGCCGGAAAACCTGCGCGCCGCCGGTATCGATCCGTCGCAAATCGACACGGTATTGCTCACGCACGTTCACGCCGATCACTCCGGCGGCGTACAGCGCGACGGTAAACCGGTCTTCCCGAACGCCACCGTGCGGGTGGATCAGCGCGATCTCGATCTCTGGCTGAACCCGGCGCGCGAGAAGGAAGTAGAAGCCAGCCAGCGCCACACGTTTGCGGAATCTGAACGGTCGCTGCGCCCGGTGATCCGCGCCGGAAAGATGAAGGCGTTCCGCGCGCCCACGCAAATTATGCCCGGCATTGAAGCGCTGGCCGCGCCCGGTCACACGCCTGGCAGCGTTATCTATAAAGTGAGCCGCAGCGGCGAAACGCTGTTGCTGTGGGGCGACATTATCCATGTGAAAGCGGTGCAGATGCCGCAGCCGCAGGTGGCGATTCATTTTGACGTCAATCAGGACGAGGCGGTGGTCATGCGGGAGAAAACGCTGAACATGGCGGCGCAGAGCAATGCCTGGGTGGCATCGGCGCATATCGCGTTTCCGGGGATTGGGAAGATTAAAGCGCAGGGAGACGGGTATCGCTGGGTGCCGGTCAACTACAGCAGCCACGGCGCGAAGTAACGTAAAGGGCGCCGCGAACAGGCGGCGCCCGGTACATCAGAAGATCATTTTAAACACGCCCGTGACCACCAACAGCCCAATCAGAAAAATAATCAGTACCGCCCACAGAATGATTTTCATCACTTACTCCTTATTGTCTTTGCGGGATCTCGTTGATCCATGAAGGTAATTATCAGTATAGAAGCTCCTGCAAAGGCGGCAGAAAAAAGTGCGGATGGCGTTTTTCCCTCCCCGGTGCCGAATGTTCAGGCCTCGCTATACTTAACGCTTTAACGCAACTCCCGGAGGCACCATGAGTTCTGCAAACAAAGTGGCCATCGTCACCGCGTCAGATTCAGGCATCGGCAAGAAGTGTGCGGTTTTTCTCGCAAAGCAGGGGTTTGATATCGGCATTACCTGGCACAGCGATGATAAAGGCGCGAAAGAGACCGCGCAGGAAGTCGAAAGCCTGGGGCGGCGCGCCGAGCTTATCCAGCTCAACCTCAGTCATCTGCCGGAAGGCGCGAACGCCATCCAGACGCTTATCGATCGCTTCGGCCGTATCGACGCGCTGGTGAATAACGCGGGCGCGATGATCAAAAAGCCGTTTCTGGAGATGACGTTTGATGAGTGGCGCAGTATCCAGACGGTGGACGTGGACGGCGCGTTCCTGTGCTCGCAAATCGCCGCCAAAGCGATGGTGAAGCAGGGGCAGGGCGGGCGCATTGTGAATATCACCTCGGTGCATGAACATACGCCGCTGCCGGAGGCGAGCGCTTACACCGCTGCTAAACATGCGCTCGGCGGCCTGACCAAATCAATGGCGCTGGAACTCGTAGAGCATAATATTCTCGTGAATGCCGTCGCGCCCGGCGCTATCGCCACGCCGATGAACGATATGGAAGAGGGCGACGCGAAACCCGGCTCGATGCCGAATATCCCGATAGCGCGCCCTGGCGAAACCGATGAGATTGCCAGCATTGTCGCGTGGCTGTGCTCTGAGGGCGCCACCTACACCACCGGCCAGTCGTTTATCATCGACGGCGGGTTTACGCTTGCCAACCCGCAGTTTAAACCGAAGGCTTAATCCTCTCTGCTGCTGCGTTTACGCCACAGCCAGCGCAGCAGCAGCACAATGCCCACCGCCAGCGCCACCCATACCAGCTGTTTGAGATGATGATCGAGGCGATGCAGCCACGGCTCGATGACCTGTCCGCCCAGATAACCCAGCGTAGTGAACAGCGTCGCCCAGACCAGCGCCCCGAGAATATTCAGCGGCACAAAGAGCTTCGGCGGAACCCGGCTCGCGCCGATTAACAGCGGGCCGACAATGCGAAAGCCATACATAAAGCGCGTGCCAATCACAAACCACGCCGGATGGCGCTGAATAAGCGTCTGCGCACGGGCGATTTGCTTTTGCTTGCCGGAAAAGCGCTCAAGTGCCCGGGTGCCGAACCGACGGCCTAACAGGTAAAGCGCCTGGTCGCCAATCATGCCGCCGAGCGCCACCACCAGCACCACCAGCGGAAAGCGCAGCAGCCCTTCATGCGCCGCCACGCCGCCCAGCAGCGTGACCGTTTCGCCTTCGGCAAGGCTGCCCAGTAAGAGCGTCACATAACCGTACTGCTCAATCAGGTTATTGATATCCATAAATTCCACTTACTCCCGTTTGTCATACCTCTCTTCTCTTCGCGCCACGCGCGAAACCGAAAGTATAACGCGCCCGCCATACCCTGCTCGTACAACGGCCCACGTGTTTTTGTGCTGTTTACTTTTTAATCACGCAGGCTGGATTATACTTAAAGCACCCGTTCCGGGCGGCCTGTGTCAGGGGGCGTTATGAACCATGTCTGGGGGCTTCTGTCCCATCCTTTCCGCGAAATGCAGATGATTCGTCGCGAAAACGAAACCGTGTCGCATCACTATACCCACCACGTACTCATCATGGCGGCCATTCCCGTGCTGTGCGCGTTTATCGGCACCACCCAGATTGGCTGGGATTTCGGCGACGGCAATGTGGTGAAGCTGTCGCTCTTTACCGGTTTTTATCTGGCTGTGCTGTTCTATGCGCTGATGCTGGCCGGTGTGGCGGTCATGGGGCGGGTCATCTGGTGGATGGCGCGCGACTATCCGCGCCGCCCGTCGCTCGCAGGCTGTATGGTCTTTGCGGGCTATGTGGCGACGCCGCTCTTTTTAAGCGGCATCGTGGCGCTCTATCCGCTGGTGTGGCTCTGCGCGCTGGCGGGCACGCTGGCGCTGCTTTATACCGGCTATCTGCTGTATATCGGCATTCCGGCGTTTCTCAATATTAACCAGGAAGAGGGGCTGCGCTTTTCCGGTTCAACGCTGGCTATCGGCGTGCTGCTGCTGGAAGTGTTGCTGGCCCTGACGGTCCTGCTGTGGGGCTACGGTTATCGTCTGTTCTGACGCGTGCCGCCGGTCTAAAAAACCGGCGGCACCGCGCCCTGCGCTGAATCTTCTGTAGCGGGAAACGCGAAGGCCGGAGTATGATGCCCGCGCCAGCCATCAATAGCTTTTTCCATTGGTGGCGGTGCGTTTAATTACGCGCGTGAATTATTTTCCGAACTTTCGCCATGTCGACAAAAATTCGTCTTTCTCTGTTAAGTCTCGCGCTGCTGCTGGCCGCGCCGCTTTCCACCCCGGCGCTGGCCGCCGCGAAAGCCGCCGCGTCGCCTGTTGCCGCCGCCGAGCCGCAAATTGCTTCCGGCAGCGCCATGATAGTCGATCTGCGCACCAATGAAGTGCTGTTCTCAAGCCACCCGGATCTGGTGCGCCCGATCGCGTCGATTACCAAAGTGATGACCGCGATGGTCGTGCTCGACGCCAGTCTGCCGCTGGATGAGATGCTGACGGTGGATATCAGCCATACGCCGGAAATGAAAGGGATCTATTCGCGGGTGCGCTTAAACAGCCAGATCAGCCGTAAAAATATGCTGCTGCTGGCGCTGATGTCGTCGGAAAACCGCGCGGCGGCAAGCCTCGCGCATCACTACCCGGGCGGCTACGACGCGTTTATTCGCGCCATGAACGCCAAAGCGAAAGCGCTCGGCATGCGCAACACGCGCTTTGTGGAGCCGACGGGGCTGTCCATCCACAACGTCTCTACCGCGCGCGATCTCACGAAGCTGTTAATCGCGACCAAACAGTATCCGCTGATTGGCCAGCTCAGCACCACGCGCGAAGAGATGGCGACGTTCGCGAACCCGGCGTATACGCTGCCGTTTCGTAACACCAACCATCTGGTCTACCGCGATAACTGGAATATCCAGCTGACCAAAACCGGGTTTACCAACGCGGCGGGGCATTGCCTGATGATGCGTACGCTGATTAAAAACCGCCCGGTCACGCTGGTGGTGATGGACGCCTTTGGCAAATACACTCACTTTGCTGACGCCAGCCGTCTGCGTACCTGGCTTGAAACCGGCAAGGCGCAACCGGTGCCTGAAGCGGCGCTGAGCTATAAGCGCCAGAAAGCGGCGCAAATGGCCAATAACAGCGTCGAATAAGCTATTCCGGCAGCGTCCAGTCTCCCTGATTGAGCGGACGCTGCATAATCAGCGTGTCGCGCCAGCCGCCGAATTTAAACCCGACGCTGCGCAAACTCCCCACCACTTCAAACCCCAGCAGCCGGTGCAGACGCGTCGAGCCGCGATTATTTTCGCCATCGCCAATCACCGCCATCAGCTGACGCCACGGGCCTTGCTCGCAGCGCTCGATCAGCGCCTGCAACAGACGGCTGCCGATGCCGCGCCCGACCATGCTGGCGTCGATATAAATCGATTCTTCGAGGGTATAGCGATACGCAGGGCGCGGGCGCCAGGGCGAGGCATAACTGTAGCCGACCACGATGTCGTCGATCTCCGCCACAAGCCAGGGCAAATCCTGCTGCGTGACGGCGTTGACGCGCGCGCTCATCTCATCAAGGGTAGGGGGCGTTTCTTCAAAGGAAGCGCGACCGTGTTCGACATGCCAGCCGTAAATGGCGCAGATAGCCTCGATATCTTCCGGCGTAACGTCACGAATCGCGGCTTTTGACGCCGTGAGATTTTCCACAACAGCCATACCTGTATCCTCAAAGACATACCGCCGGAGGGCTCCGGCGGTATGGACGATATAGTATGCCTGTGCTTAAAAAGAATACAGCCTGCCAGAATCAGCGGGCGGTATGCTCGTCTGGCGTTTGTGCGATCCCGTCCGGCTCACCCCAGTATTTCTGCTTCGAGGTTTTGCCGATGCCGGGGTTCATGCTGTTGGTCGGGTCATTAGCCTTATAAAACTGTTTTAAGCTTTCCGGCGCTTCGTAGAGATGGCCGACGTTATGTTCCGCCGGGTATTGCGCGCCGCGCGCGCGCAGCAGCGCCAGCATCTCTTCTTTCAGCGCATGCGCATCCACGCCTTTTTTGACGATGTAATCCTGATGGAAAACATGGCAGAAGAAGTGGCCGTAATAGAGCTTGTGCACGAGTTTGCTGTCGATCTCCGGCGGCAGGTGTTCGAACCACTCGGTATCGTTGCGTCGCAGCGCGATATCCAGCGCCAGAATATCTTCCACCTCGTCGGCGTGCACCGCGTGATAACGCACCGCCGCGCCCGCCGCCGCAAAGCGGTGGAGAAACGCTTTGCTGCCTTCTTCTGCCGTGCAGGCGAAGAAATCGCCTTCGGCCTCTTTAAAGAAGCTCGTCAGCCAGCTGCGCGCTTCTTCAATGCCGTCGCCCGCCATTTTAAGCAGCAGATGATGCTCATATTTATCGCGCCAGCTTTTCATGCGCGGCGGCAAATGACCGGGGAATAACCCGCCCAGTTTTTGCATCACGCGGTCGGTAAAGTGCGGTTTGATGAACGGCACTTTCTCAAGCCAGGCGTCGGTGCGGCCTTTAGTCGTGAAGAAGAACGGCATTTTGTCGGTGCCGAGTTTGTTGATCATCAGGAACGTGTCTTTCCCGTAGCGCTCGGCGATGTCGTAGATATCGCGATGCATATATTCGCCCGCGACCGGCAGACTCTGGAAATTCGCGAGAATATGACGGCGAATATGGGTCAGCACGTCAGGCTGATTGGTGCCGATATAAAACACCTCCTGGCGTTTTTCGGCTTCGAACGTATCGAGACGCACCGCGAACACGGCAAGCTTACCGGCGCAGCCGGAGGCTTCAAAGAGCCGCTCCGGGTTGGCGTTGTAGCGCGCCGGGCTGTCGGCTTCGATATCGCGCACGCGCTCAATATAATGACGATCGGAAGCCTGGCGCTCGTCATGGCGCACGGCGGTCGGATCAATGCGGTCATCGTCAAGGCGGCCCAGGATCTGCTCCGGCGTCTGGCCGAGATCGATGCCCAGATGATTCACCAGACGCAGCCGCCCGGTGTCGTCTATCTGCGCGAACAGCGCCATTTCGGTATAGGCGGGGCCGCGATGCACCAGCGCGCCGCCGGAATTATTACAGATGCCGCCCATCACCGAGGCGCCGATGCACGAGGAGCCAATCACCGAGTGCGGCTCACGTCCGAGCGGCTTCAGCGCGCGCTCCAGCTGCCAGAGCGTGGTGCCGGGGTAAGCGAGGATCTGCTCGCCGTTATCCAGCAGGTGCAGCTTATCGAGGCGCAGCGTACTGATAATAATAATGTCGCGATCGTAGTCGTTGCCGTTCGGCGTCGAGCCTTCCGTCAGGCCGGTGTTGGCCGCCTGCATCAGAATTATTTTGTCGCTGGCGACGCAAACTTCCAGAACGCGCCATAATTCCAGCAGCGTACCGGGAAAAACGACGGCCAGCGCCTCGCCCTGACCTGAGCGAAAGCCTTTGCGGTAACGGGCGGTTTTGGCCGGGTCGGTGAGAAGATGGCTGGCGCCGGTAATGCGGGTCAGCTCCGCGATAACCTCATGGTTACCGGAGGTTGGTGTCAGGGTCATGTTCCACTCCTTGTGGCAGAGAAAACGCACGTCTCTAAGCATAGCCGCGAATTTCTCAACGAGTCCGAAAAGGTTGAAAAATCAGCGTATAAACTTGCGTTTGGCTTCTTCCCTGCTAAGGCTTATGGCACACTGCACACCTTATATTTGTTGTGGCGGCAACGTTGCGGCTGCGTCTAAAAGAGAGTTAATCCTATGAAATGGCTTTGTTCTGTGGGTATGGCCGTGAGCCTTGCGCTGCAACCGGCCCTGGCGTCTGAACCGTTTGGCGACCATCCGCTGACGCCCGAAGCGCGGGATGCGTTCGTCACCGATTTACTCAAAAAAATGACGGTCGATGAGAAAATCGGCCAGCTGCGTCTGATAAGCGTCGGGCCGGATAACCCGAAAGAAGCGATTCGGGACATGATCAAAGAAGGCCAGGTCGGCGCGATTTTCAACACCGTGACCCGCCAGGATATCCGCGCGATGCAGGATCAGGTAATGCAGCTTAGCCGCCTGAAAATTCCGCTGTTTTTCGCCTACGACGTGCTGCACGGTCAGCGCACCATTTTCCCGAACAGCCTCGGGCTTGCCTCCTCGTTTAACCTCGACGCGGTAAAAACCGTGGGCCGCATATCGGCGTATGAAGCCGCCGACGACGGCCTCAACATGACCTGGGCGCCGATGGTCGACGTCACGCGCGACCCGCGCTGGGGCCGCGGCTCTGAAGGGTTCGGCGAAGATACCTATCTCACCAGCATGATGGGTAAAACGATGGTTGAGTCGATGCAGGGCAAAAGCCCGGCGGACCGCTATTCCGTCATGACCAGCGTGAAACACTTCGCCGCTTACGGCGCGGTGGAGGGCGGGAAAGAGTACAACACCGTCGATATGAGTTCCCAGCGTCTGTTCAACGACTACATGCCGCCCTATAAAGAAGCGCTCGACGCGGGCAGCGGCGGCGTGATGATCGCGCTGAACTCACTGAACGGCACGCCGGCGGCCTCCGACGGCTGGCTGCTGAAAGATCTGCTGCGCGGCGACTGGGGCTTTAAAGGCATCACGATCTCCGACCACGGCGCTATCAAAGAGCTGATTAAACACGGTACGGCGTCCGATCCGGAAGACGCGGTGCGCGTGGCGATTAAATCCGGCGTCGATATGAGTATGGCGGATGAGTACTACAGCAAATACCTGCCGAATCTTATCAAGAGCGGCAAAGTCTCTATGGAAGAGCTCGACGACGCTACCCGTCACGTGCTGAACGTCAAATATGACATGGGGCTGTTTAACGATCCGTACAGCCATCTGGGGCCGAAAGACTCTGACCCGAAAGACACCAACGCCGAAAGCCGTCTGCACCGCGACGACGCGCGCAACGTGGCGCGCGAAAGCCTGGTGCTGCTGAAAAACCGTCTTGAAACGCTGCCGCTGAAAAAATCCGGCACCATCGCGGTGGTCGGGCCGCTGGCCGACAGCAAACGCGACATGATGGGCAGCTGGTCTGCCGCAGGCGTGGCTGACCAGTCCGTGACGCTGCTTCAGGGTATGAAAAACGTGGCGGGCGATAAGGCGAAAATTCTGTTCGCCAAAGGCGCTAACGTGACCGACGATAAAGGCATCGTCGACTTCCTGAATCTCTACGAGCCAGCGGTGGTGGTGGATAAACGCACGCCAAAAGAGATGATCGACGAGGCGGTAAACGTCGCGAAGCAGTCTGACGTGGTCGTGGCGGTCGTGGGCGAAGCGCAGGGCATGGCGCATGAGGCATCCAGCCGCACCGATCTCACCCTTCCGCAGAGCCAGCGTGACCTTATCAGCGCGCTGAAAGCGACTGGCAAACCGCTGGTGCTGGTGCTGATGAACGGCCGTCCGCTGGCGCTGGTGAAAGAAGACCAGCAGGCCGATGCGATTCTGGAAACCTGGTTTGCCGGAACCGAAGGTGGTAACGCCATCGCCGATGTGCTGTTTGGCGATTACAATCCGTCAGGCAAGCTGCCTATCTCTTTCCCGCGCTCGGTCGGGCAGATCCCGGTGTACTACAGCCATCTCAACACGGGCCGTCCGTACAACCCGGAAAAACCGAACAAATATACCTCGCGCTACTTTGATGAAGCCAACGGCCCGCTCTATCCGTTCGGTTACGGCCTGAGCTACACCACGTTCAGCGTCTCCGATGTGAAGCTTTCCGCGCCGACCATGAAGCGCGACGGCAAAGTAACCGCCAGCGTGACGGTGACCAACACCGGCAAGCGCGAAGGCGCGACTGCGGTGCAGATGTATCTCCAGGACGTTACGGCTTCCATGAGCCGTCCGGTGAAACAGCTGCGTGGCTTTGAAAAAGTGACCCTCAAGCCGGGCGAAACCCAGACCGTCAGCTTCCCTATCGATATTGACGCGCTGAAATTCTGGAACCAGCGCATGAAATATGACGCTGAGCCAGGCAAATTCAATGTCTTCATCGGGCTGGATTCCGCCCGCGTGAAGCAGGGCGAATTTGAACTGCTGTAAGCTGCTGTCGATTGTCAGAGGGCCGGGAAACCGGCCCTTTTTTATGGCATTCGGCCGTTAAAAAATGCCATTTCCCGTCTTTTCCCTTTCCCCCTGAGATTTATCAACTACGCTTTTCTCTTAAGCCCTTAGCGAAGCGGATAAAAGAGGAAAATCATGAGGCTAAAACTCTGGAGCGCGGCAGGTCTGTTACTGCTGGCGGCAGGCGCGCAGGCGGCCGAGCCGGTGAAAGTGGGCTCGAAAATCGACACCGAAGGCGCGCTGCTTGGCAACATTATTCTGCAGGTGCTGGACAGCCACGGCGTGAAAACGGTCAACAAAATCCAGCTGGGCACCACACCCGTGGTGCGCGGGGCGATAACGTCTGGCGAGCTGGATATCTACCCGGAATACACCGGCAACGGCGCGTTTTTCTTTAAGCAGGAGAACGATCCGGCCTGGAAAAACGCACAGCAGGGCTATGACAAAGTCAAAAAGCTCGACGCCGAGCAGAATAAGCTTATCTGGCTGACGCCCGCGGCGGCGAACAACACCTGGACCATCGCGGTACGTCAGGATCTGGCGCAGAAAAACAAACTGACCTCGCTTGCCGATCTCAGCCGTTACCTTAAAGACGGCGGCACGTTCAAACTTGCCGCCTCGGCGGAATTTATCGAGCGCCCGGACGCGCTGCCAGCCTTTGAAAAAGCCTACCAGTTTAAACTGAATCAGGATCAGATGCTGTCGCTCGCGGGCGGCGATACCGCGGTGACCATCAAAGCGGCGGCCCAGCAAACCTCCGGCGTTAACGCCGCGATGGCGTATGGCACCGACGGCCCGGTAGCGGCGCTCGGTCTGCAAACGCTCACCGATCCTAAAGGCGTTCAGCCGGTTTACGCGCCAGCGCCCGTCGTGCGTGAGGCGGTACTGAAGGCGTACCCGGAGATGGCGCAGTGGTTTGAGCCGGTCTTTAAAGCGCTGGATGAGAAAACGCTCCAGGAACTGAATGCGCAAATCGCGGTAGAAGGGCTCGATGCCGGTAAAGTGGCGTCGCAGTGGCTTAAAGAAAAAGGACTGGTGAAATAACGCCTCCGGCGTTTGCCTGCGGGACACGTTTTGTCAATCAGATGCCATAACCGGGTGCTGGTGCTGCTGGCGGTCTTGCTGGCCGCCGCCGCCCTGTTGCCCTTTTTAAATTACGCGCCGAACCGGCTGGTGTCCGGCGCGCCGCTCGGTCTCTCCGGGCTTTTTCCTGCCATCGCGCCTGCCTTGTGGGCGCTGCCGCTTTTACTCTGTCTGCTCGCCTGCGTGCCCGGAAAACCAGGGGCGCTGCTGATTCTTATTGCCGCGCAGGCGCTCTTTATCACGCTGCTGTTTGTGACGGGCGATGAGGCGGCGCGACTGGCTGAAACCGGCAGTCGTCTGGCGCGGACCTCGCCCGGCAGCGGCCTGTGGCTGATGCTTGCGGTCTCGTTACTCGCCGCAAGCGACGCCATCGGCAGGCTGACGCGCCAGCCGCTCTGGCGCTGGCTGCTACAGGCGCAGATCTGGATGGCGCCGCTCTGGCTTCTGCTGAGCGGTCATTTCGATGCGCTGTCGCTTCTTAAAGAATACGCCAACCGCCAGACGGTGTTTGATGACGCCGCCGCGCGCCACCTGACGCTGATTTTCGGCACGCTGGCGCCCGCGCTTGTCATCGGCTTGCCGCTCGGGATCCTGTGTCACCGGCGCCCGCGCTGGCAGCCCGGTCTGTTCGCCGCGCTCAATATTATTCAGACGGTGCCGTCGGTGGCGCTGTTCGGTCTGCTGATGGCCCCGCTCGCCGGGCTGGCGCAGGCATTTCCGGCGCTCGGCGCGCTGGGCGTCTCCGGCACCGGGCTTGCGCCTGCGCTGATTGCGCTCACGCTCTATGCGCTGCTGCCGCTGGTGCGCGGCGTGGTGGCGGGGCTTGGGCAGGTGCCCGACGCGGTGCGGGAGAGCGCCCGCGGAATGGGCATGTCCGCCTGGCAGCGCTTCTGGCATGTCGATGTGCCGCTGGCGCTGCCCGTCTGGCTGCGCAGCCTGCGGGTGGTGGCGGTGCAGACGGTCGGCATGGCGGTCGTTGCCGCCCTGATTGGCGCAGGCGGCTTCGGGGCGCTGGTATTTCAGGGATTACTCAGCAGCGCGCTCGATCTGGTGCTGCTCGGGGTGATCCCGGTCGTGGCGCTGGCGGTAGTGCTGGACGCGCTGTTTACGCTCGCCATCGGCGCGCTGGAGACGAAACGAGATGATTGAATTTCAGCAGGTCAGTAAATTTTATGACGGCGGCGCGGCGGTAAAAGATTTAAGCCTGACGTTCGCCGAAGGCGCGTTTTCGGTGCTTATCGGCACCTCCGGCTCCGGTAAATCCACCACGCTGAAGATGATTAATCGTCTGGTGGAGCACGACGCAGGCGAGATCCGCTTCGCGGGCGAGGAAATCCGTCAGTTTTCGCCCGAGGCGCTGCGCAGGCGCATGGGGTATGCGATTCAGTCGGTCGGGCTGTTCCCGCACTGGACGGTGGCGCAAAACGTCGCCACGGTGCCGCAGTTGCTGAAGTGGCCGAAGGCACGCATTCAGGCGCGGGTCGATGAACTGCTCGCGCTACTTGGGCTCGCGCCTGAAGCATTTCGCGATCGCTACCCGCATCAGCTCTCCGGCGGGCAGCAGCAGCGGGTCGGCGTGGCGCGCGCGCTGGCGGCCGACCCGGAGGTATTGCTGATGGACGAGCCGTTCGGCGCGCTCGACCCGGTGACGCGCAGCGCGCTGCAACAGGAGATGCGCCGCATTCATCAGCTGCTCGGACGCACCATTGTGCTGGTCACGCACGACATCGACGAGGCGCTCGGGCTTGCCCAGCATCTGGTGCTGATGGATAACGGCGAAGTGGTGCAACAGGGCGCGCCGCTGACGCTGCTCACCGCGCCGCGCAATGATTTCGTGCGTGATTTTTTCGGGCGCAGCGAGCTTGGCGTGCGATTGCTGTCGCTCAAACAGGTGGCGGAATTTATCGAGCCTGGCACAGGCGAGGGCGCGCCGGTGGCGGACACCTTAACGCTGCGCGAGGCGATGTCGGTATTTGTCGAGCGCCAGTGCGAGGCGCTGTCGGTAGTGGACGCGCAAGGCGCGCACCGCGGCGTGCTGCGCTTTCGTCATCTGGTGAATCAGCGGGAGGCGCGGGGTGAATAGACTGCGCGATCCGCTGCTCTGGCTGGCGCTGTTGTTTGTCGCGCTGTTACTGGCGATGCCGCACAGCGAAGGACTGTTTCACTGGCTGCTTCCGGGGCTGTCGCGCCCGGTCTATCTGCAGGAGAGCTTTGTCGCGCTTACGCTCTCGCATCTCGGCCTGGTGGCGGTCGCGGGCGCGGTGTCGGTCGCCTGCGGCGTCGCGGTGGGGATTGCGGTAACGCGCCCGTGGGGACGCGAGTTCCGCTCGCTTGCCGAAACGCTCGCCGCCGCCGGGCAGACATTCCCGCCGGTGGCGGTGCTGGCGATTGCCGTGCCGGTGATGGGCTTCGGACGGGAGCCTGCGATTGTCGCGCTCATTCTTTACGGCCTGTTGCCCGTTTTGCAGGGGACGCTCGCGGGCCTGAGCGCGGTGCCGGAAGATGTGAAAGAGGTGGCGCGGGGCGTCGGCATGAGCCGCACTCAGATCTTACGCAAAGTGGAATTGCCGCTGGCGTTTGGAGTGATGCTCGCCGGGATCCGTACGTCGGTGATTATTAATATCGGCACGGCCACCATCGCCTCGACCGTGGGCGCCAGCACGCTCGGCACCCCGATTATCATCGGCCTGAGTGGGTTTAACACGGCATATGTGATTCAGGGCGCGGTGCTGGTGGCGCTGGCGGCGGTCCTGGTGGACCGGCTCTTTGAGCGCCTGGCGCGGGTTATGAACCGGAATGCAGGATAACGGTGTAGCCGGCCAGCATAACGCCGCCGATACCCCCGATGGCCATCAGGACCATGCCGGTGATAAGCCCGATTCTGACTAATTTCATGCGTTGCTCCTTATGTTAACCGCGTAATTATACGGTGAAGCGCGACTGTTAATGAACCTTTAAATCGTTTCCGGCTCATGGAGTGAAAAGATGGCGTGTCCCTGTTGATGCCAGGCGGCGATTTGCTCGAGCTGACGCGCCGCGGGCAGCTCTCCGCACCACACCAGCAGCGTTTTGCCAGGAAACAGCTCCGGGCGCAACTGCACCAGCGGCTGCGCCAGCACATCCACCCGCCAGCCTTTCTGCACCGCCACCCAGGCTGCGAGCCAGACCTGCGTCGCATCCTGATGATTCCAGCCGACCACCAGCGCGTCGTTGCCGGGCTTTTTCCATGCCGATTGCAGACAGAGCGCGATGTAGTTAATCAGAATACCGTCAAGAAGGCTTAACAGGGCATGCAGCGTGGCATGCTGTAACTGCATCCGGCGGCGCAGCGGGGTATAGAGATGGCGCACCAGCATCTGGGCCGGGTAGTCGCGCCCAAGCTCGCTCACCCAGTGACGCACCTGGCCTGGATTGCCGCTGCGCAGTTTCGCGAGCAGCATCTCCTGTCGCTCGCGCCAGCCTTCCGGCTCATCGGCACCGTCCTCGCAGAGCAGCGTTTTAACTTTACTGACCTGGACGCCTTGCTCAATCCAGTGTTTGATTTCGCGAATGCGGTCGATGTCCGCCTCGCTGAACAGACGGTGGCCGCCGTCGGTGCGTACGGGTTTGATCAGTCCGTAACGGCGCTGCCACGCGCGCAGCGTCACAGGGTTTACTTCGCAGAGATCGGCCACTTCGCCAATCGTATATAACGCCATACTGGTTCTCTTCGGGAAATGTTACCCGTTAAATGTAGTAGGTGATGCACGAACCGGGAAAAAGAGTTTGTATCCTGTATCCTGGCGACAAAAGGCGAAAACCACGGCGCAGGACGAAAAAAGGGGAGATATGCATCTCCCCTCGGTTTATGGCGCGGCTGGCGCGTTGGGCGTCAGGTTATTTCACCTGCTGACCCGGCTTCGCGCCGCTGTCCGGGCTCAGCAGGAAGATATCTTTCCCGCCAGGACCTGCGGCCATTACCATGCCTTCAGAAATACCGAAGCGCATTTTGCGCGGCGCGAGGTTCGCCACCATCACCGTCAGACGGCCAATCAGCGCCTGCGGGTCCGGGTAGGCGGAGCGGATGCCGGAGAAGACGTTGCGTTTTTCGCCGTCGAGATCCAGCGTCAGGCGCAGCAATTTGTCGGAGCCCTCAACGAACTCCGCGTTTTCAATCAGCGCCACGCGCAGGTCGATTTTCGCGAAATCGTCAAACGTGATGGTCTCCTGAATCGGGTTATCCGCCAGTTCGCCGGTCGCAGGCGCCGCAGCCGCTTTCACTTCTTCCCTGGAGGCTTCCACTAACGCTTCCACCTGTTTCATCTCAATACGGTTATAGAGCGCTTTGAAGCTGTTCACTTTATGGCCGAGCAGCGGGGCGTTAACGCCGTCCCAGGTCAGCTCGACATTCAGGAACGCCTCGGCGCGCGCACACAGCTCCGGCAGTACCGGCTTCAGGTACGTCATCAGCACGCGGAACAGGTTAATGCCCATAGAGCAGATCGCCTGCAGATCGGCGTCGCGGCCTTCCTGTTTAGCAACCACCCACGGGGCCTGCTCGTCAACGTAGCGGTTCGCCAGATCGGCAAGCGCCATGATTTCACGGATTGCTTTACCGAATTCACGGCTCTCCCACGCCTCGCCAATCACGGCAGCCGCGTCGGTGAAGGTTTTGTAGAGCGCCGGGTCAGCCAGTTCCGCGGCTAATTCGCCGTCAAAACGTTTGGCGATAAAGCCCGCGTTGCGCGACGCCAGGTTGACCACTTTATTGACGATATCCGCGTTCACGCGCTGCACGAAATCTTCCAGATTCAGGTCGATATCGTCGATGCGTGACGAGAGTTTCGCCGCGTAGTAATAGCGCAGGCTGTCGGCGTCGAAATGGTTCAGCCAGGTGCTGGCCTTGATGAACGTGCCGCGCGATTTGGACATTTTCGCGCCGTTGACCGTCACATAGCCGTGCACAAACAGGTTGGTCGGTTTGCGAAAACCGCTGCCTTCCAGCATCGCCGGCCAGAACAGGCTGTGGAAATAGACGATATCTTTACCGATGAAGTGATACAGCTCGGTGGCGGAGTCTTTTTTCCAGTACTCCTCGAAGCTTTGGGTATCGCCGCGCTTGTCGCACAGGTTTTTGAACGACCCCATGTAGCCGATAGGCGCATCCAGCCAGACGTAAAAATATTTGCCCGGCGCGTTCGGGATTTCAAAGCCGAAGTAAGGCGCGTCACGGGAGATATCCCACTGTTGCAGTCCGGATTCAAACCACTCCTGCATTTTGTTCGCCACCTGCTCCTGGAGCGCGCCGGAGCGGGTCCACGCCTGCAGCATTTCGCTGAATGACGGCAAATCGAAGAAGAAGTGTTCAGAATCACGCATCACCGGCGTCGCGCCGGAGACCACCGATTTCGGTTCGATAAGCTCGGTCGGGCTGTAGGTTGCGCCGCAGACTTCGCAGTTATCGCCGTACTGATCCGCAGATTTACATTTCGGGCAGGTGCCTTTCACGAAACGGTCCGGCAGGAACATGCCTTTCTCAGGATCGTAGAGCTGCGAAATGGTACGGTTTTTAATAAAGCCGTTCTCTTTCAGGCGGGTGTAAATCAGCTCCGACAGCACGCGGTTTTCGTCGCTGTGCGTAGAGTGATAGTTGTCGTAGCTGATGTTAAAGCCCGCGAAATCGGTCTGATGCTCTTTGCTCATCTCGGCAATCATCTGCTCCGGCGTGATGCCAAGCTGCTGGGCCTTGAGCATGATGGGCGTGCCGTGGGCGTCGTCGGCGCAGATGAAGTTAACCTCGTGGCCGCGCATTCGCTGGTAACGGACCCAGACATCAGCCTGGATGTGCTCCAGCATATGGCCGAGGTGGATGGAGCCGTTGGCGTACGGCAGCGCGCACGTTACCAGAATTTTCTTCGCGACTTGAGTCATAGTGAGTATTACGTCTTCTGTGGCAAATGGGGCAGTCATAGTACCCGAATCCACCCGCGTTGAGTACCGCGCGGCGGTAAAAGCGCGCAAAAAAGCAGACGAAATAGCGGCCTACGGCGAGGCGATGAGCCGCCAGGAATAACACGCGCGAGGGATTCTGAATGGCGGGCGTCCGTGGGATGGATATCAGTGAGGCTGGCGCTAATGCTTTAAAGGTGGGCTGCGTTTTTAAAGCGTATCGCAATCGGATAAAAAAGGACTGCTCGCCAGATATGAAAACGTTATCGGCTATTTTCCTGATGTCGCTGGTTAATTTAACTGGCTGCGTGGCTGACCAGGCGACGTTTAATCGCGCCGGCGACGTGCGCATTATCAATGGCGAGGTTTGTATTTATACCGCGCAGGCCGGGCCGGGGGATGTCTTCACGCAGTATGCGGTTTATTCCAGCCATGACCCAAACCCAAAGCGCCACGCGGTGCTTTTACCTGCGTATCAGACCTGTCTGCCGAACGGCGCTTACCAGAAGGGTGAAGCGTGGGTGGCAGAGTATGTGCTGATGAAGCCGGGCGGTGAACTGCAAAAATACGCCGTATCGTTTATCGCGCCCTGAAGCCAGACGCCTGCTGATCTGCATAAGCGCACATCAGGCCAGGCTCAGCGGGCGTTTAATGTCGTCTTACTCCCCACGACTCTGTTATGATTCTATGACTGCAATTTATTAACATCAGAACAACAAAGGAGTCGGGATGAATTCGCAATCCCAGGCCAAATCCCCCGAGGCGCTGCGTGCGCTGGTCGCCGGGACGTTAGCCAATTTCCAGCACCCCACCCTGAAGCACAACCTCACGGCGCTGAAAGCGCTGCATCATGTCGCCTGGCTTGATGACACCATCCATGTCGAACTGCTGATGCCGTTCGCCTGGCGCAGCGGTTTTGAGGAGCTGAAAGAGCAGGTGAGCGCCGAGCTGCTGCATTTAACCGGCGCGAGCGCGATCGACTGGAAGCTGTCCCACAGCATCGCCACCTTAAAACGCGTGAAAAACCAGCCGGGCGTGAACGGTGTGAAAAACATCATCGCGATCAGCTCCGGCAAGGGCGGGGTAGGGAAATCCTCTACTGCCGTCAACCTGGCGCTGGCGCTGGCGGCGGAAGGCGCCAAAGTGGGCATTCTGGATGCCGATATCTACGGCCCGTCGGTGCCGACGATGCTGGGCGCGGAAGGCGAACGCCCGACCTCGCCGGACGGCACGCACATGGCGCCGATTATGTCTCACGGTCTTGCCACCAACTCCATCGGTTACCTGGTGACCGACGATAACGCCATGGTGTGGCGTGGTCCGATGGCGAGCAAAGCGTTGCTGCAACTGCTGCAGGAAACCATGTGGCCGGATCTCGACTATCTGGTGCTGGATATGCCGCCGGGTACCGGCGACATTCAGCTGACGCTTGCCCAGAACATCCCGGTGACCGGCGCGGTGGTGGTGACCACGCCGCAGGACATCGCGCTTATCGACGCCAAAAAAGGCATCGTGATGTTTGAAAAAGTGGAAGTGCCGGTGCTTGGCATCGTTGAGAACATGAGTATGCATATTTGCAGCAACTGCGGTCATCACGAGCCGATTTTCGGCACCGGCGGCGCGCAGAAGCTGGCGGAAACCTACCGTACCCAGTTGCTGGGACAGATGCCGCTGCATATTACGCTGCGTGAAGATCTCGACCGCGGCCAGCCGACCGTGGTCTCCCGCCCGGAGAGCGAGTTCACCACCATTTACCGCCAGCTGGCGGGCCGTGTGGCGGCGCAGCTCTACTGGGAAGGCGAAGTGATCCCGGGCGATATCGCGTTTCGCGCGGTGTGATGCCGGGTCGTTGTCGCTAAAATGAAACACGCCTCCCACGGGAGGCGTTTTTTATGGATCAGGGTTTGCGAAAATGCAGGAGCACATAGGCGCCTTCCGGGGCGTCGCCGTGTCCTTCCTCCACCCAGCCGTGACGGGCGTAAAAGCGCAGCGCGCGCGCGTTTTTCTCCATACATTTCAGCGCGCCGGTGCTGGTGAACCGCGCCTGCACGGCCTCCAGCAGCGCCGCGCCGACGCCGCGCCCCTGGGCGTCTGGCGCCACAAAGAGATGATGCAGAAAGTTGTCATTCTCAGCGATGGACGCGAACCCCAGCCGGTGGCCATCCTCCTGCGCCACGAGAATCGTTTCGCCGAGTGTGTCGGCGTCAAAATCCTCCAGTCGCCATTCGCTGGGGTCAAGCCACGGCCATCCCTCGCGGCGGGCGTGCAAATAGAGCGTGCGTAAAAACGGGCGATCGCTCTCCTCCCAGGGTCTAATCTCCATAACGGTCTCCTTCATCAGCGACGCTGACCTGTTCTTTTTTTGGTTTGCTTCATAGAAAGTTATGGCACAGCAGCGTATTTTACGCGCTCTTAATTGTCAGAGCGGAGCGTGGACGTGTACGAGTTCAATCTGGTGTTATTGCTGCTCCAGCAGATGTGCGTGTTTCTGGTGATCGCCTGGCTGATGAGCAAAACGCGGTTGTTTATTCCGCTGATCCAGGTGTCGATTCGCCTGCCGCATAAGCTGTTGTGCTACGTCACGTTCTCCGGTTTCTGCATTATGGGCACGTATTTCGGGCTGCATATCCAGGATTCCATCGCCAATACCCGCGCGATTGGCGCCGTCATGGGCGGCCTGCTCGGCGGGCCGCTGGTGGGCGGCCTGGTGGGGCTCACCGGCGGTCTGCATCGCTATTCGCTCGGCGGCATGACCGCGCTGAGCTGCATGGTGTCAACGATTGTCGAAGGGCTGCTCGGCGGGATCGTCCACAGCTGGCTGATTCGTCGCGGGCGCACCGATAAAATCTTTAACCCCTTTACCGCAGGCGCGATTACGCTGGTGGCGGAGATGGTCCAGATGGGCATTATTCTGCTGATTGCCCGCCCGTTCGGCGACGCGCTGCATCTGGTGCAAAACATCGCCGCGCCCATGGTGGTCACGAATACCGTCGGGGCTGCGATGTTCATGCGCATTCTGCTCGACAAGCGCGCCATGTTTGAGAAATACACCACGGCGTTTTCCGCCACCGCGCTGAAGGTCGCCTCTGCGACAGAAGGGATCCTGCGCCAGGGGTTTAACGTCGAAAACAGCATGAAAGTGGCGCAGGTGATTCGCCAGGAGCTGGAGATAGGCGCGGTCGCCATTACCGATCGCGAACAACTGCTGGCCTTTACCGGCATCGGTATGGATCACCATCTGCCCGGCAGCCCCATTTCGTCGCCCTGGACGCTGCGGGCGATCGATTCCGGCGAAGTGGTCTACGCCGACGGCAACGAAGTACCGTACCGCTGTTCGCTGCACCCGAACTGTAAGCTCGGCTCGACGCTGGTGATCCCGCTGCGCGGCGAGAACCGCAAGGTGGTCGGCACCATCAAGCTGTATGAGCCCAAGCACCGTCTGTTCAGCTCGATTAATCGCACGCTGGGAGAAGGGATCGCGCAACTGCTTTCCGCGCAAATCCTGGCGGGCCAGTATGAGCGCCAGAAGCAGTTGCTCACCCAGTCGGAGATCAAGCTGCTGCACGCCCAGGTGAACCCGCATTTCCTGTTTAATGCGCTGAACACGCTGATGGCGGTGATCCGCCGCGACAGCGATCAGGCCTGCCAGCTGGTGCAATATCTCTCGACATTTTTCCGCAAAAACCTCAAGCGCCCGACGGATGTGGTGTCGCTCGCCGATGAAATCGACCATGTGAACGCGTATCTGCAAATCGAACAGGCGCGGTTTCAGTCGCATTTACAGGTGAGCATGAACCTGCCCGATGAACTGCGCCATATCCGGCTGCCCGCGTTTACGTTGCAGCCGATTGTCGAGAACGCCATTAAACACGGCACCTCGCAGCTTTTAGGCCCCGGCGAAATCGCCCTGCGCGCCAGCCGCGACGATGAGCATCTGGTGCTGGAAATTGAAGACAATGCCGGGCTCTATCAGCCCAACGCCGCGAGCAACGGCCTTGGCATGAGCCTGGTGGATAAACGACTGCGCGCGCGCTTCGGCGACGAGTGCGGCATTTCGGTCGCCTGTGAACAGGACCGCTTTACCCGGATTACCTTACGTTTACCGCTGGAGGGAACGACATGATTAGCGTGCTGATTGTCGATGACGAGCCGCTGGCGCGGGAGAATCTGCGTCTTCTGCTGAAAGAAGAGGCGGATATCGAGGTGGTGGGCGAATGCGCCAACGCCGTGGAGGCTATCGGCGCGGTACACCGCCTGCGCCCGGACGTGGTCTTTCTCGATATCCAGATGCCGCGCATCTCCGGTCTCGAAATGGTCGGGATGCTCGACCCCGACACCCGCCCGTGGATTGTCTTTCTGACGGCGTTTGACGAATACGCCGTGCAGGCGTTTGAAGAGCACGCCTTTGATTATCTGCTCAAACCTATTGAGACCGCGCGCCTGCAAAAGACGCTGACGCGGATGCGCAACGAGCGGCGCGAGCAGGACATGTCGCCGATCACCGAGCGCCAGGAGGCGCTGAAATTTATTCCCTGCACTGGCCACAGCCGCATTTACCTGCTGCAAATGGAGGACGTGGCGTTTGTCGCCAGCCGCATGAGCGGCGTGTATGTGACGAGTGGGCAAGGGCAGGAAGGTTTCACCGAGCTGACGCTGCGCACGCTGGAGAGCCGCACGCCGCTGATGCGCTGTCACCGGCAATATCTGGTCAATATGGCGCACCTGAAGGAAATCCGGCTGGAAGAGAACGGCCAGGCGGAGCTGCTGTTGCGCCACGGTCAGACGGTGCCGGTCAGCCGCCGTTATCTCAAAACCCTGAAAGAAGCGCTCGGGTTGCGCGGATAGGCGCGTGATTATCGCGGCGGTAAAATAAATAGCGCCGCTATGTACATCTTTTTCCTCGTTTGCCGATAACGGGAAGATATATCCGTATCAGGCAAAAATGAGGACTTCTTGATGGGCCTGCTTAAAGACTTTTCCATCCGCGCAGTGATGCTGACGGTGCTCGGCGTACTCTGCGTGTTATGGGCGGCCGTGGGCGTCTACAGCGTCTACTCGCTCTCGGCGATGGCCGATGGCAACCGTGTGGACCGCCAGCTGGTGTCGCAAATGACCGTGCTCAGCAAAGGCAACGATCAGTATTTCCGCTTCGTCACCCGCCTTACCCGCGCCATGGAAAACGGCACGCCGGACGCCAAATCGCTCGAATCCGTGCAGCAGGCGCTCGACAATATGTCGCGCCAGCTCGACGCGTTTAAACAGCTCTCCCCCGGTCCGCTCGATCCGGCGGTGTCGCAAAAAGTGATCGCCGACTGGCAGAAGCTGCTCGATGAAGGCGTGATCCCGCAAATGAAACTGGCGCGCGAAGGCACGCCGGACGCGTACCGCGCGCACGCCGGCAAAGTGACGCCGGTCTTCAGCCGCGCGTTTGGCGCGAGCGCCGAGAAATTCAACGCCGCGGCGGGCGCCAAGCTTGACGCTACCCGCGAGCGCGTCGACAGCATGACCGTCACCACCAAAACGGTGATTATTATTGCGGTGATCATTGGTCTGCTCCTGTTGCTGCTGACCGACCGCTATCTGGTGGCGCTGCTGGTGAAGCCGCTTGAGAAAATCCGCAACCACTTCACCCTGATTGCGGGCGGCGATCTCAGCCAGCCGGTTGAACCGTTTGGCCGCAACTGCGTCGGTAAGCTGGTGCCGCTGCTGACCGCGATGCAGGATCAACTGCGCGAAGCCGTGAGCGCGATTCGCCACGGCAGTGAAAATATCTGGCGCGGCGCGTCGGAAATTTCCGCGGGCAATAATGATCTTTCGTCACGTACCGAAGAACAGGCCGCCGCGCTGGAGCAGACCGCCGCCAGCATGGAAGAGTTGACCTCTACCGTGCGCCTTAACGCCGAAAATGCTCGTCAGGCGAGCGAGCTGGCGCATGCCGCTTCTGAAAACGCCGGTAAAGGCGGCCAGCTGGCGCAGAATGTTATCGAGACCATGCAGGGGATTTCCGGTAGTTCGAAGAAAATCGCCGATATTACCAGCGTGATTAACAGCATCGCGTTCCAGACCAACATCCTGGCGCTCAACGCCGCCGTTGAAGCGGCGCGCGCAGGCGAGCAGGGCCGCGGCTTCGCGGTGGTCGCAGGCGAAGTACGCAACCTTGCGAGCCGCAGCGCTGAGGCGGCCCGTGAAATCGAAACGCTCATCACCGAATCGGTCGAGCGTATCGATAAAGGCTCGGAGCTGGTCAACGCGGCGGGGGATTCGATGGCGGAAATCTATCGCGGCGTGTCGAACGTCAGCACGATCATCAAACAGATCGCTTCGGCGTCTGAAGAACAGAGCAAGGGCATCTCGCAGGTGGGGCTGGCTATCACCCAGATGGACACCGTCACCCAGCAGAACGCCTCGCTGGTGGAGCAGGTTTCCGCCGCTGCCGCCGCGCTGGAGCGTCAGACCGAAGAGCTGCAAAGCACCGTGCAGAAGTTCCGCCTCTCGGCCTGATCTTCTTAGTCGCTGTAATAAAAAAGCCGCCTGTGAGGGCGGCTTTTTGGTTTATTCTTTGGCACAAATTCCTGATAGCTGGCGCTTGGTTGAGCTATGACGTAGCTCACAAAATTTTGGGGTACAGCTTTCTATTGGGAATATTCTTAATTTTTTTGTTTGAATAAATTTATAGCCTTGCCCCAACTTAAACGGGTCCAGAAGGAAAAGTCATGTCTGACTATTTATCAGGGATGAATACGCCTAATAATCTCCCTTCATTCGATAAGCCAGTAACGTGGGGCGGGCCAGGAATAGTAGATTTTAATTTCCATGCGCTGGCAAAAGAACTGGATCGCACACGCGACTTTAATCGTGTAGGCATCATCTATTCTAACGGAGTTAGCGATTGGCTTGTAAGACCTTCACGACGTATAGCGACGCCAAATGAAACTACTGTCAGTCACGTAATTATTACTCAGGTAAATGATACATCGCCGCAAAATGCAGGGAAAGCTATCACCAAACCGCTTCAGGCACCTTCATTAACAACAGAAATAACCTCAACTGCAATATCTTGCGGTGCATTAGTTGCTACTGCATTAATTACTGTGAGTGCAACGCTCGTAATACCTTTTACGGCAGGAGCAACGGGGATCCTTGCAGGAATAATGACAGCCGGGACAGTGGCTACAGGGTTCCAGTGCGCGGTAGGCGTAGGCCGTTTATTTGCTATAGGATATGGTTACGAAGAAAATGTCGCCTGGTTTGATTCCCAGGATTGGTATACCTCTACCATGACAGCACTTGATGTTATTTCTCTTGCTGGAGCAAGCGTGGGTCTGAGAAGTACCATAAAGGCTTATATGGCGATGAAAGCGGGTTCTTCAGCAAAAGCTTTGGATTGGCTCAGAACACTGAGCAGACATGAGCGTAAACGTATAACTATTGAAATTATACGCAACAGAAACCCCGGCATTTCCAATGATGGGATTAAAGCGCTCATTAAAGCTGGTGCTTACCCAAGCCGATTCCCAACAGAAGCGTTACAAAAGAGTTTGCAGTATGAATTAATTAAAGCATTCAATAATGCGTCTGCCTTTGCTGGAAGCGCCGTCTCGGGAACCATCAGAAACCCGCAAAATTTACAAAATACCGGAAAATTTGTTGTGGGTATTATTCAGTCCATTTCACTGGCCGGGAGCCGTTAGAACAAGGATGTTTAATTATTTAAAAAAAAGCCTGCAACTGGGCCGCTTCGTAGAAAATGATATTAAAAACAAGCGGCCCGAGGCGCTGGAGCGGCTTAAAACGCAGCTCAAAGAACAAGTTTGTCTGCCCACGGGGTGGCGGAGCCTTGGGATGCCACTGGTATTGGCAATGGTCATGGCTGTTCTTAGCTTCGCCATTCCTCAGGTTTCTTTTTGGGTGGCTATTTCGCAGAGCTTAGGGTTACCAGGACCGACATTTTTCATCGGCATGCTCATTAGCAATTTTCTTTTTTGTGTGCTGATTATCCCTGCAATGATAGGGGCCGCAAGAGGATCTCTCCTTGCTTTGCAGTTGTGGCTGACACTGGCGGCAGCAGCGGTATTTGTCAGTGTGATATTTTTTATTAGTGTGCTTGTGTCTCTGCTCTCTTCTGATGGGGCAGGACGCTGGGATATTATCGGCTCCCTGCTGGGCATATTGTTTTCGGTATTCAGCGTCCGTTGTATCAATAGCAGGTTATTTATGGAAACCATCGCCCTTGGCTTTTATAACCGTATTCTGCGTGAACAGGCTAAATATCAGGCTTACCAGCCAGGCGTAACGAAACGATAAACATCCATCTGCGTACCCTTATACTTTTAAATTAAATAAGAAAGACCCTCCTTTATGGAGAGTCTTTCTTGCTGTTTTACTCCAGTCCCAGCGCGGCGCTGAGGTGCGCTATCTCCTTACGCCACTCGGCTTGCAGCGCCGGTTTTTGATGGCGTAGTTTGCGTTCGAGATCGACATTCAGCCGCGTTTCCAGGTCAATCAGCCGCTCCAGCAGGCGCGTATCGCTGTTCGTCTCAGGCGGCGTGGTGACTGTATGAGCCTCATCCATCGCCTCCTGCGTCGGCGCTGCGCGCAGGCGCGCCATCAGCGCGTCCATATTGTGCCACTCGCTCAAACCGCCATCCTCCACGAGCCAGAAGCGGTTACAGCTCGCCTCCATCAGCATTCTGTCGTGCGTCACCAGCAACAGCCCGCCTGCGAACGTTTGCAGGGTTTGCGCCAGCGCCTCTTTGCCTTCCATGTCGAGATGGTTGGTGGGTTCATCAAGCATCAACAGCGAATAGCGCGCGAGCGACAGGCCGACAAACAGCAGGCGCGAGCGCTCGCCGCCGCTGAGCGTGTCGACCCGCTGCCCATGCCGCGCCCATGGAAAACCGGCGCTGATAAGCGCGAGCTTACGCTGTTGCCGTTCAGGGGCGAACGGCTCCAGCACCTCCAGCAGCGTGGCGTTATCCGGTAACTGATGCAGCGACTGATCGTAATACCCGAGCGACACGCGCGGATGAAACGTGACGCCAGGAACCGTTTCCGCCGTCTGCCACTGCTGCCACAGCAGGCGCAGCAACGACGACTTGCCGCAGCCGTTATGGCCGAGCAGCGCCACGCGATCGCCGCTTTTGAGCCGCGCCAGCGGCAGAGTAAACAGCGTGGGGGCGTCAGGCGCCGCGCTGACGGCCAGATTTTCCAGCTTAAGCAGACGGTCCGCCGCCAGCGCATCGCCGCAAAGCGTCAGCTGCCAGCGGCTGCCCTGCGCCAGTTCGGTTTGCTCCTCCTTAAGCCGTGCGACCTGTTTTTCCATCTGTTTGGCTTTGCGCGCCAGGTCTTCGTTGTCATAAACCTGCCCCCACGTGGCGAGCCGTTTCGCGCTCGCCGTGACGCGGTCTATCTCTTTTTGCTCCGCTTTACGGCGCAGCGCATCGCTCTCATCGCGCGCCACCAGCGCCGCACGGGCCGCTGTACAGGGGAGATCGAACGCCTGGAGCTGACCGTCGCGCAGGATCCAGGTGCGGTTGGTTACGCTGTCCAGCAGCGCGCTGTCGTGGGAGACCAGAATAAAGCTGCCGTTCCAGCGCGCCAGAAACTGCTCCAGCCACAGCAGGGTGGGAAGATCGAGATGGTTGCCTGGCTCATCAAGCAACAACAGATCGGGCGAGACGATAAGGGCGCGCGCCAGCAGCAGACGGGTATGCTGGCCGCCGCTGAGCGAGCCCGCCGTCAGCGACCAGGCCGCCTCGGCAAAACCCATATTCGCCAGCAACGCCTGCGCCCGCCAGGCGCCGCTTTCGCGCTCGGTTTCCGGCAGCCGGGCCAGCAGCGCTTCAAGTAGCGTCTGCTGATGCAGCGCGTCCGGCAGATGTTGCTCCACGCGCGCCAGCAGGCAGCGCGCCGCGCGCGTCACAACGCCTTCGGCAGGCGCAAGCGTGCCGTCCAGCGCTTTCAGAAGCGTGCTTTTACCACAGCCGTTATGACCGATCAGGCCAATGCGGTCGCCTTTTTTCAGGGTAAAGGAAAGGGCGTTCAGCACCGGGCCAAACGGGGAATCAATGCGCAGAGAGTGCGCCGTCAGTAATGTGCTCATCGCTTACTCAGAATTTTCAGGCACGGTTATGCCTCGTCAAACATCGCTGACGATAATCTGGTAAGCCCTGGAGAAGGGTTATGTGATGGGATCTTCGCTCAGGGTCCAGTTATCGCAGCACGATACCGGTAATGCCTGAGCTCTGGCGATCGCCAAAATGATGTGAATAGTCAAACAATTCACAGCACAGCATAAGAGTCCTCCTTTTATATTCATCAGGTTGATGGGTAGGGCGAGTGTAGCGAGTGGCGCGTTTTTGCACCACTACGCGTATTAAGGGGTGTGAGCTAAAAAGCGTTTTGAGGAAACGACAGGAAAGACGCGCCTGAGTGCCGGGCGGCGTTTCAGGCGCAGAAGAATTAACGGTGGTAGAAAATGTCGCCGTTCATGGCGCGCACGACTTTGCCATCGGCATCGGTAATAAGCACGTAGTAGCCGCCCATGTACGTCCAGTGGGTGCCCGCTTCCGGGGCAGGCAGGTTGCGGATCTGCCACTGTTTGATGTTGTACTGCTCGGTGCGGTAGAGGTCCGGCACGATGTCGCCGATGGTGTATTTTTTGGAATCGGAGTGAAACTCTTTCACTTCATAGCTATCAATGGATTTCGGTTTTACGACATCTGCGGCGAATGCAGAGGCCACCGACATCAACAGCACTCCCGCTACGATCATTCTGGTTTTCAACATACCTTCTCCACATGTCAGGGCGCTGCGCCCCGTTGATTTTGTTACCGTCAGGCCGCTATCTTCCTGCGCCATCCCCGGCCGGGCAAGGCTAATTATGTATAAAAAAATGAAGCGGATAGCAATCGGCGTTGAGCTGATTTGGTAGGGGCTTGCTCACGGGCGGGCAGAAGTGGGTGGGTTATCCTCATGTCATGGTGGTAAGGATAATAAAAGTAGCCGCGTGCATGGCAAGCTGCTTACTATGCAGCTTAAAGGCTTCTTTACAAGGAACGTTTATATGAATACAGCAGATCGCGTTCGGGCGTTAATAAAAAAGCATTTCTGGGAGATGGCTGATGAAGATTCGTTAAGCACCGGTCAATATGGCGTCCTGCCAGAAGATGCTGAAGAATTCTTCGAAGAATACTTTGCGGAATTCAACGTAAATTATTGCTCTTTCGACTTTCGTAAATATTTTCCGCGCGAAGGGATATTTTTCCTGCCCAATATGATTCTTCCCGACTATTTAAAAAGCGATAAGCATCAACCTTCGCCGCTTACCGTGCAAATGCTGATTACATCGGCAAAGGTGGGGTGCTGGATTGAAGATTAACGCATTGAACACCTGAGGTTGCGGTGGCATTATCGGAAGTCATTTTAAGTGACTCTGTGGGTTCTGTTAGATCGTGATGCTGCAAGGTCGTATGACGATTAATAACAGTAATGACAAGATACTGGTAGTGGAAGACTGAGATGAAATATAGTTTTGTATTCTTATGGTTAGTTGCGGGTACGTGCGGGGCAACCCAAATGACGGGATTTGGCGCAAGGTATTACGATGATATTACTGAAGTCTATTCAGATAATCATGAGACAGATAAAGATCTGGCGCCCATCATTGTCGTAGGAACCACCGAGTATAAATTTGAGGTTAACACAGTTGAATCTATAGCCAGGAATGTGGGCATAAAGATAAATAAAGATAATCTGGCCTCATGGATTTGCCTTGAATCAAAGGGCATCAACTATTGGTTTATTTCTGATAATGAGATGGGGGCGGGGGATTTGACCGCTGTTGCTATAGCGAAAGATGGATCGCCTTGTACACCTTATAAGGGAGTATTACACGTATCCGTTAAGGCGCCTGTGTTAACGACTAAAGAAGAAACAGAAAAATATTTTAATCATAAACCTAAGAAAGATATTGTTATGTACTACAAGGATATCGAAAAATCAGATGAATACACGCAGAGTAACAGCATTATGTACTATCTGAAAGGTGATAAGGTGCAAGGGATACTTCTTAGTCAGGGAACTACTAATTGACAGAATATTCAGTCTTGCGGTTAGGGGGGCTAATTTTTAATGACTCTCTGGCGCTCATTCTTTTAACGATTTCTTTAATAATGCCATAACCCATGGTAATTATTTTTTCTTCAACACTTACGCGCTGGCTCTGCACTAACGCATTAGCGATAGTGAAAAATCAGCAACAAGTGAGCCTGGGTATTCTTCATGGTGCCTGACGCCTTAGGGGATACAGCAGAAGACATAAGTCAGGGCACAGCGTATTTTTTTAGGGTTGAGTCTTTGGCTTCCCGCTGGCATGATCCAGAACAGGGATTAACGTGACGTTAATCGCAACCTTTTGATTTTGTAGTAAATGACTCGGGGTGCCCTTCTTCGTGAAGGCTGAGAAATACCCGTATTACCTGATCTGGATAATGCCAGCGTAGGGAAGTCAGATGCCTGTCCGGTATCCCGTCTTCGCGCCTGGCAGGAGAGAACCATGTCTTCTGACCTGCTTTGCGGCTCGCACGCCGCGCCTGTTGTCACCCACCTTCGTCGTCACGCGCCGCTGGTGCACTGTATCACCAACGATGTTGTCCAAAATTTCACTGCCAATGTCCTGCTCGCGCTTGGCGCCTCGCCCGCGATGGTGGTGGATGCCGAAGAAGCCGCGCAGTTCGCGGCCATCGCCGATGCCTTACTCATCAACCTCGGCACGCTGACGCGCCCGCAGCAGCAGGCGATGCGGGCAGCCATCGACAGCGCCTGCGCGGCGGGCAAGCCCTGGACGCTCGACCCGGTCGCCGTCGGCGCGCTCACGCTACGCACTGAATTCGCGCAGGAGATCCTGGCGCGTCGTCCTGCCGCGATCCGCGGGAACGCTTCGGAAATTCGCGCGCTGGCAGGCGAGAGCGGCGGCGGGCGAGGCGTTGACGCCACTGAAAGCGCGCATCAGGCCCGCGAGGCGGCCATCTTGCTGGCGCGCCGCAGCGGCGCTGTCGTCGCCGTTACCGGCGAGGTTGATTACATCACCGATGGCGAACGCACGCTGGCGGTCGAGGGCGGCACCGCGATGCTCACCCGCGTGGTGGGCACCGGCTGCGCGCTCTCGGCGGTCGTCGCCGCCTGCTGCGCGCTGCCGGGCGATCGGCTGGAAAATGTCGCGACGGCCTGCTGGCTCATGAAGCGGGCGGGCGAACAGGCGCAGGCCATTTCCCGTGGGCCCGGCAGTTTCGCCAGCGCGTTGCTGGATAGTCTGCACGCGCAGGCGTTCGGAGGTGCTCATGAAACGCATTAACGCGCTCGCCATCGCCGGTACCGATCCGAGCGGCGGCGCAGGCATTCAGGCCGATCTCAAAACCTTCTCGGCGCTCGGCGCTTACGGAACGTCAGTGATCACGGCCCTGGTGGCGCAGAATACGCGGGGCGTGCAGTCGGTGTATCGGGTTGAGCCGTCGTTCGTCGCCGCACAGCTTGACTCGGTATTAAGCGATGTGCGCATCGACACCACCAAAATCGGCATGCTGGCGGAAACCGATGTGGTGGAGGCCGTGGCGGAGCGGCTCGCACGCTACCAGGTGCGCAATATCGTGCTGGATACGGTCATGCTCGCGAAAAGCGGCGATCCGCTGCTAAGCCCGTCGGCCGTGCGCACGCTGCGCGAACGGTTATTGCCGCAGGTGGCGATCATCACGCCGAATTTGCCGGAGGCGGCGGCGCTGCTGGAAACCACACATGCCCGCAGCGAAGCGGAGATGCGCCAGCAGGGCGAGGCGTTGCTGGCGCTCGGCTGCGGGGCGGTGCTGATGAAAGGCGGGCATCTGGACGACGCCGAAAGCCCGGACTGGCTCTTTACGCCCGACGGCGCGACGCGCTTCACGGCGCCACGTGTCATCACCAAAAACACCCACGGCACCGGCTGCACACTCTCCAGCGCGCTTGCGGCGCTGCGTCCGCAGCATTCTGACTGGGTTGAGACGGTGACGGCGGCGAAAGCATGGCTCACTAAAGCGCTGCAACAGGCGGATAGCCTGGAGGTGGGAGAGGGGATTGGGCCCGTCCATCATTTTCATGCGTGGTGGTGAAGCGAGCCAGCAGAATTAGCTGAAAATGCGCTCGGGTCTGGCAATCTGTGCTAATAAAGTCCAGGCTAAGAGGGCCCAGTTAAGATGTGGGTAAGGATTTTTATCGTCCGGCAGGTCTGTGCCTGTCGACCATAACGGGAGCGTATGATGACTGATATTGTGCAGTTGCTCGGCAACGATGCTGATAGCCTGTTACAGCACCGCTGTACGACCATTTCCTCCGACCAGCTTTATCTGCCAGGGCCGGATTATGTCGATCGCGTGATGATCGATAACAACCGTCCGCCTGCGGTGCTGCGAAATATGCAGACCCTCTACAACACCGGGCGTCTCGCGGGCACCGGCTATCTGTCCATTCTGCCGGTGGACCAGGGCGTCGAGCATTCGGCGGGCGCGTCGTTCGCCGCCAATCCGATGTATTTCGACCCTAAAAATATTGTCGAGCTGGCGATTGAGGCGGGCTGCAACTGCGTGGCGTCGACCTACGGCGTGCTGGCGTCGGTCTCGCGCCGCTACGCGCACCGCATTCCGTTCCTGGTGAAAATTAACCATAACGAAACCCTGAGTTACCCCACGCAGTATGACCAGACGCTGTATGCGAGCGTCGAGCAGGCGTTCAATATGGGCGCGGTGGCGGTCGGGGCGACTATCTATTTCGGTTCTGAAGAGTCGCGCCGCCAGATTGAGGAGATCTCCGCCGCGTTTGAGCGCGCGCATGAGCTCGGCATGGTGACGGTGCTGTGGGCGTATCTGCGTAACAGTAATTTCAAGAAAGATGGCGTGGATTATCACTCCAGCGCCGACCTCACCGGTCAGGCCAACCATCTGGCCGCCACTATCGGCGCGGATATCGTGAAGCAGAAGATGGCCGAGAATAATGGCGGCTATACCGCGCTGAAGTTCGGCTATACCGACGAGCGCGTTTACAGCACGCTGACGAGCGATAACCCGATTGATCTGGTGCGCTACCAGCTCGCCAACTGCTATATGGGCCGCGCGGGGCTGATTAACTCCGGCGGCGCGTCCGGCGGCGAGGCGGATCTTACCGATGCGGTGCGCACGGCGGTGATTAACAAGCGCGCGGGCGGCATGGGGCTGATTCTGGGACGCAAGGCGTTTAAGAAAACGATGGCCGATGGCGTGAAGCTGATTAATGCGGTGCAGGACGTCTATCTGGACAAGAGCGTGACGATTGCCTGACGGCGATTGAGGTTACGCAGCAAAAAACGCGCCTGTGGGCGCGTTTTTTGTGGGCGTGGCATATGGTGGGGCGTGGGATACGGTGGGTGCGCTGCGCTTACCCACCCTACGGTTCGCAACCGTTCCGTGATGTGCTGGTGGGTGCGCTTACCCAGCCTGGAACATCTCAAACCCTTGCATCGTGGTAGGGCGGGTAAGCGCAGCGCACCCGCCGTCCCGCAAACCGTTACGCCGACCCGCGCATACCTTATTTAAGCAGCGGGCAATCCGGCGGCAGGCGGCAATGCAGCGCGCCGGGCTGCACCTGAATATGGAAATGCTGTCCGCTCAGCGGCTCGCCGTCGAGATTAAAGGTGATGTCATGCGGCGCGGTTATCTCAAACCAGGCCGACGCGCCATCGATAATATTCGGGCTCTCTTCCGGCTGCGTCAGCGTGGTAAACAGCGCGGGCAATAACTCTTCGCCGGTAAAAATACGCAGATGCAGCAGGCCGTCGTTAATCAACGCCTCCGGGCACAGTTCCTGTCCGCCGCCCGCCTGACGCCCGTTGCCGATGCCAATCACCAGCGCGTCGCCCTGCCACTGAAAATTCTCGCCGCGAATTTCGCAGCGATCCGCTTTCAGGGCGTCCATCCGCATCAAACCGTGGATCAGATACGACACTCCGCCCAGCGCCGCTTTTAATCGTTCCGGCGTTTCGGTGGTGATGCGCGTACCGAAACCGCCGGTCGCCATATTGATAAACCAGGTTTTATCATTCACGTGCGCGATATCAATCGGCACGGCGCGGCCTTCAATCGCCAGTTTCAGCGCCAGTTCAATGTCATCGGGTACGGCTGCGCTGGTCGCGAAATCGTTCGCGGTGCCGAGCGGCAGCAGGCCGAGCGCCGGACGTTCTTCGCCGCTCAGCGAGGCCAGCGCCGCCGCCACTTCATTAATCGTGCCGTCGCCGCCTGCGGCGATCACCGTCTGCGAACCCTGTTCCGCCGCCTCACTGACATAGCGCGCCGCATCGCCTTTTTCCCAGGTCACGCGCACCTCTATCGGGTGGCCCTGGTCACGCAGCAGCTTGACGCTGCCGCGCAGAATTTCATTGTCAGCGCTTTTACCATTTAAAATCAGAAATGAACCAGGGGAACGGGACATGAATGCACTCCAGTGAATACCGATTCACAGAGTTTATCGCAGAGTCTGGCGAGTCGCTTAAGAACTGACTGAAAGGACAAAAAAATAAGCCTGCGTAAGGGAGATTACGCAGGCTGAAGGAGGTGGTTCCTGGTACATCGGGCATTTATGGTTTATGTTTTTCAGCGCCAGGGATAATAACCGCTTTAAACATAACGGTTTGTGATCCCATTCGAAGAAACATTCGCGCAGTAAAAATAACCCTTATAAATTATTTGCCGTATGGATGTCTGGTGGTCTGGCCAGAGAAATTACGCATCAACAGCGCATATTCCAGTGCTAAATCTTCCGGAACCGGCATCCAGATGGTGTATCCGTCTCCCGGCGCCACGTCCATTTTCTCGCCTTTGGCGTTTTCCATATGCTCAAGCGTAAAGCTGACATTGCCCTGCGGCGTCATTAGCTCCAGGCTGTCGCCGATGGAAAACTTGTTTTTCACCGCCACCGCGGCCAGCGCGCCGTTGCGTTCGCCGGTAAACTCGCCTACGAATTGCTGACGGTCCGATACCGAGTAGCCATAGTCATAATTCTGATAGTCGTCGTGGGTGTGACGGCGCAGAAAACCTTCGGTGTAGCCGCGGTGCGCCAGGCCTTCGAGCGTCTCCAGCAGGCTCGGGTCGAACGGCTTGCCAGCGGCGGCGTCGTCAATCGCGCGGCGATAGACCTGGGCGGTGCGGGCGCAGTAGTAGAACGATTTGGTGCGGCCTTCGATTTTCAGCGAGTGGACGCCCATCTTCGTGAGCCGCTCGACGTGCTGGATCGCGCGCAGATCTTTGGAGTTCATAATGTACGTGCCATGTTCATCTTCGAACGCGGTCATGTATTCACCAGGGCGCTGGGCCTCTTCAATCATAAAGACTTTGTCGGTCGGCGCGCCGATGCCGAGCGTCGGCTCGACGTTCTGCACCGGGATCGGCTCATGGATATGCACGATATTGCCGATGCTGTCCTCTTTGCCTTCCTGAACGTTATATTCCCAGCGGCAGGCGTTGGTGCAGGTGCCCTGGTTCGGATCGCGTTTATTGATGTAGCCGGAAAGCAGGCAGCGGCCGGAATAGGCCATGCAGAGCGCGCCGTGGACGAAGATTTCCAGCTCCATTTCCGGCACCTGTTCGCGGATTTCAGCAATTTCTTCCAGCGACAGCTCGCGGGAAAGAATGACGCGCGTCAGCCCCATCTGCTGCCAGAATTTTACCGTCGCCCAGTTCACCGCGTTAGCCTGCACCGAAAGGTGGATATCCATCTGCGGGAAGTGCTCGCGCACCAGCATGATAAGCCCCGGATCGGACATAATCAGCGCATCCGGACCCATCTCCACAACAGGTTTGAGATCGCGAATAAAGGTTTTCAGCTTGGCGTTGTGCGGCGCAATGTTAACTACCACGTAGAATTTTTTGCCCAGCGCATGGGCTTCATTAATGCCGAGCTGCAAATTCTCGTGGTTGAATTCGTTATTGCGCACGCGCAGCGAGTAGCGCGGCTGGCCGGCGTAGACGGCATCGGCGCCATAGGCGAAGGCGTAACGCATATTTTTCAGCGTTCCCGCAGGCGACAGTAATTCTGGTTTAAACATGATGAACTCGTTCTGATGACAGGTCAGACCCGCTTCAACAGTGAAGCGGTCGGGGGCACGTTTACCCCCACGTTAAGGGCGGGAATTGTAGCGCCCGCAGCCTGGGCGTGCAAACCGTTATGGGGGCTTATGAACGTGACGGCGGGTGCGCTGCGCTTACCCACCCTACGAAACCGAGGCATCGGGTTAACACTTTTCTGTAGGGCGGGTAAGCGCAGCGCACCCGCCATGCAACCCGCACCCGCCATGCAACCCGCACCCGCCATGCAACCCGCACCCGCCAGCGATTATCTCTACACCACCCGGCCCGCGTCGGCTTCCCAGCGATAGCCCACGCCGTATACGGCGCGGATAAACGGCTGATCGTCGTCCAGCGCTTCCAGCTTGCGGCGCAAGTTTTTGATATGACTGTCGATCGTGCGGTCGGTCACCACGCGATAATCGTCATACAGGTGATTCAGCAACTGCTCGCGGGAAAACACTTTGCCAGGCTCACTGGAGAGCGTCTTCAGCAGCCGGAATTCGGCGGGGGTCAGATCGAGCGGCTTCTGCCGCCAGCTCGCCTGGAAACGTCCTTCATCAATAACCAGCGGGCTCTGAGCGTCAAGCGTTTGCAGATCGCGTTGCGGCTTGCAGCGGCGCAGGATCGTTTTCACGCGCGCCACCACCTCGCGGGGGCTAAAGGGCTTGCAGATGTAATCATCGGCGCCGATCTCAAGCCCCAGCAGGCGGTCAATCTCTTCGATTCTGGCCGTGACCATCACAATCGGCACCTCAGAGAAGCGACGGATTTCGCGGCACAGCGTCAGCCCGTCGGTGCCGGGCAGCATCAGATCCAGCAGAATCAAATCCGGCGGCGTCTGGCGTACATACGGCAGCACCTGATCGCCATGGTTAATCAGCGTGGGCGCGTAGCTGGCCGCCCGCAGGTAATCCACCAGCAGCGCGCCGAGTTTGGGCTCATCCTCGACAACCAGAATGCGCGGGGTTTTGTCGTTAATCGGTAACTCTGTCATACGTCTCCCGGAAGTACGGCATCAAGCGGTAAGGATACGGTGATGCTAACACCACCTGATGAAGAATGATCGGCAGTAATCGTCCCGCCATGCGCCGCCACAATATTGGCGCAGATGGCAAGGCCGAGGCCCGAGCCGCCGCTGGCGCGGTTACGCGAGCCTTCCGCCCGGTAAAAGCGCTCAAACAGTTTCGCGAGCTGTTCATCGCTCACGCCCGGCGTGCTGTCGCTAAACCGCAGCACAAAGCGCTGCGCCTGACGCTCGCCCTGAATCAGCAGCCCGCCGCCCGCGTCCGTGTAGCGCAGGCTGTTTTCCAGCAGATTATTAAAAAGCTGCATCAGACGGTCGCGATCGCCAAAAAGCGTCACGTTTTCCGGCATCGACAAATTCAGCGTCAGCCCGCGCGCGGCAAAACGCTCGCGGAACGCGCCCGCAGCCACCTCAATCAACGCCACGATCTCCAGCGGCTTTTTCTGGTAGGCGAGGGCGCCTTCGTCAGAGAGCGACAGCTGGTGCAGGTCATCCACCAGTTTGGTCAGCGTGCCCACTTCCGCCTGCAACGAGGCGACCGATTCCGGCGTAAACTGGCGCACGCCGTCCTGAATCGCCTCCAGCTCGCCACGCAGCACCGCCAGCGGCGTGCGTAGCTCATGGGAGATGTCCGCCATAAACGCCTGGCGCATCTGCTGGTTTTTCTCAAGCGTACTGGCGAGCTGGTTGAAATCCTGCGCCAGTCGCCCCAGCTCATCCTGCCCGGTGGCGACGACGCGGGTAGTGAAATCGCCTGCCGCCAGACGATGGGTGCCTTCCACCAGCCGTTTCACGGGGGCCAGCAGGCCGCGGGCGAGTAGCAAGGTGGCGGCCGCCGCGAGCAGCGTCGAGAGCGCGACGATAAGCCAGCTGGTGCGCCGCTGCTGTTTATCGAAGTTGATATCGGTACTGCGCGTCAGACGCTCGACCGGCGAGGCGATGACCCAGCCGACGCGTTTGCCGTCAACGACAATGGCGCGCCGCGCGCCATCCTGCGGCACCGGCGACCGTGGGCCGACCAGCACATTCTGTTCGGCATCCACCACCCAGAACTGCGTGCGCCAGCCGTGCGGGGGCATATGGGGCGGCGGCCTGCCGTCCGGCGGCGGTGGCGGGCCGTCGTGGGCGTTCTCACGCTCGAAAGAGCGTAAAATCTGGAACACCACGCGATCGTTATGGCGCAGAAAACCCCAGTCGCCGTGCTGCTGATACTGATCGCTCAGCGCGTCGCTTAACAGCGCCAGCCGCTGCTCGTTGCCGTGTTTGATATAGTCGATGAAGCCGCGCTCAAAGCTAAAGCGCACCGCCCAGTGCATCGTTATCAAGAGCAGGATACAGGTGGCGAAAATGGCTAAAAACAGCTTGCCCGTAATGCCGGGCCGCCAGAACCTCATGAAGCACTCCTTTTACGCCGTGCGATGACGGCGTTTTTACTGACATCGTCAGGTACGCGAGCAAACACCAGCGCCGGAACGGCGATAATTAGCGCCATGCACAGGTATGTCCAGAAAAAGACGCCGTGGGCGTCGCTGCTGTCAGCGGCCAGCTGGTTGTGGCCAAACGCGCCCAGCAGCAGGCCCGCGATACTGACCCCTACGCTCATGGAGAGTTGCATCACCATCGACAGCAGGCTATTGCCGCTGCTCGCCATGGCATCGGGCAGATCGCGCAGCGTCAGCGTATTCATCGTCGAGAACCGCACCGAGTTCACCATCCCCTGAAAGAGCATCACCACCGGCAACAGCCAGTACCAACCCGCCAGCGCCACGCCCATAAACAGCAGGCTCACCAGCGCCAGCGCAAGCGTCGAGGCCACCAGCACATGGCGATAGCCAAAGCGGTTTACCACCTGCACCACGATGCGTTTCATTCCCATGCTGCCAAGCACCATCGGGATCATCATCAGCCCGGCGTGAAACGGTGAAAAGCCAAGCCCAATCTGTAAAAACACCGGCGTCATAAACGGCAACATGCCGCTGCCGATGCGTCCACATAAACTGCCGAACAGCCCGAGCGAAAAGGTACGGGTATGGAAAAGCCCCAGGCTGAATAACGCCCGCTCGTTGCCGCGCGCGTGCCACAGGTAGAACAGCAGGGCCGCGCTGCCGCCCGCCACCAGCGCGCCGAGTCCGGCAGGGGAGAGGCCGGTGCTGCGGTAGCCGTCGAGCGCAATGGTCAGCGCCGCCATGCCGAAGGCGAGCAGCACAAAACCGGAGAAATCGAAACGCCGCGTCTGCATGGTGTAGTTCGGCATCAGCCAGAGCGTTGCGGCGGCGCCCGCAATCCCTACCGGCAGGTTGATGAAAAAGATCCAGTGCCAGGAGGCGTACTCCACCAGCAACCCGCCGAGCGCCGGGCCGAGCAGCGGCCCCACCTGGCCGGGGAGCGTCACAAACGTCATCGCCGCCATGTATTGATCGCGCGGAACGATTTTCATCACCGTCAGCCTGCCGACCGGCACCATCATCGCGCCGCCGACGCCCTGTAGCACCCGCGCCGCCACCAGCTCATTGAGCGTCGACGACTGCGCGCAAAAGAGCGATCCGAGCGTGAACAGCACAATGGCGCTGAAGAAGATGTTGCGCACCCCGACGCGGTCCGCCAGCCAGCCGCTCGCGGGCAGCATCACCGCCACCGTCAGCACATACGCGACGATAACCATATGCATCCGCAGCGGGCTCTCCCCGAGGCTTGCGGCCATTGAGGGGAGGGCGGTATTGACGATAGTGGTATCCAGCGCCTGCATAAAAAAGCCGAAGGCGACGATCCACAATTGCCAGCGCACGTTCTGGGGCAGGTCGGTCATAAATTATTCGCTCGCGGTCAGGGTGTCCTCAGGTTTCGCCCGGCGCGTAAAACGCAGGCGCAGTCTGTCGAAGAAGAGGTAGACCACCGGCGTGGTATAGAGCGTCAGCAACTGGCTCATCACCAGACCGCCGACGATCGTAATCCCGAGCGGCTGGCGCAATTCCGCGCCGTCACCGCTTGCAATCATCAGCGGCAACGCGCCGAACAGCGCCGCCAGCGTCGTCATCATGATCGGACGAAAACGCAGCAGGCAGGCCTGGAAAATGGCGTCGCGGGCGCTGAGCTGGCCGTTGCGCTGGGCCTCCAGCGCGAAGTCCACCATCAGTATCGCGTTCTTCTTCACGATACCAATCAATAGCATAATACCGATAAGCGCGATAAGGCTAAACGGGGCGTCAAACGCCTCCAGGGCCAGCAGCGCGCCGACGCCCGCCGACGGGAGCGTGGAGAGAATGGTCAGCGGATGCACGTAGCTCTCATACAAAATCCCCAGCACGATATAGACCGTGGCGATAGCCGCGAGGATTAAGATCACCTGCGAATTCATCGTCTCCTGGAAAACCTGCGCCGTACCCGCGAAGCTGCCGCGCACCGACGACGGCACCCCAAGGGAGGTCATGGTGCGGGTAATGGCGTCGCTGGCCTCCGAAAGCGACACGCCGGTCGGCAGGTTAAACGCGATGGTGGACGCCGCCGACAGCCCCTGATGGTTAACTGACAGCGGCGCGTTGGCGGGCCGCCATGTTGCAAACCACGAGAGCGGAATCGGCTTACCTTCGCTGTTCATGACGAACATCTGATCCAGCGCGCTGATATCCTGCGTATAACGCGGGTCGACTTCCATCACCACTTTGTACTGATTAAGCGGCTGATAGATGGTCGAAATCTGGCGCTGCCCGAAGGCGTTATTCAGCAGGCTATTGGCGTCCTGCACGCTGATGCCCAGACGCGCCATCGATTCGCGGTCATACACCAGGCTCATTTCCGCGCCGTTGTCCTGTTGATCGGAGTTCACATCCGCGAGCTGCGGCAGCTTAGCGAGCGCCTGACGAATTTTTGGCTCCCATTCGCGCAGCGCCGCCAGATCGTCTGACAACAGCGTGTATTGATAGCTGGCGTTCGACTGCCGCCCGCCGACGCGAATATCCTGCACCGCCATTAAAAACAGGCTGGCCCCCGGCTCGCGCGCGAGTTTTTTGCGCAGCCGGTCAATGACCTGCTGGGCGCTTTCGGTGCGCTCGCCGAGCGGTTTAAGCGAGATAAACATCATGCCGCTGTTCACCCGCGAGCCGCCGGTAAAGCCAGTGACGTTATCCACCGCCGGATCTTCGCGAATGATTTTCATGAAATCCTGCAATTTGCCGCGCATCGCCTGGAACGAAATGCTCTGGTCAGCCTGAATGCCGCCCATCAGCCGCCCGGTGTCCTGCTCCGGGAAAAAGGTTTTGGGAATGGAAACATAGAGCCAGACGTTTAGCGCGATGGTGGCCAGCAGCACCAGCCCGACCAGCCGGGCGTGGTTCAGCACCCAGCCGAGCGAGCGGGCGTAACCGCCCTGCAGCGCCAGCAACAGGCGGTTCACGCCGACACGACGGCGCGTCTCTTCACGCGGTTTGGTCTTCAGCAGCCAGCCGCACATCATCGGCGTAAGCGTCAGCGACACCACCAGCGAAATCCCAATGGCGACCGAGAGCGTCACGGCGAATTCCCGGAACAGCCGCCCCGGCAGCCCGCCCATCAGCAGCAGCGGCAGAAAGACCGCCACCAGCGACAGGCTCATGGAGAGCACCGTAAAGCCCACTTCACGCACGCCCTGAAGCGCCGCCTGCAGTGGTTTCATGCCCGCCTCCAGATGGCGCGAGATATTCTCCAGCACCACGATGGCGTCATCGACCACAAAACCGGTAGCGATGGTGAGCGCCATTAACGAGAGGTTATTGAGGCTGAAGCCGCACAGATACATGGCGGCGAAGGTGCCGATAAGCGATACCGGCACCGCGACGGCGGGGATAAGCGTCGCGCGCCCGGAGCGCAGAAACAGGAACACCACCAGAATCACCAGACCGACGGAAATCGCCAGCGACTGCTCCACTTCCGCCAGCGACGCGCGAATGGTCGGTGAGCGGTCCTGCGCGATTTGCATATCAATGGCGGCGGGGATGGTTTCACGCAGCTCCGGCAGCGCGGCGCGGATCCTGTCCACGGTCTCGATAATATTGGCTTCCGGGAGCTTGCGGATCATCAGCAGAATGGCCGGTTTGGCGTTGGTCATGCCCGCGTTGCGCACGTCCTGTACCGAATCGGTAACGGTCGCCACATCGCGCAGATGCACCGCCGCGCCGTTATTGTAGTGAATGATCAGCGGCTCATAGTCGGCGGCGGTTTTGAGTTCATCGTTGGTCTGAAGCTGCCAGCGGCGCTGCGTGTCTTCTATCGCCCCCTGCGGACGGCGCACGTTGGCGTTGCTGATGGCGCTGCGCACCGTATCCAGCGAGACGCCCTGGTTAAACAGCGCCTGCGGATTGAGCGCCACCCTGACGGCGGGCAGCGAGCTGCCGCCCACATCGACATCCCCCACGCCGTCAATCTGTGCGATGGTCTGGGCGAGTTGCGTCGAGGCGTAGTCGTAAAGCTCGCCCTGGGAGAAGGTATCCGAGGTGAGCGTCAGGATCATGATCGGCGCATCGGACGGGTTCGCTTTGCGGTACGTCGGGCGCGAGGGCATCCCGCTCGGCAGCAGGCTCTGCGCGGCGTTGATCGCCGCCTGCACGTCGCGCGCCGCGCCGTTGATATCGCGATCGAAATTAAACTCCAGAATGATGCGCGTACTGCCAAGCGAGCTGGTGGAGGTCATCTCGTTGACGCCTGCGATGCGCCCGAGCGAGCGTTCAAGCGGCGTTGCGACCGACGACGCCATGGTTTCCGGCGACGCGCCCGGCAGCGAGGCGCTTATCATGATCACCGGGAAATCGACCTGCGGCAGCGGGGCCACCGGCAGCAGCCGGAAGCCAAGCACGCCGCAGAGCGTTACGGCGATGGAAAGCAGAATCGTCGCCACCGGGCGGTAGATAAAGAGCGCGTAAAACTTCACTTACGCCTCCTCATCACGCGCGGGCAGACGGCGGCGAACGGCGTGGCCAAGGCGGTCGAACAGCAGGTAAATCACCGGCGTGGTAAAGAGCGTCAACACCTGGCTTACCAGCAGGCCGCCGACCATGCCGATACCGAGCGGTCGGCGCAGCTCCGCGCCGACGCCGGTACTGAGCATCAGCGGCAGCGCGCCGAGGAGCGCGGCGAGCGTGGTCATCAGGATAGGCCGAAAACGCAGCAGGCACGCCTGGTAAATGGCCTCGCGCGGCGTCATGCCCTGTTCGCGCTCGGCGGCCAGCGCAAAGTCGATCATCATGATGGCGTTTTTCTTGACGATGCCTATCAGCAGAATAATGCCGATGATGGCGATAACGTCCAGCTCGGCACCGGCGATAAGCAACGCCAGCAGCGCGCCGACGCCCGCGGTGGGCAGCGTCGAGAGAATGGTAATCGGGTGGATAAAGCTCTCATACAGCACGCCGAGCACGATATACATCGCCACCACCGACGCCACAATCAACCAGATAGTGCTGCCAAGCGCCGCCTGGAAGGCGAGGGTGCTGCCCTGGAACTGGGTGGTTATCTCGGCCGGAAAGGCGAGATCCGCCTCCGCCTGGGTGATGGCCTCTACCGCGTCGCCGAGCGAATACTCTTCCGGCACGTTGAAAGAGATCGTCGTCGACGGGAACTGGTCGAGATGGTTAATCGTGAGCGGACCGAAGCGCTGCTCGACTTTCGCAATGGCGCTGAGCGGCACCGTGCCGCCGTCGCTGCTGGTCAGTCGAATGCCGTCAAGCGCCGACAGGCCCGGCGTGGCGGCGGTGTCGTGCTCCAGCACCACCCGGTACTGGTTGGCCTGAGTGTAAATGGTGGAGATGAGCCGCTGGCCGAAGGCGTTATAGAGCGCGTTATCGACATCGCTCATGCTGATGCCAAGCCGGCTGGCGCTGGCGCGATCCACATTCACGTAAGCCACGAGACCTTTGTCCTGCCAGTCGCTGCTGACATCCGCGAGCTGCGGCAGCGTTTGCAGACGCGCCACCAGTTTCGGCACCCAGGTGCTGAGCGCCTCCAGCGAATTGGCCTGGAGGGTAAACTGGTACTGCGTGCGGCTCACCTGCGTGTCGATGGTGAGATCCTGAATCGGTTGCAGATACAGCGTTGCCCCCGGCACGCGGCTCGCGGCCTCCTGGAGGCGCGTAATAACCGTCTGCACGCGGTCGTCACGGTCATCGAGCGGTTTTAAGTTGATTTGCAGCCGCGCGCTGTTCAGCGACGGGTTGGTGCCGTCGACGCCGACAAACGAGGTGAGGCTCTCCACCGCCGGATCTTTCAGAATGATATCCGCCACCGCGCGCTGGCGTTCAGCCATGCTGGCGAACGACACCGACTGCGGCGCCTGCAACGTGCCCTGGATGATGCCGTTGTCCTGCACCGGGAAAAAGCCTTTCGGGATGACAACCCACAGCAGCACCGTCAGTGCCAGCGTGCCGAACGCGACGCCGAGCGTCAGCCACGGATGGTTCAGTACGCGCTTCAGGAGCTGGCCGTAGCGGGCAATGACACGGTTAATGACGCGCTCTGAGGCGCGCGAGAAGCGGTTCTGTTTGCGCAGCGATTCATGGCTTAACATGCGCGCGCACATCATCGGCGTCAGCGTCAGCGACACCACGGCCGAGATCAAAATCGCCACTGCCAGCGTCACCGCGAATTCGCGGAACAGACGGCCTACGATATCGCCCATAAACAGTAGCGGGATCAGCACGGCGATAAGCGAAACGGTCAGGGAGATAATGGTAAAGCCTATCTCGCCTGCGCCCTTGAGCGCGGCCGCCAGCGGTTTTTCGCCTTTCTCGATATAGCGTGAGATGTTTTCAATCACCACAATGGCGTCATCCACCACGAACCCGGTGGCAATGGTCAGCGCCATCAGCGTCAGGTTATTGATGGAGAAATCGAGGAACACCATGAGCGCGAAGGTGCCCACCAGCGACAGCGGCACCGCCACCGCCGGGATAATGGTCGCCGGAATATTGCGCAGGAACAGGTAGATAATCATCACCACCAGCGCTATCGCCAGCATCAGCTCAAACTGCGTGTCGTTGACCGAGGCGCTGATATTCGTGGTGCGATCGGTCAGCAATTTCACCTGCACCGATTTCGGCAGGCTTTCCGTAAGCTGCGGCAGAAGTTTCTGAATGGTTTCGGCGGTGGTGATGATGTTGGCGCCCGGCTGGCGCTGGACGTTCATCACAATCGCAGGCTGTTTATTAGCCCATGCGCCAAGCCAGGCGTTCTCCGCCCCTTGCTCGACTGTCGCCACGTCGCCAAGCCGCACCGGCGCGCCGTTCTTATAGGCGATGATCAGGTTGCGGTACTCGTCGGCGGATTTCATCTGATCGTTCGCGGAGAGCGTCACTGCGCGCTCCGGGCCGTCGAAACTGCCCTTCGCCGAGTTGACGTTCGCGCCGGTAATGGCGGTGCGCACCGTCTCGCTATCAATGCCCAGCGACGCCAGCGCCTGCGCGTTGAGCTTCACCCGCACCGCCGGACGCTGCCCGCCGGAGAGCGTCACCAGCCCCACGCCGGTCACCTGCGAGATACGCTGCGCGACGCGGGTTTCCACCATATCTTCCACCTGGGTCATCGGCAGCGCCGACGAGGTGACCGCAAGCGTCATAATCGGTGGGTCCGCCGGGTTCACTTTGCTGTAGACCGGCGGGTTGGGGAGATCGTCCGGCAGCAGGTTGGTGGCGGCGTTAATGGCGGCCTGCACCTCCTGTTCGGCGACATCCAGCGGCAGCGTTAGCTGAAACTGCAACGTCACCACCGAGGCGCCGCCCGCGCTTTGCGAGGCCATCTGCTTTAAGCCCGACATCTGGCCGAACTGGCGCTCCAGCGGCGCGGTAATGGCGGAGGTCACGACATCCGGGCTGGCGCCGGGGTAGAGCGTCACCACCTGAATCGTCGGGTAGTCTACTTCCGGCAGGGCGGAGACCGGCAAAAAGCGATAGCCGATGATCCCGGCAAGCAGGATAGCCACCATCAGTAGCGTGGTGGCGACGGGGCGCAGAATAAACAGGCGGGACGGGCCGCCGGTGGCGCTCGGAGGTAACACCTGCATCAGGAACGCGCTCCTTTGGCCGCGCGGGCGCTGTCGGTCGGGGCGCGCTCGCCGCGTTCAGGCTTCGCGGCATCCGCCGCCGTTTGCGCTTCCACCACGTCCACTTTCGCGCCTTCGGTCAGGCGGTCGATGCCGTCCGTCACCACGCGATCGCCGGCGGAGAGGCCCGCGGTGATGACCACGCTTTCGCTGTTCTGAATGCCGGTAGTGACGGTGTGTTTGCTCACTTTATTGTCATCGTTCAGCACCCAGACGAAGTGGCCTTCGTTACCCATCTGCAAGGCGGCGGTGGGGATCACGACCGCGTTCTGCTGGGTATCAATCAGCATACGGGCATTAACGAACTGATTCGGGAACAGCGCGTCATCTTCATTGGCGAAGCGCGCCTTGAGCTTGATGGTGCCGGTCGTGGCGTCAATCTGGTTATCAAGGCTCAACAACTCGCCGGTGCTGAGCTTTGTGCTGTTGGTGCGATCCCAGGCTTCCACCGTCAGGGGTTTCCCCGCCTTTTGCGCCTGCATCACGGCGGCGATATCGCTCTCCGGCAGGGTAAAGACAAGATCGATAGGGTGCGTCTGGGTCAGCACCACGATGCCGGTGGTGTCGCCGCTGGAAATCTGGTTGCCGATATCCACCTGTTTTAGGCCGACGCGCCCGTCAATCGGCGCGGTGATGCGGCTCCAGTCGAGCTGTAACTGCGCGCTGGCGACGGCGGCTTCATCGGCTTTCAGCGTGCCTTCGCTTTCACTGACCAGCGCCTGCTGGGCATCCAGCTCCTGGCGGGAGACCAGATTCGTCTTGCCAAGCTGCTGATAGCGCGCCAGATCGCGGCGGGCATTGGCGAGCGTGGCGCGATCTTTGGCAAGCTGTCCCTGCGCCTGGGCGAGCGCCACTTTAAACTGGCTCGGGTCGATTTCCGCCAGCAGATCCCCCGCTTTCACCTGCTGGCCTTCTTTAAAGTGAATCGCCATCAGCTGACCGTCCACACGGCTGCGCACCGTCACGGTATTCGCGGCGGTGATAGTCCCAAGGCCGGTGAGATAGCGCGGCACCGCCTCGCTGCGCGCTGTCGCGGCCTGCACCGGGGCAGGGGCGCTGCCCATGCGCATCGCGGCGCGACCGCCCGCGTGCTGTGCTTTACCTGAAGGAGCCTCTGTTGCGGCGTAACGCCAGTAGAGGAGAGCGGCCAATGCCACCACAACAATACCGGCGATGACCCACCCGCGCTTTTTAACCGTGCTTTTCATAAGCAGTACGTCTTCTTTTCCTGAAACGATTAGGCGTAATGATACAAGTTTAGTGAGCCTTCACCGCGGAAAGATGGAGGAAATATGAAACACCGTTTAGAAGTGTCTGAATCGCGCACGTTTACGAGACGTCTCGCAGCGCTGGTATCCGTCTCTGGCAGGGCCTTAAAACCGCTTTTAAAGTATGGTTTTATCGGTGGGTATAAACTATAGTTTATGAGGGATGGTTATGGCATGGACGGTGATTTTTACCGATCGTTTCAACGACTGGTATCAACAACAGCCCGAAGGATTACAGGATCGTATCGCTGCGCTGTTATGGACTTTGCGCTGCTCCGGCCCCCTCGTCGGGCGTCCGCTGGTGGATACGGTAAAAGGTTCACGCTATCCCAACCTTAAAGAGCTGCGTGTTCAGTATGGCGGTGAGCCCTGGCGCGTATTTTTTGCGTTCGACGCCGCCCGGCAGGCCGTGGTGCTCTGCGCTGGCAATAAACGTAGCCAGAAACTTTTTTATGACGCGTTAATCAGGCAGGCGGAGGAAGAATTCTTCCTGCATGTGCAAGCGATGGAGAAACAAAATGAAAACTCTTGATGACGTAATGGCGGACTTTTCCCCGGAACGGCAAGCTGAAATTCTGCGTATGGCTGACCAAATCGCGCTGGAGCACGGCCTGCCGCGCATTCGCGAAGAGAGAGCGTTTTCGCAGCAGCAGCTGGCGGAGATAATGGGCGTGACGCAGCCCGCTATCGCCGCCATTGAGCAGCGCGGCAAGGAGATCAAACTGTTGACGCTCAAGCGTTATGTCGAAGCGCTGGGCGGCAAGCTCTCTTTGCTGGTAGAGCTGCCCGAAGGCAGCAAAGTGATCCCGGTCTGACGGCGCTTGTTACTGAAACACCACCTGCGCCCAGCGTGCAAGACCGGCGGTGACGGAGCCGAAATCGTCGCCGCCCTGTACCGGAATACCCGGCAGTTGCGTTTGCAGCGCCTCGCGGATCAGCGGTGAACGCGCGCTGCCGCCGGTGAGATAAATCACGTCGGGGCGTTCGTTGCTTGCCGCAAGCGCCAGCGTGACCTGCTCAAGAATACGCTGTAGCGGCGGGTTAAGCGCCAGCGCGAGCGCCTGCTGGGTGATTTCCTGGCTCAGTTGCGCCTCGATAAACGGCAGCGCGGTCTGGCAGAGTGGAGCCTGCGAAAGCGCGATTTTGCTCTCTTCCGCCGCGCGCACCAGCCGGTAGCTCAGACGCTGTCGCCACACTTTTTGCAGCAACGCCACTTTTTGCGGCTCGCGGGCATCGCGCGCTAAATCCGCCAGCAGGCGTCCACAGGCGGCGCTGTAAAAATCGCTCTGCGCCGGAACATCGTTGATAGCGCAGGCGTTCCACCATGGCAGTACCGGCAGCGCGGTGCCTTTTTCGGTTTCGCCGCCCATGCCAAGTAATGGCATCAGCTGTTTAAACGCCAGCGCGATATCCAGATCGTTACCGCCCACACGACAGCCGCTGTGGCCGAGAAGGCTTTGATCGCGGTCGCGACGGGCGCGCCACTGCGGACCCATCAGCAGCAGCGAACAGTCGGTGGTGCCGCCGCCGATATCCACAACCAGCACGCGCTGTTCTTCACGAAGCGTCGCTTCAAAGTCGAGACCGGCCGCGACCGGCTCATACTGAAACACCACATCGCGAAAACCGGCGCGGTGCGCCGCACGTTCCAGAATGCCCTGCGCCTGACGGTTGGCCTCATCGCCGCCGAGCCCCTGGAAGTTGATCGGACGGCCAATCACCGCCTGGTCTATCTCCGCGTTCGCCTGCTGCTGCGCCGTCTGACGAATATGTACCATCATCGCGCAGACCAGATCTTCAAACAGCGCGACCTGCTGCGGTTTCAGCCCGCTGGCGCCGAGAAACGACTTTGGCGACTTCACGAACCAGACCTCTTCCGGATCGTCCATGTACTGGCGCAGCGCGCTCAGGCCGAACTGCACGCTACCGGGCGTGACGTCGATGCTCTCTTCGCGGTTATAGCTCACCGCGCGACGCAGCAGCGCCTGCGTTTCCGCGCCGCTCGCCTCGACATTCTGATGACGATAAAGCCATTCGCTTATCGCCTCGCGCACCGGCGCGCCAATCATGGACGGCAGCAGCGTCGAGCCCTGCTCAAGCGGCAACATCTGCGGTACACCGTCGCGCATGACGGCCACAGAGCAGTTGGCGGTGCCGTAGTCAAAACCGATAAACATTCACATATTCCCCATGCCGTGAAGAAGGGGGGCGACTTTAGCGAAATGTCGCGTCGGCGGCAAATGGAATAACCGCGCAAGGCAAAAAAAGGCCGTAGCGATTAAGCTTTAGAAATCATCAACAAAGGAGACGCCATGTTTACGCTTCGCTATCAGCCGCCTTACGACTGGCCATGGATGTTACGTTTTCTCAGCGATCGTGCCGTGGCGGGCATTGAAGAGGTGAGCGAAAGCCGCTACCGGCGCACGCTGGCTATCGGCGTGCATCAGGGTTGGTTTAGCGTCACGCCGCATCCGGCGCGCGCGACGCTGACGCTCGACATGAGCGACGGCCTGCTGCCGGTGGCGGAAGCGGTGCAGGTGCGTGTGGCGCGGCTGTTCGATCTGGATTTCGACCCGACGCCGATGCTGGAGACGCTCGGGCCGCTCGCAGCCAGCAGGCCAGGGCTGCGGTTACCGGGTTCGGTGGATGTGTTTGAGCAGGGCGTGCGCGCTATTCTCGGGCAGCTCGTCAGCGTGGCGATGGCGGCGAAGCTGACCGGCAAAGTGGTGCAGGCGGTGGGCGCGCCGCTTGAGGATGGAACCGGCTGGCGCTTTCCGACGCCTGAAGAGATGGCAGGCGCTGAGCCTGCGACGCTCAAAGCGCTCGGGATGCCGCTGATGCGCGCGGGGGCGCTTATCCAGCTTGCCCATGAACATCTGGCCGGGCGGTTTCCGATCACCTGCCCGGAGGATGTGGCGGCAGGCGTGAAAGCGCTGACGCAACTGCCGGGCATCGGTCCCTGGACGGCGAATTATTTCGCGATGCGCGGCTGGCAGGCGCCGGATATCTTTCTGCCGGACGACTATCTGATTAAGCAGCGTTTCGCGCCGATGACGCCCGCGCAGATCCGCCGCTATGCCGCGCGCTGGCAGCCGTGGCGCACCTACGCGCTTTTACACATCTGGTACGCTCAGGACTGGCAGACGCCGCTTAGTGAATAGCGAAATAGCTGGTGGCGAGGCGTGCGGTTAGCGCCTGCGTCTGGGCCACCGTTTCGCCGTAAACCAGATCGATGCCGACGTTGGCAAGCGTTTCCAGCAACGATTGCTGGTCGGCGGGGCCGGCGATGGTTTGCAGGCCGAGACGGCGCGCATTGCCCATCACAATCGTCAGCAGCATTTCATCCATCAGGCTCGCATGGGCGTCGGTCACCAGATCGCTTGCCACCATGATGTAATCGGCGCAGGCGGCAGAGAAATGTTCAAACACTTCCAGCTCGCGGCCGATGTGGCTCAGCACGACCCGGCAACCCGCTTCACGCAGACGCGCCAGATGGCGGCGCGCCGTCGCGGCATCCTGCATTAACACCTCGCTGTTGATAATCAGATGCAGCAGGCGCGGCGGCAGCGGGCTGGCGGCAAGCTGCGCCAGCAACGCATCAAGGCGCTGCGCGTTTAACAGCGTCGCGCCGGAGAGCGTCAGCGCCACGCCGACCCCTTTGCGCGCCACATTTGCGGCGTGATCGCGAAAGAAATCGGTCATCATGCGGGTGTCCAGCGCCTGTATCAGCTCCGGGTCGGTCAGCCCCGCGCGGAAGCTGCGCTCCTCTATCATTTCGCCTTCGCTGGTCCACAGGCGCAGCGACAGCAGCCAGAAACTGGCGCTTTCCGGCACGCGCGGCGAGGCGACTGGACGCACCATCAGCACATGATGGTGTTCGCTTATCATGCGCTGCTGCTCCTGGGCGGTCAGGGTGCCGCGGCCATTATGAAGCTGCTGCTGGTGCGGTTCGTAAACCGTCACCACGCCGCGCCCGGCGTTCTTCGAGGTGTAACAGGCGATATCCGCCTGCGACATCACTTCCTGCGCCTGGTTATTTGTCGCCTCGATAAGGGTAATCCCCGCGCTGGCGCCGATGCGGTGCAGACGGCTCTCCCAGACAAACGGGTATTCATTGATGGCCGCCACGATGCGCTCGCAGATAGTGCGGGCGTTCTCCAGGCTGCAATCCGGCAGCAGCAGGCCAAATTCATCGCCGCCAAGGCGCGCCAGCACGTCAGTCGTGCGCAGCATCCCCAGCATCAGCGACGCGAGTTCCCGCAGCAGCGCGTCGCCTGCCGCATGCCCGGCGGAATCGTTCACCGCTTTAAAACGATCGAGATCGATATAAACCAGCGCGTGGCGCTGATGGTTGTCGCTGACGCTTTGCAGCAGCCGCTTGAGATGGGTTTCAAAGCTTACGCGGTTGGCGAGATGGGTGAGGGCGTCGTGCGAGGCGCTGTAGCTCAGCTGGCGCAGCATTTTGCGCGATTCGGTAACGTCATGGATAACCAGCACCGAGCCGATATTTTCCCCTTCCAGCGTGCTGAGCGGCGTAATGGTGTAATGAATGTCGTAATTGCCGCCGCTGCGGCAGTGCAGCACCACATCCTGTTCAATGCCGGTGCCGGCCTGCGTGGCTTCGCCGTTGTGAATATCGTTAAGCAGCGGGCCGTTATCGCCAAACGTGATACGCAGAATCGCGAGGATTGGCTGGCCAATAGCCTCTTCCTGACGCCAGCCGCTCATTTTCTCGGCGACCGGGTTCATAAAAGTGACGTTCATGTCGATATCGGTACAAATCACCGCTTCGCCGATAGAATCGAGCGTGATATGCAGCCGCTCTTTCTCCTGGAACAGCGCCTCGTTAAGCTGTTTCACCTCGGTCATGTCCATGTTCACGCCGAGCAGCCGCTCCACCTCGCCCTGTTTATTCAGCACGCGGTTGGCCAGCGCGCGAATGTGACGCACGCCGTTTTTCACCTGAATGCGATATTCCATCTTAAACGGCACGCGCGCGCGCAGCGCCTCCTGGATGGTGGCTTCCGCCTGGGCGACATCTTCTTTGAGCAACCGCGATTTCCAGAGCTGATAGGTCGGGCGCGTGTGCGGCGGCACTTCGTAAAGCTCAAACATGCGCTGATCCCAGGCGAGCACATCGGTGCCAAGTTCCCACTCCCAGATGCCGATGCCGCCTGCTTCGTTGGCGAGCGTAATACGCTCCATGAGGCGTTTGTTCACCCATTCGGTGCGCTTGAGATCGGTAATGTCCTCCACCTGGGCGATAAAATAGAGCGGCGAGCCGTCGCGCTGGCGCACGATAGAGACCGCCAGCAGCGCCCATACCACATCGCCCGCGCGGGTGTAGTAGCGCTTCTCCATCGAGTAGTTATTCATCTCGCCGTTCAGCAGCTTCTCGACCTGCGCCATATCGGCATGCAGATCTTCCGGGTAGGTCATCTGCTGGAAGCTCATATTCGCGAGCTGCTCGGGCGTATAGCCAAGAAACGTACAGAGCGCTTTGTTAACCTGCAGGAAGGCGCCTTCTGTCGAGACCAGCGCCATGCCGATGGCGGAATATTCCATCGCGTTGCGAAAGCGCGTTTCGCTCTCGGTAATGAGCTTGCGCTCTTCCCGGGAGGCGTACATCACCATTGTCATCACGTTAGCGGGCAGCAGGATCATTAAAAAGGGCAGCCAGGGCGCATTGACTACCACGCCTTCGTGCGGCAAATCGATAAGCGTCGGGTTAGTGGCGATAACAAAAGAGACCATCATGACGGTGGCGAGAAAGACCGTGAACGCCTCCAGCCGCGGCAGGCGGATGGCGCTCCACATCAGCAGCACAATCACGAAGGTGAAGGGCCACGGCATATAGTGCAGCGCCAGCCAGCTGCACAGCAGCGTGACGCAGAGCGTCGCCAGGCTTTCGGCCAGCAGGCGCGGGCTGCGATGACGCAGCAGGTAGCGCGCTTTAAACAGCAGCCCGAGCGGCACCAGCGCGAGCGCGCCGATGGTTTCCGATAAGATCCACACCAGCGCCAGGCGCAGCGTGATGTGGACATCGCTGATGGCCGTCAGGAGCAATGCCCCCACCAGCGGCGGCACCACGGCGCTGGCGAACGCCAGCCGAATCCAGTTGCTGAGATTTTTTAGGGGGTTGTACCAGGGCAGCAGTTTGCGCAACAGGATTGCGCCCACGAGCGCTTCAACAATGTTGATCGCGGTATAAGAGATCTCAAGGTGCGCGGCCGGGAACAGCGTCAGGCTCGCCAGTACCGTGCCCGCGCCGCAGACCAGCGCAATCGGCGCCCACAGGCGCAGGGCGTGACGAAAGAACGCCACCATCATAATGGAGGTCGGGAACCACAGCGGGGCCAGCAGCGTGTCGAATAGCGTCAGCTCAAGCGAAAAGAGCGTAAAAATGTAGGTCAGTAAGCCCAGGCTTACTAAGCGCAGCAGAGGATGCGGCGTGGCCGCAAGCTCCTGCTTGTTCTTTTTTTTAATCATTACCACATAATCCGCATAGGCATTGCCGTCAGGTGCAATACCCGGACGCATCAGGAAAAATGTTTCGGTTATGCTAGTACAAACAATTTACAATTCCTATGGCGTCTGCTCATAAATTAACTGTGGTGAATAATAAAAAGCGCGCCGGAGAGCCTGCGCCTCGCTTAATGCCTGTTTACACGGCGAAAAACACCGCTTTTCACCTGCCGCAGACGACAGAATTTGCGCACTTATTCTCACGATCGCAGCATCGACTGGTATCAATTTCGTGAAATCCCTATAATTGCCGCGTCTGACGCGACGGCGTCACCCTTCCTTTTCTCTTTATTATGTAAACCAGGTCGCTAATTTATGACTGACAAGTCCCATCAATGCGTCATCATCGGCATCGCCGGCGCATCGGCTTCAGGTAAAAGCCTTATCGCAAGTACCCTCTATCGGGAGCTGCGTGAGCAGGTCGGTGATGAACACATTGGTGTTATTCCAGAAGACAGCTATTACAAGGATCAAAGTCATCTGTCCATGGAGGAGCGGGTTAAAACCAACTATGACCATCCGAACGCGATGGATCACAACCTGCTGTTTCAACACCTGCAAATGCTGAAAGCAGGTAAACCCATCGAGCTGCCGGTTTACAGCTACGTGGAGCACACCCGTACCGCGCAGACGGTGCATATCGAACCGAAAAAGGTGATTATTCTGGAAGGGATCCTGCTGCTCACCGACGCGCGTCTGCGCGAAGAGATGAATTTCTCGATTTTCGTCGATACCCCGCTGGATATCTGCCTGATGCGCCGCATTAAGCGTGACGTCAACGAGCGCGGCCGTTCTATGGACTCTGTGATGACGCAGTATCAGAAAACGGTGCGCCCGATGTTCCTGCAATTTATCGATCCTTCCAAGCAGTACGCCGACATCATCGTGCCGCGCGGAGGCAAGAACCGCATCGCTATCGATATTCTCAAGGCGAAAATCAGCCAGTTCTTTGAATAAGCTGCGTTTTGCGTGTACCGTTCCAGAAGTTACCCTCAGGCTTTCGGCGTTTGCCGGAAGCCTGAACACATCAGGAGAGTGTAATGCGTCTTTGTGACCGAGATATTGAAGCCTGGCTGGATGAAGGCCGACTGGCGATTACCCCGCGTCCGCCGGTGGAGCGCATTAACGGCGCCACGGTGGATGTGCGTCTTGGCAATAAATTCCGCACCTTCCGCGGCCATACCGCCGCGTTTATCGATTTAAGCGGCCCGAAAGATGAAGTGAGCGCGGCGCTCGATCGCGTCATGAGCGACGAAATCGTGCTGAACGACGGCGAGGCGTTTTACCTCCATCCGGGCGAGCTGGCGCTGGCGGTGACCTATGAGTCCGTCACGCTGCCTGCGGATCTGGTCGGCTGGCTTGACGGCCGTTCGTCGCTGGCGCGGCTCGGGCTGATGGTGCACGTCACGGCGCACCGTATCGATCCGGGCTGGCAGGGCTGTATTGTGCTGGAGTTCTATAATTCAGGTAAGTTGCCCCTGGCGTTGCGTCCTGGCATGTTGATTGGCGCGCTGAGCTTCGAGCCGCTTTCCGGCCCGGCAGAGCGCCCGTACAACCGCCGTCAGGATGCGAAATATCGCGATCAGCAGGGTGCTGTCGCCAGCCGTATAGACAAAGACTAAGCGCCCGCGGGCCGGTCTGCAGAGGATGCCATGAGACGAGTTCTGACCACGCTGATGATCTTACTGGTGGTGTTTTTCGCCGGTCTCTCCGCGCTGGTGATGCTGGTAAATCCCAACGATTTTCGCAGTTACATGATAAGCCAGGTCGAGCGGCGCAGCGGGTATCAGCTGAAGCTGGATGGCCCGCTGCGCTGGCACGTCTGGCCGCAGCTTAGCATTCTCTCGGGACGGATGAGCCTTACCGCGCCCGGCGCCAGCCAGCCGCTGGTCAGCGCCGATAACATGCGTCTGGATGTGGCGCTGTTTCCGCTGCTCTCGCACCAGCTTTCTGTGCGTCAGGTGATGCTGAAAGGCGCGGTGGTGCAGCTCACGCCCCAGAGCGAGGCGCGGCACGAACCCGGTGCGCCGGTCGGACCGAAAAGCAGCGCGCCGCTGGTAGAAGATACCCGCGGCTGGTCGTTCGACATCGCCCGGCTTAAAGTGGCCGACAGCGTGCTGGTGTTCCAGCATAAAGATGATGAGCAGGTCACTGTTCGCAACATCAATTTGCAAATGGAGCAGAACGAGCACCACGACGCGCAGCTTGAACTGAGCGGCAAAATCAGCCGCGATCAGCGCGATCTGACGCTCTCACTCACCGCCGCGCTGAACGCCGCCGACTATCCGCAAACCCTGAGCGCCACGGTGTCGCAGCTCTCCTGGCAACTGCACGGCGCCGATCTTCCCCGTGACGGCATCACAGGCGAGGGCACGTTCCAGGCCCGCTGGCTTGAGGGCGACAAGCGGCTGGAATTCAGCGCGCTTAACCTGAAAGCCAACGACAGCCAGCTTGCCGGGCAGGGGAGCGTGACGCTTGGCGACACGCCGGCCTGGGATCTCGATCTGCATTTCAGCGCGCTGGATCTGGATAAACTGCTCGCGCCGGACCCGGCCACCACTACCGCCGTCGCCCAGCAGGGCCAGCAGAGCGCGTTGCCGCGCCCGGTGATTGCCGCTGAAGTGGACCAGGCGCCGTATGTGGGGCTGCGTGGTTTTAACGCCAGCGCCCGTATTCGGGCCGACAGCGTGCGCTGGCGTGGGCTGACCTTCAGCAACGTCAACACGCAGATGCGCAATCAGGCGGGGCTGCTGACGCTTAGCGCGCTGACCGGCAAACTCGGCGCGGGCGAACTGTCGCTGCCGGGAAGGCTTGACGCGCGCGATGATGTCCCGGACGCGCGTTTTACGGTCAACGCGAAAGATATTGAAGTGGGCGAGATCCTGCGCGCCTTTAATTATCCTATCGCGCTGACCGGCAAAATGAGCGTTGACGGTAAGTTTCAGGGCGATCGCATCGACGCCCAGGCGTTTCGTGAAAACTGGGAAGGCGAGGCGACGCTTGCGCTCAAAGGCAGCCGCATGGAAGGGCTGAATTTCCAGCAGCTTATCCAGCAGGCGGTAGAACGCAGCGGCGGCGGGGTGAGCGCGCGTGAAGATTTCGACAACGCCACCACGCTCGACAGCTTCACCACGTACGCGACGCTGGATCACGGCGAGCTGACGCTTGACGAGATGCAGGGGCAGTCTTCACTGCTGGCGTTACGCGGGGAGGGCACGCTCGATCTGGTGCGCGAGCAGTGCGACACGCGCTTTAAAGTGCAGGTGACCGACGGCTGGAAAGGCGACGATAAACTGGTGCAGTGGCTTAAAGCCACGCCAGTGCCACTGCGCGTCTACGGCCCGTGGAAAGCGCTCAACTACAGTTTGCAGGTCGATCAGCTGTTGCGTAAGCATCTGCAGGATGAAGCCAAACGTCGGCTGAGCGACTGGAGCGAGCGCCATAAAGGCAGCAACGACGCGCAGGATGTGAAAAAATTGCTCGATAAACTGTGAACACCACCACACGAAAAAGCGGCCCAGGCGGCCGCTTTTTTTATGGCGTTACGCCGCGGCGGTCGGTGTTTCCTGCGGCACAGCCTGCGAGGTGATTCGCACTTTCTGAATACGATGGTGTTCCACCGCAAGCGTGGTGAGCCGGTAATGTCCCACCTGGACCGTTTCGCCCACGCCCGGAATGCGTTGCAGATACTCCATCATCAGTCCGGCGAGCGTGTGGTACTCCCGCTTCTCGTCAAGCGGCAGCGGAACATACTGAATCAAGTCTTCCAGCGGCATATGGCCGTTGGCGGTCCAGCTACCGTCGGCGTTTTTCTGAATGTCGTGGCGCGCGTCAATCTCTTCCACTTCGTTTGGCAGATTACCGGCGATGGTTTCCATCACGTCGCTCAGCGTCACCACCCCCTCCACCGAGCCAAACTCGTCGACCACAAACGCAAAGTGAGTGCGGGCGTTGCGAAACTGCTCCAGCGCTTTTAACAGCGGCAATCCTTCCGGGAACACCAGCGGCTGGCGCACCAGCGCGCGCAGGTCGAGCGGCTCGCCGCGCAGCGACTGTTGCAGCAAATCGATGATGTGCACCACGCCGAGCAGTGCGTCCTCGTCTTCGTCACTGCGGATAACCACGCGGGTATGCTGATTGCGCTCAAGCAGGGCGCGTACCTGCGCCTCCGGCGCGTTGATATCGATATGCTCGACGTCGTGACGGGAGGTCATAATGCTATTGACGGTGCGCTGGTTAAGGTTCAGCACGCGTTCAATCATCCGTTGTTCCTGAGGATTGAACAGGGGATGGTTGTCGTAATCAGCGAGCAGCGACGCCGTCTGCGGGTCGAGATCGGCGTCTTCTTTCTTACCGCTGATAAGCCGCATCACGGCTTCCGTGGTGCGCTGGCGCAGCGTCTGATTGGCGGTGGAGAGAAAACGGCGGCGGTTGAAAATCGCGAGCTGGTTGAGGGCCTCGATAATAATAGAAAAGCCAATGGCCGCGTAGAGATAGCCTTTTGGAATATGGAAGCCGAAGCCGTCGGCAATCAGGCTGAAGCCTATCATCAGCAGAAAGCTGAGACAGAGGATAACAATCGTCGGGTGATGATTCACAAAGCGCGTCAGCGCCTTGCTTGCCATCAGCATCAGGGAGACGGCGATAATCACCGCCGCCATCATGACCGCCAGGTGATCCACCATGCCGACCGCGGTGATGACCGAATCAAGCGAGAAGACCGCATCGAGGATGACAATCTGCGCCACCACGGCCCAGAATTTCGCGCCGCGCCGCTGCGTCGGGTTTTCCGTGTCTTTGCCTTCGAGCCGCTCGTTAAGCTCCACGGTCGCTTTAAACAGCAGGAACAGGCCGCCCAGCAGCATGATTAAATCGCGGGCGCTGAAGCTGAAGCTTTTGATGGTTAACAGCGGTGTGGTGAGGGTCACCAGCCACGAGACGGAGGCCAGCAGGCCGAGACGCATCACCATCGCCAGCATCAGGCCGGTAACGCGCGCGCGGTCGCGCTGGGCGGGGGGCAGTTTTTCAGCCAAGATGGCGATAAACACCAGGTTGTCGATTCCGAGCACCAGCTCCAGCACGATAAGCGTGGCCAGACCTGCCCAGATCGAGGGGTCGGCAATCCATTCCATATGAGGTCAGTTACCTTTTAAGATAAATAGCAGTCTGATGATCCTGGATAAATCGCGCTTAAATTGCAACGCGAGGCAGAATTATCTTAACGGCGAAGAGTGGCGGGAAATTAACCAAATGTGGCAAATAAAAGCTAATAAATAGCCAGATGCCATATTTTGGTCATAATGAAAAAGAATGAAATAATAATATTACCCGGATATATCTTAATTATATTGTCTGCGTAGTTTATACACCCCTGTCTGTCAACATGAAGAAAATCCTAAAAGTAATAAAATGGGCTGTTCATATTATTCTTAAAAACAGCCTTGCAACGATGCGTTAACTTGCCTGCCAAAACTTTAGCTGCAACAATCCACTCAGCATTTCTTATTCCCACCGGCACACAAGGATTTTTCTTTGTGCGTTCTGGATGAGCAGTGCGCCAGCGTAATGAACCGTCTCTTGCAATAAGATAAATCCAATTGGAAGAGGCTCCACAGGGGTGTGTCAATATAACCGTCTGTTTTTGCAGTAGATTGGTAACTGAAAGCCAAGGGCGGTAGCGTGCCTGAAGTCTGTCAATTAGCCTCAATTATTCTGTCAATAGTATATGGGTAAATAAGCGACTTTTAGGAATGATTCCAGTTATATTCTGGCGCCTGACGCCGCATTCTTGATGCAGGAACAAGCGGTACGGTGGCTTATTTAAAGGGTCAGAATAATTACTCTGCCAAAGTGATAAAAATTCAATGATGAAATCCAGACTGAAATTGATGCCTTTATTGGTGTCTGTAACCTTGATGAGCGGTTGCACTGTTTTTCCCGGCAGCAATATGTCTACGATGGGAAAGGACGTGATCAAGCAACAGGATGCAGACTTTGATCTTGACCGGATGGTGAACGTATATCCGCTGACGCCGCGACTGGTAGAACAATTACGTCCTCGTCCGAACGTGGCTCAGCCGAATATGTCTCTCGACCAGGAGATTGCCAACTACCAGTATCGCGTAGGGCCGGGCGATGTACTCAACGTTACCGTCTGGGATCACCCGGAACTCACCACGCCTGCGGGCCAGTACCGCAGCTCCAGCGACACCGGTAACTGGGTGCAGCCGGACGGCACCATGTTCTATCCCTACATTGGTAAGGTCCACGTTGTTGGCAAAACCCTCGCTGAAATCCGCAGCGATATTACCGGCCGTTTAGCGCAGTACATCGCTGACCCGCAGGTGGACGTTAATATCGCCGCATTCCGTTCGCAAAAAGCCTATATCTCAGGGCAGGTGGCGAAATCGGGCCAGCAGGCCATCACCAACGTGCCGCTGACCGTGCTGGATGCTATCAACGCCGCAGGCGGTCTGACGGACGCCGCTGACTGGCGCAACGTCGTGCTGACCCATAACGGTCAGGAGCGCCGCATCTCCCTGCAGGCGCTGATGCAGAACGGCGATCTGAGCCAGAACCATCTGCTTTATCCGGGCGATATCTTATTCGTTCCACGTAATGACGATCTGAAAGTCTTCGTGATGGGCGAAGTGAAGAAACAGAGCACGCTCAAAATGGACTTCAGCGGTATGACGCTGACCGAAGCGCTCGGCCAGGCCGAAGGTATCGATCTGACGACGTCTAACGCGAGCGGCATCTTTGTTATCCGTCCTCTGCGCGGCGACACCCAGCGCGGCGGCAAGATTGCCAACATTTACCAGCTTGATATGTCCGATGCGACTTCGCTCATTATGGCGACGGAATTCCGTCTGCAACCGTATGACGTGGTCTATGTGACCACCGCACCGGTGGCGCGCTGGAACCGTCTTATCAACCAGTTGCTGCCGACCATCAGTGGCGTCCGTTACATGACGGATACAGCAAACGACATTCACAAGTGGTAACGCCTATGTTTAACAAAATACTTGTGGTTTGCGTGGGGAACATCTGTCGTTCCCCTACCGCGGAGCGATTGCTTAAACGCCATCTGCCGGACGTGACGGTCGCGTCCGCAGGCCTTGGGGCGCTGGTCGGGAAGGGTGCAGACGCCAGCGCGGTGAGCGTGGCGGCCGCGCACGACCTCTCTCTGGAGGGCCATGAGGCCCGCCAGTTAACCAGCGCGATGTGCCGCGAGTACGACTTAATCCTCGCCATGGAAAAGCGTCATGTCTCCTCGATTTGCGACATGGCGCCGGAGATGCGCGGCAAAGTGATGCTGTTTGGTCACTGGGACGACCAGCGCGATATTCCCGACCCGTATCGTAAGAGCCGGGACGCCTTTGAGGCGGTTTACGCACTTCTGGATCACTCTGCCCGCCAGTGGGCGCAGGCACTGAAAACGCAGCAGGGATAACGATGACTGATAAAGTGAGACATTCTGCCGCCCCGGTGGAGGGCGGCGACGAGATAGATATTGGACGCCTGGTGGGCACTGTGGTGGAAGCACGCTGGTGGGTGCTTGGCATTACGGCGCTGTTTGCGCTGGGCGCGCTGATTTATGTCATGTTCGCCACTCCCATCTACAGCGCCGACGCGCTGGTGCAAATCGAGCAGAATCAGGGCAACTCCCTGGTGCAGGACATCAGCACGGCGCTGCAAAACAAGCCGCCCGCGTCGGATGCGGAAATTCAGCTGATCCAGTCCCGTCTGGTGCTCGGCAAAACCGTCGACGATCTTGATCTCGACATCGCCGTTCAGAAAAAGACGTTCCCGCTGTTTGGTTCGGGCTGGGAACGCCTGATGGGCCGCGCCGACGAAACGATTAAAGTGACCACTTTCGAGCTGCCGAAAGGCATGGCGGAGGATGAGTTCACGGTCGCGGTGCTGGGCCCGAAACAGTATCAGCTTACCAGCAGCGGCGGTTTTAGCGCCCGCGGCGAAGTGGGTAAACCGCTGAGCAAAGACGGTGTGAAAATGATGGTGGACCAGATTCACGCGCAGGAAGGCAGTGAATTTACCGTCACCAAATACTCCACGCTCGGCATGATCAATCAGCTGCAAAACAACCTGACGGTTACCGAAACGGGTAAAGACACCGGCGTGCTGAGCCTGACGTATATGGGCGAAGATCGCGATCAGATCCGCGATATCCTGAACAGCATCACCCGTAATTACCTTGAGCAGAATATCGAGCGTAAATCGGAAGAAGCGGCCAAAAGCCTGGCGTTCCTCGCCAAACAGCTTCCGGAAGTGCGTTCGAATCTGGATATCGCCGAGAACAAACTCAACGCGTATCGCCAGCAGCAGGATTCTGTCGACCTGCCGCTGGAGGCCAAAGCGGTGCTGGACTCGATGGTGAACATTGACGCTCAGCTCAACGAGCTGACGTTCAAAGAGGCGGAAATCTCCAAGCTCTACACCAAAGCGCACCCGGCGTACCGCACGCTGCTGGAAAAACGCCAGGCGCTGGAAGATGAAAAAGCGAAGCTGAATAACCGCGTCACCGCGATGCCGAAAACCCAGCAGGAGATCGTCCGTCTGACCCGTGATGTGGAATCGGGCCAGCAGGTGTACATGCAACTGCTGAACAAACAGCAGGAGCTGAAAATCACCGAGGCGAGCACCGTGGGCGATGTGCGTATCGTCGACCCGGCTATCACTCAACCGGGTGTTGTGAAGCCGAAGAAAGCGCTGATCGTGCTTGGCAGCATTATTCTCGGCCTGCTGCTCTCCATCGTGATTGTGCTGCTGCGCTCGCTGTTTAACCGCGGTATCGAAAGCCCGCTGGCGCTGGAAGAGGCGGGAATCAACGTCTACGCCAGTATCCCGCTCTCTGAATGGCAGAAATCGCGCGACAGCGTGAAGACCGTCAAAGGGGTTAAACGCTTCAAACAGAGCCAGCTGCTGGCGGTAGGCAACCCGACGGATCTCGCCATCGAAGCTATCCGCAGCCTGCGCACCAGTCTGCACTTCGCCATGATGCAGGCGCCGAACAACGTCCTGATGCTGACCGGCGTGAGCCCGTCTATCGGTAAAACGTTTGTCTGCGCCAACCTGGCGGCGGTGATTAGCCAGACCCACAAACGCGTGCTGCTGATCGACTGCGATATGCGTAAGGGCTACACCCATGAGCTGCTCGGCACGACCAACGTCAACGGGCTCTCTGATGTGCTGGCAGGGCAGGGCGATATCAGCCGCTGCGCGCAGAAAACCTCTGTGCCGGGCTTTGACCTGGTGCCGCGCGGTCAGGTGCCGCCGAACCCGTCTGAGCTGCTGATGAGCGAACGCTTCGCGGAGCTGGTGAAATGGGCGAGCGCGAACTACGACATGGTGCTTATCGATACGCCGCCGATTCTGGCCGTCACCGATGCCGCCGTCGTCGGCCGCCACGCCGGCACCACGCTGATGGTCGCGCGTTATGCGGTCAACACGCTTAAAGAAGTACAGACCAGCCTGAGCCGCTTCGAGCAGAACGGCATTGAAGTCCGGGGGGTTATCCTTAACTCCATCTTCCGTCGCGCTTCCGGCTACCAGGACTACGGCTACTACGAGTACGAGTACAAATCGGACCACAAGTAACGGCGTCCCTCCCCACCTCGCCCTCCCGCTCTCTGCGGGAGGGTAAGCAACCCCAACGGCAGGCTTATTTTCTTCCTCTTTTCTGAGGAGGAGGGCGGGGGTGAGGGCAATGAACACGGCGCAGCCTTAAACGGCTACGCCCTTGCGGCAACGTGCATAACATCCATTAAGCATTCGGAGAAACCACAATGACCAGCACCGCGCGCCCCTTAGTGTCTGTTTACATGCCGACGTGGAACCGCCAGCAACTGGCTATCCGGGCGATCAATTCCGTGCTGCGCCAGGACTACGACAACTGGGAACTTATCATTGTCGACGACTGCTCCAGCAACTGGGAGCAGCTGCAAAACTTCGTTCTGGCGCTTAACGATCCGCGCGTCAGCTACACGCGCAATGATTTTAACTCCGGCGCGTGCGCGGTGCGCAACCAGGCCATTCTGCAGGCGAAGGGCGATTTCATTACCGGCATCGACGATGACGACGAATGGATGCCGAATCGGTTGTCCGTTTTCCTGGCGCACAAAGAGAAGCTTAATCAGCACGCGTTTCTCTACGCCAACGACTATCTGTGCGAAGGCCAGGTCTACTCGCAGCCGACCAGCCTGCCGCTCTACCCGAAATCGCCGTGGTCGCTGAAGCTGTTCTTTAAGCGCAACATCGTCGGCAACCAGGTGTTCACCTGGGCGTGGCGTTTCAAAGAGTCGCTGTTTGATAACGAGCTTGCCGCCGCGCAGGACTACGACATGTTCCTGCGTATGGTCGTGACCTATGGCGAGCCGTGGAAAGTGGAAGACGCGACGCAAATTCTGCATATCAACCACGGTGAAATGCAGATAACCAAATCGGCGAAAAAGTTTGCCGGTTATTTCCACTTCTACCGCAAACACAAAGATAAATTCGACCGCGCCAGCAAAAAATATCAGCTGTTTACGCTCTATCAGATCCGTAATAAACGCATGAACTGGCGCACGCTGCTGACGCTTTTGTCGGTGCGTAATACCAAACGTCTGGCTGACAGCCTGCGGGGGAAATAATGCTGCTTGAGGATCTGCGCGCGAATTCATGGAACCTGCGCCCCTGCTGCATGGTGGTCGCCTATCGCATCGCGCACTTCTGCTCGGTGTGGCGCAAAAAAAACGTGCTTAACAACCTGTGGGCGGCGCCGGTGCTGCTGCTCTACCGCTTCTTTACCGAATGTTTTTTCGGGTATGAAATTCAGGCCGCCGCCACCATTGGCCGCCGTTTCACCATTCACCACGGTTATGCCGTCGTTATCAATAAAAACGTGGTGGCGGGCGATGATTTCACCATTCGCCACGGCGTCACCATCGGCAACCGCGGCGCGGAAAGCCTCGCCTGTCCGGTTATCGGCAACGGCGTGGAGCTCGGGGCGAACGTGGTGATCATTGGCGATATCACCATTGGCAATAACGTCACGATAGGCGCGGGCAGCGTGGTGCTGGACAGCGTGCCGGATAATGCGCTGGTCGTCGGCGAAAAAGCGCGGGTGAAGGTAATTAAATGAACATATTACAATTTAATGTCCGCCTCGCAGAAGGCGGCGCGGCAGGCGTAGCGCTGGATCTTCATCAGCGCGCCCTGCAAAAAGGGATGCGTTCCCGTTTTATTTACGGCTACGGCAAGGGCGGTAAAAAAAGCGTCAGTCACGATAATTTCCCGGAGGTGGAAAAACATACGCCGCGACTGACCTCGATCGCCAATATCGCGCTGTTCCGCTTCGTAAACCAGGATCTCTTTGGCTCGCTCGACAGCCTCTACCGTCGCGTAACGCGCATCGACGGGCCGGTGGTGCTGCACTTTCATGTATTGCACAGCTACTGGCTGAATCTCGATAAGGTGGTGGCGTTCTGCCAGAAGCTGAAAGCGCACAAGCGCGATGTCACTTTCGTCTGGACGCTGCACGATCACTGGAGCGTCACCGGCCGCTGCGCCTTTCTCGACGGCTGCGAAGGCTGGAAAAGCGGCTGCCAGAAATGCCCGACGCTGGATAACTATCCGCCGGTCAAAGTCGACCGCGCGCACAGCTTGGTCGACAACAAACGTCAGCGCTTTCGCGACATGCTGGCGCTCGGCTGCCATTTTATTTCGCCAAGCCAGCACGTGGCCGACGCCTTTAACAGCCTCTACGGGGCAGGGCGCTGCAAAATCATCAACAACGGCATCGACGTGGCGACGGAGGCCATTCTCGCCGAACTGCCGCTGATGCCGCCGGGCGCGGGCGCGCCAAAAATCGCCGTTGTGGCCCACGATTTACGTTACGACGGTAAAACCAATCAGCGTCTGGTGCGCGATCTGGTGGCGCTCGGCGATAAAGTGGAAGTGCACACCTTCGGCAAATTCTCGCCGTTTGAAGGCGCCAACGTGGTCAACCACGGCTTTTTGACCGACAAACGTAAACTGATGAATGAACTGAATCAGATGGACGCGCTGCTGTTTACGTCGCGCGTCGATAACTACCCGCTGATTCTGTGCGAAGCGCTTTCCATCGGCGTGCCGGTTATCGCCACCCATAGCGAGGCGGCGCAGGAAGTGCTGAACAAGTCGGGCGGTAAAACGGTCGATGACAATGACGTGCTGCTGCTGGCGCAGCGCGGTAAAGCGCAGATCGCCGAAGCGGTTTTCGGCACCACGCTTGAAGCCTTCCGGGCGCGTAGCCGGGAAGCGTACAGCGGCCAACAGATGCTGGAGGAATATGTCTCGTTCTATCAGAGTCTGTAGCTATCTGCTGCTGCCGTTCATCTATCTGGTGGTGAACGTCAAACTGGCGCAGCTCGGCGAGAGTTTCCCGATTACGATTGTGACGTTTTTGCCGGTGCTGCTGCTGCTGTTCGTGGACAAGATTAACCTGAAGAAGCTGATGATCGCGCTGGGACTCGGCGCCGGTCTGACGATGTTCAACTACCTGTTCGGTAAATCGCTCGACGCCAGTAAATATGTCACGTCGACGATGCTGTTTCTGTATACGGTTATCATCATCGGGATGACCTGGAGCATTCGCTTCAAGACCATCTCGCCGCGTAACTACCGCAAAATTCTGCGGCTGTTTTACCTGGTGGTGGGCTTTATCGTTACGCTGGCGGCGCTGGAGATGGCGCAGATTATCCTCTCCGGCGGCAGTAGTCTGATGGAAACCATCTCGAAGTTTCTCATCTACAGCAACAGCTATGTACTCAATTTCATTAAGTTTGGCGGCAGGCGCACCACGGCGATGTATTTCGAGCCGGCGTTCTTCGCTCTGGCGTTAATCTCAATTTGGCTCAGCATCAAACAGTTTGGTATCAAAACCCCAAAAACCGATGGTATGATTCTTTTAGGGATAGTCTTATCGGGTTCGTTTTCGGGCGTGATGACATTTATCCTGTTTTATTTGCTGGAGTGGGCGTTTCAGTATCTTAATAAAAACGCGATTCGTAAAAAGTTGCCGCTGGCAATTGTTTCCCTGGCTGTGTTTATCGTAGGCGTAGTGTTCGCCTTCCCGTATATCGCGGAGCGTATCGGTGATTTAGGCACAGAGGGTTCGTCATCCTATTATCGCATCATCGGACCGCTGGTGATGGTGGGATATTCGCTGACGAATATCGATGGTGTAGTGCGTTTTGGTTCGCTTTACGAATATGTCGCATCATTCGGAATTTTTAACGGTGCGGACGTCGGAAAAACAATAGACAATGGGCTCTACCTGCTAATCATTTATTTTTCATGGTTCGCAGTGTTACTCACCGGCTGGTATATGTTCAGGGTCGGGAAAATGATGATTAACGCATTTGGTAATAATCAGAATTTTCGTGTACAGCTGTGGTTATTTACACCTGTATCCCTGTTTTTTACCGGTTCGATTTTTAGCCCGGAATATGCGTTCTTAATTGTTTGTCCGTTTATTCTGCGTAAAGCGTTAAACATTACAGATTCCTGATGAGGTAGGCCCGGATGCTTTTAAGTGTAATTACTGTCGCCTGGCGCAATTATGAAGGGGTGGTGAAGACCTGGCAGTCCCTGGCCCATCTTGCGCAGGCGCCTGAAATCGAGTTCGAATGGATTGTGGTGGACGGCGGCTCTAACGACGGCACCGCGCAGTTCCTGGAAGATCTCAACGGTCAGTACAACCTGCGTTTCGTCAGCGAAAAAGACCACGGCATTTACGATGCGATGAATAAAGGCATCGAAATGGCCAACGGCCGCTTTGCGATTTTTCTGAATTCCGGCGACGTATTTCATCCAGGCGTAGCCGACGTGGCGCGCCAGCTGGCCGCTGCGCCGGAAAATGAAAACGCGATGTATATTGGCGATGCGCTGCTCGATTTCGGCGACGGCAATAAAATGCGCCGCAACGCGAAAAGCGGCTGGTATATTTACCACAGCCTGCCTGCCAGCCATCAGGCGATTTTCTTCCCGGTTTCCGGGCTTAAAAAGTACCCCTACGATCTGCAATATAAAGTCTCATCCGATTACGCGTTAACCGCCAAAATGTATAAATCCGGCTACGGCTTTAAAAAGCTGAAAGGGCTGGTGTCAGAATTCTCAATGGGTGGCGTGTCAACCTCGAATAATCTGGAATTATGTCAGGACGCTAAAAAAGTGCAACGCAACATATTGCGGGTTCCTGGAATATTAACAGAACTTTCTTATTTATTACGCATGCGTACGACCGGAAAAGCTAAGGCGCTGTATAACAAAGCATAAAGCCTGGCCATAAGGAAAGCATATGCAAGATTTAAGCGGATTCTCGGTGCCGAAAGGCTTCCGGGGCGGGCACCCTATTAAGGTTCAACTGTGGTGGGCGGTTCAGGCGACGCTGTTTGCCTGGTCTCCGCAAATATTATATCGCTGGCGCGCCTTTTTATTACGGTTATTTGGCGCGCGAATTGGCAAAGGCGTGGTGATTCGCCCTTCGGTGCAAATTACCTACCCGTGGAAATTAACCATCGGTGATTACGCCTGGGTCGGGGATGACGCGGTGCTCTATACGCTCGGGGATATCACCATCGGCGCGAACGCCGTGGTATCGCAGAAATGCTACCTGTGCACCGGCAGCCACGACTACATGAGTCCGCATTTTGATATTACCGCCGAGCCGATTGTGATTGGCGAGAAGGCCTGGCTTGCGACGGATGTGTTTGTCGCGCCTGGTGTCACCATCGGCGCAGGCACGGTGGTCGGCGCGCGCAGCAGCGTCTTTAAGACGCTGCCGGCGAACAAAATTTGTCGTGGCAATCCGGCGCAGATCGTTCGCGACCGGGTGGAGGGGCAGTAACCCTTTGCGCCACATCGATTTCCCCTCTCAAGCCGAGAGGGTTTGGGAAAGGGGAGCAGGACACTGATCCCTGAATTAATAAACGGCCTGGTGAGCCAGGCAAAGTCCGATTTAAACAGAGGAAAAACAAATTATGAGTAAAGTTGCTCTCATTACCGGCGTAACCGGACAAGATGGCTCCTATCTGGCTGAGTTTCTGCTTGAGAAAGGTTATGAAGTCCACGGTATCAAACGCCGCGCGTCTTCCTTCAATACCGAGCGCGTTGACCATATCTACCAGGATCCGCACAGCACCAACCCGAAATTCCACCTGCACTATGGCGACCTGACCGATACCTCCAACCTGACCCGTATCCTGCAGGAAGTGCAGCCGGACGAAGTGTACAACCTGGGCGCGATGAGCCACGTAGCGGTCTCCTTCGAATCCCCGGAATACACCGCAGACGTAGATGCCATGGGCACTCTGCGCCTGCTGGAAGCTATCCGCTTCCTGGGTCTGGAAAAGAAAACCCGTTTCTATCAGGCATCCACCTCTGAGCTATATGGCCTGGTGCAGGAAATCCCGCAGAAAGAAACCACCCCGTTCTACCCGCGTTCTCCGTATGCGGTCGCGAAACTGTACGCTTACTGGATCACCGTAAACTACCGTGAATCCTACGGCATGTACGCGTGCAACGGCATTCTGTTCAACCACGAATCCCCGCGCCGCGGTGAAACCTTCGTCACCCGCAAAATCACCCGCGCTATCGCCAACATCGCACAGGGTCTGGAATCTTGCCTGCACCTGGGCAACATGGACTCCCTGCGTGACTGGGGCCATGCCAAAGACTACGTGAAAATGCAGTGGATGATGCTGCAGCAGGAACAGCCGGAAGATTTCGTTATCGCGACCGGCGTGCAGTACTCCGTGCGTCAATTCGTCGAAATGGCGGCCGCGCAGCTGGGTATCAAACTGCGCTTTGAAGGCAAAGGCGTGGAAGAGAAAGGCATCGTGGTTTCCGTGACCGGCCATGACGCGCCGGGCGTGAAACCGGGCGACGTTATCGTTGAAGTTGACCCGCGTTACTTCCGTCCTGCTGAAGTGGAAACCCTGCTGGGCGACCCGACCAAAGCACACGAAAAACTGGGCTGGAAACCGGAAATCACCCTGCAGGAAATGGTCTCTGAAATGGTCGCGAAAGATCTCGAAGCCGCGAAGAAACACTCGCTGCTGAAATCTCACGGCTACGAGGTTGCCATCGCGCTGGAGTCCTGAGCATGAAAAAGCAACGTATTTTTGTGGCCGGCCACCGCGGGATGGTGGGGTCGGCCATCGTTCGCCAGCTTGAGCAGCGCGACGATGTCGAGCTGGTGCTCAAAGGGCGCGACGAGCTGAACCTGCTGGACAGCGCGGCAGTGAACGCGTTCTTCGCGGACGCCGCGCTGGATCAGGTTTACCTGGCGGCGGCGAAGGTGGGCGGCATTGTCGCCAACAACACCTACCCGGCGGACTTCATCTACGAAAATATGATGATTGAGAGCAACATCATTCACGCGGCGCATCTGCACAACGTGAACAAGCTGTTGTTCCTCGGATCGTCGTGCATCTATCCGAAACTGGCGAACCAGCCGATTGCGGAAAGCGAGCTGTTACAGGGCACGCTGGAGCCGACCAACGAGCCGTACGCTATCGCCAAAATCGCGGGCATCAAGCTGTGCGAGTCTTACAACCGCCAGCATAACCGCGACTACCGCTCGGTGATGCCGACGAACCTGTACGGGCCGCACGACAACTTCCACCCCAGTAACTCGCACGTGATCCCGGCGCTGCTGCGCCGCTTCCATGAAGCGACCCAGGAAAACGCCGCCGACGTGGTGGTGTGGGGCAGCGGTACGCCGATGCGTGAATTCCTGCATGTGGATGACATGGCCGCCGCCAGCATTCACGTCATGGAGCTCGACCGCGAGGTGTGGCAGGAAAACACCGAGCCGATGCTGTCGCACATCAACGTGGGCACCGGGGTGGATTGCACTATCCGCGAGCTGGCGCAGACCATCGCCAAAGTGGTGGGCTACAAAGGCCGCGTGGTGTTTGACGCCTCTAAACCGGACGGTACGCCGCGCAAACTGCTCGACGTCACCCGTCTGCACTCACTGGGCTGGTATCACGAGATTTCACTGGAGGCGGGCCTTGCCAGCACTTACCAGTGGTTCCTTGAAAACCAGCATCGTTTCCGGGGGTAAGGATGTTTTTAAGTCAGGAAGATTTTGCCACCGTGGTGCGCTCCACGCCGCTTATCTCCATCGATCTGATTGTCGAGAACGAGCAGGGGGAGTTCCTGCTCGGACATCGCACCAACCGTCCGGCGCAGGGCTTCTGGTTCGTGCCAGGCGGTCGGGTTCAGAAAGATGAGCCGCTGGCGCAGGCGTTTGAACGTCTGACGCAGGCGGAGCTTGGCAAACGCTTTACGATGCCGGAGGGAGAGTTTTACGGCGTCTGGCAGCACTTCTATGACGACAACTTCTCCGGGACCGATTTCACCACGCATTACATCGTGCTGGGTTTCCGGCTGCGCGTAAAAGCGGATGCGCTCAACCTGCCCAAAGAGCAGCACGAAGCGTACCGCTGGCAGTCGCCCTCCTCGATTGTGGCGAGTGAAGATGTGCACGACAACAGCCGCGCCTATTTCATGGCTGAACGTTTTGCCGGAGTGCCGGGCTTATGAAAATCCTGGTTTACGGCATCAACTACTCGCCGGAGCTGACCGGTATCGGTAAGTACACCGGCGAGATGGTGGAATGGATGGCCCGTCAGGGCCATGAGGTGCGGGTGATTACCGCACCGCCTTACTACCCGGCCTGGAAAGTGGGGGAGAACTACTCCTCCTGGCGCTGGCGCAAAGAGCAGGGCGCCGCCACGGTGTGGCGCTGCCCGCTTTATGTCCCGAAACAACCTTCCACGTTAAAACGCCTGATCCATCTCGGCAGCTTTGCGGCGAGCTCATTCTTCCCGCTGCTGGCCCAGCGTCGCTGGAAGCCGGATCGCATCATCGGCGTCGTGCCAACGCTGTTCTGCACGCCGGGCATGCGCCTGCTGGCGAAGCTCTCCGGCGCGAAAACGCTGTTGCACATTCAGGATTACGAAGTGGACGCCATGCTTGGCCTTGGCATGGCGGGCCGCGGCAAGGGGGGCAAAATCGCCCGTCTCGCCAGCCGCTTTGAGCGTAGCGGTCTGCATAACGTTGATAACGTCTCGACCATTTCGCGCTCAATGATGAACAAAGCCAAAGAAAAAGGGGTTCCCCCGGAGCGCGTGATCTTTTTCCCGAACTGGTCCGAAGTGGCGCGGTTCCGGGATGTGAAGACAGAGGACGTCCTGGCGCTGCGCAGCCAGCTTGGCCTGCCGGCGGATAAAAAAATCATCCTCTACTCCGGCAACATCGGGGAGAAACAGGGGCTGGAGAGCGCCATTGACGTGGCGGCGCGGTTTACCGACCAGCCGTGGATTTTCGCGATTGTCGGCCAGGGCGGCGGTAAAGCGCGCCTTGAGAAGATGGTCGCAGAGCGGGGGCTTACGAACGTGAAGTTCTTCCCGCTGCAACCTTATGAAGCGCTCCCGGCGCTTCTCAAGATGGCGGATTGCCATCTGGTGATTCAGAAGCGCGGCGCAGCCGACGCGGTACTGCCGTCGAAGCTCACCAATATCCTGGCGGTGGGCGGCAACGCGGTGATCACCGCCGAGCATGACACCGAGCTTGGACAGCTTTGTATCGCGGAGCCAGGCATCGCCGTCTGCGTAGAGCCAGAGTCGGTTGACGCGCTGGCAGAAGGGATCGTCAGCGCGCTTGCGCTTCCCAAAGACAACACGGTGGCACGTGAATATGCCGAACGCACGCTCGAAAAAGAGAACGTGTTAAGCCAATTTATCGCTGATATTCGGGGTTAAGCCATGAGTCAGTCAAAACTCTTTCCGGTAATTATGGCAGGCGGCTCCGGCAGCCGTCTGTGGCCGCTTTCCCGCGTGCTTTACCCAAAACAGTTCCTCTGTCTGAAAGGGGATCTGACAATGCTTCAGACCACCGTCTGCCGCTTAAACGGCGTGCAGTGCGAAAGCCCGGTGGTTATCTGTAACGAACAGCATCGCTTTATCGTCGCCGAGCAGCTGCGCCAGCTCAACAAGCTGACCGAAAACATCATTCTGGAGCCTGCCGGACGTAACACCGCGCCGGCTATCGCGCTGGCGGCGCTGGCGGCAAAACGCAACAGCCCGGAGACCGATCCGCTGATGCTGGTGCTGGCGGCTGACCATATCATTCAGGATGAAGACGCGTTTCGCAATGCCGTACGCGCCGCGATGCCGTTCGCCGAGAGCGGCAAGCTGGTCACCTTCGGCATCGTGCCGAACCTGCCGGAAACCGGCTACGGCTACATCCGCCGTGGCGAAGTCTCTAACCCGGAAGTGGCGGTCGACGCCGTCGCCTTCAGCGTCGCGCAGTTTGTCGAAAAACCGGATCTGGAAACCGCGCAGTCCTACGTCAATAGCGGCGAATATTACTGGAACAGCGGCATGTTCCTGTTCCGCGCCGGTCGCTACCTGGAAGAACTCGCCAAATACCGCCCGGATATCCTGGACGCCTGCGAAAAAGCCATGAGCACCGTTGACCCGGACCTCGATTTTATCCGCGTTGATGAAGAAGCCTTCCTGGCCTGCCCGGAAGAGTCCATCGACTACGCGGTGATGGAAAAAACCGCCGACGCGGTGGTGGTGCCGATGGACGCAGGCTGGAGCGATGTCGGCTCCTGGTCTTCGCTCTGGGAGATCTCCAACCATTCGCCGGAAGGCAACGTGCATCACGGCGATGTGATTTCGCACAACACCGAAAACAGCTACGTCTATGCCGAGTCCGGCCTTGTGACCACCGTCGGCGTGAAAGATCTCGTCGTGGTGCAGACCAAAGACGCGGTGCTAATCGCCGACCGTAATCACGTCCAGGACGTGAAAAAAGTGGTCGAGAAAATCAAAGCCGACGGCCGCCATGAGCATCACATCCACCGCGAAGTTTACCGTCCGTGGGGCAAATATGACTCCATCGATCAGGGCGAACGTTACCAGGTGAAACGCATCACCGTGAAGCCGGGCGAAGGGCTGTCGCTGCAGATGCACCATCACCGCGCCGAGCACTGGATTGTGGTGGCGGGCACCGCGAAGGTGACCATCAACGACGACGTGAAGCTGGTGGGCGAGAACGAATCAGTCTACATCCCGCTGGGCGCGACGCACTGCCTGGAAAACCCCGGCAAGATCCCGCTCGACCTGATTGAAGTGCGCTCCGGCACTTATCTGGAAGAGGACGATGTGATTCGCTTCGCCGACCGTTACGGCCGGGTGTGATCCGGCGGCATCCTGCGCATTTTTTCCGACAAAAAAGAGAACCCAAGAGATAAAAAATGGAAAAGTTAACGTGTTTCAAAGCCTACGACATTCGTGGGCGTCTGGGCGAAGAGTTAAATGAAGATATCGCGTGGCGCATCGGCCGCGCGTATGGCGAGTTCCTGAAACCGAAAACTATCGTGCTGGGCGGCGATGTGCGTCTGACCAGCGAAGCGCTGAAGCTGGCGCTGGCGAAAGGGCTGCAGGACGCGGGCGTCGACGTGCTGGATATCGGCCTTTCCGGCACCGAAGAGATCTACTTCGCGACGTTCCATCTGGGCGTGGACGGCGGCATCGAAGTGACCGCGAGCCACAACCCGATGGATTACAACGGTATGAAGCTGGTCCGCGAAGGCGCGCGCCCGATTAGCGGCGATACCGGTCTGCGCGACGTGCAGCGTCTTGCCGAAGCGAACGACTTCCCGCCGGTGAATGAAGCCGCCCGCGGCAGCTACAAAACAATCGACCTGCGCGACGCGTATATCGACCATCTGCTGGGCTACATCGACGTGAAAAACCTCACGCCGCTGAAGCTTGTCATTAACTCCGGCAACGGCGCCGCGGGCCCGGTGGTGGACGCCATCGAAGCGCGCTTTAAGGCGCTGAATGTGCCGGTGCAGTTCATTAAGGTGCATAACAATCCGGACGGCAACTTCCCGAACGGTATCCCTAACCCGCTGCTGCCGGAGTGCCGAGACGACACCCGCAACGCGGTTATCGAACATGGCGCGGATATGGGCATCGCGTTTGACGGCGATTTCGACCGCTGCTTCCTGTTCGACGAAACCGGGCAGTTTATCGAGGGCTACTACATTGTCGGTCTGCTGGCCGAAGCGTTCCTCGAAAAGCACCCCGGCGCGAAAATCATTCACGATCCGCGTCTGTCCTGGAACACCGTTGACGTGGTGCAGGGCGCGGGCGGCACGCCGGTGATGTCGAAAACCGGTCATGCGTTTATCAAAGAGCGTATGCGCCAGGAAGACGCCATTTATGGCGGCGAAATGAGCGCGCATCACTACTTCCGCGATTTCGCCTACTGCGACAGCGGCATGATCCCGTGGCTGCTGGTGACCGAGCTGCTGTGTCTGAAAGGCCAGTCTCTGGGCGAGCTGGTGCGCGACCGCATGGCGGCGTTCCCGGCGAGCGGCGAAATCAACAGCAAACTGGCGCAGCCGGCTGTCGCGATTAAGCGCGTTGAAGATCACTTCGCGCCGCAGGCGGACAGCATTGACCGCACCGACGGCATCAGCATGGAGTTTGGCGAGTGGCGCTTTAACCTGCGCTCGTCCAACACCGAGCCGGTAGTGCGCCTTAACGTGGAGTCGCGTGCGGATACGGAACTGATGCAGGCGAAAACCCAGGAAATCCTTGCGCTGCTGAATCAGTAAAACGGCGCGGCCGTCTGCGCGTCGCGGTGCGCCGCGACGCTTACGTCCCGCCTGCCGGGACCAGACAGTCGCTTAACTGCGCCTTACGGCGCCTGAAGGTACGACGATGACAAATCTAAAAAAGCGCGAACGAGCCAAAACGAATGCATCGTTAATCTCTCTGGTGCAACGATTCTCCGACATAACCATTATGTTCGTCGGACTGTGGGTGGTGTGCAGGATCAATGAGCTGCCGTTTTTCTACATGCATCTGCTGATGGCCCTGACCACCCTCGTTGTATTCCAGATGATTGGCGGGATCACCGATTTTTACCGCTCCTGGCGCGGCGTCAAAATTTCGACCGAACTGCTGCTGCTGTTACAGAACTGGACCATGAGCCTGGTGTTCAGCGCCGGTCTGATGGCCTTTAATCCCGATTTCGACAGCCCGGTGCGCGTGTTCTTCGCCTGGTATCTGTTGACCGGGGTCGGGATGGTGATGTGCCGTTCGGCGATTCGCTTCGGCGCGGGCTGGCTGCGTAATCGCGGTTATAACACCCGTCGCGTGGCGATTGCGGGCGCGCAGCCGGTCGGTCTGCAACTCGCCGAGAGCTTTCGCAACGAGCCCTGGCTGGGGCTGGAAGTCGCAGGCATTTACCACGATCCGGAGCCGGGCGGCGTGCCGACGGGCTGGGCGGGTAATCTGGAACAACTGGTGGAAGACGCCCGCGCGGGCAAAATTCATAACGTCTATATCGCGATGTCCATGAGCGAAGGGGCGCAGATGAAGAAACTTGTGCGCCAGCTTTCCGATACTACCTGCTCGGTGATGCTGATCCCGGATGTGTTTACGTTCAACATTCTGCACTCGCGCCTGGATGACGTGAACGGCGTGCCGGTGGTGCCGCTGTACGATACGCCGCTCTCCGGCATTAACCGCGTGCTGAAACGTCTGGAAGATATCGTTCTGGCCTCCATGATCCTGCTGCTGATTTCGCCAGTGCTGTGCTGTATCGCGGTGGCCGTGAAGCTCAGCTCGCCAGGCCCGATTATCTTCCGCCAGACGCGCTACGGCATGGACGGCAAGCCGATTATGGTGTGGAAATTCCGCTCCATGCGCGTGATGGAAAACGACAAAGTCGTGAAGCAGGCGACGCAGAACGATCCGCGCGTCACCAAAGTGGGCAACTTCCTGCGCCGCACCTCCCTTGATGAGCTGCCGCAGTTTATTAACGTGCTCACCGGTGAGATGTCGATTGTCGGCCCGCGTCCGCACGCGGTGGCGCATAACGAGCAATATCGCGCGCTGATTCAGGGCTACATGCTGCGCCATAAAGTGAAACCGGGCATTACCGGCTGGGCGCAGATCAACGGCTGGCGCGGCGAGACCGATACCCTGGAGAAGATGGAAAAACGCATCGAGTTCGATCTGGAGTACATCCGCGAGTGGAGCGTGTGGCTCGATATCAAAATCGTCTTCCTGACCGTGTTCAAAGGCTTTGTTAACAAAGCGGCATATTAAGGGTAGTGGGTCATGAGCCTTCGCGACAAAACCATTAGCGGCGCCAAGTGGTCCGCCATTTCGACGGTGATTATCATCAGCCTGGGGCTGGTGCAGATGACCATCCTGGCGCGGCTGATGGATGGGCATCAGTTCGGTCTGCTGACCATCAGTCTGGTGATTATCGCGCTGGCCGATACGCTTTCCGATTTCGGGATTGCGAACTCGATTATCCAGCGCAAAACCATCAGCAACCTGGAGCTGACCACGCTCTACTGGCTGAACGTGGGCCTGGGGATTGTGGTCTGTGTGGTGGTGTTTCTGTTAAGCGATCTTATCGCGGGCGTGCTGCATAACCCGGATCTGGCGCCGCTTATCCGGACCCTGGCGTTCGCCTTCGTGGTGATCCCGCACGGCCAGCAGTTCCGCGCGCTGATGCAAAAAGAGCTGGAGTTCAACAAGATTGGCGCCATTGAGACTTTTTCGGTGCTGGCGGGCTTCACCTTTACGGTGATTTCCGCCCAGTACTGGCCGGTGGCGATGACCGCCATTCTCGGTTATCTGGTCAACACGGCGGTGCGCACCGCGCTGTTCGGGTTCTTCGGGCGCAAGATTTACCGTCCGGGCCTGCATTTCTCGCTGGCGTCGGTCTCCTCTAACCTGAAGTTCGGCGCGTGGCTGACCGCGGACAGCCTGGTGAACTACGTCAATACCAACCTCTCCACGCTGGTGCTGGCGCGCATTCTCGGCGCGGCGGTCGCGGGCGGGTATAACCTCGCGTACAACGTGGCGGTCGTACCGCCAATGAAGCTTAACCCGATTATCACCCGCGTACTGTTTCCGGCGTTCGCCAAAATCCAGGACGATATCGACAAGCTGCGCGTGAACTTCTACAAGCTGCTCTCGGTGGTCGGCATCATTAACTTCCCGGCGCTGCTCGGCCTGATGGTGGTGTCGAATAACTTCGTGCCGCTGGTGTTTGGCGAGAAGTGGGTGGGCATTGTGCCGATTCTGCAGCTGCTGTGTGTCGTAGGTCTCCTGCGCTCCATTGGCAACCCGATTGGCTCGCTGTTGATGGCGAAAGCGCGCGTGGATATCAGCTTTAAATTCAACGTCTTTAAAACCTTCCTGTTTATTCCGGCGATTGTCGCGGGCGGGCATCTTGGCGGCGCGCTCGGCGTGACGCTCGGCTTCCTGCTGGTGCAGATAATCAATACCGTGCTGAGCTATTTCATCATGATTAAACCGGTGCTGGGCTCCAGCTACCGCGAGTATATCCAGAGCATTCTGCTGCCATTCTGGCTCTCTCTGCCTACGCTTGTGGTCAGCTACGCGCTCGGCGTGGCGCTGAAAGGACATCTGGCGCTCGCCCCGCTGCTGGCGGTGCAGATTGGCGCCGGCGTGCTGGCCTTCGTCGTGACGATAGTGCTGTCGCGCAATGCGCTGGTGGTAGAGCTGAAACGTCAGTTTTGCCGCAACGATAAAATGAAAATGCTGCTCCGTGCAGGCTGATCCCGTTAAAAATTATTGATGCGCAAGCCCCTGCTGCCAGCGTGCGGCGAACAGGGCGAGCGCATATTTCAGAGGTCAACATGAAGTTACTCATTCTTGGCAACCACACCTGCGGAAACCGTGGCGACAGCGCTATCCTGCGCGGATTGATCGATGCGATAGCGCTTCAGGATCCTGCCGCGGACGTGGACGTGATGAGCCGCTACCCGGTGAGCTCCGCCTGGCTGCTGGACAGAGAGGTCATGCCTGATCCGCTCTACAAACAGATGAAGCAGTTTAATAACGCGGCGGGCGTGATGGGCCGCGTGAAGAAAGTGCTGCGCCGCCGCTACCAGCACCAGGTGCTGCTCGCCAAAGTGACCGGCAACGGGAAGCTGCGCAATATCTCTCTGCCGCAGGGCTTTACCGATTTCGTCGGGCTGCTTGGCGGTTATGACGCGATTATCCAGGTCGGCGGCTCGTTCTTCGTCGATCTCTACGGCACCCCGCAATTTGAACATGCGCTGTGCGCCTTTATGGCCAAAAAGCCGCTGTTTATGGTGGGCCACAGCGTCGGGCCGTTCCAGGAGCCGCAGTTTAATCAGCTCGCGAACTACGTGTTCGGCCACTGCGACGCGCTGATCCTGCGTGAAACCGTGAGTCTCGACCTGATGAAGAAAGGCCAGATCGACACCTCGAAAGTGGAGCTGGGCGTCGATACCGCCTGGCTGGTTGAACATCATAATGAGGATTTCGTCGCGAGCTACGCGGTGCAGCACTGGCTGGACGTGGCGGCGCGCGACAAGACCGTGGCGATTACGCTGCGCGAACTGGCGCCGTTCGACAAACGTCTCGGCACCACCCAGCAGGCCTACGAACAGGCTTTCGCGAATGTGGTGAACCGCATTATCGACGAAGGTTATCAGGTGCTGGCGCTCTCCACCTGCACCGGCATCGACAGCTACAACAAAGATGACCGTATGGTGGCGCTGAACCTGAGCAAGCTCGTGAAAGATCCGTCGCGCTTCCACGTGGTGATGGATGAACTGAACGACCTTGAGATGGGCAAAATTCTCGGCGCGTGCGAGCTGACCGTCGGCACCCGTCTGCACTCGGCGATTATCTCGATGAACTTCGGGACGCCAGCGATTGCCATTAACTACGAACACAAGTCCGCGGGCATCATGCAGCAGCTCGGCATGCCGGAAATGGCGATTGAGATCCGCCATCTGCTGGACGGCTCGTTGCAGTCGATGGTGGGCGATACGCTCGGCCAGCTGCCGGCGATTAATGAACGCCTCGCCACGGCGGTCGCCGCCGAGCGCGAAAAGGGTCATCAGATGGTGAAATCCGTGCTGATGCGCGCGGGAGGAGCCCGATGAAAGTCAGCTTCTTTCTGCTGAAATTTCCGGTCGCCTCGGAAACGTTCGTCCTGAACCAGATAGTCGGCTTTATCAACATGGGGTATGAGGTGGAGATCGTCTCGCTGCAGAAGGGCGATCTGAAAAACACCCATGCCGCGTATACCGAGTACAACCTGGCGCAGAAAACCCGCTTTCTGCTGGAAGAGCCGGAAGGCAAAGCCGCCAAGCTGAAATATCGCGCCAGACATACCGCCCGCGGGCTGTTCAACGGCCGCACCTGGCGGGCGCTCAATATGGCCCGCTACGGCGATGAGGCGCGTAACCTGATTCTCTCGGCCATTTGCGGGCGTGTGCCCGGCACGCTGAAGGCCGATGTGTTTATCGCGCATTTCGGCCCGGCGGGCGTCACTGCCGCCAAGCTTCGCGAACTGGGCGTGCTGGACGGCAAAATCGCGACCGTGTTTCATGGCATCGATGTGTCGCACCGTGAAGTCCTCACGCGCTACACGCCGGAGTATCAGCAACTGTTTCGCCGCGGCGATTTAATGCTGCCGATTAGCGAACTGTGGGCCGAACGCCTGAAGGCGATGGGCTGCCCGCAGGAGAAAATCGCGGTCTCCCGTATGGGCGTGGACATGGAGAAGTTCTCGCTGCGCCCGCTGAAGCAGCCGGGTACGCCGCTGGAGATTATCTCCGTTGCGCGCCTGACCGAGAAAAAGGGGCTGCATGTGGCGATCGAGGCCTGCCGCCTGCTGAAAGGCCGCGGGGTGGACTTTCGTTACAACATCCTGGGCACCGGGCCGTGGGAGCGCCGTCTGCGCACGCTGATTGAGCAATATGGTCTTGATGATTGCGTGTTTATGCCGGGCTTTAAGCCAAGCCATGAAGTGAAAGCGATGCTCGACGAGGCGGATCTGTTCCTGCTGCCTTCCGTCACCGGCGTGGATGGCGATATGGAAGGTATTCCGGTCGCGCTGATGGAAGCGATGGCGGTCGGCATTCCGGTTATCTCTACGCAGCACAGCGGTATTCCGGAGCTGATCGACGCCGAAAAATCGGGCTGGCTGGTGCCGGAAAACGACGCGCATGCGCTGGCGGACAAGCTTCAGGCCTTTGCGCAAATCGACGAGCAGACGCTGCGCCCAATGCTGAGCCGCGCCCGTGAAAAAGTGGAAACCGAGTTTAACCAGCAGCGCATCTACCGCGAACTCGCGGGCCTGCTGCAAACCCTGTAACCCGAGGTTTTATGCGTAAAATCATGTCGTCCGGGCGTCTTTCCCGCCGGACTTTCGTGCAGGCCGGCGCCGCTGCGGCGCTGATGCCGCTGCTGCACAGCCGCGCCGCCCATGCCGTGACGGGCGGCAAAACCGTGAATGTCGCTGATTTCTACAAGGACAACTGGCCCCAGGCGTTTAAGCTTGCCTTCAGTGAGGCGCAGACCGTAGAAGTGCCCGCCAGTCTCACCTGTGACAATATCAACAGCCCGGTGTTTATGCCGGCCGGGAAAACCCTGCGGGTGCTCGGCGCGCTCAAAGGCAACGGCAAAGGACGTTTTATTCTCCAGGACGGCTGCCAGATCCTGGGCGAGAAAAAAGGGCGCCTGCATAACATCATTCTCGACGTGCGCGGCTCGCAGGTGGCGATTAAAGGCATCGAGATGAGCGGCTTCGGCCCGGTGATGCAGATTTACATCGGCGGCAAAAAGCCGCAGAAGATGCAGGGCTTGGTGATTGACGATATCTACATCCACGACGCCAACTACGGCATTCTGCGCCAGGGATTTCATAACGAACTGCGCGACGTGCGTATCACTCATGGACGCTTTGAACGGCTCCAGGGCGACGCCATCGAATGGAACGTCGCGATCAACGATTCGGAGCTTCTTATCTCCGACCACGTCCTTGACCAGATCAACTGCACCAACGGCAAAATCAACTGGGGCATCGGCATCGGCCTTGCGGGCAGCACCTACGATAATGCCTACCCGGAAAGCCAGGCGGTGAAGAACTTCGTGGTGGCGAACATCACCGGCAGCAACTGTCGCCAGCTGGTGCATGTGGAGAACGGCAAACATTTCGTCATCCGCAATGTAAAAGCGAAAAACATCACGCCGGACTTCAGTAAAACCGCGGGCATCGATAACGCGACGGTCGCGATTTACGGCTGCGATAACTTCCTCATTGATGACGTGAATATGGTGAACAGCGCCGGGATGCTGATCGGCTACGGGGTTATTAAAGGCAATTACCTGTCGATTCCGCAGAACTTCAAGCTGAACAATATCTGCATGGATAACCGCACCCTGCCTTATAAGCTGCGCGGGATCCAGATCTCCTCCGGGAATGCCACCTCGTTTGTCGCTATCACGAACGTGGATATGAAGCGCGCGACGCTTGAGCTGCATAACAAGCCGCAGCACCTGTTTGTGCGTAACGTGAAAGTGATGCAGGAGTCGTCCGTTGGCCCGGCGCTGAAGATGCGCTTTGATCTGCGCAAAGATGTGCGCGGCCGCTTTATGGCTAAAGACGATACGCTACTGTCGCTTGCGAACATCCAGGCCGTGAACGAGAAAGGGCAGAGTTCAGTCGACATCGACCGGGTGGATCATCAGCACGTGAATACGGAAATGCTGAATTTTGCGCTGCCGACGCGGATCACAAAATGATTGACCGGACTTTACGAATTATCCTGGCGATTAACGGTATGAATTCATAGAAGGTATAACCACTTTCCCTGAGAGTCGCGGGGCTGTGGCGCTTACGCCATGGATAAATTCATACTGGCTTATGTCCGGTAAACGACTATAATTCATCAACCTTTTGAGGTGGGAGAGAAAATGATTAATTTAAAAGCAGTCATCCCGGTAGCCGGGCTCGGCATGCATATGCTGCCAGCCACTAAGGCTATTCCGAAGGAAATGCTACCTATCGTCGATAAGCCAATGATTCAGTATATTGTCGACGAAATCGTAGCGGCGGGAATCAAGGAAATTGTGCTGGTTACCCACTCCTCCAAGAACGCGGTTGAGAACCACTTCGACACCTCTTACGAACTCGAAGCGCTGCTTGAACAGCGTGTGAAGCGTCAGCTGCTTGCAGAAGTGCAGTCTATCTGCCCGCCGGGCGTGACCATCATGAACGTGCGTCAGGCGCAGCCGCTGGGCCTTGGGCACTCCATTCTGTGTGCCCGCCCGATTATTGGCGACAACCCGTTTGTGGTCGTACTGCCGGATGTTATTATTGACGCCGCTTCTGCTGACCCGCTGCGTTATAACCTGGCCGCTATGATTGCGCGCTTCCAGGAAAATGGCCGCAGCCAGGTACTGGCCAAGCGTATGGCAGGCGATCTCTCTGAATACTCCGTGATCACCACCCAGGATGCGCTGGATACCGAAGGTAAAATCAGCCGTATCGTCGACTTCATCGAGAAGCCAGACCAGCCGCAGACGCTGAATTCTGATCTGATGGCGGTCGGGCGTTATGTGCTGTCCGCGGATGTCTGGGAAGAACTCGCGAAAACCGAGCCGGGCGCCTGGGGACGTATCCAGTTGACTGACGCCATCGCGCGCCTTAACGAGAATCAGCCTGTTGAAGCGATGCTGATGACCGGCGAAAGCTACGATTGCGGCAAAAAAATGGGTTATATGAAGGCGTTCGTCAACTACGGCCTGCGTAACCTGAAAGAAGGGCAGAAGTTCCGTAACCAGATTCAGAAGCTGCTTTCTAAATAAAACGCAGTGGAGCGTGGTTGAACTCTAAGTCTTTACAAAACGGCAGGTTGTTGTGATTGATGAACATCTCAATTCACAATGTCTGCCTTTTTTCTTATAAGAATTTACAAAATTCCTAATAAAAATACTTCGTGAAAAAGACTAGTTTCATCCTTGCTAGACGAAGAGATTGAACGAGCAAATAGTGAATTCAATATACTGAGGATACTGGGTAACTGGCAGCACGTAAAATGAGCTTGTGGAAACATGAATTTTTATGCAGTGCACTGGTAGCTGTTGAGCCAGGGGCGGTAGCTTACTTATTGCGAGAGAACGATGAAGAGAATCATTACATTTGGAACATTTGATGTTTTTCATGTTGGTCATGTAAATATCCTTGAGCGTGCAGCATCTTTTGGCGATCATTTAATCGTTGGTGTAAGTTCAGATAAATTAAACTTCAGTAAAAAAGGACGTTACCCTATTTATAATCAGGAAGACCGTTGTCGTATTATAAATTCTCTTAGAGTGGTAAATGAGGTATTTATTGAAGAATCTTTAGAGCTAAAAAAAGAATATATAAAGCATTACAAAGCGGATACGCTGGTTATGGGTGATGACTGGGCTGGACGATTCGACTGGGTAAATGATATATGTGATGTAATATATTTACCAAGAACACCATCAGTATCAACTACAGAAATTATTGAAGTTGTGAAGACACTGAGATGATTACCTTTAAAAAAATATTAAGAAAAACAGTAAGTAAAACAATATCACTGCTAAATTATTTCATTCCAAAGAAAAATAATAGAATTTTTTTTAAAAGCAAACCAGACTACTCGGGTAATTGCAAAGCATTAAGCGATTATATTATAGAAAATAACCTACCTTATCACATCGTTTGGTCCTTAAAAAAGGATATAAATCAGTCCAATTTTAGCAAGGTTATTACTGGTTCTTTAAAGGAATATTATTACTACTTCACCAGTAAATATATAATTACAACGCATAATGAAATGATAGGACCTGTTGCCAGAAATCAAAGATACATTAGTTTGTGGCATGGGATGCCTTTTAAGAAAATTTGTTATTTGGGTGAGAATGATTATAAAGGAATGATTGACTATTCCGCAATCAGGATTGCCACTTCAGAAGTAATGCGCTCAATAATATCAGCTAGTTTTCGTGAAAAAGCTAATAATGTATATATCACAGGCCAGCCTCGTAATGATTTTTTATTCAAACCAATTGAGTTAGCTAATGTTGGTCTTGAATCTTGCAAGAATAAAAAAATAATTATGCTTGCACCTACTTTTCGAATGAATAATGAAGATAAAAGATATTCTGATGGTGTTGAGATTACTGATAACAATTTCCTTAGAGTAGATGATTTTTCATTAAATGAAATAGATGGTTACCTTGAAAAAAATAATGCGCATCTGATATTAAAACTTCACCCTTACGAAGAAGAATATTTCCGAGGGGTTGCAACATTAAGTTCCAATATTACTATCATAAGTTCTGAAGAACTTACTCAAAAAAATATTGACTTGAATCAGCTACTTTCCTTAATCGATATTTTAATCACAGATTATTCTTCAATTTATCTGGATTACCTAATTTTAAATAAACCTATAGTCTTTCTTGTTCCAGATGTTGATGCGTATAGCTCATCGCGGGGTGGATTTACATTAGAGCCGTTTGATTTTTGGACGCCCGGAGATAAGGTAAATAATCAGAATTCTTTATTAGAATCGATTGATAAAATTATCTCCGGTAACGATGAGTATACTGAAAGACGCGGTCAGGTAAATAGCATAATAAACAAATATGATGATGCTAATAGTAGCCAGAGAGTCGTTGAATTGATGAAGAGTTTGTCATGAAACTGTATATTTTCCTAGGCGATTTAAGCGCGAAAGGTGGAATTGAACGTGTTTCAGTAGCTTTAGCCAATGGTTTGGCTAAATATTATGATGTTACTATCATTAGCTTATATCGATCTTCTAAGAATCTGACATTTATTCCGGCTGAAGAGATCAATGTAATATACTTATACGATGATTTCGAAACAAGTATGTACAATCGTAATCTAAAAGGGATTTCAGGATTAAAATTTGATTTCATATACATAATGAGGAAACTTAAGCAGCTAAAAAATATAAATTTTAACCCTAGTAAAAATGATGTACTTCTGTCATGCGATATAAAAATGTCGTTTTTGTTAGCTTTGCTTGCAAAAAAAAGCAAAATTATTGCGATTGAGCATTTTGAACACGATGTCGGTAATGCGGTGTTAAGGAAAATTAGGGAGAAGTTATATCCAAGATTTTCAGCAGTAGTATCACAGACCCCTGAAGATCAGCATAAATACTTAAAATGGCTACCGCGGAAGAAGCATAAAATCATACCAAATATTGTCAGCTTTAAAGAATTTGATACTTCTCAAAATGAAATAAAACAAAAGATTGTGTTGGCTGTAGGGCGATTAACTAAACAAAAGGGGTTTGACCTGCTCCTCCAGGCATGGGCTGAAGCCGATACTCATGACTGGTGCTTAAAGATTGTTGGAGATGGAGAAGAGCATGATAATTTAACTGCGCTCATAACAAAATTAAAAATAGCCAACGCTAAAATAATCCCCTTCCAAACTGATATTCAGCAGTTATATTATTCATCCGAAATATTTGTACTCTCTTCTCGATTCGAAGGTCTGGGAATGGTGCTCATAGAAGCACTTAGCTGCGGTTTAGCATGTATTAGTTTCGACTGCCCAGCAGGTCCAAAAACCATAATCACACGCGATAACGGCGTTTTAGTTCCCACCGGGGATATAAAAAAGCTATCGCAATCGATATCATTCCTTATAAATAATGAAGACAAAAGAAAAATGTTACAGAAAAAATCTGCGGCTTCTGTAGATAAATTCAAGGAATCAAATGTAATTGCTAAATGGCGAGAGTTATTGAATGAAATCTAATAGAAAAGAATATGATGCAGTATTTCTTACTAACGTGCCTGCTTTTTATAAAGTCAATCTATTTAATGAGATAAGTAAGCATAAAGAAATATTAGTTATATTCGTTTCAAATGAGTCTAAAATTCGGAACGAAAATTTTTATTCTTTTGATTTTAAGTTTGACCATTTGTTCCTAAATGAAGGTAATTTTGAAGATCGAAGCAAAACTTTAACATTATTTAATCTGCTGAAAAAATTACGAACGATCTCATACAAAAAAATTGTTTTTTCAGGATGGGAAGTGAAAGAGGTTACCTTAGCAGCATTATTTAACAAAAGGGAAAAAAATGCGATAGTAATCGAAAGTAGTATTATCGAAACAAAGAAAAGCGGTTTAACTTGGTTTTTGAAGAAATTAGCTATAGGGCGTATGTCATTAGCTTATCCTTCAGGGCAGTTACAAAAAGCGATACTGGAAACTTTATCTTTTAAAGGCCAGACTGTGATTACGCATGGTGTTGGTCTTTCTAACTTTAACGAAACTGAATTGCTTAATAAAAAAAAATATCGTAGAAACAAGCCTCTTCGATTTATCTATGTTGGGAGGATTTCACCTGAAAAAAATATTGAATTCATCGTCAATGTATTCAAATCTCTTCCTTATGAATTGATTCTAATCGGCGAGGGCTCTTTAAAAAAACAGCTTGAAGATGAAAGATACAATAACATCAAATTTTTAGGGTATATTGAAAATAAAAAATTATCACATGAATTACTTATGAGTGATTGTTTTATTCTTCCCTCTTTATCTGAACCATGGGGGCTAGTAGTAGAAGAAGCTTTAACATTAGGGCTTCCCGTAATAGTTAGTAACCATGTAGGCTGTCACAGTGATTTAGTCAATGACAAGAACGGTATTGTTTTTGATGTAAATAATGAAAAATCTTTTATTGATGCGTTAAATATAATGGATGAAAATTATGAACACTACGCCTGCGGTGCTAGCTTATATAATGAAAAAGAAATAGCACAAGCACAGGTCGCTGCTTATGTGGATAGCATTTGATTATGAGCAATAAAAATAAAACATTTAAAGATTTTTTAAATTATTTTTTAGGTGATCTTTTTGTTAAAGGATTCATGTTCATCTCGCTGCCATTGCTATCAAGAATAATTTCGCCAGAGGATTATGGGCGAATGTCTCTTATTAATTCTGCAGTCATGATTTTATATGTTTTTATAAGCTTGAATCTGCAGAATGCAGTCATCAATGCCTACATGAAAAATGATGTTGATTTTCCAGTATATCTTGGGTCTGTCTTGTGGGGGCTAACCGCTGCACAAGTAATATTAGTGGCTTTAAGTGTGTATTTTGCTGCACCGCTTGCAGTTTTACTGAGCATTAGTAAACCCGATATATATTGGGTTGTTTCCATTTGTATTTTATTAAGCTATATATATATATATACTAGTTATTTACAAGGGGCACGGCTTAGTTCTGGTTTTGTTAAAATAAATATAGTGAGTAAAGTATCGGAAGTTTTTGTTTATTTTTTTATTTGCATGGCTATTAACTAAAGATAAATATCTTGCTAAAATTTATGCTCAGCTTGTTGTTAGTTTAATATTGTTAATTTATATCGCTGTGCAATTGAAGAAAATAGCTGTTTTTAAGTTTAATTTAAAATATTTTATCTCTGCAATAGCATTTAGTTCTCCTTTAATTATACATGTCCTTTCAAATGCGTTACTTTCTCAAGTTGATAGATTATTTATCGCTAAAATGTTAGGTGAAGGGCAAGCGGGTATATATTCTTTTGCATATAACATCGGAATGTGCATATTGGTAGTGGTTATGGCTTGGAACTCTTCCTGGCAGCCTAGATTATATAAACTGCTTGATTCAAACCAAAATGAAAAAATAGTTCATATTATAAATAAAAGCTCAATATTGATGCTTGTGATATCTTTTTTAACTATTCTCTTTTCAAAGCAAATGGTTGAAATTTTAGCTGATTATCGATATAGAGAAAGTTTCACTGTAGTTCCAGTCATTTTGATAGGTAACTCTTTAATTCATATTTACTTAAGCTATGTAAACTTTACATTTTATAAGAAGAAGACAATACTTGTTTCTATTGGAACATTACTTGCTGTAACAATTAACATTTCACTTAATTATCTTCTTATACCCAAGTACGGGATACATGGCGCGGCATGGGCTACAGTTGTAGCATATTTGATGCTTGCATTTTTCCATTATCTTATAGCTACAAAAATGTTAAGATCTAATCCAATATCATGGATTCTACTGTTATGGTATTCTGTTATATTATTGGCTTCATATTTCTTTGTGGTTTATCTTGACTCTTTAACGTTGTGGCTTTCATTATTCATAAAAGTAATAACCTGTATTTTCGTCCTCATTATGGTTATGAAGACAAAAATTCATAATGAGTTGAAGGAATAATAGTGGTGATATATTATCTATTTATCTCTTTCGTATTCCTGGTCATATTAGCTGATATTTTCTTTGTTACAGATGCAAAGATACGTGCTTTTTTTTATACTATACTATTTACGATAATCGTAGTCTTTGTAGGCCTAAGATATCAAACTGGACTTGATTGGTCATTTTATATTAATCTTTATAAAGGAAGTTCTTCTTCATTAGCTATTGAACCGGGATATTATCTGCTTTCTTATGTGTCATCTTTCTTTATAGGATATTGGTTTTATCAAGGCCTAATCACAGCATTTCTCTTAATATGTCTGCATCGTTATTTCAAAGAATACACTAAAAATTATCTATTTTGCATCGGTATTTTTTTCTTATATCAGTTTATATTTGTTTCGGAAGCATTAAGACAGATAATTGCTTTGTCGATTATATTGATAGCATATAAAAAACTGTATCAAAAAAATATTTTTCAATTTTGTGCTCTTTCTATCTTAGCTATTCTATTTCATGTGTCGGCTATTATTGTGTTCGCGATTATTCCATTTTCAAACCATAGAAATGTGAATATATTAAAAATGCTGACAGTTGTTGGTGTTATTCTTGCTGTGCTGAATATTTATCCAATTGAGTACATTATTAAATTAATTTCAATGCTGCCAGCGGGCGGTTACATAGAAAAAATAAAGTGGTACAGTCAGGATGATTATGCTGGAACCGTATTAACATTCTCTTTAACATTTAAGTTGATTGCTGTTTTTTTATTTGATTACAGATTTAATTACATCAAATCTAATGAGCCAATTTTTATTAATACTAAAAAGTAATGATTTAATTCATGCATCGCTTTTCTTGATGATATTCCTTGACGTTTATCTTGGTAGATTCGGTACTATTAGCACAAGGCTAGATGTTTATTTCGTACCTTGCTTTTTAGTGGCGTTAAATTATTTAATTTATAATTTTAAACAAGGAATAAGTCGTCTGATCTTCTTTTGTTTTATCATGATTTATTTTGCTGTGAATTATTTCAGTATAATGAATGGATATTATTTCGAGAAATTCTATAGTCCTTATCAAAACTACATATATGAATTTCTAAATCCAGGCGCTTATAATGACAGAGAGTGGGATGTGGAATATTATTTCAGCAATAAGGAATTTTTTGCAGTGAAGATTTTAATTAATGCAAGTAATCTGTATGTTGGTGGCGGGGTACAAGTTGCTGTTTCTGTGCTGGAAGAACTTTCTGATTCAGCGTTTGATTTTATTGCAGTTGTTTCTCCTGTAGTTTATTCACAATTAAGTAAGAATGCTTCATTAAACTGTATTGTTATTAAATCTACACCATCAAAATTACTCAATTTCAAAGTAAGAAAACAACTTGATGAGATCGTCATAGAGAATGATATCTCTGTCGTTTTCACAATCTTTGGTCCTAGCTATTGGTCTCCCAAAAATATTAAGCATGCTATTGGTTTTGCTCTTCCATGGCTGATTTATGATACCAGCCATATTTTCAAAAAATTAGGTATCAAAGCTCGATTAAAGTCCAGTATCTTAAGGTTTTTACAGCCATACTATTTTAAGAAAAATGCTGATTTAATATTTACTGAAACTGATGACGTTAATCAACGTGTAACGAAGCTTCTTAGCTTTGATAAAGGAAAAGTCTATACTGTTTCAAATACGTTGAATGGTTTATTTACAAGTTCAAAAGGCTATGACTATAGTATTTTAGATAAATTGCCTGAGAAAAAAATCAATGATATATGGTTGGTGACTATTTCTCACAACTATCCGCATAAAAATCTAGAAGTCATTAGTGAATTAGTAAAAATTTTGCCTTCTCATTATAAATTTGTTTTAACAGTTTCAAGTGATTTTTTGCAGCTAATACCAAAAGAGTATAGAGACCAAGTCATAACAATAGGTAATATTACTATTAATCAATGCGCTCCATTGTATGAAGCAAGTGATGGATTATTCATGCCAACTTTATTAGAGTGCTTTAGTGCATCTTATCTGGAAGCAATGTACATGAAAAAAATTATCTTCACATCTGATCTTCCATTTGCTCACACTGTTTGCAAAGATGCAGCATTTTATTTTTGTCCTTATGACGTCAAAAATATCAGGGATACCCTTATTAATGGCTTTCTAAATAAGGAAGCTCTTGCCCATAAAGTATCTATGGGTTCGACCATTTATGAACAATTCCCCTCTGCAAAAGCAAGAGCATTACAGTATATGGATATAATAAAATCCAATTTGCTATAATTTTTTTTGATTTTGAGGTATTAACTATGTTTAAAGATAAAGTTTTACTCATTACTGGCGGAACAGGCTCTTTTGGTAACGCTGTGTTAAACCGCTTCCTTGAAACAGATATTAAAGAAATACGAATTTTTTCCCGAGATGAGAAAAAACAAGACGATATGCGGAAAAAATACAATAATTCAAAGTTGAAATTTTACATTGGTGATGTCAGGGATTATTCAAGCATTCTGAGTGCTGCACGCGGAGTGGATTTTATCTATCATGCAGCTGCATTAAAACAAGTTCCTTCATGTGAATTTCACCCATTGGAAGCTGTTAAAACTAACGTTCTCGGAACAGAAAATGTTCTTGAAGCAGCAATCGCCAACCAAGTAAAACGCGTTGTTTGCTTAAGTACCGATAAAGCAGTTTATCCTATCAATGCTATGGGCATATCTAAGGCAATGATGGAAAAAGTGATGGTTGCGAAATCACGTAATGTTAATAGCGACAAAACCGTCATATGTGGCACTCGCTACGGTAACGTGATGGCCTCGCGCGGTTCTGTTATTCCATTGTTTGTTGATCTTATTAAAGCTGGCAAAGCGCTGACTATTACCGATCCGAACATGACCCGTTTCATGATGACTCTCGAAGATGCGGTTGATTTGGTTCTTTACGCATTTAAACATGGTAATAATGGCGATATTTTTGTTCAAAAAGCGCCAGCCGCTACGATTGAAACATTGGCCATCGCTCTTAAAGAGCTGCTCAACGTCGAGCATCATCCTGTCAATGTAATAGGAACTCGCCATGGCGAAAAGCTATATGAAGCGTTGCTGAGCCGTGAAGAGATGATTGCGGCAATTGATATGGGTGATTACTATCGTGTGCCACCTGATCTACGTGATCTTAACTATGGGAAATATGTTGAGCAAGGTGATAGCCGTATCTCAGTCGTAGAGGATTATAATTCGCACAACACAGAGCGGCTGGATGTTGAAGGGATGAAAGCTCTTCTTCTTAAATTGCCTTTTATACGCGCATTGCGTGCGGGTGAACAATACGATCTGGATGCATGATATGAAAATCCTGATTACTGGAGCAGAAGGTTTTATTGGACGTAATTTGTGCTTACGTCTGCAGGAAGCAGGGTATCATGACCTTGTTAAAATAGACCGTACTTCGACTGAGGCCGACTTAGAACTTGGTTTACAAGAGGCTGATTTCATTTATCATCTTGCAGGTGTCAATCGTCCAAAAAATATTGATGAGTTTTCAGAGGTAAATAGCAATCTGACTAAGCAGATTGTTGATTCTCTGTTAGCGCAGAAAAAAAATATACCCATTATGATCAGTTCTTCCATCCAGGCAGAACTTGATAATGCTTATGGAGAGAGTAAAGCTGTTGCTGAAAAAGAAATTCAACGTTATGCAGCAGAAAGTGGCGCAGCGTACTTTATTTATCGTTATCCAAACGTTTTTGGTAAATGGTGTAAACCGAATTACAATTCTTTTGTGGCTACCTTCTGTCACAACATAGTCAATGATATTGATATTACAATCAATGACCCATCAGCAGTGGTCAATTTAGTCTATATTGATGATATTTGCACTGACGCAATAAAACTTTTGTCTGACACGGATGGAAGCGGCTACAAAACCGTTAAGCCAATATATTCCACAACGGTAGGCGAGGTAGCAGAATTACTCTATCGCTTCAAGGAAAGTCGTTCTACTCTTATCACTGAGGATGTGGGACTGGGATTCACTCGTGCGTTGTACTCAACGTGGTTAAGTTATTTACCAGTCGATAAATTTTCGTACACAGTACCGTCTTATGAGGACAACCGCGGCGTCTTTTGTGAGATGTTGAAAACTTCCTCAGCAGGTCAGTTCTCATTCTTCACAGCGCATCCAGGTATTACTCGCGGCGGTCATTATCATCATAGCAAAAATGAGAAGTTCCTGGTCATTCGGGGTCAGGCATGCTTCAAATTTGAACATGTGATTACAGGTGAGCGATATGAGCTCAATGTTTCTTCAGATGAGTTTAAAATCGTTGAAACAGTCCCTGGATGGACCCATGACATTACGAATATTGGAACTGAGGAATTAATAGTCATGCTCTGGGCAAACGAAATATTCAACCGTGATGAGCCTGATACTATTGCGAGACCTTTGTAATGAAAAAATTAAAGATTGTATCTATTGTTGGGACCCGCCCTGAGATTATCCGTTTGTCACGGGTTTTGTCTAAGCTTGATGAATACTGCGAACATATTATTGTTCATACTGGTCAAAACTATGATTACGAATTAAACGAAGTTTTTTTTACAGACCTTGAGGTTCGAAAGCCTGATTATTTTTTAAATGCTGCTGGTAAAAATGCGGCGGAAACAATTGGGCAAGTCATCATAAAGGTTGATGAGGTGCTCGAAAAAGAAATGCCGGAAGCAATGCTTGTTTTGGGTGATACCAATTCATGTATTTCTGCCATTCCCGCTAAGCGCCGTAAGATCCCAATTTTTCATATGGAAGCGGGTAATCGTTGTTTCGATCAGCGCGTTCCTGAAGAAACTAATCGTCGTATTGTTGATCACACTGCCGATATTAATATGACCTATAGTGATATTGCGCGTGAGTACCTTCTCGCTGAAGGTCTGCCTCCGGACAGAATCATCAAAACCGGCAGCCCTATGTTTGAAGTGCTTTCCTACTATATGCCACAAATCGACAACTCTGATGTGCTGTCTCGTCTGAACTTACGTGTGGGAGATTTTTTTGTTGTCAGTGCACATCGTGAAGAAAATGTCGACTCACCTAAGCAGTTGGTTAAACTAGCCACCATTCTTAATACCATCGCTGAAAGATATGATTTGCCGGTCATTGTATCGACTCACCCACGGACTCGTAAACGCATTAACGAGCAAGGTATTGAATTCCACCCCAATATTCAATTACTAAAACCACTGGGTTTTCACGACTATAATCATTTGCAAAAAAATTCCAGAGCTGTCCTGTCTGATAGCGGAACGATTACGGAAGAGTCGTCTATTATGAATTTTCCAGCATTAAATATTCGCGAAGCTCACGAACGCCCGGAAGGGTTCGAAGAAGCCTCGGTGATGATGGTTGGACTGGAATGCAATCGTGTATTACAGGCTCTGGAAATCTTATCTGCCCAGCCACGCGGTGAAGAGCGCTTATTAAGACAGGTAAGTGATTATTCTATGCCAAATGTATCCGACAAAGTTGTCAGGATTATTCAGTCCTATACTGATTACGTTAAAAGAGTGGTCTGGAAAGAATATTAATGAAGCTTGCGTTAATCATAGACGATTATTTGCCCAATAGTACACGCGTTGGCGCTAAAATGTTTCATGAGCTAGCACAGGAGTTTTTAAGGAACGGACATGACGTAACGGTAATTACACCAGATACAACTATCAATAAATCGCTTTCAATAGATATTGTAGATGGTGTGACAACGTGGCGTTTTAAAAGTGGCGCTCTTAAAGATGTGAATAAAATTCTGCGTGCAGTCAATGAAACGTTGCTCTCATGGAGAGCATGGCGTTCGATTAAATATCGTGTGCAAAACGATACTTTCGACGGGATTATTTATTACTCCCCCTCTATTTTTTGGGGAGGTCTTGTAAAAAAAATTAAGACTCACTGCCAGTGTCCGGCTTATCTCATCTTACGTGATTTGTTCCCTCAATGGATCATCGATGCAGGCATGATAAAAAACGACTCTGTGATAGCGCAATATTTTCGTTTATTCGAAAAAGAAACTTATGCACATGCAGATCGAATAGGGCTTATGTCTGAAAAGAATCTTGAGCTTTTTCGGACTCTCAATAAAGGTTATCCATGTGAAGTATTAAGGAACTGGGCTTCAGTTGAGCCTGTAACATTACCGGAAAATTATGCTTCTCTCCGCCAAAGACTAGGACTTGAAGATAAAGTTATCTTTTTTATGGTGGAAATATTGGGCATGCACAAGATATGTCTAATCTGTTGCGGCTTGCACGTAAGATGAGTATTCATCCGCAAGCTCATTTTCTTTTTATCGGACAAGGCGATGAAGTTGAGTTAATTAATAATTTGGCAAGGAAGTGGGATTTAAATAATTTCACTTATTTGCCTTCCGTTAAACAAGACGCTTTTAAATTTATTTTGTCGGAAATGGATGTCGGTTTGTTTTCTCTTTCAGCCAGACATTCTGCCCATAATTTCCCAGGGAAACTCTTAGGGTATATGGTAGAGTCACTCCCAATATTAGGTAGTGTTAATGTTGGTAATGATTTGCTTGATATTGTCAATGGTAACAACGCTGGTTTTATCCATGTGAATGGTGAAGATGACAAACTTTATCACTCGGCTAAGTTGTTACTCATGGATGCCACGTTACGCCAGCAAATGGGAGCAGGAGCGCATACATTGTTAAAAGAACAGTTTTCAGTGCATTCTGCTGCTCAGGCTATTGTTATGCGTCTGGAGGCTTCGCAATGCGCCTGATAGAAACTTCGCAATTAGATGTACTTTTTGAACAAGCAAAAAGTTCTGAACGTTTGCGATCGCATTTGTTGCTACATGATTCCCATCAGGAGAAAGTCCAGCGCTTGCTGATAGCGATGGTTAGAGGAAGTTATGTTGAACCTCACTACCATGAGCTCCCTCAGCAATGGGAAATGTTCACGATCTTACAGGGCCAGATACAAGTCACTCTTTTTAATATTAAAGGTGAAATACTCACTCAGTTTCTTGCAGGTGAAGGTACTGGAGTGAGCATCGTTGAACTTTCTCCTGGCGACATACATAGCGTCGAATGCGTCAGTGAGAAGGCCATAATGATGGAAGTTAAGGAAGGTCCATTCGATCCCGCTTATGCGAAAGCCTTCCCGCATTGGTGAGAGCTGAAACGCATCTTCCGCTATCTACTTGTGTGCATCATGAGTTAACATTTTCAATACATTTTCAAGCCGCGCACTCGCCGCGGTGACCACACCTGACAGGAGTATGTAATGTCCAAGCAACAGATCGGCGTCGTCGGTATGGCAGTCATGGGGCGCAACCTGGCGCTCAACATTGAAAGCCGCGGTTATACCGTCTCCGTATTCAACCGTTCTCGTGACAAAACCGAAGAAGTGATTGCCGAAAATCCAGGCAAAAAACTGGTTCCTTATTATACCGTTCAGGAATTTGTCGAGTCGCTGGAAACTCCGCGCCGCATCCTGTTAATGGTGAAAGCAGGCGCGGGCACTGATGCGGCCATCGACTCCCTGAAGCCGTATCTGGAAAAAGGCGACATCATCATTGATGGTGGCAACACGTTCTTCCAGGACACTATCCGTCGTAACCGCGAACTGTCGGCTGAAGGCTTTAACTTTATCGGCACCGGCGTCTCCGGTGGCGAAGAGGGCGCCCTGAAAGGCCCGTCCATCATGCCTGGCGGTCAGAAAGAAGCTTACGAACTGGTTGCGCCGATCCTCAAAGAGATCGCAGCCGTTGCGGAAGGCGAACCGTGCGTGACCTATATCGGTGCGGATGGCGCAGGTCACTACGTGAAAATGGTGCATAACGGCATTGAATACGGCGATATGCAGTTGATCGCTGAAGCGTACTCTCTGCTGAAGCATGGTCTGAACCTGTCTAACGACGATCTGGCGAAAACCTTTGCTGAGTGGAACGAAGGCGAGCTGAGCAGCTACCTGATCGATATCACTAAAGACATCTTCACCAAAAAAGACGAAGACGGTAAATACCTCGTTGACGTGATTCTGGATGAAGCGGCGAACAAAGGTACCGGTAAATGGACCAGCCAGAGCTCGCTGGATCTCGGCGAACCGCTGTCTCTTATTACTGAATCGGTATTCGCGCGTTACATCTCCTCCCTGAAAGAGCAGCGTGTCGCAGCATCCAAAGTGCTGAGCGGCCCGCAAGCGAAACCGTTCGCAGGCGATAAAGGCGAATTCATCGAGAAAGTCCGCCGCGCGCTGTACCTCGGTAAAATCGTTTCTTACGCGCAGGGCTTCTCTCAGCTGCGTGCTGCGTCCGAAGAGTACAACTGGGATCTGAACTACGGTGAAATCGCGAAGATTTTCCGTGCGGGCTGCATTATCCGCGCCCAGTTCCTGCAGAAAATCACTGACGCTTACGCTGAGAACCCGTCCATCGCTAACCTGCTGCTGGCGCCGTACTTTAAGAAAGCGGCTGATGATTACCAGCAGGCACTGCGTGATGTCGTGGCGTATGCCGTTCAGAACGGTATCCCGACGCCGACCTTCTCCGCTGCTGTCGCGTACTACGACAGCTACCGTTCTGCGGTACTGCCGGCGAACCTGATTCAGGCGCAGCGCGACTACTTCGGTGCGCATACCTATAAGCGCACTGACAAAGAAGGCGTCTTCCACACCGAGTGGATGGAATAACCTTTACGTATTCAGAAGACAAGCCCGGTTTCGCCGGGCTTTTTTTACGTCTGATGATAGCACCAGGAGCTGCCAACAGCCTTAAATGTAGCCAGTAAGCGCGTTGCTTTTCAGTATTTTCCCAGCTCTCTTTTGCGCTTCGCTATGCAATCATTATGGCTTGCATCTACACTCATGGCTGGTGTGGCTTCAACATAATAATTAGATGAGAAACAAGGATTCTATGAGCAAAGAATTTCAGGGTGGCGCTTTACCGCACAGCAATGGGAACCCGGAGCAAATCGATCTTATTGACCTTCTGATGCAACTCTGGAGGGGCAAAGTCACCATCGTTGCGACCATTATTGTGATGATTATTCTGGCCGTGCTTTATCTTTTCGTCGCCAAAGAAAAATGGACGTCGACCGCTATCGTAACGATGCCGGATGCCGGTCAGATTGCCAGCTACAACAACGCGATGAATATCCTGTATGGCACCAACGCGCCGAACGTCACCGACGTGCAGCAACGCGTGGTAGGGCGCTTCAGCTCTGCGTTTTCCGCACTGTCTGAAACGCTGCAAAACCAGCAAGAGCCGGAACAGCTGACCATCGATATGGCAGTGAAAGGCCAGCCGCTACCGCTGAAAGTGACTTATCAGGGGGCATCCGCGCAGGCGGCCCAGAAAAAGCTGGCGGAATACATTCAGCAGGTCGATGAGCAGATCGCGAAAGAGTTAAACAAAGACATCACCGATAACGTGACGGCTCGTGCAAAAGAGTTGCAGGAGTCGCTCTCCACGCAGGAGAAAGTAGCGCAGGAGCAGAAAGATTTGCGTATCAAGCAGATCGCCGAAGCGCTGAAATTCGCGCAGGAATCGAATGTCACCTCGCCGCAGATGCCGCAGGCGCAGGAAATCACACAGGATACGCTGTTCCTGTTAGGCAGCGAGGCGCTCTCGTCAATGATCAAAAACGAGTCAACGCGTCCGCTGGTCTTTACGGATGCCTACTACCTGACGAAACAGAACATGCTGGATATCTCGAAGCTTAAAATCGACGAAGCGTCACTGCATGCGTATCGCTATGTGATGAAGCCGACCGAGCCGCTGCGTCGCGACAGTCCGAAACGCGCGCTGGTTCTGGTCCTCGCCGTACTGCTGGGCGGGTTGATTGGCTCGGCGATTGTGCTGTGCCGCAACGCGATCCGCGAGCACACCGCCCGCCAGCTGCGTTAATCTGCCACACAGAAAAAAGGCCGCATCGCGCGGCCTTTTTTAATGGTGTTTCACGCAAGGTTATTTGTGTCTTGCGCGCAGGTTTTCAATCACCGCGCTTAAATCGAGTTCCTGATCCTGAAGCAGCACCAGCAGGTGATACACCAGATCAGAAGCTTCGTTCACCAGCTCGTCGCGGTCATGAACGGTGGCAGCCAGCGCTGTCTCAACACCTTCTTCCCCCACTTTTTGCGCGATACGCTTGGTGCCGCTGGCGTACAGCTTCGCGGTGTAAGAACTCTCCGGCGACGCGGTTTTACGTGACGCCAGCAGCGCTTCGAGCTGATAAAGGAAGTGCCACTGGTGATGCGCCTCGCCAAAGCAGCTGGAAGTGCCAAGATGACACGTCGGGCCAATCGGGTTAACCAGCACCAGCAGCGTATCGTTATCGCAGTCCGGCGTAATGCTCACCACATTGAGAAAGTGACCCGACGTCTCGCCTTTGGTCCACAGACGCCCTTTGGTGCGCGAGAAAAAAGTGACCTTACCGCTCTGCTCGGTTTCACGCAGCGCGTCCTGATTCATATACCCCAGCATCAGCACCTCGCCGGAAACCGCATGCTGCACCACGACCGGCAGCAGCCCGTCGGTTTTTGCCCAGTCCAGTTGGGCCCGCTGTTGTTCTGTTAACACACCCGTATCTCCACGCCTTGCTGAGCCAGAAACGCTTTCAGCTCGCCAATATTAATGATCTGTTTGTGAAACACTGACGCCGCCAGCGCGCCGTCGACATTCGCCTCGCGAAACGCGTCCAGGAAGTGCTCCATCGTTCCGGCGCCGCCGGAAGCAATCAGCGGCACACGGCACGCCTCACGCACTTTTTTCAGTTGCACCAGATCATAGCCGTTACGCACGCCATCCTGGTTCATCATGTTCAGCACAATTTCACCCGCGCCGCGCTGTTGCACTTCGCGCACCCAGTCCAGCGTTTCCCACTGGGTCACACGGGTGCGGCTCTCGTCGCCGGTATACTGGTTGACGTGATATTTACCGGTCTGCTCATCAAACCAGGTATCGATGCCCACCACGATGCACTGCACGCCGAAGCGATCCGCAAGCCGGGTGATCAGCGTCGGGTCCGCCAGCGCCGGTGAGTTGACGGAAATTTTATCCGCGCCGAAAGAGAGAATTTGCGCCGCGTCTTCCAGCGTTTTGATCCCGCCCGCCACGCAGAAGGGGATATCGATGACTTCCGCTACGCGGGTCACCCAGCTTTTATCCACCACGCGGCCGTCACTGGAGGCGGTGATATCGTAAAACACCAGTTCATCGGCGCCTTCTTCGGCGTAGCGTTTCGCGAGCGGCACGATATCGCCGATGATTTCATGGTTGCGAAACTGTACGCCTTTTACGACCTGTCCGTCGCGGACGTCCAGACAGGGGATTATCCGTTTTGCCAGCATTGGATCGCCTCCGTTACGTTAAATTTGCCTTCCAGCAGCGCGCGGCCGACGATCACGCCGCCGACACCGCTGCCGCGCAGCGCGCGAATATCCGAAAGCTCGCCGATGCCGCCGGAGGACTGGAACGCCACCTGCGGATAGCGCGCGCAGACTTCGTCATACAGCGCCACGTTTGAGCCCGACAGCGTCCCGTCACGGGAGATATCCGTGCACAGCACATGTTTAAGCCCTACGGGCAGATAGCTCTCCACCAGCGTTTCCAGCGTCACGCCGGAATTTTCCTGCCAGCCGCTCACGGCGACCTGCTTATTGCCCGCGTCGTCGATACGCACGTCGAGCGCCAGCACCAGCGCGTCTGCGCCGAAGCGTTTAAACCAGCGCTGCACATCCTGCGGCGCTTTCACCGCCGTTGAGCCGACCACCACGCGCGCTACGCCCGCATCCAGCAGCGCCGCCACGTCGTCTTCGCTGCGCACGCCGCCGCCAACCTGCACCGGCACGCTCACGCCCGCCACCAGCTTTTGAATCAGCGCGATCTGGCGCTGCGTCGGATCTTTCGCGCCGGTTAAATCCACCAGATGCAGCAGCTTTGCGCCCTGCGCTTCGTAATCCTGCAGGCGCGGCAGCGGGTCGCGACCATAATCACGTTGCTTACCGTAATCGCCCTGATGCAGGCGCACTACCGCGCCGTCAATTAAATCGAGAGCCGGAATAATCATTTACATCTCCAGGAAGTTTTTCAGCAGCTGCGCGCCCGCGGCACCTGAGCGCTCCGGGTGGAACTGCACCCCCCAGAAGTTATCTTTCTGCACCGCGGCGGTAAACGCCTCGCCATAGGTACACTGTGCGATCGTACTGGCGTTCACCGGCATCGCGTAGCTGTGCACGAAGTAAAACCAGGCGCCATCTTCGATGCCGCGGAAAAGCCGGTCGCCCGCTTTGGCATACACGCGGTTCCAGCCCATGTGGGGCAGCGGCAGGCCGTGGTCGGTCATCTTCGGCACCGGCTGGTCGACAATGCCCAGCAGATCGACCCCGTTGCTCTCTTCGCTGCGGCTGCCGAGCAACTGCATACCGAGGCAGATCCCCAGCACCGGCTGGGTACAGGCTTTGATTAAATCGACCAGATCGCGCGCGATGATCTGCTGCATCGCCGCCTCGGCGGTGCCGACGCCTGGCAGAAAGAGTTTATCGGCGCGCAATACCAGATCCGGGTCGCGGCTCACCACAGGCTCATAGCCGTGGCGGCGCACCGCAGACTGTACCGAGTGCAGGTTGGCGCAGCCGGTGTCCAGAATCACCACGTTCATCACAGCACTCCTTTTGATGAGGGCAGGGTTTCGCCTTCGACACGAATAGCCTGGCGCAGCGTGCGGCCAAACGCTTTAAACAGGCTTTCGACGCGGTGGTGATCGTTTTTTCCTTTGGTCTTCAGGTGCAGCGTGACGCCCATGGTGTAGGAGAGCGAACGGAAGAAGTGCTCCACCATTTCGGTGCTGAGATCGCCCACGCGCTGGTAATTGAACTCGGCTTTATATTCGAGGTGCGGACGCCCGGAAATATCGAGCGCGCAGCGCGCCAGACACTCATCCATCGGCAGTACAAAGCCAAAGCGGTTAATGCCGCGCTTGTCGCCGAGCGCCAGTTTCAGCGCTTCGCCCAGCGCCAGGCCGGTATCTTCCACGGTGTGGTGATCGTCGATATAGAGATCGCCTTTGACGCCGATTTCCATGCGAAAGCCGCCGTGGGTGGCAATCTGGTCAAGCATATGGTCGAAGAAGCCGACGCCGGTGTTGATTTTGCTGCCGCCTTCGCGGTCCAGCCACACTTTGACGTCAATCTGCGTTTCGCGGGTGCTGCGCTCGACGTGCGCGTAGCGATCGCGCTTTGTCAGGTGCTCGCCGATGGCGGACCAGTTCAGGTCGGCGCGGTTGTAGCGCAGGCCCGTAATGCCCATGTTGTCGGCAAGCTCCACATCGGTCGCGCGATCGCCAATCACATAGCTGTTCGCCGCGTCCATCACGCCCGGCACCAGATAGCGTTCAACCAGCTTCGTTTTAGGCTTGCGGCAGTCGCAATGGTCCGTCGGGAAATGCGGGCAGATCAGCACGTCTTCAAACAGCACGCCCTGAGAGGTAAAAATCTGCATCATCAGGTTATGCGGGCCGTCGAAATCCGCCTGCGGCAGGCTGTCAGTGCCAAGACCGTCCTGATTAGTAATCATCACCAGCTTAAATCCCGCTTTTTGCAGTTGCAGCAGTACCGGGATCGCATCCGGCTCAAAGGCCAGCTTGTCAAAACGATCGACCTGGAAATCTTCCGGCGGCTCGGCAATCAGGGTGCCGTCGCGGTCAATAAAGAGATACTTCTGGCTCATACTCGCTCCGTGGCCGCAAGGCCGGGTTGGTCACGCAGGGCGTCAATCACGCGCTGGCACTCTTCGCGGGTGCCGACGGTAATGCGCAGGCAGCCGCTGAGTGTCGGTTGTCTGTTCTGGTCTCTCAGGATAATGCCCTGATCCCACAGCGATTTAAATACTGCGCTGGAGGCCGTGATGCGCGCCAGCACATAGTTGGTTTCGCTGTCGAAAATCGCCTCGACGCACGGCGTCTCGCGCAGGCCCGCTATCAGGGCATCGCGGTTAGCCAGCACCTGCGCCACGCGATCACGCATCGCGGCAATGCCCTCCGGGCTTAATGCCTGGGCGGCGATATCCGCGACCGGCGTCGAGAGCGGGTAGGGCGCAATGACCTTCAGCAGCAGATTAATGACTTCTTCATTCGCGAGCGTAAAGCCGCAGCGCAGCCCGGCGAGCGCGAAAGCTTTAGAGAGCGTGCGCAGCACGACAAGGTGCGGGTACTCGCCAAGCCAGCCCGCGAGCGTCGCCTGCGGGCAAAACTCAATATAGGCTTCATCGGCCACCACAATGGCTTTGCCGCGCGCCATCTCCAGCAGCGTGCGCAGATCCTGCGGGTTAATCAGCTGACCGGTCGGGTTATTGGGGCTACAGACAAAAATGACTTTAACGCCATCCAGCTGTCCGGCAATCGCCGGCAGATCAAGCTGCCAGCCGTCCGTCGCCTGTACGGTGCGGCACTCGACGCCAATGGTTTCGGCGCTGACGCTGTACATGCCGTAGGTCGGCGGACAGTAGAGCACCGCGTCGCGGCCCGGCTCGCAGAACGCGCGGATCAGCAGCTCAATGCCTTCATCCGCGCCGCGGCTCACAAGCACTTGCTCTGGCTTAACCCCCGCGTACTGCGCGTAACGTTCAATGACACTTTTCGGCTGGCACTCCGGGTAGCGGTTGAGCGTCTGCGCAGTCAACTGAAACTCCACGGCTTGCGGGTATTCATTGGCGTTAAGCCACACATCGCCGTTGCCGCCAAGACGGCGCGCAGACTGATAGGGCGTCAGATTACGCACGTTCTCGCGCGCGAGTTCTTCAATGCTCATGCTTGCTCCTTCAGGGCTGCCACACGCAGCGTCACGGCGTTTTTGTGGGCGGTGAGCTGTTCTGCCGCCGCCAGGGTTTCGATGGTTTCAGCGAGCGCGGAAAAGCCCGCGGGCGTTAGCTCCTGTACCGTCATGCGCTTCTGGAAATCCGCCAGGCCGAGGCTTGAGCTGGTGGCGGTATAGCCGTAAGTCGGCAATACGTGGTTGGTGCCGGAGGCGTAATCGCCCGCCGATTCCGGTGACCAGTCGCCTAAAAACACTGACCCCGCGCTGGTGATGCCATCGACCAGATCGCGCGCGTTGCGGGTCTGGATAATTAAATGCTCCGGGCCGTACTGATTGGAGATTTCCACGCACTGCGCGAGATCGCGCGCCACGATGAGACGGCTTGCGGAAAGCGCCTGGCGGGCGGTTTCCGCGCGCGGCAGCGCCTCAAGCTGGCGGGCGGTGGCGTCGGCCACGGCCTGCGCCATGGCGGCGTCCGGCGTGAGCAGAATCACCTGCGAATCCGGGCCGTGCTCGGCCTGTGAGAGTAAATCGGAGGCGACGAAATCCGGCGTCGCGCCGCTGTCGGCAATTACCAGCACTTCGGAAGGCCCGGCGGGCATGTCGATCGCCGCGCCGTCAAGACGCTGGCTCACCTGGCGTTTGGCTTCGGTGACAAACGCGTTGCCCGGCCCGAAAATTTTATCCACTTTCGGCACGCTTTCCGTACCAAAGGCGAGCGCGGCAATCGCCTGGGCGCCGCCCGCCTGGAACACTTCCTGCACGCCGCAGAGCTTCGCGGCGTAGAGGATTTCATCGGCGATGGGCGGCGGGGAGCAGAGCACCACGCGTTTGCAGCCCGCGATGCGCGCGGGCGTCGCCAGCATCAGCACCGTTGAGAAAAGCGGCGCGGAGCCGCCGGGAATATAGAGCCCGACCGACGCCACCGGGCGCGTCACCTGCTGGCAGCGCACGCCGGGCAGGGTTTCGATATCAACGGGCGCGAGTTGCTGCGCGCGGTGGAATTTCTCGATATTCGCGACCGCGACCGCCATCGCCTGTTTTACCTTGTCGTCAAGGCGCGCGGCGGCGGCGTCAATTTCTTCCGGGGTGACGTTCAGCGCCGCGACGTCAGTTTTATCAAACTTCGCGCTGTACTCGCGCAGCGCCGCGTCGCCGCGCGCCTTGACGTTATTCAGGATATCGGCCACGGTGCGGGTGATACTCTCTGAGGCCGAAATGGCCGGGCGCATCAGCAGTTCACGCTGCGCCTGCGCGCTACAGGTATTCCAGTCAACGATCGTCGTAAAGGTCATGGCGGTCACTCCATCATCTTCTCAATCGGCAGCACCAGAATGGAGCTGGCGCCCAGCGCTTTCAGTTTTTCCATGGTTTCCCAGAACAGGGTTTCGCTGCTCACCATGTGCATCGCCACGCGCTGTTGATCGCCTGCCAGCGGCAGAATGGTCGGACGCTCGGCGCCCGGCAGCAGGGCGATAACTTCATCGAGACGCTCAGTCGGCGCGTGCAGCATGATGTATTTCGATTCGCGCGCCTGGATAACGCCCTGGATGCGGGTCAGCAGTTTGTCGATAAGCTGCTGCTTCACGTCAGGCATGTCGCCGTCGCGCTGGATGAGGCAGGCTTTGGAGCGGTAAATCACTTCCACTTCGCGCAGGCCGTTGGCCTCAAGGGTCGCGCCGGTAGAAACCAAATCGCAGATAGCGTCGGCAAGCCCGGCGCGCGGCGCGACTTCCACCGAACCGTTCAGCAGACAGGATTTAAACTGCACGCCTTTTTGATCGAGATAACGTTTGAGCAGGTGCGGATAGGAAGTGGCGATACGCTTGTTATTCAGGCTTTCAGGGCCTTCCCAGACGTCATCTACCGGCGTGGCGAGCGAGAGGCGGCAGCCGCCGAAATCGAGGCGACGCAGGGTGTAATAGCGCGGGTCGTCGCCCTGGGCGCGGCGGGTCAGCAACTCTTCTTCCAGCACGTTTTCGCCGATGATGCCGAGATCGACCACGCCATCCATCACCAGACCCGGAATATCGTCATCACGCACGCGCAGGATGTCGATGGGCATATTCTCCGCCAGCGCGATCAGACGCTGGGTGTGCAGATTAATTTTTATGCCGCAGCGGGCCAGCAGTTCGCGCGAATCATCGCTTAAACGGCCGGATTTCTGAATAGCTATGCGTAAACGGTTGTTGTCTGTCATCTCGCCTTATCCTTGTTGATCTCGTTAAATTCGTCTGCCAACGCCCAATAAAAAAGCCCCCGGAAGATGATCTTCCGGGGGCTCTCTTAGCGTTCATGCACCACTGGAAGATCCGATCGTCTTCCAGCACACATCGCCTGAAAGACTAGTCAGGATGATGGTGATGGTGGTGGTTGTTAAACTGAACGCGTGTCATAAAATTCTCTTGTTGAATGCTTATTCAAAACCTGTCTTAACCGTAAACCATACCGGGGAGAGAAGGCAAGGGCTTTTTTTCATCATTAAAACCTTTCATATTCACTACATCAATTGTCAGCCCGCGGCGGCTGGCGTAGCCTGAAAAGATGCAGGCGCAAAGACGGAGCAGGAGAGAGAAATGAAAAAGGTCGCGATTGTCGGATTAGGGTGGTTGGGCATGCCGCTGGCGCTCGCGCTTAACGCCCGTGGCTGGCAGGTTGCCGGCAGCAAAACCACAGCCGACGGCGTGGAAGCCGCGCGCATGTGCGGTATCGAAAGTTATCAGCTTGAGCTGTTGCCGGAAATGGTATGCGACAGCGACGATCTGGAGGCGCTGTTTAACGCCGACGCGCTGGTGGTGACGCTGCCCGCGCGGCGTACCGGCGGCAACGGGGAGTATTATTTGCAGGCGGTACAGCAGGTAGTGGACAGCGCGCTGGCGCACCAGATCCCACGCATTATTTTTACCAGCTCCACCTCGGTGTACGGTGAAGCGGAAGGTATCTGTAAAGAGACCACGCCTGCTAATCCGGTGACGGAAAGCGGCCGCGTGTTAAGAGAGCTTGAGCAGTGGCTGCACAATTTACCGGGCACGTCGGTGGATATTCTGCGCCTCGCGGGGCTGGTGGGGCCGGGGCGTCATCCGGGCCGCTTCTTTGCCGGAAAAATGGCGCCGAATGGCGATCATGGCGTCAATCTCGTGCATCTTGAGGACGTGATCGGCGCGATTACCCTTCTGTTGCAGTCGCCGAAAGGCGGACACATTTATAATCTGTGCGCCCCGCAGCACCCGGCGCGCGCCGAGTTCTATCCGGTGATGGCGCGCCAGCTTGGCCTTGAGCCGCCGCGCTTTAGCGAAAGCCCGGCGGGCACCAAAGGCAAGCTGATTGACGGCAACCGGATTTGCCATGAACTGGGGTTCGAGTATCTCTACCCGAACCCGTTGGTTATGCCAATGGAGTAAGCGCCTGATGGTCGGCCTGCCAGACGCGGCAGGCCGCCACAAAGGCGTCAAACATCTGCTTTGAGAGCGGTTCGTCATGCAGCGCGCCCCATTCCGGGTGCCACTGTACGCCGAAGGCGAACGGGTGCTCAGGAATACTGATAGCCTCAATCAGCCCGTCGTCAGCCCGCGCTTCGATAAACACGCCCGGCCCCACCTCGCGTATCCCTTGCTGGTGCAGCGTATTGACCCGCACGGTTTCACCGGGCGTTACCCAGCTATCGAGCCAGCCGCCAGGCGTAATCTCAAGCCCGTGCACCGGCGCGAATTTCTCCTCCGGGCTGCCGCTCGGGTTGACTTCATGCTCACGCAGCCCTTCAACATTGTGTAGCTGTCGCCAGAGCTTGCCGCCGGTGGCTACAGCCATTTCATGCACGCCGCGGCATGAGCCGAGCAGCGGCAGGCCGGTATTGAGCGCATGGCGCACCAGCATCAGCGCCAGTTTGTCGCGCCCCGGATCGTTGCTGGTTTCCTGCGCCTCCTCGCCGTAGTGGTGCGGTTCAATGTTGCACGGGCTGCCGGGGAGAAAAATCCCGCTCAGCGATTTCAGGGCCGCCGCCAGATACAGCGGGTCATCCGCCAGATGGTGAGGCAGGGGTATGGCTACGGCGCCTGCGTGGTAGAGCGGCGCCAGGTAAAGGTTTTCTACGGTTAAGATCAACTGTCCTTGCTGATTACTCTGACACATCAATACGCCAATCAACGGCGGTGTGTTTACGGTCATGCTTGCTGGCCTGTTTCGCTGGGATACAGATCCTGTAGTTGAGCATTCGCAGCGGGTCAACTTTCCACGCGCCCGCTCTGGCGGAACTTTCGCCTTGAGCTATGTTTTGATCACGGGCGTTATTTGAGCGGTTTTCGCCATCCTTCTTCGCGATACCACGTAGCCGATCCGCTTTTTTTCCTGGCGTTAACGTCCCCAACATACCGATGAGAATAATGTTGCCTCCGTCTTTTTGGGCGGAGGCTTTTTGCGCACAGGAGTCAATGATGCAAAGCAACGAGCAGTGGCAGGAGAGACGCGAGCAGGCGGTGCCGCAGGGCGTGGGCAACGCGCTGCCGGTATTTGTCGCGCGGGCAAAGAACGCGGAAATCTGGGATGTGGAGGGGCGGCGCTATATCGATTTCGCCTCCGGCATTGCGGTGCTCAATACCGGACACAACCACCCGGCGGTTATCGCGGCGGTGAAGGCGCAGCTCGATAATTTTACGCACCCCTGTTTCCAGGTGACGCCTTACGGAAATTACATTGAACTGGCGGAGCGGCTCAATACGCTGGCCCCCATCAGCGAGCCCTGCCAGACGCTGTTTCTTTCGACCGGCGCCGAGGCGGTGGAAAACGCCATCAAAGTGGCGCGTATCGCCACGGGGCGCTCGGCGATAATTGCGTTTCGCGGCGCGTTTCATGGCCGCACGCTGCTTGGCATGGCGCTCACCGGCAAAGTGCAGCCCTACAAAAAAGGCTATGGCCCGTTCCCGGCAGGTATTTACCACGCGCCTTATCCGGCGGCGTATCTGGGCGTGAGCGACACCCAGGCGCTGGCGTCGCTGGCGGGGATTTTCGCCGCGGACGTGGCGCCGGAAGAGGTTGCGGCGATTATCATCGAGCCGGTGCAGGGGGAGGGCGGGTTTTACGCCGCGTCTGCCGAGTTTATGCAGCAGCTGCGCGCCCTGTGCGATAAACACGGCATCGTGTTGATTGTCGATGAGATCCAGAGCGGCTTCTGCCGTACGGGCAAAACCTTCGCCATTGAACATTCAGGCGTCGAGCCGGATCTCATTACCATGGCGAAAAGCCTGGCGGGCGGCTTCCCGCTCTCGGCGCTGGTGGGTAAAAAGGCGCTGTTTGACAAGGCGCTGCCGGGTGGGCTTGGCGGCACCTACGCCGGGTCGCCGGTGAGTATCGCGGCGGCGCTGGCGGTGACCGATCTCATCGAAAAGGAGCATCTGAACGAGCGCGCCGTCGCCCAGGGCGAACTGCTGATGAGCCGCCTGCGCGAACTGGCGCAGGAGTATGACTTTATCGGCGATGTGCGCGGCGTTGGCGCGATGGTGGCGATGGAGCTGGTGCATGAGCGCGACAGCCATCGCCCGGATAAAGAATTGACCCAGCAACTGGTGCAGGAGGCAGGGCGTCAGGGGCTGATTTTATTGACCTGCGGCGTGCGTGCGAACGTCATTCGTTTTCTTGTTCCGCTGACCGCCGAGAAAGAAATTGTGACAGAAGGTCTCAACGTCTTGTCATCCTGCCTCAAAGTGGTGCAAAATACGCGCCCTGCAAAATAAGATATTAACCGACGTCAACGCGTCGGTTATTTTTTTGCAGTCAAGAGCATCGTAATTAAATTCAAGAGGCCGGGCTTCGTACCGGATAGATACTTACTTAAAATCCGACAGTTGTTGTCGCTGAGGAATACAGAAAATGGGGCAATTTTTCGCTTATGCGGCGATGTTCACCGTAAAGGAGAATAATTATGTCGCTTAACGCAACTCCAAAAACCTCTCGCGTGGAATTACGTAAAACGCTTACGTTGATTCCGGTTGTTATGATGGGCCTTGCCTATATGCAACCTATGACGCTGTTCGATACATTCGGTATCGTATCCGGCCTGACGGACGGCCATGTGCCGACCGCCTACGCCTTCGCGCTGGTCGCGATCCTCTTTACCGCGCTGAGCTACGGCAAACTGGTCAAACGCTTCCCGTCTGCGGGCTCGGCGTACACCTACGCGCAGAAAGCGATTAACCCGACCGTGGGCTTCATGGTGGGCTGGTCGTCGCTGCTCGATTACCTGTTCGCGCCGATGATCAACATCCTGCTCGCGAAAATTTACTTTGAAGCGCTGGTGCCTGGGATCCCGTCGTGGATTTTCGTGGTGCTGCTGGTTGCGTTCATGACCGTTTTCAACATGCGTACCCTGAAAGGCGTGGCGAACTTCAACACCATTATCGTGGTGTTGCAGGTGGTGCTGATCGCCGTGATTCTGGGCATGGTGATTTACGGTGTGGCGCACGGCGAAGGCGCGGGTACGCTGACCAGCTCACGGCCGTTCTGGTCTGAGAATGCGCACGTCATCCCGATGATCACCGGGGCGACCATTCTGTGCTTCTCATTTACCGGCTTTGACGGCATCAGCAACCTGTCGGAAGAAACCAAAGACGCTGAACGCGTGATCCCGCGCGCTATCTTCCTGACTGCGTTGATTGGCGGCATGATCTTTATTTTCGCGACGTACTTTATCCAGCTTTACTTCCCGGATATCTCGCGCTTTAAAGATCCGGATGCATCTCAGCCGGAAATCATGCTGTACGTGGCGGGCAAAGCCTTCCAGGTCGGCGCGCTGATTTTCTCCACCGTGACCGTACTGGCTTCCGGTATGGCGGCGCATGCAGGCGTTGCGCGTCTGATGTACGTGATGGGCCGTGACGGCGTGTTCCCGAACCGCTTCTTCGGCTACGTGCATCCGAAATGGCGCACCCCGGCGCTGAACGTGGTGTTGGTGGGCGCGATTGCGCTGATGGCGATTAACTTCGACCTGGTGATGGCGACCGCGCTGATTAACTTCGGTGCGCTGGTGGCGTTTACCTTCGTGAACCTGTCTGTGATTTCGCAGTTCTGGATCCGCGAAGGCCGCAACAAGACGCTGAAAGACCACTTCACCTACCTGCTGCTGCCGGTCTGCGGCGCGCTGACCGTGGGCGCTCTGTGGCTGAACCTGGAAGAAAGCTCAATGGTGCTGGGCCTGATCTGGGCGGGTATCGGTGTGGTTTACCTGGCGTGCGTGACCCGCAGCTTCCGTAACCCGGTACCGCAGTACCGTGAAGATATCGCGTAATTACAGCGATACGCACAGCAAAAAGGCTCCCGTCGGGAGCCTTTTTTGTTGGCGGTGGTTTTGGTCGGGGCGGCGGATGGGGATGTCGATGGCGTGGAGCGGCGGGTGCGCGTTGCTTACCCGCCCTACAAATTCCCAACCGAAACACGCACCCGCCATTTTCCCGTCAGGCCGTCCCCCGCGCTTACCCGACAATCTCCTGCGCATACTGATACAACGCTTTTAACAGCGCCGTTTTCTCTTTGTCGCTCTCGTACTGGTTATAGAGCATCTCTAATTCCTGGGCATACGTCTGGAGGAATTCCGGCGTAAACACATCGCGGCGGTGCGCAAGCCAGCGCTCTTGTTCCTGCTCGCTGAGCGTGCCGGGGAAATTGCGCGCCCTGTAGTTAAACAGCAGCTTCCCGATCCGCTTATCCACGAACGTAATATCCAGCGCCGGCAGATTCTGCGGCGGCGTTTCCAGCACGATACGCATCGCGGCGCGATCGGCGTCGCTGAAAAAGCCGTCGTAGAGCTGCGCATCCACGTTATCGGTGGGCGGGAAGGGCGGGGCTTCGGCAAACAGCGCCACCAGCTTTTCGCGCACCTGCGGCGAATCGCGCAGCACCTTCAGATTATCCAGACAACGCTGGCGGTCGATGCCCAGACGCTCTGCGTCTTCCGGGCGCAGCGTATTGGCCTGCGCCAGCACCGGACACTTATTAAGATGCACCAGCTTCACCGGCACCGGGCTCGCGTCGTTAAGCGCCGCTTTCGGCGTATAGAGCCGCTCGCGCAGGTCGTCGGCGTTCAGCTCCAGCAGCGGGCTGATATCGCCTGCCAGATCCACCACAATCACCGCGTTACGGTTGTCCGGATGCCAGGCGATGGGCGCTATCCAGCTGGTATTCCCGCGCCACGCGCCGAACATGCCAGAAACATGCACCAGCGGTTTCATCTGGACGATATCAACGAGCGTCGCCAGCTTTTGCTTACTGCGGTAGGTGTAGAGATAGTCAAACATCCGCGGCTGGCGGGTTTTCACCAGCTGCGCCATCGCGATGGTGGCGTAGACATCCGCCATCGCATCGTGCGCGTTGGCGTGTTCAATCCCATTGGCGACGGTTAAATGCTCAAGACGAAAGCTTGGCAGGCCGTCGCTGTTTTCCGGCCAGACGATGCCTTCCGGTCGCAGCGCGTAACAGGCGCGCATTACATCCAGCAGATCCCAGCGCGAGTTATCGTTCTGCCAGCTCCAGGCGTAAGGATCGTAGAAGTTGCGATAGAAAATATTACGCGTCACTTCGTCATCGAAGCGCACGTTGTTATAGCCGACCACGCAGGTTTTCGGCACGGTAAACAGCGCGTGAATGCGTCTGGCGAAGTCGGCTTCGTTTTCGCCGCGCGCGCGCGCCACCTGCGGCGTGATGCCGGTTATCAGCACCGCTTCCGGCTGCGGGAGATAATCGTCGGCGGGCTTGCAGTAAAAGACGTCCGGTTCGCCGATGACCGTGAAATTCTCATCGGTGCGCAGGGCAGCAAACTGCGCCGGTCGATCCAGCGAGGGGCTTTTGCCGAAGGTTTCGTAATCGTGGAACAGAAAAGTCGGTTGCGCGGCAGAATCAGACACCAGGTCACCATCCAGAGTAAGTAAAAAAACAGGGCTATGGTAAACCATAGCCCTCTCCGGAAGAAGTGGCAGCGGTCTTAAGGCATGACCTGCTCCGGTTGCACCGGTTTGCGGGTAATCAGCCGTTTGCCGAGCGCAATGCCTGGTTTTTCGACGCGATGGAAGAGAACCGTCGCCAGTCCGTACGTCACCGGCAGGCTAATGGCCGCGGCAATCAGCAGGCGCACCGGCGAGGCGTGTTGTTCAAACGCGCTGTGCTCCACCAGTAGCCCGATAACCGGAATGACAATCATCAGATGCAGCAGATAGACCGAATAGGAGACATCGCCCAGGAACTGGCTGATACGACGCGTCAGCAGCCAGCGCGGCAGCCGCATCGCCTGATGCAGCAGCGAGCTTGCCTGCGCCTGCCACAGCAGCGCGCCGAGGCCGGCAATCATCACGCACTGGGCGATAAGACGAACCGGCGTCACCGCGATATGCATCTGCCAGGCCAGCACCGGCGCCAGAAACGCCAGCAGCAATAACAGGCGGCGGCTGTCGCGCACGGCGGCGGCAATCAGCATGCCCGCGACAAACAGCGGCAGCTTAATCAGGATCATCGAGGGCATCGGGAACGCCTCGAAATACCCCGGCAACGCCCAGCGCGCGCCAAAACAACCCACCATCACCGCGAAAGCGGCGGCGAAGAAGCCCCAGCGCATCACCAGCAGCATAATGAACGGGAACAGCACGTAGAACTGCATTTCGAGCCCGATGCTCCAGTCCGGCAATACCGTGCGGAACGAATAATAAGGGATAGCGCCGAAGACAAACGAAATATGCGCGAGAATATTGCCTGCGGAGGTATCGGCATAGCGCTGGCTTTCGGTTTGCGTCGACGGCCAGGCCTGGGCGATGACGTCGCGCCATTCGCCGAACGCCGCGCCGAAAATAAGCGCCAGCAGCAACAGGAAATAATAGAGCGGCGCGATGCGGAAAAAGCGCCGCAGCCAGAAATTACGCATAGTATGGCCACTGGTCCACGGCTCAATGTCCCGTCGTTCCATATAATTTTTCGCCATCAGAAAACCCGACAGCAAAATAAATAGATCGACGCCCATACCCGGATCGTATAACAGAGGAATGCGGCACTGCACCAGCAGACAAATATGCCCCAGCAGTACCCACAGCGACGCGAGGCCGCGTAACCCCTCTAGCTCCGGCGACCAGCTTTTACCCTGCGCCATACTCCTTCTCCTCAGCCTTTTAAAAGTCACCAGGCTAAAAAGAGTCGGCCTCTATAACAATCGGAAGAGTACGTGAAATGTTTATTATCAGATTTTCCGCAGCCCGGTAATCAGGGATAAGCGAAAAGCCAGAAATTTCGGTTAAGACACGTCTTATTCATATTTCCTTGCAATTTACCGGAGCAAGGAAATACAAACTGCCGTAAAAAAGGCGCCCCATCGCGAAGTTACAGAGGATATGCTGTTGAAATTTAGACCAATGATTGCCGCTTCCTGCATCATGCTGGCCGGTATTACCGCGCAGGCGCACGCCGCCGCGCTTTCCATGCCGCAGCCGCCAGCCATTATGGCGGGTAGCTATGTGTTGATGGATTACACGACCGGACAAATACTGGCGGCAAATAACGAACATCAACAGCGTAACCCGGCGAGCCTGACCAAACTAATGACCGGCTATGTAGTGGACCGCGCCATCGACAGCCATCGCATCACGCCGGATGACGTGGTCACGGTCGGGAAAGACGCCTGGGCGAAAGATAACCCGGTGTTCGAAGGCTCGTCGCTGATGTTCCTGAAGGCGGGCGATCGCGTCACGGTGCGCGACCTCAGCCGCGGTCTGATTGTCGATTCCGGCAATGACGCCTGCGTGGCGCTGGCGGATTACGTGGCGGGCGGCCAGCCGCAGTTCGTCTCGATGATGAATGACTATGTCCAAAAGCTCGGCCTGAAAGACACCCATTTTGAAACGGTGCACGGTCTGGACGCGCCGGGGCAGCACAGCTCCGCTTACGACCTGGCGGTGCTGTCGCGCGCCATCATTCACGGCGAGCCCGCGTTTTATCATATGTACAGCGAAAAGAGCCTGACCTGGAACGGCATCACCCAGCAGAACCGCAACGGCCTGCTGTGGGATAAGACGCTCAATGTCGACGGGCTGAAAACCGGCCACACCTCCGGGGCGGGCTTTAACCTGATTGCCTCCAGCGTCGACGGCAAACGCCGTCTGATCGCGGTGATTATGGGGGCTGACAGCCCGAAAGGGCGCGAAGACCAGGCGCGTAAACTGCTGCACTGGGGGCAGCAGACTTTCGACACCGTGGAGATCCTGCAAAAAGGCAAAAAAGTGGGCACCGAGCGCGTCTGGTACGGCAAAAACGAGCAGGTGGCGGTCGGCACCGATCGCGATTTCTGGCTGACGCTGCCGAAGGCGCAGCTCGCCAACGTGAAGGCGAAATATCTGCTCGATCGCGAGCGCCTCGACGCGCCGCTGGACGCCAATGAAAAAGTGGGTGAGATAGAGCTCTATAACGGCGATACGATCATTGCGCGTATGCCGCTGGTGACGCTTGAGAAAGTGAAAAAGGGCGGCGTGTTCTCGCGCTTTGGCGACTGGCTGCACCTGACGCTGTAACCGTTTTTTGCGAACGCGAAGGCGCTCACAGACGCTCGGATGAGCGCCGCACACTATACTCGCTATTTTGAACAGCGAGGAGTGAACATGGATTACACCATCGAGCATGTCTTAACGCGTAAAATTGCCGGTTTTCATCTGGTCGGCCCGTGGGAGAAAACAGTGCCGCAGGGGTTTGAACAGCTCACGCTGTGGGTGGATAACTTCCATATCCAGCCGCAGGCGTGGCTGGCGGTTTATTACGATAATCCGCAGCAGGTCGCCCCGGAGAAGCTTCGCGCCGATACGGTGGTTGAGGTGCCGGCGGATTTCACCCTGCCGGAGAACAGCGTCGGCGTTATCCTGACGGACCTGCCGGGCGGTCAGTATGCGGTGGCGCGCGCGCGCGTTGAGAACCACGATTTCGGCACGCCGTGGCTCGCGTTCTTTACCCGTCTGCATCAGGACGTGCGTTACCAGATGGCGGCGCGTCCGTGTTTTGAAATCTATCTCAACGATGGTAAACGGGACGGCTACTGGGAGATAGACATGTATATCCCGGTGCAAACCTCAGGCGAATAACCCACTGGCGCCCCCGTTGTCACGGCGGGCGCGATTTTTTGTTAAGCAAATGGCGAAATTACGTTAATTCCTCGATTATTCGTCCACCTTTTCCGAAAATTTACAGCTTTTCCCCGATTTTTGTCAGAAAATAACGCCCCTCATTTTCAGGCGCTTCGCCTGAATCGACGTTTCATCAAGGCTGTTAACGGGAAAGAAAGCGTGCGTGCTGATAAATCGCTCTCCTCTTTTGAAATTCGTCTCTACGAGCATTACCGCATCGTGCATGGCGTGCGCATTGCGCTGGCGTTTATCCTGACATTTTTACTGGTGCGGATGCTGAACGTGCCGGAAGGCACCTGGCCGCTCATCACGCTGGTGGTGGTGATGGGGCCCATCTCGTTCTGGGGGAATGTCGTACCGCGCGCGTTTGAACGTATCGGCGGCACAATTCTTGGCGCAGCGCTGGGCCTGGTGGCGCTGCAACTCGAAGGCTGGTCGCTGCCGCTGATGCTGCTGTGGTGCGCGCTGGCGATGTTTCTGTGCGGCTTTCTGGCGCTCGGCAAACGGCCTTATCAGGCGCTGCTGATTGGCATCACGCTCTCGGTGGTGGTCGGCGCGCCGCAGGGCGATATGCTGGTTGCGCTCTGGCGCGGCGGTGATGTGATTTTCGGTTCGCTGCTGGCGATGCTTTTTACGAGCCTCTGGCCGCAGCGAGCATTTATCCACTGGCGTATCCAGATGGCGAAGTTTGTCGGCGATTTCGCAAAGATTTATCACGCCGGGCTGTCGCCCAACCTGGTGGAGCGCCCGCGGCTCGATAAGCCGCTACAGAATATGCTTGGCAGTGTGGTGAAGCTGCGCGCGTTTATCACGCCCGCCAGTAAAGAGACGCACATTCAGCGGGCGATTTTCGAAGCGATTCAGACCACCAGCCGCAATATGGTCTGTACGCTGGAGATGCAGATCAACGCCTGGTGGGCCTCGCGGGAAAGCCATTTTCTGATGATTAACGCCCGTACCCTGCGTGATTCGCAGCAGATGACCGAAAACACGCTGGCGGCGATTGCCGAGGCGCTGCGCGAAGGCAACCCGTCGCCGGTCATGGCAAACCGTGAGAAGCTGGTGGAAATTGCCCTTGAACTGCGTGCGCTGATGAAAGAGGGGCAGCAGAGTGAACTGGTGGAAACGCCGATTCACGGCTATGTATGGTTAAGCATGGAACTGGCGCAGCAGCTGGAGCGCCTTTCACAGCTCATCTGCCGGGCGCTGCGCAAATAATCCGCAGACGGCAGGCGCTTGTTTCGATTCAGCGCCGTTTCAGAGTATGATAGCCGCAGGCATCCTGAACGGGATAAAACCATTGTCATCAACCGCCGCTGCCAGTAAGGTTTACGCTATGCGGTTGTTTTAACGAATCCGAGTCTTATATTCAGCAGGGGTGTAAAAATGGAAAACAGCAAACCTTCATTCCAGGACGTTCTTGAGTTCGTACGTCTGTTCCGCCGTAAGAACAAGCTGCAGCGTGAAATTCAGGACGTCGAGAAGAAAATTCGTGACAACCAGAAGCGCGTGCTGCTGCTCGACAACCTGAGCGACTACATTAAGCCGGGCATGAGCGTGGAAGCCATCCAGGGCATTATCGCCAGCATGAAGAGCGACTACGAAGACCGTGTTGATGACTACATCATCAAAAACGCCGAGATCTCCAAAGAGCGCCGCGAGATTTCGAAAAAGCTCAAAGCGATGGGCGAGCTGAAAGTGCACGAGCCGAAAGGCGAAGAATAAGTTTAAAAAAACCGCTTCGGCGGTTTTTTTATGTCTGCGGCGTGGCGCACGTCTCTGTTGGTTGGCGAATCTCCAAAGCAAAAAGCCCGCTAAAAAGCGGGCTTTTTGAATCTGTTTTTAGCGGGTGCGCTTTCGCTATGAACAGCCTGATAAGCTAAACGCCGTATTGCATTTTCCGCTTATTCAGACTGGGGAATTTCCGATGCGCGTACCACCAGAAAATCCCGTGAAATGCGTGCGCCTCTGTCAACCGTAATGAGGTCATGGACAAAATAAGCGAATATTTCCGGCGTCGCAGTAAACCAGGGCTGCGGTGGCGCTTCTCCAAGATAAGCGTTAATCCTGCACTGGTGAAACCACTTCGCCCGCTGGTAGGCAGGCTCGTAAACATCCGGGAAGAGCCACATCTGTGTATCATGCGGGCCGGGGTGTTCAATCGTGTTAATCAATGCGCGAGCGGCATCATTAATTTCATTTAACCAGCCCCAGTGGCGGTCCAGGACCTCTGTTTTATTCTGGACATTCATCGCCTGCTCCTTGCCCTGCGGGGTTATTCCCAGCAGCCCGGCGCTGCTGCCTGCCGCCAGCGTGATTTCTGCCTGACGCTTCTCCAGCCGCTGGCGCTCACAGCGGTACTGATAATATTGCAGCCCCAGCCACTCAAAATAGCTGTCGAGATGCAGGTTTTGCGTGGAAGGGCTGACGGCTTTGTACCACACGGCTTTCTGATAACGCTGCACCCACTGCTCCACGGACGCGTTTTTAACGTTATCCTGCATGATGAAATAGCTGGCGACAGTTTCAGACACTTGCTGCAATGTCCGAAAATCAGGAAACGGCACGCCAGCCATCGTCGCTTCCCGGTACATACGCTGCAGGGCGACCCGGCATAACTCTGCACTGGGTTTTTGTTCGCCGGGTTTCAGCCCACCGCCGATATCTTCGCTACAGCCCGGCATTAGCTCTTCCCGATGTTTAGGATGATTACTGCCAAGCCGGTACAGGCACCGCCATACCCGCCGCTCATGCGCCGCCACCAGATGCAGCGCATTTTTTACCGCCTCCGGTAATACCGAAAAGTGGTCGATATATTTTCTACCAAACATCACGCTGAGCGAGCGTAATGGCCCGCCAGCGGCGCTGATAACGTAGTCCAGGCCATTATTGTTACTGGCGGCAGTGTCCCGCGAACAGTCAAACAGCCCGGTAAAGATAATATCTACCGGAATACCCTGCCAGGTGTAGCTGTCGCCTTGCTTCTGGCACATCTCGCTCAGAAATTCATCAATAAATTTCCGCACCAGCGTGCCGCCAAGATCGAAACCAAACAGGGAGACGGAGATAAGTTTGATGGGAACTTCGCTACTGGCTTTGGCTCTTTCAAAATATTCTTTAAAACGCACTTCGGCAGACGTTATCCGTGTATCCACGCCTGTGACCAGAATATCAGCAACCAGTGGGTTATCACGTATACAGGGCGTCGCTTCAATACCGACTTTTTTTACGATATCAGTACCAATACCCGTCATCAGATTACGCCATTCAGCAGGATTAAGCAGTTTCTTACCGCTCTCTTTTAGAACCTCATACCAGTTATTGCCCTTCAGTATTTCTTTACCAGCGTCTTTTGCCATCTCTTTGGGCTGATCTTTTAAATCATCCAGCGCAGTGTCTTGCGCGCTATCCATAAGGGTGTGAAGTTTTGTGGTTAAATCTTCATGGAAGGGGGTGCCGAGACCTGAGAAATAAAGCTTTGAGTAACTTATATGTGAAGTATTCATTTGGGGTGTTGGATAAGCTCTGAACAAGCGCGCAATATTACTCAGACGACGATTCGGCGCATCATGCTCGAGATTACGACCTACACCATCAAAAAAGAAACCGATATGCCAGATACGGGAACAATTACCAAGATTATGCTCACTGTCCTGCTGGGCGCGGCTTGCTGCCGCTATTAGACTTTCTATATCCATATCCATTTTTTCCCTTTAACTCTTCGGTTGTTTGATGTTATCCGGGCGCTTCTCATAGGGTGACCAGGCATCCTTACTCCAGCCCAGCAGCACTTCATCACCCGGTAAGAAATGGACATGTAAATTATCCTCGCCCCATTCACGCTTCGGGAGTGGTATAACGACACGGCGAGTTTCTAAACGCATACCTTTCAAATACTGCTCGTGCGTTATATCTAACGTCCAGATAACCTCCGCCGTCTTACCTTCAATGCTGCCGCAACAGGTAACACCCCCGGTATCAGATGAATAAGGGTTTGAGGGATCCCGAACAAAAGCATTTCCTCCCGCCACACCATTAACACTAAAACCCAAAACAGGGCGATCAAGATCGCTATGAATTATTAGCGTTACCGCCCCGGTTGGTGGCCCCCAGATGCTTGCCCATACCAGCCACGCGGCGTATATCATTACTGGCAGTGATAACCCAAACCAGATCCATTTGCCCCAGCGTGCATATCCCCGGTTAACTGCCATATCTATTTTTTCGAGCCGACTATAAAATCCCATTTTTATTCCTTGTCAGTGTGACGTTTATTTTTAGGTGGTTTTTGTTTACACACTTATTAAATGTTAACCAGACGTTGCGCCGTAACGCCCTTCCAAATATTGCGGCCAACGCCATCAGAAAAGAAACCGACATGCCAGATACGTGAACAATTACCAATATTATGCTCACTGGCCTGCTGTGCGCGGCTTGCCGCCGCAATTAAAGTTTCGATATCCATTATTGCAATTCCTGACTATTAATCTGTTTTTTTTATAAAGAGAGTCTATATTCGGATGTGAGAATCCTGATCCCCACCATAAATAAATTTTATCCTTTGCAAGGAAATAAACATGCAAATAGTTTTCTCCCCATTCTCGCCTCGGAAGTGGCATAAGGACACGGCGAGTTTCTTTACGCATTCCGGCATCATACTGAGCGCGAGTGGTACTCAACGTCCAGATAACCTCTGCTGTCTTACCTTCAATACTGCCGCAGCAGGTAGCACCACCACCGCCATGGGCTGATGCATTAGAACCCGCCACGCCATTAACACTAAAGCCCAGAACCGGACGATCCAGTTCGCTATGAATTATCAGCGTTACCGCCCCGGTTGGCGGTCCCCAGATGCTTGCCCATACCAGCCACGCGGCGTATATCATCACTGGCAGTGATAACCCAAACCAGATCCATTTGCCCCAGCGGGTATATCCCCGGTTAATTGCCGCATCTATTTTTTCCAGTCGACTATAAAATCCCATTTTTATTCCCTGCCAGCCTGGCTTTCGTCTGCGGATATTAAACTTTAAAAAATCATGAAATATTGATCAGACGATGCTCCGGTGTGTGCCGTTGAACCTTACGGCCGATGTCATAGGTTTAGGCACCTTTCTGGAATAAGCTCACTGGTCTGCAACAGCGCTACTGTGCCGGGGTGATGCTGGCATTATCAAACAGCGAGTTGTACCCGATGCACGCTGATAGTTACTGACGACGCAGAAATTTATTTTTAAAGGTTTTTTATGGCATGTGGGTTTTACATCATAAGAAATGCATCAGGCGCGGAATTTATGAAGCAGAGAAGCCAGAAAATACAGCAGGAAGAGGTGGAACGACATTACGCTGGACCAAAAGCAAAAAGCCCGCTAAAAAGCGGGCTTTTTTGAATCTGGCTCCTCTGACTGGACTCGAACCAGTGACATACGGATTAACAGTCCGCCGTTCTACCGACTGAACTACAGAGGAATCGTGTGGAGGCTAATCATAGCGGCCCCGCGCCAATTGTCAAATGCCATTTTCCTTCGGTCTGCGCGTTCGGACATTCTATGAACATAACGAGTTATTTTCCGACAATATCTGTGGAAAGCCTTTGCAGGATCGCGGGTTCTAACTCATTATTTGAAATGAGGTTTCAACTTTCGCGCGCAGGTTCATTTTGAGTGTAACCACCACTGTTCGCCAGGCCATCGCTCGCACGCCCTGGTACAAGAAACGAAAAAGCTATCGGGTTCTGTTCTGGCGTGAAATCACGCCGCTGGCGGTGCCTATTCTGCTGGAAAACACCTGTGTGTTGCTGATGGGGGTGCTAAGCACGTTCCTTGTGAGCTGGCTCGGGAAAGAAGCGATGGCGGGCGTGGGCCTTGCCGACAGCTTCAATATGGTGGTGCTCTCTTTCTTCGCCGCGGTGGATTTAGGCACAACGGTTGTTGTGGCGTTCAGCCTCGGCAAGCGCGATCGCAAGCGGGCGAGGGCGGCGGCCAGACAGTCGCTGGTGCTGATGACCATCGTCTCGATTCTGCTGGCGGCGCTGGTGCATGTAACCGGCGAATACATCATTAACGTGGTGGCGGGCGATGCGGCGCCGCAGGTCAAAGCGCTCGCGCTCGTCTATCTGCAGCTTACGGCCTGGAGCTATCCGGCGGCGGCCATCGCGCTTATCGGCAGCGGCGCGCTGCGCGGGGCGGGCAACACCAAAATTCCGCTGCTGATTAACGGCGGGATGAACATCCTGAATATCGTCATCAGCGGCTTTCTGATTTACGGGCTGTTCTCCTGGGACGGTCTGGGCTTTATCGGCGCCGGGCTGGGGCTGACCATTTCGCGTTATATCGGCGCTATCGCCATTCTTTATGTGTTGATGATTGGCTTCAACCCGGCGCTGCGTATCTCGCTCAAAAGCTATTTTTCGCCGCTTAAGCTCAATATTCTCTGGGAAGTGCTTGGCATCGGGCTGCCCGCGAGCATTGAATCGGTACTGTTTAACGGCGGCAAATTGCTGACGCAAATGTTTGTGGCGGGCATGGGCACCAACGTCATTGCCGGTAACTTTATCGCGTTCTCGGTCGCCGCCCTGATTAACCTGCCGGGTAACGCGCTCGGCTCGGCTTCGACCATCATCACCGGCAAACGCCTCGGCAAAGGGCAGATTGGCCAGGCCGAGCGCGAGCTGCGCCATGTCTTTTGGCTTTCAACGATTATGCTAACCGCCATCGCCTGGGTGAGTGCGCCGTTTGCCGGGCTGTTTGCTTCGTTTTACACCCAGGAAGAGGATGTCAAAGAGGTCGTTAAAATTCTGCTATGGCTCAACGCCGCGTTTATGCCGATCTGGGCGGCCTCGTGGGTGCTGCCGGCGGGGCTTAAGGGCGCGCGCGACGCACGGTTTGCGATGTGGGTGTCGATGCTCGGCATGTGGGGTTGTCGCGTCGTCGCGGGCTATACGCTTGGGATCGTGCTCGGCATGGGCGTTGTGGGCGTATGGCTCGGGATGTTCCTCGACTGGGCGGTGCGCGGCGTCTTCTTCTACTGGCGTATGGTGAGCGGCAAATGGCTGCAAAAATATCCGCGGCCGCCGAAGCGACCCGTAGTGCTGGACACCCCTGCGCCACCAGGTCAGCCGAGGGCGATGTAAGCCTGAGACGTAAAAGTAAAAGCCCGCACTACGCGGGCTTTTTTATGCTCGTTACCTCGCCTTATGACGACTATTTTTCAGCGAAACGGTATTCCTTACCCCCCGCAAAAATTCGTTTATAAATCTATTTATTCTTATTATTTATTTAATAAGTTAATTTATTTGCGTGGTAAATATAATTGGCTATATATTCCGGTAGTCAAACAATAAATATTATGCATTGTTTTTCTTGCGTGGCAGCTATAGCAGGTATTCGCATCGAAATAACCCTGGCTAAAAATGATTTATTACCTTTTCCCCGATTGACCCCATTTTTTTGCGGCTTATCCTGTTTTTTCGTTATTAAAAATGCTCAGCCGATTGCCGGACGCGGCAATCTTTTTTCAAAGGAATGAAGGATGGATATTTCCGGTAAAGGGTTTAGTGAGCCTTCACGTTATACGCTTGAAATTGCCCACAGCCGTATACAACCCGACGTACTTAATTTTCACGGGCGCGAAGCCCTTAGCGAGCCATACACGTGGCGCATTGAGTTCACCACACCGCAGAGCGACCTGGCGGCCGATGATCTTCTCTTGAGATACGGCAGTCTGAGTATGCTTTCTGGCCGCGTCATATATGGCGTCATTACCCGTTTTGAATGGCTGGGGACGTCAGCAGACCAGACGCGCTACGCGGTGACACTCGCTTCGCGGCTGGCGCTGCTGAGCCTGACCCGCCGCTGCGCGGTGTACCAGAATCTCTCTGTGCCCGAGCTGGTGGAGCAGATATTGCGCGCCCACGGTCTGGAAGGGCCAGACTTTGATTTCCGTCTGGAGCGTGCGTATCCGCAGCGGGAACTCATCACACAGTGGCGGGAAACCGATCTCGAATTTATTCAGCGCATTCTCTCTGAGGTGGGTATCTGGTTTCGCACAGAAATGAACGCGGTGACGCAACTGGAAACCCTCATCATTGGCGACAGCCAGCTTAACTGCGTGTTCGACATCAGCATGCCATACCAGGAGCCATCCGGCCTGTATGACGGCGCGCAAGACGCCGTGTGGGACGTGCGGTGCTGGCATAACACGGTCACCGGGGTAGTCCGGACCCGTGATTACAACTATCGCACCGCTGAGACCCCCATGGACTCTGCCGTGACGGTAAGAAGCGATGCTACCACCACCGGCGAGCACTACCGGTACGGCGCGCCGTTTCTTGAAGCGGGCGACGACGCGATTTCTGCGCCGGAAACGGAAAGCGGCGCGTTTTATGCACGCCTCCACCATGAGCGCGAACTGAACAAGGCCACGCGGCTGCATCTGTTCAGCAACGCCTCACATCTCGCGCCGGGGCAGGTGCTGGAAACGCCGGAAAGCCCGGTTACCGCGCTGAAAGAGGGGATGCTGATTACGCTTGCCACGTACCGTGCCGCGCGGGACACCCGCCTGCATGTGTCGCTGTGGGGCATTCCTTATTCCGAACGGGTGAATTATCGCCCCGCTGAGATCGTCCGCCCGGAAATTCACGGTACGCTGCCTGCGCGTATCGAAAGCCGTGAGCCACATGACATTTATGCTCACCTCGACGGCGCAGGTCGCTACCGGGTTAAGCTGGATTTCAGCCGTGAAGACGCAGAGCCGGGTTACCACTACCTGTGGGTTCGTCAGGCAAAGCCCTATGCCGGTGACACTATCGGCTGGCACACGCCGCTTCTGGACGGCACCGAAGTCAGCATTGCGTATGACGACGGCAATATCGACCGTCCGTATATCGCCCATACGTTTCATGACGCTAAACATGCCGACATCGTCACGCGTGACAACCGCAGCCAGAACATCCTGCGCACCGCGGCGCACAATGAACTGCGGCTGGAAGACCTGCGCGGGCAGGAGCATATCGCGCTCTCCACCCCTTACGGCGCCACCTCTTTGAATCAGGGCCATATTACAGATGAACAGAGCCAGCAAAGGGGCGCGGGTTTTGAACTCAGAACGGATGAATATGGCGTTATCCGCGTGGCGAAAGGGCTGTTTGTCACCGCTGATGGCCAGACGAAAGCCGCAGGCGAGGTGCTGGAGAGGGCGGCGGCGCTCAGAGAAATTGAAATTTGCCTTAACCAGATCCAACAGTTAGCTGACGCCGCAGCGCAGGCACAGGCGCTGGAGGCAGATATTGCCAGTCAGATAGCGATGTTTGATGAACGATTAAAACCGCTAAACCAGATGGTGCATTTTCATGGCCCGGAAGGAGTGGCGTTCACCAGCGGCGAACATCTACAGATGACGGCCAGCCAGAACATGGCGATGAACGCCGGAGGCTCTCTCAGTATGGGCGCAATGGGCAACATGACCCTGAACGCCGGTGAAAAAATCGGCCTGTTTGCCCGCACGGGCAAACTGAACGTTATCTCCGGTGAAGGTCCGGTGCAGTTTCAGGCACAGAACGGCGCGATGTCTTTGAGCGCGCAGCGAAAAATAAGTCTGGTTTCGACAAGCGATATGCTGTTTGCCGGCAAGAAGAAGGTGACGCTGATTGGTGGCGGCAGCTACCTGAAAATAGAGCAGGGGAAAATAGAGTACGGAACGACGGCCACGTATTTACGCAAGGTGGAGCGGACAATGGTGGGCGCACCGAAGAGTATGCCATTGAAAGTGCACCGCGTGGGAACGGCCTATATATATTCCGCGATTTATCAACTCCAGGACAAGCGCGGCAATATTCTCATCAACACACCTTACCGCCTCACCACGCCCTCTGGGCAGACGATAGCTGGATACAGCGATACTGAAGGCCGTTCCGTACCGGTCTATACCCGCCAGCCGGAAGATGTGGAACTGCATATTCTGCACAAAACAGCATCGCCGGAAGAATCAATGTGGTTTGTAGGCGAAACGAATGTATATCAACTGCAAACCGAACTCAGGGAGAACCCGTCATAATGGACATGCCCGCTTTACCCGACACACCGACAACCACGCCCATCACCCCCACCGGCGAGAAAAATCAGCCATGGGACTGCACGACGACAGGGGTTGAGATGGTTGAAAAACAGTCGCGTCTGCCAACTACCGAAAACCGTCAATACCTGCATCTTAAGGTGGAATACGCCATGCGTTTTCCTCAACTGGCAGCAAAAATTTGTCGTGAAGGAAAAACGTACCCGATGAGCCTGAAACAGCTCATGATGAGTGGTCTCATCCGCGCGGATGAAATCGCCCGTAATTACTACTGGTATTACAAAGCAGAAGTGCCGTTTGATATGCGCACCACGCCGCCACGTCCGTTTCTTAGCCGTACATTGAAGCAAGACGACGGCGCTCGCAGACGCCACACTACCAATCCCTTCCCGGTACCCGGTAAAGGCATTTACCGCCGCCCTGACGTGATTATCGTGAAAGACAAACAGGATCGCTGGCCTGGGCTGGCGGGGCCGGATCACGATGACCCTCCAGGTATGCATGGCGACAATCTGGCCCGTCTGGTAGAGGTCAAGTTTCCGGGTGATGTTCTGTACCGTGAGCAATATGACGAATATATGCAGATTGTTGCTGACGATGCCACGCGTATGACCATTCTTGAGATCCACGATTGCCGCCCGCAAAAGCAGCAGTGGGTCGATCAGGTCGTGAATGTGACGATGAAAGCCTGGCAAACCAGCAGGGCAAAATACTGGCCGCTGTTTCTGTACCCGCCGATATTTATGCCTGGCCCGCCCTCCACACCTGTAGCCGTTAGAATTGAACCGTGGACTTATGCCGGTAAAGCCGTGGCCGACCTCAGCGAGGGCGCGCTTCATGGCATCGCTGAAGGCTGGAATGCCCTCTCAAAAGAGACTCAGCAGCACCTGAACTCGGCGGCAGGCTGGCTTAACGACAGCGGGGAGTGGATCTACCGGCAGGGAAGTGAAGTCTGGGTCTGGGCAAGCAGAAACGGTAAAGTGGTGAAATCCTGGACCAACGCCCAGATTAAAACTGCATGGGCAGAAATCCAGCACGCCACCGATATGACGCTGGACATGCTAGAGCAGGTGGACTGGGTACAGATTCTAACGAATGTAGCGAAAACGGTGGGCGTTATCCTGGTTGCTGTCGGCGTCGGCGTGCTGGTCGTGACGCTGGGTATCCCGGAGGCCATTATTAGCGCATTTTTACTGATTATTCGTCTGGCGATAAGCGCATGGGAAACCCTTGTAACAATTCTCGGCGGTGGCGCAGGCGCAGCGGCGCTGGGTGCCGGTTAAAAAGGAGCAGGTATGTTATTACGGGATTTTGAGCTGAACTACATTGAGAAGTGGCTGCCGGAAGCATCGGTGAAATATAAAGACGGCAGCCCGGCAGTTAATCTTGGTCTGATTATCACGGTATTTTTTAAAGACGGGCATACGCCTGACGTGCGCCGCAGGATGGTGGAGTGTGTCGATCGCTTTTATACGGCATTTAAGCCATATCTGAAAAAGCATCTCACCAAAAACTGGGTTGGTATTACGGAGAAGAATTACGCCAAAAAGCGACAGGAAATTATCGACTCAACACCTGAAGAAATCTTTTCCTGGTATATGGGCAGCGCAGAGAAAGACTTCTTAGCGCCCGATTACGACATTCTTATTATGGGCAAGCGTATCTTCCATAAAGATACTGATCGCTCCGTTATTAAACTGACATTTCCGCTCTCGCTGCTGAAAGAGCCTGACGGTAAAGCGCGATATGAAGGCTGGCTGCTGTGGCTGTGTAACACCTTTGCTGTGGAAAGCGGCTATGCCGGGCTGTCCTTTGTTCTTCCTTACGCATTCGAACGGATGTTCCCGTATGAGTACGCCCTGGCGCAGCGTTTTTCCGGCGTGATGGTGGACTCTATTGGTACGCTTGAAGGCAGAGTTGCAGTGAATAGATTAAAAGGCGCCTGCTGGTACACCATTCTCGGCACCCCGTGGCTGGAAAAACTTGGCGGCGCAGAACAGTTAACGCATCGCCTGGTTAAAACGCCCGAAATCAGGCTGTTGCCTTACAACAACGGTGTGATCCTTAAGGCGGGAGAGCTTCCTCCGGCGTTGGGCGACATGAAAACGGAAGGGTTATCGCCACTCCTGATTAAGGTGAACCAGATTATTCGCCCGGTGCGGTATGACGGGCATAATGGTCTGCACTTCTTTTCAGGCTATGAAAACGTACAGTTTGAGAAAGCGTCGTCCATGGCCTGGTTTGCACGGTTTGACGACGCCAGCGCTCAACTGGATAAAGCCGAAGCAGAGAGATCCCGTGAACCGTGAGGCCAGCGCGTAAATTTAAAATACAAAAAACCCGGCGATCTTCTGCAGAAGCGCCGGGTTAATGTGTTTTGTATTGCATCCCAAGATTCACTAAAACATCTCAGAACTAAAATCTGGCTCCTCTGACTGGACTCGAACCAGTGACATACGGATTAACAGTCCGCCGTTCTACCGACTGAACTACAGAGGAATTGCGAGAACGGGGCGCATAGTAACGGCAGCGTTCCGGGTTGTCAAAGCCTGAATGTAAAATGCTGAACCTTTTGCTGAATAATTCCGCAAACCCCGGCGCAGCCAGCGCCACGCCGGGGCTGCGCTGACATCAGCGGAAGGGCGGCTCGTTAAAGGTGCGCAGTTTGCGCGAGTGCAGGCGTTCACCCTCGGCACGCAGCAAATCGATGGCGCGAATGCCAATCTGCAGGTGTTCGGAAATCGCGCCCTCGTAGAAGCGGTTCGCCTGGCCCGGCAACTTGATCTCGCCATGCAGCGGTTTATCGGAAACACACAGCAGCGTGCCATAGGGCACACGGAAGCGATAACCCTGGGCGGCGATAGTCGCGCTTTCCATATCGATAGCCACCGCACGGCTCAGGTTAAAGCGCAGCGCCGAGGCGGAGTAGCGCAGCTCCCAGTTGCGGTCGTCCGTGGTCACCACGGTGCCGGTGCGCAGCCGCTGCTTCACTTCCTCGCCCGGCATATTGCTCACCAGCTTCGTAGCGTCATAGAGCGCGCGCTGCACTTCGGCGATGCTCGGCACCGGAATATCCGGCGGCAGCACCGCGTCCAGCACGTGATCGTCGCGCAGATACGCGTGCGCCAGCACATAATCGCCGATCGACTGGCTTTCGCGCAGGCCGCCGCAGTGGCCGATCATCAGCCAGACATCCGGGCGCAGTACCGCGAGGTGGTCGCAAATCGTTTTGGCGTTCGACGGCCCGACGCCGATATTCACCAGCGTAATGCCCTGACCGTCGGCGGTAATTAAATGCCAGGCGGGCATCTGATGTTTTTTCCAGGCGAGATCGGAAATCGCCGCTTCCGGCGCTTCGGTATCGGCGGTGATCCAGCTGCCGCCCGCGCAGGAGAGGGCCACGTAGGGGCTGTCCGGATCAAGGATCTGGCTGCATCCCCAGCGCACGAACTCATCGACATAGCGCGTATAGTTGGTAAAGAGCACGAAGGGCTGGAAATGCTCGACCGGCGTGCCGGTGTAGTGGCGCAGGCGCGCCAGTGAGAAATCAACGCGGCGGGCGTCGAAGTGCGACAGCGGGTAAAACTCGGTCGGGTGGAAAATACCGTCGGCGGTCTCATCGCCAATTTGCGCCAGCTCGGTGGTCGGGAAGTGGCGGGTCAGACCCGCGCTCATCGAGCGGTCCAGCGTCAGCGCCGAGCCGTCAATCACATACGGGTAGGGGATTTCATGCTGCGACGGGCCGACTTCAATCGTCGCGCCGTAATCTTCATACAGCAGGATCAGCTGTTCGCGCAGGTAGCTGCGAAACAGTCCGGGGCGCGTCACGGTCGTGGTGTAACACCCCGCATGGGTGAATCGCCCGTAGGCGCGCGTCTTCTCGGCTTTGCTTCCGTCGCCGTCCCAGCATACCCGCAACTGCGGATACACAAATAATCCCTGCGCGCGCTGCGCCTCATCCGGCAGGCGTCCTTCGTTAATAAAGGCTGCAATCGCGTCGCGCAGCGCGTTAACCGCGTCATCATATAACGCTTCCAGTTTGTCGAGCGCCTCATCGGGCGTCAGAGGTGTTGCAGTGGTATTCATCTGGTCTCCTGATCCCACGTGGCACAGCGGGAAGCTGCACTATGTCTGTTAATATGGCACAGGTTTATGAAACTTAAGGGAATGGCGCAATGGCATTAATCTGTAAAATGCCCGGCCGATCGCATTGCGTTTAATGTATCCCTTTCTGTTCGCTGATTTTCCTGCCTTCGCCGTTTCCCTTGAACATTCACTTTATGAATAAATATTTGCACCGGCTATACGCCTGTTTTTGCTAATTAAAGGGCGCAATGGCATTGATTGAAAGAATATATGCGGGCAACTTCGCGGATTGCAACGAAAGGCAACCGGGTATACTGCCCCTCTATATGACCTAAGAATGCAGAAAAACGATGCTATCTACCCTCATTTACCGCAGTCGGCTTAAAGCTGATATCGACCATGAAAGTCTGGCCGCGATCGTGAGGCAGGCACAGACGCGTAATGCCGCGATGCAGGTCAGCGGCATTCTGGTGTTTGATGGCTACCAGTTTCTGCAGGTGCTTGAAGGGCCGTTGAGCTCGGTTGACGCCCTGTTCGAACGCATCAGCCGGGACGAGCGGCACGATTTCATCGTTGAGCTGATGCGCGACTACGCGCCGCATCGGCACTTTGAAAACGTCGGCATGGCGCTGTTCGACCTGCGCCATGTCAAAGCCCATGCGGTACTGAAGTCGGTAGTTAAATCCAGCGTGGTGCCGTTCAATCTCGCCCGTGAAGCGAGGGTGTATAAATTTATCCGCTCCTTCCTTCGTAACCCGCATCGCCAGCAGATCTCGCGCCAGTTTACACCGGATGCCTGGCGGGTCGAACCGCCGCCCCAGCAGCAACCTGGGTACGACTTGCCGCCCGCCTTGATGGATATCGCCTGCCAGTTTGCCCTGCAGCCGATTGTGGAGCCGCTGACCTGCAAAATTAAAGCGTTTGAGGCGCTGATCCGTTCTCCCGATGGCGGCTCGCCTGCCGCCTTGTTTGCGTCGATGTCCAGCGAAACGCTCTATAACGTCGATCTTCATTCCAAAGAAAAAGCTTTCGCGCTGGCGAAAGCGGTGAATATCGGCAGCCAGATGATTTCAGTCAACCTGCTGCCCGGATCGCTGGTGCAGGCTCCGGATGCGGTTGAGATCTTACTGGCACAGATAGCGCGTCAGGGCCTGTTACCGCAGCAAGTCATTGTTGAGGTCACCGAGAGCGAAGTGATTTCGCGTTTTGATGAGTTTGAGTTTGTGATTCGCCAGTTACGCGCTGCGGGCATCAACCTGGCGATAGACGACTTTGGCGCCGGGTTTGCCGGGCTGTCGCTGCTTACGCGCTTTCAGCCCGGGCGCATTAAAATCGACCGCAGCATCGTTGCTGATATCCATCTTCATGGCCCGAAACAGGCCATTGTCCTCGGCATCATCCGGTGCTGTGCTGAGCTTGAGATAACGGTGGTAGCGGAAGGCGTGGAGAAAGTGGAGGAGTGGTGCTGGCTGGAAACGGTGGGCATTAAATATTTCCAGGGCTATCTGTTCGCCAGGCCGCTATTAAACCGCGCCCCGTCGGTAAGCTGGCCCACGGCCAGATAAGAAAATGTCACGGGGCGCAGGCCCCGAATGCATTATTGCCAGTATTCCTGGCGCCAGCCAGGCGTTATTATCTTTAAAACCCGCGACGCAGCCTGTCCGTCAATAAATTTGAACCATTATGTTAAACAAAGGGCATTTATTCTTCCCCGAGATCAGGACAGAGTAGGGTATCTGAACCAGACCATGCGGCGGGCATGGCGCGTGCGCCAGCAACGCCCGCCCTGAAAACGGGATAAGCATGAAAAAGATAGGCTTTTTATCATTTGGTCACTGGACCTCATCGCCGCAGTCCGCCACGCGAACCGCGGCGGATGCCCTGCTGCAATCCATCGATCTGGCCGTCGCGGCAGAAGAGCTGGGCGCGGATGGGGCGTATTTTCGCGTGCACCACTTCGCCCGTCAGCTCGCCTCGCCATTTCCGCTGCTGGCCGCTATCGGCGCCAGAACCCGCCATATTGAGATAGGCACCGGCGTTATCGACATGCGCTATGAAAACCCGCTCTATATGGCGGAAAGCGCAGGTGCTGCGGACCTCATCGCCGGCGGACGTCTGCAACTGGGGATCAGCCGCGGATCGCCGGAACAGGTCATCGATGGCTGGCGCTATTTCGGCTATGAGCCCGCCGCCGGTGAAAACGAATCCGACATGGCGCGCCGTCACACCGAAGCGTTGCTGGAGGTGCTGCGTGGGGAAGGGTTTGCCAAACCCAATCCGCAGCCGATGTTTGCTAACCCGCCCGGCCTGTTAAGACTCGAACCCTGGTCTGAGGGACTGCGCGAGCGCATCTGGTGGGGAGCGGGCTCCAATGCCACCGCCGTCTGGGCGGCGAAGCTCGGCATGAACCTGCAAAGCTCGACCCTGAAGGATGATGAAACCGGCGAGCCGTTCCACATTCAGCAGGCGCAGCAGATCCGCGCCTACCGCGCCGCCTGGGCCGAGGCAGGGCATACCCGCACGCCCCGGGTATCGGTGAGCCGCAGTATTTTTCCGCTGATGGACAGCCGGGATCGCGCCTGGTTCGGCAGTAGCCGTGACGACAGCGATAAGGTCGGTTTTCTGGATGAGAAAACCAGCGCCATTTTCGGGCGCAGTTACGCCGCCGAACCCGAGAAACTCATTGAGCAGCTTAAGCAGGACGAGGCGATTGCCGAAGCGGATACCCTGCTGCTGACGGTGCCGAATCAGCTGGGCGTGGACTATAACGTACACGTTATTGAGGCTGTTCTGCGCCACATCGCACCGGCAATGGGATGGCGCGATTAACACATACCGTAGAAAAGCAAAAAGCCCGCTAAAAAGCGGGCTTTTTTGAATTTGGCTCCTCTGACTGGACTCGAACCAGTGACATACGGATTAACAGTCCGCCGTTCTACCGACTGAACTACAGAGGAATCGTGTGAACGGGGCGCATAGTACCGGGGTCGCCTGACGTTGTAAAGCCCTGAACGCGCCAGATAATTCGTTTGCTGAGAAAACCGTCAAATTGCACGCGCCTTCTGCTCGTGCACTATTCTGGTGCGAAAGTACCTCTTATGGGGCATAAGCAAAACAGTGTTTCAATCATTACCAGCGATAAGTTATCGCTTCCTCTTATAATTTAAGCGCTTATATAAGCCATGCCATCTTTTTAAAAACTGGCAAGCATCTTGCAAAACCTGTTACGACATCATTGCCGGCATTGGCTCTGGCATTCCGTACAGGAGGCAAAATGAACTTAAGACGACTGAAATACTTCGTGAAAATCGTCGATATCGGTAGCCTGACGCAGGCGGCGGAAGTGCTGCATATCGCGCAGCCCGCGTTAAGCCAGCAGGTCGCGACGCTCGAAGGGGAGATGGATCAGCAACTGTTGATTCGTACCAAACGGGGCGTCACGCCAACGGAAGCCGGGAAAATCCTTTATGCGCATGCCCGCACCATTTTGCGCCAGTGTGAGCAGGCGCAGCTTGCCGTCAACAATGTCGGCCAGACGCTTCAGGGCCAGGTTTCTGTCGGGCTTGCGCCTGGTACGGCCGCCTCCTCGGTGACTATGCCGCTGTTGCAGGCCGTGCGCGCCGAACTCCCGGACGTGTTGGTGTATCTGCATGAAGACAGCGGTGCTGCGCTGAACGATAAACTGCTGAGCGGCCAGCTCGATATGGCGGTGTTATATGACCGCGCGCCGGTGGCCGGGCTCACCAGCCAGCCGCTCATTAAAGAAGATCTGTTCCTGGTCGGCACGCGCGATTGTCCGGGGCAGAGCGTGGATCTGACGAGCGTCGCCCAGATGAATCTCTTCCTGCCGCGCGATTACAGCGCCGTGCGCAAGCGTGTGGATGAAGCTTTCTCGCTACGCCGACTGACCGCGAAAATCATCGGAGAAATCGAATCGGTGTCCACGTTGAGCGCCGCAATTGCCAGCGGTATGGGGGTAACGGTGTTGCCGGAATCCGCGGCGCGCTCGCTCGCCAGCTCGACGAACGGCTGGCTCGCCCGTATTACCAGCCCGTCAATGACGCTGCCGCTCTCGCTCAATGTCTCCTCCCGCGCGCCGTTAACGCCGCAGGCGCAGGCCGTGAAAGATATTCTGCTGTCGCTGGTGGCGCGTCCGGCGCTGGAAAACCGCGAGCTGTTGCTGGTGGGCTGACAGATATTCCACAACGGAATAACAGACAGCTTTTTATTATTTGTGATGCCCGCCGGGGGACTTTAACAATAGCGTCATGTTAAATCGCTCCCGGGGGCGCTGTGAATTTCCAGCAACTGAAAATTATTCGTGAGGCGGCGAGGCGGGATTTTAATCTCACCGAAGTAGCCAACATGCTTTATACCTCGCAGTCCGGCGTCAGCCGTCATATCCGCGAGCTGGAAGAAGAGCTCGGCATTGAGATTTTCATTCGCCGCGGCAAACGCCTTCTGGGCATGACCGAGCCTGGCAAAGCGCTGCTGGTGATTGCCGAGCGCATCCTTAACGAAGCCAGTAACGTGCGCCGCTTAGCCGATCTCTTCACCAACGACGCCAGTGGCGTGCTGACTATCGCCACGACGCACACCCAGGCCCGTTACAGCCTGCCATCGGTTATCAAAACCTTTCGTTCGCTCTTTCCCGAGGTGCGCCTTGAGCTGATTCAGGGCACGCCGCAGGAGATAGAATCACTCCTGCAAAGCGGGACGGCGGATATCGGTATCGCCAGCGAACGCTTAAGCGCCGATCCGGGGCTGGTGGCTTATCCGTGGTTTCGCTGGCATCACAGCCTGCTCGTGCCGAAGGATCACCCGCTCACGCAGGCCAGCCCGCTGACGCTTGAAGAGATCAGCCGCTGGCCGCTTATTACCTACCGGCAAGGCATTACGGGTCGCTCGCGTATTGACGAAGCCTTCAGCCGCAAAGGGCTGACGCCGGATATCGTCCTGAGCGCGCAGGATTCCGACGTCATCAAAACCTACGTTGAACTGGGGCTGGGCATCGGGCTGGTGGCAGAGCAGGCGAGCGAACCCCATGAAGAAAGCCTCCTCGCGCGGCTCGACACAAAGCATCTTTTCGACGCCAACACCGTCTGGCTGGGCCTGAAGCGCGGGCAACTTCAGCGCAACTACGTCTGGCGCTTTATTGAACTGTGCAACGCCGGATTGTCGCTTGAGGAGATTAAGCAGCAGGCGCTGGAGCCTGCCGGTGAAGTGGTGATCGATTATCAGATTTAGCGGCGAGCGCCCCGCCAGCGGGCAGCTGACGGGGCGTGATGATTACTGCGGTTGCGGCGTTTTAATAAAGAGCGCGGTAAGCGCCGACAGCAGACAACCCGCCATCAGGTAAATCGCCACGGTATGCCATGCGCCGCCGGAGAAGGTCAGCAGGGCGGCGGCGATAAACGGCGTAAAGCCGCCGCCTACGACGCTTGCCACCTGATACCCGACGCCCGCGCCGCTGTAGCGGTACCCCGCGCCGAACATTTCGGTAAACATCGGCTGCTGCACGCAGACCACCATATCGTGCGCAATATTCGCGAGCATCAGCGAGAAAATCACTACGCCGACAATCGAGCGAGCTTCCAGCGCCATAAAGAAGGGGAAGGCGCTCAGCGCGCCGAGCAGCGCGCCGGTAATGTAAATGCGTCGACGTCCGTAACGATCGGCCATCCAGGCGAACAGCGGAATGGTCAGACAGCTCACGCCGCCCACCAGCAGGCCGATATTGAGAAACAGCTCGCGCGGCAGGCCCAGATTCTGCGTCGAGTAGCTAAGCGCAAACGCGGTGACGATATACATGGTCAGCAGTTCGCACAGGCGCAGGGCGATAATTTTCAGGAATGCGCCGGGGTGACGCACCAGCGCCTCAAAGACCGGTAGCCGCTTTTTCGCCCCGGCAGGCTTTGCTGCCTGCGCCCGCTCGAATTCGGCGGACTCTTCCATGCCGTTACGCACCCACAGCGCGCCCAGCACCAGCACAATGCTGAACAGGAATGGCAGGCGCCAGCCCCAGCTCAGGAACTGCGCATCGGTCGTCAGATAGCTGATAAGCGACACCAGACCAGTGGAAAGCAGCAGCCCGACGCCATATCCCACCTGAATGCCGCTACTGTAAAACGCTTTTTTGCCAGCGGGCGCGCTTTCTACGGCAAGTAGCGCCGCGCCGCCCCATTCGCCGCCTACGGCGAACCCCTGGATGGCGCGCAGCGTCACCAGCAGCGCAGGCGCCCACCAGCCAATCGTGGCGAACGACGGCAGAATGCCGATGCAGGCAGTGGCGATGCCCATCATCCAGACGGTCATCATCAGCATCCGCTTGCGGCCCAGGCGGTCGCCGAAGTGACCAAAGACAATGCCGCCGAGCGGGCGGAATAGAAAGCCGACGCCGAAGGTGGCGAAGGCGGCGAGGGTTCCCATCGCTGGCGAGATTTGCGGGAAAAACTCGGTGTTAAACACCAGCGCCGCAGTAATGCCATAGAGTAAGAAATCAAACCAGTCTACGACCGCGCCGGCAAAGCTGCCCCAGGCGGCACGGCGTGCACGGTTGAAAGGAGGGAGCGCCTCATTAGGGCGGGGAGTCATGAGCGTGGAATCCATCGTTGTCCTGTCCATTCGTCAACATTCTGTATTTTTATTGTTATCAAAGCAGATTGAAGGTTACTCACATCGTACGCAGCCAAAAAAGCCGTCACTGAGACTACAGCGACAGCCGTCGGGTGAAAACCGTTTTGCGCCGTGACGGGCGTGAAAGGACCATTTGACTCAGGGAAGCGGTGTGAACAGAGGATTATGTGGCGAGAATCACGACGGTGTATGAAAACAGCAAGGTGTAAAACAACGAGGCGCGGAAGCTGAAAAGCAAAAAGCCCGCTAAAAAGCGGGCTTTTTTGAATTTGGCTCCTCTGACTGGACTCGAACCAGTGACATACGGATTAACAGTCCGCCGTTCTACCGACTGAACTACAGAGGAATCGTGTGAACGGGGCGCATAATAATCATGCCCCGTATCGGTGTCAACGCAAAAAATTACGCTATGGATTCAAATGCTTAATTCTGCGTCAGTTTGCGGTTTCAATGCACCTGACCGCCTTCGGGAAAAGCGGTGGTCTCGCGCTGGCGCAGGCGCAACAGCGGATCCTGGCCGTAAAAGTGACAAAAGCGCTGCCACAACGACGGGAAGCGCGGCGCGAAAAGCTCTGGCGCGCTAAAGAAATATTCGGAGAGCACCGCGAAACACTCCGCCGGGTCGGTGGCGGCGTAGGCATCGATGCTGGCGGCGCTTTCACCCACCAGATCTATCTCATCCTGAATATTTTCCATCGCCGCGTGCAGGTCATGCTCCCAGCCAGCCACTTCGCGCAGGGCGATAAGCGGGATGCCGCTTGCACGATCGCCGTTACGCATATCGAGCTTATGCGCCACTTCGTGAATGATGAGATTAAAACCGGAGGCATCGAACGAATCCTGAATATCGAGCCAGTTGAGGATAATCGGCCCCTGCTGCCAGCTCTGACCGGACTGCACCACGCGCTGATTGTGCACCAGCCCGATATCATCTTCCCATTCATCATCCACCACGAACGGCGCGGGGTAAATCAGCACTTCGTGAAAGCCGTCCAGCCACTCGAAACCGAGCTCCAGCACCGGCAGACAGAAGAGCAGGGCGACACGGGTGCTTTTCAGTTCATCCAGCTCAAAGCCCTGTAACGGGACCAGCCGTTTTTGCTGTAAAAAACGCTCGCCGAGGCGCACCAGCTTTTGCTGCTGTTCGTCGCTCAGGCCCGCCAGTAACGGAATGGCAAGCGCCGCTTCCCAGGGAAGGGGCGCCAGTTCGGCGGTTTCATTTGCTTTCCAGGGCCACTTAATCATCTTATTGCTCGCAAACTCGTCACTTGAACAAAATCGAAGAGGCAGGGGCTGTTAAAATGCCAAAGATCCTGGCATCATGGCAACCTCAAGTACGGAGAGATGCCGGAGCGGCTGAACGGACCGGTCTCGAAAACCGGAGTAGGGGCAACTCTACCGGGGGTTCAAATCCCCCTCTCTCCGCCACTATTCAAGCACTTACCGCCTCGTTTTTCAGTGATAACAATCCCGTTGAGATAAATTGAGATTAATCGCGCCGTGAATTGTGCCCATGTTCTCGTCTCGACTGCGTGCTTTTTACCTTTCTTTGCATTATTTAGTGTGCCCTGGCGTGCTTTCTGTGCATGTGCCGTTCACCGGGCCGGGCTGTTCATAAGGTCGACCTGATAAGGCTATTCTGATATTTTTGGCTTTTCATAACAGGGAAAGCAATAAAGATGGCACTCATCAAAAACGTACTGGCGCTGACGACAGGTCTCCTGGCATGTAATGCGCTGGCCGCCGAAAAATATATTCCCTCATTATATAATTTCTCCGTGATGTACGATTTTAACCCGGTGCGAGGACACGTTAAAACGCTGACAACCACCGTGCGCAGTGAAACGGAAAATTTCAGTATTACGCTAACGCTGTCCCCGCAGGGTTGTATTGAACAATTCGAGCGCAGCGGTGACAGGGCTTATGGCAATATCGCGTTGAAGCGCCAGGGAAATGATTTAACAGGCACGTTTGATAACAGCCCGGTCAGCTATGTCTTCGATAACCAGTGCAATCTGGTCAGCATGACGGACAAATACGGCGTTAAAACGTTTAAGCTTAATAACGCGGGCCTGATTGAACAGACAATGGCTAACAGCGAAAAATTCTCTGCCTACCGCTATATTGCTGGCGACAGCTTTGCCGGAAGTGAGTATTACCTGAATGATAAGGTTGCCACCTATTCAGACGTGACGTATTCCGATATCAACAATAAGCCGCTCGATTTTAAAATGAAAACGGTATTTGGCCAGGAGTATACCGTTTATGGCGAAAGTACCTGTCTTTATGATGACCGGAAAGTCCCGCGCGAATGCACCGCCATCACGAAAAAAGTTCGTGATGATAAGGTTGCGCAAGAGAATCATTATTTCAGTAAAACCGCAGTAAGCTGGTATTAATTCACACTGGCGTTAATCCGCCTCCGGGCGGTTTTTTCTGCGTAAAAATGCGCGCCCGTTAAACAACAGCATATTTAACGGTTCCTGCTCTCGTCTTCAGAAAAGTGCCGTCAACGGCGTGATCGGGTCTATTCTTACCTCAACACGGCTGAAGATAAGCCCCGGAATTTTCAGGTTTGTCGTCCATGGGCTACCCCTGCGTGTAAAAAGGTGGGCCGGACGCGGTTTCTGATAAACTTCAGTACTATTAATGAGACGCGGGCAGGATACGCAGGAGGTGGCCGTCGTGCCTGAGAAAAAACAGTTTATCCGTATACTGGCGCTGGATACGCCGCTGGGCCGCAGCCTGGCCTTCTTTCTGTTTATTCTGCTGGCAGGAAGCATTGCGGCCAATGCGGTGACGCTGTATCTCTCCTGGGAGCGCACCGTTGAGGAGGCGGAGAGCAAGGCGATTAATTTATCGCTCTCCCAGGTACGGCAGGCGGATGACACTTTTTTACAGACGGAGCTGACCTTACAGGAGATCCGTCGCAACCTCGCCTATGGCTATCTTCCCGATCAGGAGCTTAATGCCTCGCTTGCCGAGCTGGAACAGCGCCTGCCGCAGCTCGACGGGCTGTTTATTTACGATGCGCGCGGCGCGTGGCGTAATAGTTCGTTCGCGCAGGCGCCCGATGAGGAAAACATGGCGGAGAGCAATGATTTTCTCTATCACAAGGATCATGGCTGGATGGGCGTACACATCGGACATGTCGTGCGCAGTAAAATCAGCGGCCAGCTGGTTATTCCGGTTTCTCTGCGCCTCAACGACATCACCGGCGGCTTCGCGGGCGTTGTGATGGCTACGGTGAAAATGGACTATTTCCGTCAGTTTTACAGCTATTTTGAACTGACCAATAACGACATTCTGGCGCTGCTGCTGGTGGATGGTAAACCGCTGTACATTCGCCCCTTTGATGAAAACGTGCTGAGTAAAGATCTCTCTGCCAGCCCGCTCTTTACGCAGGTGCTGTTGCGATCGCGGCAGGGAAGCGCCACCTGGCTCTCCGCGCTCGATCAGGTGGTCCGGATTTACGGGTTCGCACGCTCGACGCGTTATCCGATTGTCGTGGTGGCGGGGTATGACAAAGACAATCTGCGCGCGACCTGGCTTAAAAACAGTATTCCGGATTTACTCATCAATGGCGCGCTGCTGACTGCCATCATTCTGATGGGCATCGTGCTGTTCAGGCAGGTGAGGGTCAACATTCGCGACCGTAACGAGCTGGCGACGCTGCGTGACGAACTGGTCAAAATCAACCATACGCTGCACTCGATGGCGATGATCGACGGCCTGACGGGGCTTGCCAACCGGCGACGTTTTGATGCCTTCCTTGAACAGGCGCTGGCGGACTCCGCCGTGACCGGGCACCCCGTTTCGCTCATTCTTATCGATGTCGACTTTTTCAAACGCTATAACGATAACCGCGGTCATGTCGCCGGGGATGCCTGTTTACGCCGTATCGGCGGCGTGCTGCAACAGGCCTCTTTTAACCATGGCGATCTGGTGGCGCGCTACGGCGGCGAAGAGTTTGCGATTATTCTCTCAGAGACCGCCTCAGACGACGCGCTGCATGTGGCGGAAAAGGTGGTGCGGATGGTCAGAGAGCAGGCGTTGCCGCACCCGGATACCGAGCTGCCCGAAGGGGTGGTGACTATCAGCGCAGGCTGTTACAGCATGACGGCGGATGGCAGGATGGCGTGCCTGACCGAGCTTATCAAAGGGGCGGATGAGGCGCTGTATCAGGCCAAAAGCACCGGCCGCGACCGCGCGGTGCGTCTGCCCTGATGGAGGTGTTAGCCTGTCGCCTGCTGCATAAAGTGGATAAACGCTTCACAGGCGGACGACAGGCCTTTATGCGGCGCATAGATGAGCGAGAAAGGACGTGTTCGCCCACGGGTCTGGCGGAGGATCTCCGTCAGCAGGCCGTTTTCCATAAACGGGCGTGCGATAAAATCATACGTCTGGCAGATGCCCGCGCCGCTGACGGCAAGCGAGATAACGCCCAGAATGTCATCAGAGACCTGAATCTGCCCCTTCGGCGTCCACTCGACTGGCTTTTCCTCCTCACACAGGCTCCACTGCGCGACGCGTCCGCTGCTCGGCATAATAAACGGCAGGCAGCGATGATTTTCCAGATCCGCTCGCTGCTGCGGCTCGCCGTGCTGGCGCAGGTAGGACGGTGCGGCGACCAGACACAGCGGCGCCTCCTCCAGCTTACGCGCGACCAGGCGACTGTCCGGCAGCGTGCCCAGACGGATCGCCAGATCGTACCCCTCCGCCACTAAATCCACGTTACGGTTGGCGATGTTAAGCTCAACGGTAATGCCCGGATATTGCGCGGCGAAACGCGTCAACAGCGCCGGGAGCCGGTAATGTGCGTAGGTGGTCGGCGCGCTTAGCCTGACATGGCCCACCGTCTCGGCCCCACGCCCCTGGATATCGCGCTCGGCGCGTTCGAAAACGCTGAAGGCGCTGCACGCCTGTTCGTAATAGTGCCGCCCGGCCTGCGTCAGGCTGAGCTGGCGCGTGGTGCGCCTCACCAGTTGAACCCCAAGGCGCGTCTCAAGCCGCGTCAGCGCGCGGCTCAGCACCGATGCCGTCGTGCCCAGCGCCACTGCCGCCGCGGTGATCGAGCCTTTCTCAATTATCGTCACGAAGATTTCCACATCGCTGAGATGGGCAAAGCGTCGGCTCATTATGTCTCCTGAAGAACAAATGAATGTCTTTAGCGGTAGTTTATCCACTTTTAAGGAAACACTACAGTGTGCGCATAACGCAGGCGAGGCTTGCGAATCCACCGACATGAACAGGAGTACATCGTGAAAATCGTTCGTCATCTCGCGCTCGCCGCAGCGCTGGGCCTCTCTGCGTTGAACGCGCACGCCGCCAGCGTACTGGTGGTGCTGTCTGACGCTGACCATCTGGATCTCAAAGACGGTAAGGTGTTCCCGACGGGATTTTATCTGAATGAGCTGATGCAGCCGGTAAAACGTCTGCTGGACGCCGGGCATCAGGTCACGTTTGCCACGCCAAACGGGCTGGCACCGACGCTTGATAAATCCTCTGACGACAAAATGTATTTCAACAACGACGTCAACGCGTGGCGCACGCATCGCGCGCTACTCGATAAGCTCAGGCTCACTTCGCCTGTGTCTTCGCCGGTTATCAGCCTGGCGCGCGCCGCGCAGCGCGGCTACGGCGAGTTTGACGCTATCTACATTCCGGGCGGCCATGCGCCGATGCAGGATCTGCTGACCAGCCCGGCGCTCGGACAGGCGCTGGCCGCGTTCCATGCCGCCGGTAAGCCCACGGCGCTGGTCTGTCACGGCCCCATCGCGCTGCTCTCCACTTTGCCGGACGCCCCGGCGTTTACCCGACAACTGGCGGAAACGGGCCACGCTTCGGCGCAGCGCGACTGGATCTACGCGGGCTACCGGATGACGGTCATCAGCAATGCGGAAGAGGAGATAGCCAAAGGCCTGTTGCCGAAAGGCGGCGCGATGAAATTTTACCCGCAAACGGCGCTTGAGCAGGCAGGCGGAAAGTACAGCAGCAATAGCGAACCGTTCACGTCGCATATCGTGACGGATCGGGAACTGATCACCGGCCAGAACCCGGCTTCGGCGACGGCGGTAGCGCAGGCGCTACTGGAACGTCTCCACTAACCCCTGACGCACTGCATTAAGGAACCAAAATGGATCTGCAACTGAACCACAAAACGGCGATAGTGACGGCGGCGACGGCGGGCATTGGCCTTGCCATCGCCCGGACGCTGGCGCAGGAAGGCGCGGCGGTGACGATTACCGGCCGCGACCGAGAGAAGCTGGCCGAGGCGGTAGCGGCGATTGAAAGCGGGGCAAAAGGCGCCCGCGTTACCGGTGTGCTGGCGGATGTCAGCACGCCAGAAGGCGTCGCGACGCTGACCGCAAACCAGCCTGAGACGGATATTCTGATCAATAATCTCGGGTTTTATGAGGCGACGCCGTTTGCGGAGATCACCGACGAAGCGTGGCTACGGATGTTTGAGGTTAATGTGATGTCCGGGGTGCGGCTCTCCAGGCACTATTTCCCGCAGATGCTGGCGAAGAACCAGGGCCGCGTCATTTTTATTTCAAGCGAGGTGGGCGCGTTTACGCCGCCGGATATGGTGCACTACGGGATGAGTAAATCGGCGCAGCTTGCCGTGTCGCGCGGCATGGCGGAGTTAACCAAAGGCACCGGCGTGACGGTGAACAGCGTGCTGCCCTCAGCCACCCGCTCGGAAGGCATTATGGAATATCTGCGACAGACCGCGCCGCGGCCGGGTATGACCGACGCGCAGGTCGAAGCGAATTTCTTCGCCACGTATCGTCCGAGCTCGCTGATTGCGCGCATGATTGAAGCCGATGAGATAGCTGCGATGGTGGCGCTGCTGGCAAGCCCGCTGGGGGCGGCGTCGAACGGCGCGGCGGTACGCGTGGAAGGCGGTACCTACCGCTCGATTCTGTAATCACACGCGGGCTGAGCGTGGTTCCATAAGGCCCGCAGAGACTAAAAAACCCGCACCGGCGGGTTTTTTAGCGTCGCTTATTCGTTGACCAGCCACATATCGGCTTCGTCGAACATCTCTTCCAGCATCCGGTTCAGCTTTTCGCGATCGTTTTTAGTGGCGTCGGAATTCAGACCGTTGGCCTGCATTGGCTTAACACGCACGTCAGCATCCGGGAAGATGCGGTGTACGCGGCGGGTCAGCTCGGCCAGGATAATCTCACGCGCGCCGGGCAAGCCTGCGACATTGCGTTTGTCATAAACCAGTTCAACAAACATGGAAAACTCCACAGTATGGATATATATACAGTCCTGGCACACTATAGCGCCCGTATGACGTCCGGTAAAGTGGAGAGTGAAGGCGCGCGCGAAGATGCGTGAAAAATAAAAAGGCCCGCGCGCGGCGGGCCTGAAAGGGGAGATGCGTTACGCGTCAGAACTGATACACCATGCCGATACCGACGATGTCATCGGTCGCAATGCCGTTGTCTTTGTAGAAGTCGTCGTCTTCATCCAGCAGGTTGATTTTGTAATCAACATAGGTCAGGAAGTTTTTGTTGAGATACCAGCTGGCGCCGATATCCGCGTATTTGACCAGATCGTTGTCCTGGTACTTCCCGGCATGCCACAGGTCTTTGCCGCGGGACTGCAGGTACGCCAGCGACGGACGCAGGCCGAAATCAAACTGGTACTGCGCCACGATTTCGATGTTCTGCGTTTTGTTGGCGATGCCATCGCCGTCGCCATACGGCGTCATGTTGCGGGTTTCGGCATAGGTGGCGGCGAGATAGATATCGTTAGCGTCATATTTCAGACCGGCGGCCCACGCATCGGCGCGATCGCCGCCTGCGACGATAGAATCGCCACGGCCATAGTTGACCTGTTTGGTGGTACGATCGGCGCTGGAGTAAGCGGCTGATGCGCTAAAGCCCATGCCGAAATCGTAAGTGGTGGACAGACCGAAGCCGTCGCCGTTCTGGGTCTGGATACCGTGACCGCCCGCGGTGCCTTCGTTGCCGTTGCCGTCGTCTTCGTTATTGCCCTGGTATTGCAGCGCGAAGTTAAGCCCATCGACCATGCCGAAGAAATCGGTGTTGCGATACGTCGCCATACCATTACCGCGACCCACCATGTAGTTGTCGCTGTAAGTATAGGAGTCGCCGCCGAACACCGGCAGCATATCGGTCCAGGCTTCGACGTCGTAAATCACGCCATAGTTACGGCCGTAATCGAAAGAGCCGTAATCGCCATATTTCAGGCCTGCGAAAGCGAGTTTGTTATAGGAGGTGTTGCTGTCCTCCGGGCTGTTGGCCATGATTTTGTAGTTCCACATGCCATAGCCGGTCAGTTCCGTGCTGATTTGGGTTTCGCCTTTAAAGCCAAACTCGATATAGGTGCCATCGCCGTCGTCGCCCGGGTTATCGGAAAACGTATGACGCGCGTCAACTTTACCAAACAGATCAAGTTTATTGCCGTCTTTATTATAAATCTCTGCAGCATTGGCAGCGCCTGCGAATAATAATGCGGGTACAACAAGAGCCAGTACTTTTCTTTTCATTATTAATTTCCTTATCGTCATAAATAATATCAATGAATGGTGTAAATGAATGACGTGGCGGAAGGGTGTCCGCGGCACGCATATTAGCAGAATGAAAAATCGCCACAAAAGTTATTTTCCTGTGCGTGTCGTCGTTTTATTTTCTGTATTCGTCGGGGTTATTGTATCGTTTTAATTATTATTTATATCTATTTATTAAGCCGATGCAGAAAATGACGGCCGATAATAAACCTGTCCGGGGAAATCTGGCGACGCGCGCAGGGCCTGCGTTTGCGCACGATAAATGGCTGCCGCGAAACGCTCTGTTAATCCGCCCGTCGTTAACATATCATTCCCCTGTGAATTATTATCAGGATAACGAATTTTCGGAAAATATAGCGGTATTAAATCCATTAAAAAATGCCGAAAAAAGTCTGGTTTCGGCGTGGAGAATATTTATTTCCCGCCAATGAATGGCGGTAAGCACGTTGAATAACAGCCAGCTTTAATTGCAAAATATTTGTTAAGTGAATATATAAACGGCCCCGCACGTGGCGAACAGCCAGAAATCACCGGCAGCGCTGCGCCGTGGAAAAATCGACTCGCGCAAAAGCGTGCAAAGCGTGCTAATTTTGTGATCTGCATTACAGAAATAAACCGGGTTGACCCGCGCACAAGGAGCCTTTATGTCGCTAACCCACTGGCAGCAGCGTTTTGACGACTGGCTGCATCAAAGCTGGAATCAGGACGATAAAGCACATGATGTCGCGCACTTTCGCCGCGTCTGGAATACGGCCCAGCAGATCATGGCAGGCAGCGAAGCCAACCGCCTGGTGGTGCTGACCGCCTGTTACTTCCACGATATTGTTAATCTTCCCAAGAATCATCCGCAGCGCCATCTGGCGTCGACGCTTGCCGCCCAGGAGACGCTGCGCATTCTGGAAACTCACTTTCCCGATTTCCCCCGCGACGCGTATGACGATGTGGCCCATGCGGTGCGGGCGCACAGCTTCAGCGCCGGGATAGCCCCCACGACGCTTGAGGCGAAAATCGTCCAGGACGCCGACCGTCTGGAGTCGCTCGGGGCCATCGGACTGGCGCGGGTCTTTTATGTCTCCGGCGCGCTGGGCAGGGCGCTGTTTGACAGTGAGGATCCGCTCGCTGAAGATCGTGAGCTTGACGACACCGCCTGGGCGCTTGATCACTTCCAGAAAAAACTGCTGACGTTGCCTGCCACCATGCAAACTGAGGCGGGCAGGGCGCTGGCGCGCCATAACGCCGATTTTCTCGTTCACTACATGGCTAAGCTTTGCGCCGAGCTGAAAGGCGATTTTTGCCAGCTTGATGAAGAGGTGTTGCGGCGCTTTATTCAGGTCACGCCTTAACCGCAGCCCCGCGCGAAAGTGTGTTACTCTGTCAGATATCGGTTTTGTATGGCGAAGGTAATGCTCGACAATCACTCTGTTACTGAGGATGTACTGGCAGGCGCGGATCTTAACGCCGCCCCTGCGCTGAGCGCGCATGCGCTGCTGCAAAAAGTGCTGGAGATTTACGACACCAAAACGCTGGTGGCTATCTTAAATGACGCAGGCGAAAAACGCTGGAGCCGCGCCAGGCTGAAACGCCAGCAGCTCATCGCGGGCGGCGCGCGCCTTGGCGCCGAAGAGTATCGCCGTCTTCTTGCGCTGCTCCCCACGCCGCCGCGCCATCATCCGAACTACGCCTTTCGCTTTATCGATCTCTTTGCCGGTATCGGCGGCATCCGCAGCGGCTTTGAAGCCGCGGGCGGTCAGTGCGTGTTTACCAGTGAATGGAACAAACACGCGGTGCGCACCTATAAAGCTAACTGGTATTGCGACCCGCAACTGCACCAGTTCAATGAAGACATCCGCGATGTCACGCTAAGCCACAAGCCCGAGGTGAGCGACGAGGCCGCCGCCGACCACATCCGCGCGTGCATTCCGCCGCATGACGTTCTGCTGGCGGGCTTTCCGTGTCAGCCGTTTTCGCTGGCGGGCGTCTCGAAGAAAAATGCGCTGGGCCGCGCGCACGGTTTCGCCTGTGAAACCCAGGGCACGCTCTTTTTCGACGTGGTGCGTATTATCGCCGCGCGTCAGCCCGCGATCTTCGTGCTGGAGAACGTCAAAAACCTCAAGAGTCACGACAAAGGCATTACCTTTCGAATCATCATGCAGACGCTGGATGAACTGGGCTATGAAGTGGCGGACGCCGCCGAGATGGGCCCGGACGATCCGAAAATTATCGACGGCAAACATTTCCTGCCCCAGCACCGCGAGCGCATCGTGCTGGTGGGCTTTCGTCGCGATCTCAACCTGCACGACGGCTTTACGCTGCGCGCGCTGCCTGAGCTCTACCCGGCGCGACGCCCGGCGTTTGGCGAGCTGCTCGACCCGACCGTCGACGCGCGCTATGTGCTGACGCCGACGCTGTGGAAATATCTCTACCGCTACGCCCAGAAGCATCAGGCGAAGGGCAACGGCTTCGGCTATGGCCTGGTGGACCCGCAAAACCCCGCCAGCGTGGCGCGCACCCTCTCGGCGCGCTATTACAAAGATGGCGCGGAAATTTTAATCGACCGCGGCTGGGATAAAGCGCTGGGCGAGCAGGATTTTGATGATGCGACCAACCAGCAGCGCCGTCCGCGCCGCCTGACGCCGCGCGAATGCGCGCGGCTGATGGGTTTTGAAGCGCCGCAGAGCCACGCGTTTCGCATTCCGGTTTCCGATACTCAGGCCTATCGCCAGTTCGGCAACTCGGTCGTGGTGCCCGCCTTTGCCGCCGTCGCCCAGCTACTGCGCCCGCGCATCGCGCAGGCGGTGCGTCAGCGTCTGGAGAAGACCGATGGCGGACGTTCATAGCAAGGCCATTCGTAGTAAAAATATGCGCGCCATCGCCACGCGCGATACCGCCATTGAAAAGCGGCTCGGCGCGCTGCTCACAGAACAAGGCTTTACCTTTCGCGTACAGGACGCCGCGCTCGCCGGACGTCCTGATTTTGTGCTCGACGACTACCGCTGCGTCATTTTCACCCACGGCTGTTTCTGGCATCACCACCACTGTTATCTCTTTAAAGTGCCCGCTACCCGCACCGATTTCTGGCTCGATAAAATTGGCAAAAACGTGGCGCGCGATAAGCGCGACGTGGCGACCCTGTTAAACGAGGGCTGGCGCGTGCTGTTAGTCTGGGAGTGCGCGTTGCGGGGCCGCGAAAAGCTCTCTGACGAGGCGCTTGCCGAACGGCTGGAAGAGTGGATTTGCAGCGGCGGGGCGCATGCCGAAATAGACATTCAGGGCATTCACGCCCTTGACGGCGAGCCGCCTGCGCCGCCCGCCGGTTAAGGTTTACTTCTGAACGTCACAGGGCGTAATGACCGGTTTGGCCGGCAGCAGATATTTACCGAGCGTCACCAGCAGTACCGCCACAATGATTACGCCCAGCGCCATCCATTCAATCTGTGACAGGCTTTCCCCGCCAAAACCGGTGCCGAGCAGCACCGCCACGACCGGGTTGACATAGGCGTAGCTGGTGGCCACCGCAGGCGAGACGTTACGGATAAGGTACATATAGGCGTTAATGGCGATAACCGAACCGAATAGCGCCAGATAGCCCACCGCCAGAAAGCCGGAGAGGTCGGGCATCGCAGTCATCCGTTCGCCGGTCAGCAGCGACGCCGCCATCAGCACCAGCCCCGCCGCCAGCATCTCAATGGCGCCCGCCATCATGCCGGTCGGCAGTTCGATACGCGAGCCGTAGACCGAGCCGAACGCCCAGCTTAACGAGCCAATCAGAATCAACAGCGCCCCCCAGGGGTTGCCGTTCAGGTTGCCGCCGCTGTTTAACAGCACGATGCCTGCAAGGCCGATGGCGACGCCCAGCCACTCCAGCTTGCGGGTCTGGATGCCGAAGAAACGGCTGAAAATGAGGGCGAAGAGCGGCACGGTCGCGACCATCACGGCGGCGATGCCTGACGGCACATGCTGATGCTCAGCGACCGTCACAAAGCCGTTGCCGACGGCCAGCAGAAGAACGCCAATCAGCGCCGCGTTCAGCATCGGGCGCCGCGCCGGGAGTTTATGGCCGGTCGCCAGCAGATACGTCAATAGCAGGACGCCCGCGCACAGAAAGCGCACGCCCGCCATCATAAACGGCGGCCAGCTTTTCACGCCGACGGCAATAGCAAAATAGGTGGAACCCCAGATGATATACAGCGCGAACAGCGCGCCCAACAGCGGTAAAACTCGACCGAAACGCATACGCCCTCACGACGCGAAATAAAGAACGCTTATAGTGAACGATAAAATTATTGCCGAGGCGAGGTTTTTAATTGTTTCACTTAGGTTAATTTTGCGTTGACAGAAGGTGGTAGTTTCGGGGCCACGGCTTTTGCTCCATACTTAACACTCCAGAATCACAACACGAAGGAATGAAATTTTGGCCGGAAGTAGTTTATTAACGCTGCTGGATGATATCGCCACCTTACTTGACGATATCTCAATGATGGGAAAACTCGCGGCAAAAAAGACCGCAGGCGTACTGGGCGACGATCTCTCGCTTAACGCTCAGCAGGTGACCGGGGTACGCGCCAACCGCGAGCTGCCGGTGGTCTGGGCGGTGGCGAAAGGTTCGCTGCTCAATAAACTGATTCTGGTGCCGCTCGCGCTTATCATCAGCGCCTTCGCGCCCTGGGCGATTACGCCGCTGCTGATGGTCGGCGGCGCGTTTCTGTGCTTCGAAGGCGTGGAAAAGGTGGTGCACAGCCTGCACGCGCGTAAACATAAAGAGACGCCGGAGCAGAAGCAGCAGCGTCTTAACGACATCGCAAAACAAGACCCTAAACTCTACGAGCGCGATAAAGTGAAAGGCGCGGTGCGCACCGATTTTATCCTCTCGGCGGAAATCGTCGCCATTACGCTTGGCATCGTGGCCGAAGCGCCGCTGTTAAACCAGGTGCTGGTGCTGAGCGGGATAGCCATTCTCGTGACGCTCGGCGTGTATGGCATCGTCGGGGTTATCGTGAAGCTTGACGATATGGGCTACTGGCTGGCGGATAAGCGCTCGGCGCTGGCGCGCGGCGTCGGCAAAGGGCTGTTGGTCACGGCGCCGTGGCTGATGAAGGCGCTCTCGATCCTCGGCACAGTGGCGATGTTCCTGGTAGGTGGCGGCATTGTGGTGCATGGTATCGCGCCGCTGCATCACGCCATTGAATACTGGGCGCAGGGTCTCGGCGGTATTGGCGCGGCGGTGATGCCCACCGTGCTGAATCTGGTGCTCGGTTTTATCATCGGCGCCCTTGTGCTCGCGGTTGTTTCGCTTATCGGACGGCTGCGCCGCAAACCGGCGCACTGAGAATAGTCCTGAAATTTGCGGCGTGACAGGCGAAAATCGCGCGCGTTGACTATCTTCTGGATGTTTTCACACTGATAAAGGAGGCAGTCATGGTCTTTTTAGTCAGCGATGAAGTCCAGCGCAAAAAGAGTGGTCAACGCATGGTTGTGACCGGTTATTCGAGCGGCATGGTGGAATGCCGCTGGTATGACGGGTACGGCGTGCAGCGGGAGGCGTTTCGTGAAGACGAACTCCTTCCGGGCGAAAGGAAGTCTCGCGAAGAACGTCGTTAACATAACGCCCGGCCACTGCGCCGGGCGTTTTCTTTCCTTCCCCATCCTGTAACAGATCAACGACATCCTTTCACGTTTCAGGCGACAATCCGTAAAAAACCGGCCACACTTTTAATATCCGCGCCGCCTGGTATTATCTGAGCCGCCCGATCTTCACTCAACCTCAACGAGTCGAGCCTTTATCAGTACAGGGAGTCTGACGTGCCTGACAAGATACTCATCAGCCGCTGGCGGACCAAAAACCCCATACGGGTCGTCAACTTCTGTTTTTGCGTCGTATTTATCTTCTCCACGCTGCTGACATGGCGTGAGGGGGTGATTTTGCAGGATGCGTTTATCTCCTCGCAGCGCAACCAGCTTGACAGTATCGCCACGGCGATGGACCGCAATCTGCAATACAGCGTTGATAAACTGCTGTTCTATCGCGCCGGTATGCGCTATGCCATGCACAATCTGCTGGAGGGCCCGCAGACCGACGCCGTGATGGCAGGCTTCAACGCGGATCGCCACAAGCGTGAATGGATGCTGCCTACGGGGCGCGATCTGGCGCCGGAGATACAGGGCGTGTCGGATGCGTTTATCGCCCAGAGTACGCTGCTTGAGCGCGACGAGGCGCTGTTATACAACGAACTGAATGCCACGCTGGCGCTCGGCCATATGCTGAGTATCGCCGATGCCCGTAGCGAGCGCCCGGAAGTGCGTACCTTCTATGTCTCGCGCGCCGGGTTTTACCTCACCAATCTGCCGTTTTTCGGCCACGGAAGCATTCCGGAGCTCTATTATCAGCAGGTCAGCAGCCGCTGGTTTCTCGATCAATCTTTGCGGCGCAATCCGGGACGCGGCGTGCGCTGGCTGCACGGGCGCGATCTCAGCATGCCGTCCGGTCAGCGCGTTACCGCCAGTATTCCGCTGGATGATAACGGCCGCTGGTTTGGCGTGCTGGCGATGGATTTCCCTATCCCTGCGATGCGTGATTTCCTGCAAAACGCGCTTAATGACGACGACAGCGGCGGCGAGATCCTGCTGTTCGATCGCCAGCTCAGCCCCATCACCACCACCTCGTCCCGCAACGACACCGCGCTGCACTTCACGGCGCAGGATAAAGCGGCGCTGGCGCGCCAGATGGAGCTTGCTAATGAGGGCGACGCGCGCATGGATACCCGTTTTATCGCCTGGGCAAAGCTCGACTATTTCGACGGCGTACTGGTGAAAGTCACCACGGTGTCCCAAAGCGCGGAAGGGAAATTCGGCAAGGTGGCGATGGTGCTCGGCCTGCTGTGGCTGCTCTTTACCGCCATGCTGTTTATCTCCTGGCGAGTGATTGTCGGGATGGTGCGCAATATGCTTACCATGCAGCGTTCGCTGAAGTGGCGCGCCTGGTACGATACGCTCACCCGGCTCTATAACCGCGGCGCGTTCTTTGAGCGCGCGCGTCTGGCCGCGAAGACATGCGACGCGCAGCAGGCGCCGTTCTCGGTTATCCAGCTCGATCTCGATCACTTCAAGAGCATCAACGACCGCTACGGCCATCAGGCGGGGGATAAGGTGCTGACATGGGCGGCGGGGATGTTAAGCCGTTCGCTGCGCGCGGAAGATATTGCCGGGCGCGTCGGCGGCGAAGAGTTCTGCATTATCCTGCCGGGTACGCCCTCGGAAGGCGCGCGGCAGGTGGCTGAGCGGATACGCCAGCGTATTAACAGCCAGGAGATTCTGGTGCGCCCGGACACCACCATTCGCATCAGCGTGTCCGTCGGCATCAGCGAGGCGTTACGAGACGGCGATTACGATTTCGAGCATCTGCAATCAATAGCCGATCGCCGGCTGTATCTTGCCAAGCAGCGCGGGCGCAACCTGGTGTGCGACGAAGGGTAGGGCTTACGCCTTACCCAGAAAGTGATCGAGCCCCTCGCGAAACCCCGCGGGGCCGCTTTCCTGGGTGCGAAAGACACGCTGCGGCTCATCCTGCTTTAGCGTGACGCCCTGACGGTTAAGGCCCTTCACCACCACCGCGAAATCGACGTTATCCAGCAGCGAGGCGTCGTCCGGCCCGTCGCCGAGCCCAAGCGTGGTGCGCAGTGTGCCTTCGCGCTTGCGGTATTGCTCCTTAAGCCAGTTCACCGCCTGGCCTTTGCCGCCGCGCGCGTCCAGCACATGCCAGAAACGACCGCCCTCAATCATCATCAAACCGAGCGCCTCAAGGCTTGCGGTAAAGCGCGCCAGGTTGTCGTCGCTGTCGCGCCAGATAACCGTCTCTGAAGCCTCCAGCAGCTTCGCCATCGCCGCGAGTTTCGGGTTAAGTCCGGTCCATTCGGCAATGGTTTTCTCGTCGACATCGCTGAAGCAGAAAAGCTTATAGCCATGTTCGTCGCGCAGGCGATTGATCACCGCGAGAATATCGTCATGAGGAATGCCATTCAGCAGGCGAGGGAAATCGGGGTTATCTTCCCAGCGGGCGTCGAGCTGAATAATCGCGCCGTTCTCGGCGATAAACGGCTGCCCGGAGAGCCCCAGCGCGTCCTGTAATGCGACGATCTCCGCTGCGGTTTTGGTGCTGGAGAGAATAACCGGCACCTGATGGTCGATAAGGCGCGTTAGCCACGCCTGCGCGGGCTCCCACTCATGCGTGTTCGGGTCAAGCAGCGTGCCGTCAAGGTCGGTGATCACCAGCAAATCGTCATTCAGATGCGCCATGTTGGCTCCTTTTTATGCGCTGCCGACTACGCGGCTGACCAGGAATAATCTCAATTAATCGGCCTCGTTTGCAGGGTTATTTCGGGATCGGTTCCATGGAAGGCGCGCGGTTATTGGCTCGCAGTGAATATATCTTCGCATAATATTAGCAGTGTATTATTCACCAAGAGAATATATCCTTGTGCCACAAAAATTTTGCGGTATGTTGTTCATCGACATCAGTTTCCCTGGTGTAACGAATTTTAAGTGCTTCTTGCTTTCGCAAGCTTATCCCGGCTCCCCAGGCCGGGATATTTTTATGCTCAGCGGTTCACTTCGCTCGGCCCCGCGTCGCGGATATCCAGTTCGAACTCCTCGCCAAGCTCCCGACACGCATCCTGCCTGCGCGCATCCGCCTGCGTCGGGGAGACGCATTCTGGCGTGTGCTGCTCGTCTTCGCTAATCACCTCGATCGCGTCCAGCAGAGCGTCGATGTCGGCCTGCGGCGTTTCTGGCGTTGGGTTTTCCGGTTTCATGGCATTTACCTCAGGCGGCCCCATCACGCTAATTATAGCTCTCCTTACGCAGTCGCTACCCTGTACCCGGTGCCAGCAAAGCGGTTTTGTTCTACACTGGCTCAATAGTGATAAGAGGAGCAGTTATGAACGTTAACGATCGGGTTACCGTTAAGACGGATGGCGGGCCGCGCCGCCCAGGCGTCGTGCTGGCCGTTGAGCCTTTTAATGAAGGTACGATGTATCTGGTTTCGCTTGAGGAGTATCCGCTGGGAATATGGTTCTTTAATGAGAAAGATCACCCGGACGGCGTATTTGTCGAAAAAGTAGAATAACGCGTCATACTTTCTGCTTATTGTTACGCCGCCCCGTTAATTCGGGGCGGCGTTATTTTACGGCAGGGTTCATCCTCGCCTGAGCGATACGATGAAGAATTCATTTATCCTTCCAGCGAGCGCCAGAAGCGAAGCGTGCAGGGTACAGGGTAATAGTAATATATGGCGTTAGCGCATATTCACAAAAATGCCGTTGGTAACGTTATCGGTCAACCGGACGACATGATAGATCACTTGCTTATTATGGGTCTTGATTTTACGTTTTATATTGCCTTTATGTGACGAAACGGTTTTGGCCTTAATATTCATCTGATCGGAAATCTGAATCGTATCCTGGCCCGACATCCACATTTTCAGCATACTGGATTCAGTACGGCTTAAAGAAAGTGTAGGCAAACTGATTTTGCCAATGCACTGCATATCTTTGGTTAAATAATCTCCCAGAATGGCATCCAGCGACTCCGGTTTAATCGATTTAGAGCTAATTAACAGATTTTTACGCACCCGTAAATATTCATCAAAGTGAATATTAGCAATCGCCATAAAAACGATAAATAACGTACCGGGATGCTGATTAATGATGTGCTTTATATGCTGACTGCTTTCGGGATCGTGAATAAAACAGTCTTCATTAATAAACACCACATGGGGCTTACGTAGCTGACAGGCTTCTTCCAGAGTTTCAACGCTATCAGCATGAAATATCTGTCGTTTCCTCACTCCTCTCGTCGATAAATAACCGGTTAGCCCGAGCCTGGTATAGCTGCAGAGATCCATAATAATCGTTGACATAGCCTACCCTCACTAAACGCGTTATCCGTTAAAGCACAACGATTGCTCCACCAGCCTGAGAACGACCGCCGTTCTGCTAAGACCAGCATTTACGGGATAATAAAGCGTCAAACGGCGTACCGCAGACCGATAGCGTGAATCGTATCAGCCGGGTATCGAAGTCATTCAGGCGACCCCAACTATCCCGTAAAGTTACGTATAATTTGCCAGGAAAGTTCTTAAAGTAAAGAGGCGATCCGGTTCTGTGAGAGGCGTAAAATCATTAATTCCGCCTGGGATGTATGGTCAGCCGGAGAATATATTCTCCACATTAGGAATATCCTTAGGATGACCATTTAAAAAGGAGGGTTAACCCTTAGCAGGAATTTCGCTAACGATATCAGTCAACAAGTGAAATATTTCTGCGAATAAATGTTCACAGAACGGTGCTATTAAAGGCATTAACGCAGCCAGAACGATTATCCCGATACTCAGCGTCAGCGGGAAGCCAATAGCGAAAACGGTCAGCTGCGGCGCCATACGGTTTAACAGGCCAAGCGCCAGGTTTAATGACAGCAGCAGCGTAATCATCGGCAGCGCCATCATAACCCCGTTAACAAATATCAAACCGCCGGCGCGGGCCAGGGCCATAAAGGCGTTGCTGTTAATCGCGTCACCGCCAATGGGCAGGGTATAAAACGTATCGGCAAGAATGGAGATAAGCCACAGATGACCGTTAACCGTGAGAAACAGCAACATCGCCAGCATGTCGATAAAACGCGCCAGTACCGGCATATTCAGGCGGCTGCCCGGATCGAAAAACGTGGCAAATGACAGTCCCATTTGCAGCCCGATAAGCTCGCCTGCGGTACGCACCGCCGCGAACGCGAACTGCATGGTAAACCCGATGGCGACGCCGATGAGCATTTGCTGTAGCCCCAGCCACAGCCCTTCCAGCGAGAAAATCGGCACGTTGCTGCCAGGGATATTCGGCGCAAGCGCAATGGTAATCAGCAGCGCCAGACCAATTTTGACGCGGATGCTGATAGCGCGCTCGCTCAGGATAGGCGCGGTGCTGATCAACGCCAGCACCCGCAGCAGCGGCCAGAAGTACAGAGTCAGCCAGTGAAGCCACTGGTCGCTGGTGAATTGCAGCATGGGCGCGGCCGTCAGCCGATGATATACGGCAGGTTAGAAAACAGGGTGCGCATATAGTCGAGCAGCAGGTTGAGCATCCACGGGCCCGCCGCCACGATAACCACAAACACCGCCAGAATTTTCGGAATGAACGACAGCGTCATTTCGTTAATCTGGGTAGCCGCCTGCAAAATACTGATAAACAGGCCGGTAACCAGCGCCACCAGCAGCAGGGGCGCTGCAAGCGCGAGCGCGACTTTCATGGCTTCCGTGCCCATCATCATGACCGATTCTGGCGTCATCATGCACCTCGTTAACTGTAAAAGCTTTGGGCAAGCGAACCGACAAGGAGCTGCCAGCCATCGACCAGCACAAACAGCATCAGCTTGAAGGGCAGGGCGATAGACGCAGGCGGCACCATCATCATCCCGAGCGCCATTAATACGCTCGCCACCACCAGATCGATGATCAGGAAGGGGATAAACACGGTAAAGCCAATCTGGAATGCGGTTTTCAGTTCGCTGGTGACATACGCGGGCAGCAGGATGCGCATCGGCACCGCTTCCGGCCCCTGAATCGGCTGCGTATTGGCAAGCTTCGCGAACAGCGCCAGATCCGCCTCGCGGGTCTGACGCAGCATAAATTCACGCAGCGGTTGCGCGCCGCGGTCGAGCGCCACTTCCATCGAAATTTTATTTTCGGTGAACGGCTGATAGGCGTCGGAATAGATCTTATCGATAACCGGCGACATGATAAAAAAGGTCAGGAATAGCGCGAGGCCCAGCAGCACCTGGTTTGGCGGCGCGGAAGGGGTGCCGAGCGCGTTACGCAGCAGACCGAACACAATGATGATGCGCGTAAAGCTGGTCATCATTAACAGAATGGCGGGCAGGAACGTCAGCGAGGTGATAAACACCAGCGTCTGTACCGGCAGCGACCAGCTCTGACCGCCGCCAGACATCGGCTGGCTGACAAGACCCGGCAGTTGTGCCATCGCCGGCGCGGCCAGCAGGCCGAGCGCGAGGAAAGAAAGATTCAACCAACGACGCATTACTTTCTCCCGCTACGCTTAAGCAGATTTTTCATCAGGTTCTGGAATTCAGCGCCAGGCACGGTTTCCGGCTCCTGCGCGGGCGGCGCAGGCGGGAGGGTGTGCAGCGGCGTAATCGAGGTGGCGGTCACACCCAGCACCAGGCGGGCATCTTCCACTTCGACAATCACAATCTTTTCGCGAGCCCCAACGCTCAGGCTGCTGTGAAGCTTCAGACCACGGATCCCGGTGGTTTTAGCCGCGAAGCCAAAACGCTTTGCCATCCAGGCAAACAGCAGAATAAAGAGGATAATCAGCGTTAGCGCGCCGCTTACCTGGATTAAGGATGAGCCGGCGTCGGGCATTGCCGGCTGTGGGACAGTGGTCTGATTTTTCATTTAACGACTCAGGCGACGCATACGTTCTGACGGGGTGATGATATCGGTGATGCGCACGCCATATTTATCGGCGACGACCACGACTTCACCCTGAGCAATCAGGTAACCGTTAATCAGAATATCCAGCGGTTCGCCGGCGAGACCGTCAAGCGCGACCACGGAACCCTGCGTCAGACGCAGCAGCTCTTTGATGGTCATGCGGGTGCGGCCCAGCTCCACGGTGAGTTTGACCGGGATATCCATAATCAGGTTGATATCCTGCAACGCACCAATCATGTCGCCGCCTTCCAGCGCGCGGAACACGCTGTCCGCCGAACTCTTGCCCGCGGTTTTCTGCTCGCTCAACGCATCGGCCCACAGATCCTCTGCGGAATCGCCGGTGCCTTTTTGTTCGTTCAATGCATCAGCCCACAGATCGTCCACGTCACCTGCTTTTTCATCGGACGGTTTGTTAATGTCACTCATTGGGCTGTTCCTCATTCAGCGAATTCAAAATTGGGTTGATCAAATGTTCAACGCGCAGGGCATATTGTCCGCTCACGGTGCCGTACTGACTGGTGAGAACCGGTACGCCATCCACGTGCACCAGAATGCGATCTGGCTTCTCAATGGGCAGCACATCGCCTGGCTTCAGCTTCAGGATCTTCGAGAGTCGCAGCGGGATCTCGGCGAAGTTGGCAATCAACTCCAGCTCCGAGTGCTGAACCTGGCGTACCAGGTTGTCGCGCCAGTGCTGGTCTTCCTGACGGGAGTTTTCCAGCGGCGGGTTGACCAGCAGCTCGCGCAGCGGCTCAATCATGCTGAACGGCAGGCAGATATTAAACTCGCCGGTCAGGTTACCAATCTCAACGTGAAACGGGGTGTTAACCACGATATCGTTCGGCGAGGTGGTGATGTTGGTGAATTTCACCTGCATTTCTGAACGCACATACTCTACGTCCAGCGGGTTAATCGCTTTCCACGCGTCGCTGTAGGCTTCAAGCGCCAGCTTGAGCATACGGTTGATGACGCGCTGTTCGGTGTGGGTAAATTCGCGGCCTTCCACTTTAGTCGGGAAGCGGCCGTCACCGCCGAACAGGTTGTCCACCGCGATAAACACCAGGCTTGGCGAAAACACAAACAGCCCGGTGCCGCGCAGCGGTTTTAAATGAATCAGGTTAAGGTTGGTCGGCACCGGCAGGTTGCGGGCAAACTCGTGGTAAGGCTGAATACGAATCGCCCCCACGGTGATGTCCGGGCTGCGGCGCAGCAGGTTAAACAACCCCATACGGAACTGGCGCGCGAAGCGTTCGTTGATAATCTCCAGCGCCTGGAGGCGCTCGCGCACCACGCGACGCTGGGTATTGGGATCGTAGGGGCGGATGTCGCCATCGCCGCCTGTCGCTTGCTGTTCCGCGCTCTGCTCGCTGTCGCCGTTTAACAGCGCATCGATTTCGGCCTGAGAAAGAATGCTGTCGCCCATGGCTTTACCGCAAGATAAAGGCAGTGTAGAGGACGTCAGTCACTACCTGCTTCGGTTGTCCTGCCACCAGCGGCGCGGAGAGCGTCTGTTTGATAGCCTCCACCAGCTTCTGCTTGCCTTCATCGGTCGCCAGTTGCGAGGCGTCCTGACGAGAGAAGAGTAGCAGCAGACGGCTGCGCACTTCCGGCAGATAGTCGCTCAGACGCTGGCGGGTCGCCTCGTCCTTCAGACGCAGCGTAATGCCGACGTACAGCACGCGGTCGGCATCACCCAGGTTCACGGTGAAGGTGTCCAGTGCGAAAAAGACCGGCGCCGGCGGCGGTTCTGGCGCCGCTTTAGCCGCGGTGGTGCCATGCTGCTGCATACGCCAGTAGCTATAGCCTGCCGTCGCACAGGCAGCGAGAGTTATAATGACCAGTAACGGGATCCAGATGGAGCGTTTACGGCCTTTACCTTTGGTGATTGCGCTGTCAGTCATCAGACTCGGGTTTCCTGTATCAGTACTGCGATAGAGTGATTATCCCGTCTCTGCGCGCAGTCAAAGCCTGGAAAAAACGGGAATAATCACGTTACCTCTGGCGTTAGGCAAAGATATCGACCGCGCCGTTGCCGCGAGCGGCTGCCTGAAGGCTTGCCGGAGCGGCAATCGCTTCTTCTTCACCATTCAGGCTAAAACCGCCGCCGGAACGGGATGAGGCAGACTGTTGCGGGTTGTTTTGCTGCTGCTGACCGCTAAAGTTTTCGCTGCTGATGCTGCTCTGACCCAGCTGAATACCGCTCTCCGCGAGCTGCGCGCGCAGCGTCGGGAGGGCCGCTTCCAGCGCGGCGCGCACGTGGCTGTGCGGCGACACCATCCGCACCTGCGCCATATTGTCGTCAAGCTTCAGGCTGATCTGTACCGCGCCCAGTTCTTCCGGGTGCAGGCGCAGCTCGGCGCTCTGCTGGCCGTTGCGGGTAAAGAGCGTAATGTGCTGGCTCACCGAGTTCTGCCAGTCCGGGGTACCGAGCGGCGCGGTGACCTGCGGGGTCGGCATCGCGATCACCGGGGCGGTGTTCTGCGAACCCTGAGTCGTCGTGGAGGACAGCGCATGCAGGTTCAGGTTGTGCGGCACCTGCGTACTGCTGACGTCGGCGGCGGTTTTATCGAGCGTTGACACAGGCGCGACGACATCCGCGGCAACCTGGCCGGTCACCGGCGCGCTGGCGGCGGCCGCCGTCAGCGGGGTGGCGGCGTCATCGCTTTTAGCGCTGGTTTTGGCATCGCTTTTGGCGTTGCCGAGCGTCTGAGTCAGGCTCGCCGCCGGGCTAAAGCCGCTGGCGCTCAGTGCGGCGACGCCCTGAGCCTGGGTCTGCATCGTTGCGCCCGCGGCCGCGTTCGGCTGCTGAGTCGGCGGCAGCATGGCGAAGAGGGCGCTTAAGGCGGCCATATCTTCATCGCTGAGCTTTTTATCGTCGTCAAGACCGGCGGTTTTCAGCGCGGGCTTCGCGGCGTCAGCCGTCACCGCCTGCGCATCGCCTGCGGCAAGCGTCAGATCGGCCGGGGTGATTTCGCCGTTGGTCAGTTGATCCAGCAGTCGCGCCAGATCGTTCTGCACGCCTGGCTGGCCTGCCGTGGCGTCGGCCAGCGTTTTCCCCGCCAGCGTCTCTTTACCAGCGCCCTGCAACTGCGCGAGCGACAGCGTTTTACCGTCAGCAAGCGGGAGCCCGCCTGCGAAATGCTGGCCTAACAGCGCCAGGAAATCCTGCGCCGCGTCGCCGCCTTTCGCATCGAGGCCTTTCAGCCCGGCACCGGTGCCGGTCGCATCGACGTCGCTGGTCAGCACAACATTGGGCAACGTAATCATTCGCCTTTCCTCATTGATGCCCGCTGGGCAAATTCATCCATTCTTTTTTGATCGAGCCGGTTTTCCGCCAGCAGCGCCGCGCTGGCCTGCCGGTCCTGGAGTGTTTGCCAGGCCTGAAGACGCTGCTTTTTCTCTTTCCAGAACGAGAGCGCCTGATCGACTTTGTTGTTCCACTGCGACAGCTGGAGGCGATGCTGTTCAATCGCTTTTTCCAGCGTCTGGATAAACTGCTGGTAATTGACCCAGCGGTTACTGGCAATCCCCTGCGTCATGGTCTGATTCAGGTTATTGCGATATTCCTGCTGATAGTTCATCAGCATCGAAAGTTGTTCTTCCGCCTGCTGACAGCCGCGACGCATTTCGCCAAGCCGCAACGCGGCATCGTCGACTTCTTTCTCAGCCATATCTTTAAGCGTGTTCAGCGCGCCATTTTGTTTCATGGCTACCTCCCTCATACCTCATCATACTGACGGGAAGATAAGTTCCAGTGCCTGCAACGCATCCTCTACACCGGAACGTTCGTAAATACCCTGCTGCAGAAACGCTTCCAGTTGCGGCCACAGCGTAATGGCGCGATCCAGCATCGGATCGCTGCCTTTGGCATAAGCTCCGACGCTCACCAGATCGCGGTTGCGCTGGAAGCTTGAGAGCAGCTGTTTGAAGGTCCGCACGCGCGCGTAATGTTCTTCGCTGATGATGGCTGTCATCACGCGGCTGATGGACGCTTCGATATCAATTGCCGGATAGTGACCGGCTTCCGCGAGGCGGCGCGACAGCACAATGTGGCCGTCGAGAATGGCGCGCGCGGAGTCGGCGATCGGATCCTGCTGGTCGTCGCCTTCGGTCAGTACGGTATAAAACGCGGTAATCGAGCCGCCGCCGGTGATGCCGTTACCGGCGCGTTCCACCAGCGCGGGCAGTTTGGCGAAAACAGAAGGCGGATAGCCTTTGGTCGCCGGCGGCTCGCCGATGGCCAGCGCGATTTCACGCTGCGCCATCGCGTAACGGGTCAGCGAATCCATGATCAGCAGTACGTGCTGACCACGGTCGCGGAAATCTTCTGCGATGCGGGTGGCATACGCGGCGCCCTGCATACGTAATAAAGGAGAGACATCCGCCGGGGCGGCGATCACCACCGAGCGGGCGCGCCCTTCGGCGCCAAGGATGTTCTCGATAAAGTCTTTGACTTCGCGGCCACGCTCGCCGATAAGCCCTACGACGATGACATCCGCCTGGGTGTAGCGCGCCATCATGCCGAGCAGCACCGATTTACCGACGCCGGAACCTGCGAACAGGCCCATACGCTGGCCGCGACCAACGGTGAGCAGGGCGTTGATCGGGCGCACGCCGACATCCAGCACATCTTCAATCGCGGTACGCTGCAGCGGGTTGAACGGCGGCGTGATCAACGCCCCGGTGGTTTCGGTGTCAGGGGAGGGCAGACCGTCAAGCGGCTTGCCCGCGCCATCCAGCACGCGGCCGAGGAGTTGCGGGCCGAGCGGCAGCTGTTTGCTGCTCTGTAACCCTTCGCCCAGGCCCGCGCGGGCATAAACGCGCGCGCCTGGTAAAATGCCTTCCACTTCTTCAAGCGGCATTAAAAACAGTTTCTGGCCATTAAAGCCGACCACTTCGCTTTCCACTTCCTGGAGCTGCGTGCCTTCCTGACGCTCGATAATGCAGGTCGCGCCGAGCGGCAGTTGCAGCCCGGTCGCTTCCAGCACCAGGCCGGTGGCGCGGGTCAGGCGACCGTAGCGGCGCACCGACGGCAGTTGCGCCATTTTGGCCTCGAAATTATCGAGGGTATTGAGCCAGCGAGTCAGACGGGCGGTCATTACACCACTCCTGGTGCGGCCAGGCGGCACAGTTCCTGCCAGCGCGTCGCCACGCTCGCATCAAGATCGCCTTCATCGGCGGAGACTTTGCAACCGCCCGGATGCAGCGTCGGGTCGCCGCGCAGACGCCAGCCGTGCAGGCTTAAGGTCGCGCCGAGCATCTCTTCGATACGCTGTAAATCGTCCGGGTGTACGCGCAGCTGCGGTTTTCCGCTGAACAGCGGCTCCTGCTGCAGCAGCGTCTGGATCTGCTTAATCAGATGGTTGTTATCCACCTGGACGTGGCCGATCACCTGGCGCGCGGCTTCCAGCGCCATCTGCATCAGGCGAGAGGCGATCACGCTGTCGAGCGCGTCCAGCGTGTACTGGAATTCGCTCACCAGCTGCTGCATACGCGCATGGATCGGCCCCTGCTGGGCGCGCGCTTCGGCGAGCCCTTGTTCAAGTCCTTTCGAATGGCCTTCCTGGCGGCCCTGCTCGAAGCCTTGCTGACGCCCTTCGGCGAGCCCGGCGTTATAGCCTTGCTCATGCGCCTGGGTTTGCATCATCACCAGCGCTTGCTGCTGCTGTTGCAGGCGTAACTGCTCTTCGTCGACTTCTTCGCTTTCGCCGTTGACCGTCTCCTCGAATGCCATAAATTCCGGCATTACAGGCGGGGCGAGGTCATCCGGCATCCAGCGCTGCCAGGGAAGCTTATTAGACATAGGTATCCTCGCCGCTGCCAATTACCATCTCGCCGGTTTCCGCCAGACGACGGACGACGAGCAGGATAGCTTTCTGTTCGTTTTCCACCTGAGACAGACGCACCGGACCGCGGTTGGCCAGGTCGTCGCGCAGGATATCCGCCGCACGCTGCGACATGTTGCGCAGGAACTTCTCGCGTAGCGGCTGCTCGGCGCCTTTGAGGGCGATAAGCAGAGATTCGGACTCCACTTCCTGCAGCAGGCGCTGGATGGAACGGTCGTCGACTTCCACCAGGTTTTCGAACAGGAACATCTCGTCGATGATTTTCTGCGCCAGATCGCCGTCGAACTCGCGAACCGCCGTAATAACGGCTTCTTCCTGCTGGGTTTTCATCAGGTTGATGATTTCCGCCGCGGTTCTCACGCCGCCCATTTTGCTGCGCTTGAGGTTCTGGCCGTCGAGCAGGTTGTTCAGCACTTCGGTCAGTTCCGCCAGCGCCGCCGGCTGGACGCCGCCGAAGGTGGCGATACGCAGCATCACGTCGTGACGCAGACGCTCGTCGAACAGCGCCAGGATATCCGCCGCCTGGGCACGTTTGAGGTGCACAAGAATGGTGGCGATAATCTGCGGGTGCTCGTCGCGAATAAGGTCGGCGGCGCTCTGCGGCTCCATAAAGTTGAGCGTTTCCATACCCGAAGTGGTCTCTTTGGAGTCGAGAATATCTTCGAGCAGGCTGGAGGCGCGTTCTTCGCCCAGCGCTTTGACCAGCACCGAACGCAGGTAGTCGTTGGTGTTGATGCTCAGCGCCGCGAACTGTTCCGCTTCCTGTTCAAACTCCGCCAGCACGTCAGTCAGCTGTTTGTTTGAGATCTGACGCACGCTCGCCATCGCGGCGCTGAGGTGCTGCACCTCGCGAGGCGAGAGGTGTTTGAACACCTCCGCCGCGCGGTCTTCGCCGATGGTCATCAGCAGAATGGCGCTTTTGTCGGTACCGGACAGCCCATTCGGATTAGCGTTGGAATTAGCGTTACTCATAGCTCGTTACTCATCCACTGGCGGATGACCAGCGCGACCACGCGCGGATCGTTATCTGACATTTCGCGGATACGCTGGCTCATCACTTCTGCGCTCAGGCGCTGGTTAGCGCGGCGCTGCTGCGTCTGTTCGTCTTTGCTCAGGCGAACTTCCACGGACTCTTCCACTTCTTGACGCTGCTGCTGAATTTCCTGTACGCGCTTAACTTCTTCAGCGCGGCGCTGCAGCTGCGGACGGACCGCTTTACGCCACAGCAGCCAGGCGACAATCAGCACCACCAGCCAGCGACCTGCGGACAGGAGCTGATCGATGAAGGCTTGCTGCTTCCAGAATGGCAGTTCGGCACCGGCTTCATCGCTCGCGGTAAACGGCGAGTTGACCACGTTCAGGGTGTCGCCGCGCTTGTCGGAGTAGCCCATCGCTTCGCGGGTCAGGTCTTCAATCTGTTTCAGTTGATCGGCGGTCAGCGCGAGCGGCTTGCCGTTGCCCAACTGACGGTAGTTCACCACCACGGCAACAGAGAGACGCTGCACGTCGCCCACATTCATTTTGGTATGGCGAATGGTGCGATCCACTTCGTAGTTCGTGGTTTCGTCACGCTGGCTGCTGTGCGGGCCGCTGCTGGCGCCAGTGGTGCTGGTGCTCTGCGTACGCTGCGCGTTCTGGCCATTCGCATTCTGACCGTTAGCGTTCTGTCCGTTGGCATTCTGCCCGGCAGGCGCATCGATAGGCGCGCTGTTCGCCGGTGCCGGCTGGTTAGAGAGCGCGCCCGGTACGCCGCCCGGATTGCCAGCGCCCACCTGGTCGTTGGTGTTCAGCTGGCGAGAACGTACCGCCATCTGCGACGGGTCGCTGTTCGGACGGTACTGCTCTTCAGTCTGTTCTTTATTAGAGAAATCGATCTGCGCGGTAACCTGAGCATGGACGTTGCCACTGCCGACGATAGGCGCAAGGATAGATTCGATACGGCGCTGGATACGGCCTTCAACGTCGGAGGCGTATTTCAGCTGGGCGTCGTTAAGATCGCGAGCGCCGGTGCCGGACTGGGTCAGCAGGCGACCTGCCTGATCCACAAGCGTCACGTTACCCGGCGGCAGGCCCGCGACCGCGCTGGAAACCATATGCACGACGGCAGCGACCTGGCCGTCATCAAGCGTGCGACCCGGCTGCAGGCTCAGGGTGACCGACGCGGAAGGCGATTTCTGCTCGCGAACGAATAAAGAAGGTTTTGGCATGGCGAGGTGAACACGCGCCGACTTCACCGGACCTAAGGTCTCGATGGTACGCGCCAGTTCGCCTTCCAGCGCGCGCTGGTAGTTAACCTGCTCGCTGAACTGGCTGATGCCGAATTTTTCCTGATCCATCAGCTCAAAGCCCACGGCGCCGCCTTTCGGCAGCCCCTGCTGGGCGAGACGCAGACGCAGATCGTACACCTTCTCGGCAGGCACCATGATAGAGGCGCCGTTATCCGCGAAGTTGTAAGGGATGTTCATCTGAGTCAGTTGGGTGACGATAGCGCCGCCGTCCTGATCGCTCAGATTGCTGTAAAGCACGCGGTACTCCGGCTGTTTTGCCCAGAGCACCAGAGCCACAATGATAGCAACCGCGGCGGCCCCGGCCACCATTAAGGGGATCTTCGGGTTTGCGCGTAAGCGGTTGAGCCACTCTACGGTTTTATTTTGTGGCGTTTGAGTTGAAGCTGCGGCAGTCATTGCGCCCCTCTTGACTCAGCGTTGACAGAATAATGCGTGTTATGAAGCAAAACGGACTCCAGGGTCGGCAAGCACGACTAAAGTTCCACTATGATGGCGAGGGTCATTATTGGCTGTTACGCGATTTTCTATGGGTCAAATAGGTTGGTTTTTTATCGTTATTTAGAGCCTTTATCCCATTGACAAAATGTTACTCTGCACCCCGTTGAAAAATCATCCAGGGGTAAAAGATGGCTATTCAGGGTATTGAAGGGGTACTCCAGCAGATGCAGGCCACCATGCAGGTGGCGCGCAATAATGCTGTCGAGACCCCGCCCTCCGTGAGTTTCGCCGGAGAGTTACAGGCCGCGCTTGGACGTATCAGCGATACGCAAAACGCCGCCCGCACTCAGTCGGAAAAATTCGCAATCGGCACGCCGGGCGTGGCGCTGAACGATGTGATGGTTGACCTGCAAAAATCGTCCATTTCACTGCAGATGGGCGTCCAGGTGCGTAACAAGCTGGTTGCGGCATACCAGGACATTATGAATATGCAGGTGTAGTAACCCGCTAAATGCGTTGATAGAAAACTATCAGGCACGCTTTTATGAGCAGGTGGCGATGAGCTGGCAGAGAATCTCTGTCTGTTCAGGGCTGCCTGCTTTTTTGTTTTATGGGCTGTGTGCCGCAAGCGGGTTGGCGGTACGGGCTAATCTAACTGACAGGGGATTGAAGCGTGCGGGATGATGCAGTGGGACATCCCGGTGCCGAGTGATATGCGCGGCGGTTGACGCAGAAACCTGTTACCCTCAAAAATTCTTTTGCATTAGTACAACTGCCCCATGTCTGGCTGTTTTCAATAACGCTATTCCTGCATACGGATTCCCCCCTTAAAGTAAAATCAGACCCCAGGCGCGCAAGCAGGCATGTTTCCTTGATTATCTCATTTAAGACCGAATGACGGGAATGAAGGATCGTTATTCACCGTGTCACAATCTGTTATTCGTTGAAGAAATGAGTTGAGTTAAATTATTAATTCTAAAGTTAATGGGTTAAATATATATTCATGGTGGTTTTTATATCTGCTAAGTCCTTTATGAAGTGAATATTTCGATGTTATTGTTTTTAAATGCATAAATTTATAATTATGAAAGGTGCTGGTGTTTTGTATTCCAGTAATTTAAAGTTTTCGATGCTTTCGTTCTTATATAATGCATTTCTATAAAGGTATTTCATGGAGGATATAAAATGGAAGTCATTCGCCTTAACTTATCGTCAAGACTTGACGTTGTAATCAGAAAAGCTGCAGTACTGCTGCCTGCTGATGTGGGACAACACCTTCTTGCTGTAATCACGCCAGAAGCCCTGGCAACGATGGCTGCAATTGTAGTTATCTGGGCAGGCGCGCATTTCTTCGGTATTGGTGAAATTGCTGATGTTATTCTTTTAATTGTGGGGTGGGTTGCGCCAGGTGGTGTAGCGGTGGAGGCTGGAAAAAAATTGTATGATTTTGCCCTAAAGACAAACAATGCTCACAATGAAGCCGAGCTTGATGAGGCGGCACAAGATCTGGCAGATGCTATAACGTTGATCGGGGTAAATACCGTTCTGGCTATTTTATTAAAGAAAAAACCAGCTGATACCTTTAAAACCCCTCATAGGGGTACGATTATGCCACGTTATGGCAAGGCGGTTTCGGCACGTATGCATCTGCCAGTGAATTCTGACGGAGGCTGGCGGTATCGTCCGAAAATCAGATTTACTGACAGGCTGCCGGCAGGATTGGGTAGTACTTCTCCGGGTGGAGACATAACCATTGGGAGAATGTATGACAGAACACAAAAGTCCTCAAAAGAAGCTGCTCACCATGTTCTGGAGGCAATATATCATGAACGGGTTCATCAGTTCATTGCTGCGAAATTCTTTTTCCTCCGTGAGTTCAGGACATTTATGCGCCACAGCGCTTATACGAAGTCTTACTTGCTAAGATATCTCGAAGAAGCATTAGCGGAAACGGTAGCAAAACTTCGCGCTAATGGCGTGTCTTCAAGATATATAATAGAAAGTCTTAAGTTCCCTTTAACCAATCATTATCAAATCACTTATGCCGCATTATGGCATGAGACAGCTGGTATACTTCTGGGTCCGGTGGTTGTCGGAGGGGTAATGTATAATGTTTACTAAGGTATGCAAAAATGATCACAGAAAAAGAGGCAATAAGAATAGCCAGAGATAACGCGGTTAAATTAATAGAAAACGGATGGGATGACAAATTCTGTCAGGCCAGGGTTATTGTTATGGACGGAGGGACATGTTGGGAAGTTAGCACCAATGTTGGTTCTCCCGCAGACCTGGATTGGGAAGGTGCGTTTTTCTCCTCTCCGATCAACTATTATGTCGATGCTAATGGCGGCGCATTTATAGGCTACAGAACACACAGGGATGATAAGATTTGCTACCCGAAAGGAAAACATAAGGGATAACTTATTGAGTGGATACAATACCGCCTAATATCAGTTTGTTGCAGTCACTTTGCCGGGCATAATTCGGTACATGAACTACGGCGCTTCAGTAAATCGAACCGCCGTAATAAGCACGCCATTACATAGCGCGTTTTTAATCCCGCTTTCGCTGGCGATATTCAACGGCGCGCGTAATAACAACATAAAAGCAGGTAGCGAAAAACACCGCCAGCAGCGTCCCGCTTATCATGCCGCCGAACACGCCCGTGCCTGTTGCAGGCTGGGTACTGTCGCTTGCACCTTTCGCAAACATCAGCGGCATCACGCCAGGCGAGGTCATCAGAATGGGGCGTGAGGCTGGAGCGAGCATGGAGAGCAGGGATGGCATAGCACCGCATCAGAGAAGCGCCCATGATTCTGGCTTCAGACGTTAAAAAGCGATATTTCTTTAACGTCCGCTTCAGGGTTGGCTTGTTTTACCGCAACAAGGAATTGTGCGAAGTTGTGATTTAGCAGCGTGATGTTATGAAAAAAGCGCGCTTCTTTTTTCATGCCATTATTATTATAAATCACCACCCAGTTACGGCGGTTATTGACCGTGGTATAGCCTGGTTTAACACTGACGATGTCAGAAAGATTAATTTCTTCCGTATTATCTCCCTTGATTCTGTATAAAGAGTGCTTGTCAAAAAAATAGCGTTCTTTCGTCAGGCCCCAGCCAAATAGCGAAGGATTATATGATATCTGTTTCATTTCGTTGCTATCTGATAAGGCAGGCTTTGGGTTGCGCAGATTGCGAAGGAACAGCCTGAGCAGAATACAAATCACAATCAGGGGTAATAAGCTTAATAAAACATTCATTATTTGCTGCATCTGCTTTCCGTGCATTAATTTATATTGATCCTCACCGATGCGTACAGGGTTGTCAACCTGCTAAAAACCGTCATCGTGAGCTGCCTGGTATACGCAATAAGGTAACAAGACTGAACGCCATTCATGGCCGCGTAACCTACGATGCGCTTGCTGTAACCCACCTGGAATCCGCGGCTTCTGGCGCTCGCCACGGCGCGTATACTCTCTTTTTCAATTTGACTCAGGATACGCCACATGAACCATCCTTCCTCAAAGTCCGTCGCCCATTTTTACCGTCACCATGCCCTGCAGTGGGACGAGATAAGACAGGCGCGGTTTGTTGAGCAGCCGTGGCTCGATGTCGTACTGGAAGGGGTTGAGGCGGGCGGCCAGGTGCTTGATATCGGCTGTGGGTCGGGGAGCCCGATTGGCACGTACATCGACAGCAAAGGGTTTGACATCACCGGCGTTGACGTTACGCCTGCGCTAATTGCGCTTTGTCGGGAGCGACTGCCGCGCCACCGCTGGTTAACCGGCGATATGAGAACGTTGTCGCTTAACGCGCGTTTTGATGCGCTGATTGCCTGGGACAGTTTTTTTCATCTCACCCGAGAGGATCAGCGCGCCATGTTTGCCATTTTTCAGCAGCACGCGAAGCCGGGCGCAAAAATACTTTTCAACAGCGGGCCGGAAAATGGCGAAGCGGTGGGGGAGTTTTTGGGGGCGCCTTTATATCACGCGAGTTTATCGCCGCAAGAATATACGCAATTGCTGAATGCGCACGAGTTTGACGTTCTCACGTTTCGCCCTAATGACGCTGCAAGCGGCGGTCGAACCGTCTGGCTGGCGGTGGCGCGCTGACCATTATTTCCCCTGCGGCCCGTCGCGACGGGCCACATTATCAGGATTTACAGCCAGCCCATATAATCGGCGCCCCAGACCACGGCCGCCACTACCACTAAAATAATCGTCGTCTTGCGCATCGTCTCTGTTCCCTGATTAAGTTCTTCCTTAACATCATGCCCGTAACGCGGCGGATTATCTAATAAAAGCGTCACACTACGGGGTCATTAATGGGTGCGAGCAGGTCAGGGCTCTGGTTTCTGATATTCCCGACCGCGCGATCCACCGGGTGCCAGAGAAACGCGTCCGGGCCGAGAGCGCCGTCGTGCGCGAGCGTTTCGGCCCGGGCGTCTGAGGTCTCCGGGCTCAGCCAGGCGAGCGCGGCCTCCGCCGTCAGCGCCACGGGGCGGCGGTCGTGGATGTCGATAAGCCCTTTATCCGCCGCTGCGGTGACAATCACAAAACCTTCCCGAACGTCGCCATGCTCAAACGGCGCTTTGCCGATCGCGGCGAAAAACAGCGGCTGGCCATCGGCGCGGTGAATGAAATAAGGCTGCTTTTTATCGCCCTCGCGTTTCCACTCATACCACCCGTCGGCGAAAACGATGGCGCGCCCGTGTTGCCACAGCGGCTTAAACATCCGGCTGGCGGCGGCGGTTTCCACTCGCGCGTTAATCAGCGGGGTTTTATGCCACCACTGCGGCGCATAGCCCCAGTGGACAGGGTCGAGATGCAACAGATCGTCGCGCTGGTTCAGCAGCAGCACGCGCGTGCCGGGCGCTACGTTATAGCGCGCCAGCGGCTCTGGATCGAAAGCGATATCACGCTCGCTCGTCTCATCAAGCGCCGTAAGGTATGCTTCACGGCTTAATGTCTGGGCAAATCTGCCGCACATAGCAGGCTCCGGTTAACAGGCTTTACCGAAGTATAGGGCAGGAACCGCGCGCCCTCCCGGCGGGGAGGGCGCAGAGGGTTATTTCTGGATGAGATAACGGATGGTCGGGCCATCCTGCTGGATATCCAGCACCGTATAGCCGTGGTTGCGGGCGTCTAAAGGAATGTTATTGATAGACTGCGGGCAGTCGCTGATCACTTCCAGTATTTCGCCTTTTTTCAGCTGCGGCAGCGCTTCAAGCGTGGCGACAGCCGGGTAAGGGCAGGGCTCGCCGGACATATCCAGGCGATAATCAGGGGTAATGGCGTTCATGCGCCCTCCTTAACAGCAGCAACGGTGGTAGCAGGTTTCTGACGGCGGAAAAAGCGTTTCTCCTGCGCAATGACCAGCATCAGCGCGGCAAAGAGCAGCAGATACGTCACCAGCAGCCCGCCAAGCGGGCCGAACGTATTCAGCAGGTTGATTTTATCCCAGTTAGTGGCAAGCGACGGCGCGAGGTCGTCCCAGAAATAGGCCAGCACGGTCGAGCCTATCACGTTGCCAAGCCCCACCCACCAGTAGTGCACCTGACCTTCCACGGCGCGATACATCCAGCCGGTTTCACAGCCGCCCGCCAGCACAATACCGAAGCCGAACAGCAGCCCGCCCAGCACCGCATTCGGGCCGGCCCACATGATTTTCGGCTCGGCGCCCAGTTGCACATAGCTGAAAATACCGATGGCGCTGACCGCCATACCGAAAATAATCGCTTTGGCCATATGGGTGCGGCCGGTTATCCACATATCGCGAAACGCCGAGGTAAAGCAGATCTGGGCGCGTTCGATAAGCAGGCCGAAACCGACGCCAAACAGCATCGCCAGACCCAGTTTCGGCGCGTTCATTGCGGTGAGCAGCGCCCAGCCTACCATCCCCGCGAACACCAGCATCCCGATGCGAAAGCGGCGCTTTGCCTGGTCCGGCTTTTGCGTCAGCGGCGCGGCGGCGCTCACTTTCTGCATTTTCACCGGAATACGAAACAGCGGCAGCAGGGTAAAGCGCGCGCCGAACCACGAGCCGATGGCCGTCGCCAGCGCGAAAAACCACGCGTGCAGGGAGAATTGCGGAATGCCGGTAAAGAACGCCGCCAGGTTACAGCCCATCGCCAGACGCGCGCCGAAGCCCGCGATAATGCCGCCCGCCACCGCCTGGATAATGCGGATGCGGTGCTGCGGCATACGTAGCTTCACATTGTTCGCCCACAGCGCCGCTGCAAAGCAGCCGCCAAACATCCCGATGATCATCATCCCGTCGATGCGGGTGAGCGGGGTGCCTTCCAGATGAATCAGCTTATAGTAGCCCCAGGTTTCGGCGTGAACGCCAAAGAGCTGTAAGAGCTGTCCGCCCCAGCGGGTGAATTCGCCGGTGACGGCCCAGAAGGTGCCGGTTATCCCGAAATAGTAAGTGGAGAGGATGCCTGCGGCGATTACGGCGGGCAGCGGGGCCCAGAAACGAATGAGGTATTGCTGTTTAAAGTCGTGCCATGACATGAATTTTAGCCTCTGAACTCAGACGGAACTAAAAGGCGCCGCGCGGGCGCCAAAAGAAGCCCGCATATTACGCCGCTGGCGGCTTTCGCACAGCAAAAATTCGGCAAAAGTGAATCTGGATCAATTCCTGCGGCGCGGCGTTGGGGTGGAAGCGTTAACGCTTTAATGCCACAATCTTTTTTTCTTCACGGGCAGGACAAACGATGAAAAAAATCGCACTGGGATTGATGATGCTGGGACTGAGCGGATGCGTTCAGGTGGAGAATTATAACGACGTGGTGAAAACGCCGCCGCCGGCGGGGCTTGCGGGGTACTGGCAGTCGAAAGGGCCGCAGAGCGAGCTGGTGAGCCCGGAAGCGATGGCGAGCCTGGTGGTGACGGCCGACGGCGATACGCTTGATTGCCGTCAGTGGCAGCGGGTGATAGCGCTGCCCGGCAAGCTGATGCGGCGCGGCGATGCGCTTTATAACGTGACCAGGAAGCTGGAGGTTTATAAGCTCGCGCGCGAAGGCGACACGCTGGAGTACGCGGGGATGACGCTTGTGCGCGTGGACCGTCCGACGGCCGAGTGCGCGGATTTCCTCGCCAAAAATCCGCTGGACACGCCGCTGCCGTAACCGTGTGTTGGCAGTGAAAATGCGCCTGGCGCGTATATGCGTGCCGGGCTTTTTTATGGGCGCCGGGTGGCGAGTGCGCCTGCGCTTACCCGCCCTGCGGGCTGGAGTATTTTTGTAGGGTGGGTAAGCGTAAGCGCACCCACCCTCAGGCGAAACACCCACCCTCAGGCCAGACACCCGCTTCACACATCACACTACAATTTTTACGTTCCCGGACGGGAGAAAAGCGCAGGGCCGTGGTTTTAACGCCACGGCCCTGGATGACAGGAAATTATTGATTCAGATCGTTTGGCATCAATACGTTGCCGGAAAGATTACCGTAGGCTGTCACCAGGGATTTCTGATTGCCGTTCTGCTCTATTAAAACGCGCAAATCTTCCATGCGCGCCTGAAGTTTAATTCTTAGCTCGGCTTCGTTGGCCAGCACCTTCGTCAGCAGGTCACGCGCTTTCTCATGAAACACGCTGTTGTCCGGCTCAATCGGGTTACGGGCAATCGCCTCGACCAGGGTGACGTATTTTACTTCCTGTTCAATCAGCTCATCCCACTGTCCTGAATTCGCCAGGCTGAGCATGGTATTACTAAGCGCGTAAAGCGCCTGCCAGTTATTTAGGGATGAGATGAAATCATTCATCAATAGGTTTCCTGCGCGAGAGTGTTGCCGGGACCAATCTGCTTCCAGGCGTCAGCAATATTGGTCATCAGGGTTTCGACTTCATTGATGGCATCAACATCGTTACGCAGGTTCGCATGCAGTAAACGTCGCACCATATATTCATAAAGCGAGGCCAGGTTTTGGGGTAAATCACCGCCAATATCCATATTCAGGCCGGCCTTAAGTCCGTTATCAATAATGTTGATGGCTTTGGTCAGGGCCTGACCTTTCGCCTGCGTGTCGCCCTGTTCAATAAACAGACGCGCGCGGACAAGGGCACTGAGTGCCCCGTCAAACAACATTACGACCAGCTGGTGTGGACTTGCGCTCATTACCGCACTTTCCAGGCCCACCTGCTGGTAGGCCTGAACACCAGAGCTATTGTACATATCCGTTCCTTAACTGCTTGAAGAGGAGAACTGTTTAGTCAGGTACGTTGAGGTGCTGTTCAGTTTGCTCACCAGGGAGTCCAGGTTGCTAAACTGCGCCTTATAACGCGCCATGGTGGCTTCGATTGAAGCTTCCATCGAGGTATAGCGTTTATCCAGCGATTTCAGCGTGTCGTTAATACTGTCTTTCGCGTTCTGAATCACCCCTTCTTTGCCCGTCGTGGTGCTGAGCATTGAGGTCAGGGTGTTATTCATCTGCGTAGCCAAACCGGTGGTTTTACCGTCACCCACAAAGTACGCCTGAACGGCGTCCGGGTTTTCGTTCAGCGCTTTGGTCAGCTTCGCATCGTCAATTTTCAGTACGCCGGCGGCGCCATCAGCGGCCAGAACCGGATCCTGCGTCACGCCGAGCTGCGCCAGAATAGCGACGCTGCCGCTCTGCACCTGCGTCAGCGTACTGCGCAGCTGAGACTGGATAGAACGTACGTTACTGTCGCCAATCAGCGCGCCGTTGCTGGAGGACTGGGTGTCGCCCTTATCAACTTTGACGTATTTGGTCACAGAAGCGATGGTGGACTGCAGCGAGTTGTACGCGGTAACCCAGTCGGTGACCGCCTTTTTGTTGGCGTCGGTCGCGCGGGTCACAGAGAGCGTTTCGTTAGCGGTGCTCTGCGCTTTCAGCGTCAGGGTGGTGCCCGGCAGGGCATCGGAAATGACGTTGGTGGAACGCTCGATCTCGATATCGTTCACCACCACTTTGGCGTTCTGAGAGGCCGTCTGGATGGAGAGCGCGCCGGTTTTAGTGCTGGAATCGAAGCCGATAATGCCCTGCAGGGTATCGTCGCCGGTGACCGTTACGGTCATGTCATTGGTGGTGCCGGTGGTTTTGGAGGTCAGCATCAGGCGGAAATCGCCGTCAGAGGCCTTAATCACGCTCGCAGAGACATTACCGCCCGCTTTGTTGATAGCTTTCGCAATGCCGTTCAGCGACGTATCGCCATCAGCCAGAGAAACGGTCAGCGGTTTTGAGGTGCCCGGCTGGCTGATGGTGACGGTACGGGTGGTGCCCGTTGTGGCCCCCAGCTGCGTGGTGCTGCTGGCGATAGAGCCGGAGGTCAGCACCTGGGCTTTCGCCATCTGTTTCACGTTAACGGTGTAGTCACCGGTCATCGCATCACTGGTGGTGGTCGCGGCAAACGCGGTATTGGTGCTGCTGACCGACGTGGAGTTCCATGTTGCGGTTTTACCAAGGGTCGCTGTCGCGGTTTGCAGGCTCTGCAGCGAGCTTTGCAGCTTACTGTAGGCGCTCAGCTGCGTGTTATAAGCACTCTGCTGTTTCGTGATAACCGTCAGTTTGGTTTGTTCTGCCGCTTCCAGCTTGTCATACAGATCGGCAAGCCCAAGATTCGAGCCTACCCCGAGATTACTGATTGTAGCCATGCGTGATTTCCTTGAAGTCGATGGTCGTTTCAGTCTCTTATCGGCGACGCAAAGCAAAAGTTTACTCCCGGCGGCAAAAAAATGATCCCAGGAATAGATGACGCAGACGCAGGCTATTGAACCGATAGCCTGCCTTAAGCGAAATATTCCCCTTCTTTATATGTCTGGAAAAAAGTCTGCAAAAAAGAGCAATGGCGCATTAATAAAAGGGAAAATGCAGCCAGAATTTATTTATACAATACATAAGAAAAATCTTAGTTCCGAGACTTATAAAAAGACATTAAATAAAATAAACCTTTAATAAACAATAACATGTAAATTTTTTGAGTTTGTTTCTAAAGTCTTTTTAAGAAGCGTCGATAACCTTGTTGACGGTGAGAGACGCCGTGAGTGTTAGGCACCGAACCTAAACCCAATTTTTGAAGGAATTAAATTATGTCAGTTATCAATACTAACCTTTTGTCCCTGACCACTCAGACCAACCTGAACAAATCTCAGTCTGCTCTGGGCACTGCTATCGAGCGTCTGTCCTCTGGTCTGCGTATCAACAGCGCGAAAGACGACGCTGCTGGCCAGGCGATTGCTAACCGTATGACCTCTCAGGTTAAAGGTATGACCCAGGCTGCTCGTAACGCAAACGACGGCATCTCCCTGGTTCAGACCGCTGAAGGTAACCTGAACGAAATCAACACCAACTTACAGCGTATCCGTGAGCTGGCTGTTCAGGCTGCGAACGACACCAACGGTTCTACCGACCTGACTTCCATCAACACGGAAATCACTCAGCGTCTGTCTGAAATCGACCGTATCGCTGGTGGTGCTAACTTCAACGGCAAAAAACTGCTGGACGGTTCTGTAAGCACCGCTCTGAAAATTCAGGTTGGCGCTGGTACTTCTTCTAACGATACCATCTCCATCGACAGCAACGCCCTGATCAACGCGACTTCTGGTACTCTGGACTCTAGCCTGAGCACCTCTATCGCAGACAACTCCACCGCTCAGGCTGTGATTTCTGCTGCTGATGCTGCTATCGCTAAGATCGATACCGCGCGTTCTAACATGGGTGCGATTCAGAACCGTTTTGAATCTACCATCAACAACCTGAACAACTCTATCAACAACCTGTCTGCGGCACAGTCCCGTATTCAGGACGCTGACTACGCGACCGAAGTTTCTAACATGTCTCGCGCTCAGATCCTGCAACAGGCTGGTACTTCTGTACTGTCTCAGGCAAACCAGGTTCCGCAGTCCATGCTGTCCCTGCTGCGTTAATAGACGCTCAAGCTTTCAAAAAGGTTGCTGGAAACAGCAACCTTTTTTTTGCCTGTTAGTTATCGGCCTTCTCCTTAAATGCAATCTCCAAAATAAGCCGCTATTCGCAGGGTTTTTCCCTCCATTATGCCTGCGCGCCCGATGTTACCCTTTCAGGAAAGCTTCCTCTTTGCGTGCCGCGAACGGGAATAATCTCCAGGTTGCGACAGATATGGCCGGGTTGACTGGCAAAACGCCGTCGCGCGTTGCAATTAATGATGAGTTAAAACCGATGAATCAGTTTGCCCAGTGTCGTGCAATGCACCAGTACTATCGTGACATCTTCACCCGCAATATTTATCTCCCTGAAGCGGATGTGATGCCGTCCCACCTTGTGGCGGAAGTGCTGCACTTCTGGAGCACCGATTACGCGGCGATGGAGCCTGCCATCATGGCGGCGCCAACCCCACCCGATCTTGATGAAGAAAAAGCGCTGGCGATTAAGCATCTGCTGTGCGCGGCGACGCTTGCCAACCAGGCTTTCGACAGCAAAAAGCAGGGCCATCAGGTGGCCGCGGTAGACGGTTTCAGCGAGCAGGTGACGGCGCATGTCGTCGAAGCGCTTCAGCGTGACGATTCGGTCAATTTTGTGGTGGTCGCCATTCAGCTGCTGTTTCGCGTGGGCGAAATCGACGGCGCGGTGTTTTTAATTTCCAACCACCTGTCAAACCTCAGTACCAGCGCGCCGGTTTTGAAAATTCTGCTGCTCATTTGCCTGATGGAAGAAGACTACAACCAGGCGCAGGTCGTGATTCAGGCGCTGACGGCGGATTCTGCCTTAATAGAAGAAGAGTCGCTGGTGCTGCTGATGATCGTCTGCGGCATTTATAAGCTCGGCGGCTGCCCGGATTCCTTTATCGATTTTCGCCCGTTGACCGAACCGCTGCCGCTGCCGGACTACAGCCGTTATACCTGGCACATCCCGAAAGCGGCGACCGGCAATACCACCGTGCTGGTCTCCTGCGATCCGAAATATTTCTTCAATCACGCCCAGGCGCTGGTGGCCTCGGTCTATGAAACAAACGGCACGGCGCTGGATGTGCATCTGCACATCTATAACTGCGACGCGCGCTGCGAAGCCCGCGTGCATGAGATGCAGGCGGCGTTCCCTGGGCTGAACCTTTCTCTTAGCAGCGAAATCATCACGCCGGTGCGCGGGATTAACGTGCATTTCGCCTCGCGCCGTTTTGTCTTTCTGCGCCATGCGCTGGAGCAGTTCGACGCGCCGGTTATTTTGCTGGACGCCGACTGCCTGGTACGCCAGCCGTGGGCCGACGTGCATGCGGGCCTTGACGACGCCGACCTTATCCTTACCTGCAGCAACGGGGCCCCGCTCTGGGAGCGCGTGCTGGGCGGCTTTATCTATGCCCGGCCGACAGAGGCGAATTGCCGCTATCTGGATATCGTGGCCCGGTTTATCGACCGCAACCTGGCGGCGGAAAACAACGAATGGTTCCTCGATCAGGTGGCGCTCTCCTTTGCGCTCGACACGCTGCCTGCGGTAGAGCAGATGCGGATCCGCCGCGAAGAGGCCGCGCGTCTTATCAGTATTAACCACACGGCGGACGCCTTCAGCTGGGTAGTGACCACCTCCAAAGAGGGTATTGGCACTTATAACGATTACAAAACCAGCCTGATGGCGAAATACCTCGCCGCATAAGCTCTGGACTTTATAAAACGGATGAATGATGTGAAGACGCTCTACCCGGAACACCGCATTAGCCCTGTCGCCCTGCACGCCAGCGCCGCGCTTAACCATGTGGCGGCGGCGTCGCCTGCGTTCGCGCGGGTGCTGGAGATTGGCTGTGGGGCAGGCGAGGCGCTGATCGCGCACGCCCGCGCCTGGCCGAACAGTATCGCGCTCGGTATCGACCTTGATGAGGCGCGTATCGGCGAAGGGCAGCGACAGATCCAGGCAAGCGGCCTTAACAATATCGAACTGTTCGCCGCAGGGCTTGGCGATCTGCTGGCGGTATCGCCGGGCGAATTCGACTACATCATCATTCACGGCCTCTTTTCGCGCACCGACGCAGACACGCGCGACATCCTGCTGCGCTGGTGCCGTCAGCATCTCTCCGCGCAGGGGATTATTGCGTATCACGCGGCGCTTGCGGAGAACCGCGACGACGCCACCCTTCGCGACGCGCTCGCGTTTCACTGCCAGCGTGCCGCAACTCACAATGAAAAGCTCGCCTCGGCGCGCGCCATGCTCGGGTATCTGGCGATGACGCTGCCGGACGGCGCGCTGAAAACCCAGGTGCTGGAGGCGGAAGCGCTGGACGATGCATCGCTGATGCAGCGCTATCCGGCCAGCGACGCGGCGGCGAGCGACTACACCGATTTCGCCCGCGAAATGCAGGCGCTGGATCTGGCGTGCATCGGCGATGCGCTCCCGCAGACCGAGCTTGCCGCGTCCTGGGGCGAACGCCAGCAGCAGCTCCATGCCATGATCGCGGGGCAGAGCGATCGCCACAGCGCGCGCCAGTATCTCGACTTCGCGGTCAACCGCCGCGAGCGTTTCACCCTGCTGTGCGCCACAGGCGCGGCAGAGCCGTCGTTCGTGCCGGATCTGGCTGTCCTTGAGTCGCTGCACTGGGCCGGCAACTTCACCCGCGTTTTCACAATTAACGGGCAAGTGGTCAGCGGCCATATTTCACAGTCCGGCGTGCCGGTGCGTACAGAAAACCCGGTAACGCTGCAAATTCTCGACCTGCTGGCGGGCGCCTGGCCGATGAGCCTGAGCGTCGACCAGCTGGTCTTTAACTGCCGCCTGCCGGAGCGTCCGGGCGACGACACCCGCAAGCTGGTGCTGGAATCGCTGCGCGATCTGTTTCTCAATAACCTCGACGGGCTGCACTGGAGTGCGGCGCCGGGGCCCTATAATCTCGCGGAAAACGACATTCTGGCACCGGTTGCGCCGCTACCTGAGACCGACGAAGAGACCCGCGTGCTGAACTTGTGGGGCGAGGCGGTTACCGTCGCGCCCGCGCACTGGCGCTGGCTGCGCGATGGCATGTGCGCGACCGATGACGAGGCGTGGGCGAGTTTTACCGCGCTGCGCATTCGCGGCGTGCTGAACGGCTCGCCGCTGGCCTGGAAAAACGCCATTCAGCCGTTTCTGCGCACCGGCAAAGTGGCCTGGCTGAAACAGTGCCTGAATACGCTGCTGCTGTTAAGCGTCAGCGAGCGGCGCGGCGGCCTGCTGCAAAGCGAAACCAATATGGACGCCGACAGCCAGACCGACAGCGTCAAAATGGATGCCGTCTATGAAGAGGCGAACCGGCTGATTGGCAAAGGAATGGCGAAAGAAGCGCGCGAGTATACCCGCGAGTTGCTGGCGCAGGATCCGCAGAATATGCATGTCCTGCGCTGCTACTCGCGCACCTGCGTGCTGACCGGCGCGTGGGACGAGGCGCTGGAGGCGCTCTGCCGCCTGATGGGCCATTACTTTTCCAGCCTCGACATCTATTACGATCTGGCGACGGCGCTGCAAAAAACGCTCGATCACTTCAACGCCCGTAAAGTGGTGCGCGGCCTGCTGCGTCTCGATGAGAAAAACGCCGGGTTCTGGAACTCGCTCGGTACGCTTTATCACGCGCGCGGCGATATGACGCTTGCGGAAAAATGCGCCCGCGAGGCGTTTCGCTTCCAGCCGCGTAACCCGCGCTATCTGGCGATGATGGGCGTGGTGCTGAGCGATAACCAGAAGCTCGACGAAGCGCGTTACTTCCTGGAAAAATCCCTTGAGATAGCGCCGCAGGATTTCGACTGCTTCACCAGCCTGCTGTTTGTACTGACCCATGACAATCGCGTCAGCGCACAGGAGCTGCTGGCGAAGCACCGCGAATATGGCGAGCGCGTCACCGCCCACGCCGTACGTTGCGCGCTCGATCTGCCGCTCAATAATGTGAAAGATCCGAACCGCAAACTGCGCGTCGGGTTTGTTTCAGGCGATCTGCGCACGCATCCGGTCAGCAACTTTCTGCTGCCGTTCTGGGCGTCGTTTGACCGCACGCAGTTTGAGCTGGTGGGCTATAACGCCGCGCCGATGCATGACGAGGTGACGGATCATCTGCGCGCGGGCGCCGTACTGTGGCGCGACGCGTATCAGTTAAGCGATCGCGAGCTGGCGCGCCAGATCAACGACGATGGCGTGGACATTCTTATCGATCTCTCCGGGCATACCACCTGGACGCGACTGCCGATGTTCGCGCTGCGTCCGGCGCCGCTGCAAATGACCTGGATTGGCTACCCCGGCACCACCGGCGTGCCGGCGATGGATTACCGCCTGCTCTCCTCGACGCTGGCAAGCCCGCCGGGCATGACCGAGCAGTTTACCGAACAGATCCTCTGGGTGCCGATGCGCAAAATTTTCGAGCCGCATCCGCAAAGCCCGGACGTTAACTCGCTGCCGGCGCTGCGTAACGGCCATCTGACGTTCGCGAGCTTCAACCGCCCGAAAAAAGTCAACGATGACGTGCTTGAGCTCTGGGCGCAGATCCTGGTGCGCGAACCGAGCGCGAAGCTGCTGATGGGCTTTATGGCCGATGACGAGATGATAGCGATGATGACGCGCCGCCTGACGCATTTCGGCGCGCGCCCGGAACAGCTCATTTTCAGAACGCGTACCGGGCTTATCGAGTATCTCGAATACCACCATCACATCGATATTTTGCTCGACGCCTTCCCGTATACCGGCGGCACCACCACCAACCACGGCGCGTGGATGGGCGTTCCTACGCTCACGCTCTGCGGCGAAACGATGGCGGGGCGTCAGGGCGTGGACATTATGAACGGCTATGGATTGCCGGAATTCGTGGCGAACGATAAAGCGGACTACGTCGAAAAAGCGCTCTCCTGGCAGGGCCGCTTTGAGGAACTGAACGCGATTCGCCTCTCTATGCGCAGCCGCATCCCGACCGATAACGCCGACGGGTTCCGGGTGGCCGACACCTTTGAAAAAGGGCTGCGCGAAGCGTGGAAAATTTACTGTACCGGAGAGGCGCCGCGTTCGTTCTTCGTCGAGGAATAACGCGTCGCGACGGCATCACCCATACCGGCCGGGGCCGGAAACGTTTGGTGTAAAACACCGAGGTGTACTATGCAAAATCTTTTTGTCACCAGCCCGCTGCTTCCGCCGCTGGAAGAGTTTATCCCGTATCTTGAGCAGATCTGGGAAAACAAATACCTGACCAACGGCGGCCCGTTTCATCAGGAGCTGGAAACCCGGCTCGCTGAGTATCTCGGCGTGGAACACCTCTGCCTGTTTTCCAACGGCACGCTGGCCTTGCTGACCGCGCTTCAGGCGCTGCGCATTACGGGCGAAGTGATCACCACCCCGTATTCGTTCGTCGCCACCTCGCATTCGCTGCTGTGGAATGGCCTGACGCCGGTTTTCGCCGATATCGATCCGGTCACCTGCAACATCGATCCGAACAAAATCGAACAGCTGATAACGCCAGCGACCTCGGCTATCCTGCCGGTCCACTGCTACGGCCTGCCGTGCGATGTCGACAAAATTCAGTCCATCGCCGACGCCTGGGGTCTGAAGGTTATCTATGACGCCGCGCATGCGTTCGGCGTAAAGAAAAACCACCAGAGCATCCTGAACTGCGGCGATCTGTCGATCCTGAGCTTCCATGCCACCAAAGTTTTCAACACCTTTGAGGGCGGGGCGATCATCTGCCCGGACGCGCGCATGAAACAGCGCATCGACTACCTGAAAAACTTCGGCTTCGCCGGGGAAACGACCGTGGTCGCGCCGGGTATCAACGCCAAAATGAACGAAGTGCAGGCGGCCTTTGGCCTGGTGCAGCTTGGGCATATCGATAAAGCGCTGGCGAATCGCGCGGCTATCCACGACCGCTACTGCGAATGGCTGGCCGATATCCCTGGCATCGAAACCTTCAGCGCGCCGGATGACGTGGAGTGGAACCACTCTTACTTCCCGATCCGCGTGAACGAGGAGTTCCCGGTAAGCCGCGACGCGCTCTATGAAGCGCTGAAAGCCGAAAACATTTATTCGCGCCGCTATTTCTACCCGCTGATCAGCGCGTTCTCCATGTACCGCCATCTGCCGTCGGCGCAGCCGCAGCACCTGCCGATCGCCACCGGTATCGCCGAGCGCATCCTGTGTCTGCCGATTTTCCCGGATCTGACCGAAGACGATCAGCGCCGCGTGGTGGATGCCATCCGCGCGCAGGCCGCGCTGGGGCTTGCGGAGAAAGTGGCATGAAGCTTGGCATTTACGGCGCAGGCGGGTTAGGGCGCGAGGTGCTGATGCTGGCGCGCGCCATTAACCAGTGCACGTCGCGCTGGAGCGAGATTTTCTTTATTGACGATGTGACCGACGCGCAGGAGGTCTACGGCGCGTCGGTGGTGCGTTTCGACGCGCGCCCGGCAGAGTGCGAAGTGGCTATCGCTATCGGCGAACCCGCGCTGCGTCAGCGCCTGGCGCAGAAGCTCTCAGGCGTCGCGCCACTCGCGACGCTCATTCACCCGAATGTCGATGTTCCGTCGCAAAGCGAGATCCGCCCCGGCGCGATCCTCTGCGACGGCGCGCTGATCTCCTGCGGCGTGACGATCGGCGAAAACGTGCTGATCCAGCCGCGCGCCTGCGTCGGCCATGACTGCGCTATCGGCGCGTACAGCGTCGTCTCAAGCCTGGTGGCGCTCGCGGGACACTGTGAAGTGGGCGAGCGCGTGTTTATCGGTATGAACAGTTGCGTAAAAGAGCAGACCCGCATCGGCGATGACGCCATCGTCGGCATGGGCTCTGCGGTATTCAGCGACGTGGCGGACGCCACGATCGTACTGGGCAACCCGGCCAGGGCGATGCGCCAGAACACCCAGGGCAAGGTGTTTAAATAAGCGCCGCGACAGAACATTTTTTATCTGGAGTATGACCATGACTAACTTAGCGAAGTACAACACCATTTTTATGGAAACGTTTGAAGTGCCGGAAGAGGTGCTCGCGGATTACAAATATCAGGACACCCCGTCCTGGGATTCCGTCGGCCACATGACCATGATCGCCGCACTGGAAGAAACCTTCGACATCATGATGGATACCGAAGACATCATCGATTTCTCCTCGTGGCAGAAAGGTAAAGAGATCCTGCAAAAATACGACGTAGAAATCGCCTGATATGACGGAGGTCAGCATGCTGCTCGCAGGAAAAAATGCGGTAATTACCGGCTGTCTGCAGGGGATCGGCAACGCCACGATGGTCGCTTACGCGCGCCACGGGGCGAATATCTTCGCCTGCGTTCAGCAGGAAGACGCGGCGTTCAGCGCGCAAATCGCTGAACTCGCTTCGCAATACGGCGTGACCATCACGCCGGTTTGCTTTGATCTGCTGGACGATGCGTCCATCAAGCAGGCCGCGATGGCGATTCAGAAAGCGAAAGTGCCGGTGGATATCCTGGTGAACGTGGCGGGCGTGACGCTCGACGCGCTGTTCCCGATGGTCACCATGGAGCAGCTGCACAAGACCTTCGCCATCAACTTCTTTTCACAGATGGTGTTCACCCAGTATCTCACCCGCCTGATGCTGCGCAATAAACGCGGCAGCATCATTAACATCGCGAGTATTTCCGGCCTCGACGGCAACAGCGGTCAGCTCGCCTACGCGGCCTCGAAAGCCGCGATGGTGGCGGCGACCAAAACGCTTTCCATTGAGCTGGCGCCGCAGGGCATTCGCGTGAACGCGGTGGCGCCAGGCGTTATCGCCACGCCGATGACCGAAAACCTTGCAAGCGACGTGGTGGACAGCAAGCTGGCGCAGAGCGCCCTGCGCCGTACCGGACGGGCGGACGAAGTGGCCGACACGCTGGTATGGCTCGGCTCAGACGCGGCAAGCTACGTGACGGGCCAGGTGGTGCGCGTCGACGGCGGGATCGGCTATTAAAAGGGGAAGCCCATGTTGTTAAAAGAGAAAAACGTCATTATCACCGGTTGCGCGCGCGGTATCGGGCGCGCGATGGTGGAGGCTTTCGCCGCCGAAGGCGCGTGCATTTACGCCCATGCGCGCAGCGAAACGCCGGAATTTCTGGCCGACATGGCGGCGCTTGCCGAACGTTACCAGGTCGAGATCTGGCCGCTGTGCTTCGATCTGACCGATAACGACGCGATGAAAGGCGCGGTTAAACGCCTGATGAGCGACAAACGACAGCTGCATGCGCTGGTGAACAACGCGGGCGTCACCTGGAACGCGCTGTTCCAGATGACCACGATGCAGGCGCTGCGTGAGCAATTCGAAGTGAACTTCTTCTCGCTGTTCAGCTTTACCCAGATGGTGTCAAAACTGATGACCCGTCAGCGTTTCGGCAGCATTGTGAATATCGCCTCGACCGCCGCCGAAGACGGCAATGCCGGTAAAGCGGCTTATGGCGCGGCCAAAGCGGCGGTCGTCGCGCTGACCCGCACCATCGCCACGGAACTGGGCGAGCAGGGCATTCGCGCCAACTGCATCGCGCCGGGCATGACCGAAACAGACATGCTCTCCACGATGCCGGATTACATTATCGAAGAGACCCGTAACGGCACCGATCTGCGCCGCCTCGGCGCGCCGCAGGAGATAGCCGCCGCCGCCGTCTGGCTGGCGTCCGATCTCTCGTCCTACGTGACCGGCCAGACGCTGCGCGTTGACGGCGGTCTGCGATGAACGCCCGCGTCGGTAAGCTCGCCCTCGACGCGCGCGCCATCCGTCAGTCGATTATTCGCACCGCCAGCGCGGCGCCGGTAGACGGCGTGCATCTTGGCCCGGCGCTCTCGATGGTGGAGATCGCCGCCGCGCTGTATGGCGCGGTGATGCGCTTTGATCCGAAGAATATGGCGTCGATGGCGCGCGACCGTTTTCTGCTCAGTAAAGGCCATGCGGCGCTGGCGCTCTACGCCACGCTGCACCACTACGGCGTGCTGAGCGACGAAGAACTGGCGACGTTCGATCACAGCGGCTCGCGCTTTCCGGCGCTGACGCCAATGAACCCGCCGCTCGGGATTGATTTCGCGGGCGGCTCGCTCGGCATGGGCGTCGGTTACGCCTGCGGCGCGGCGCTGGCGCAGCGTCTGCGCGGCGAAAGCTGGCGTCATTACATCGTGCTCGGCGACGGCGAGTGCAATGAAGGCTCGGTCTGGGAAAGCGCGTTTTTCGCCGCCCAGCAGGGGCTGGATCAGCTTACCGCTATCGTTGACTGCAACGGTTTTCAGTCCGACTGGTCCTGCGAGCAGACGATAAAAATGGATTTCCCGGCGCTGTGGGCCGCCTGCGGCTGGCACGTGGAAACCTGCGACGGCCACGATATCGCGGCGCTGCTGGCCGCGCTCGACGCGCCGTCGCACGGCAAGCCGAAAGCGATTGTGGCGCGCACCGTGAAAGGCAAAGGGGTGTCGTTTATGGAGCATAACAACGCGTTTCACCGCGCGCGTCTGTCGGCGGCCCAGCGCGACGCCGCGCTCGCCGAACTGGAGGCACACGCATGAGCCTGACGATTACGCCTGCCGAGATCCGCGCCTGGTCCATGATGGGCACGCGCGGCACCTTTGGCGTCACGCTGTTAAAGCTTGCCGAAGAGAACCCGGCGCTGGTCGGCCTGACCGCCGATCTCGCCATCACCTCCGGGATGGAGCGCTTTAGCAGCACCTATCCGGAGCGCTTTTTTAACCTCGGCATCGCCGAGCAGAATTTAATCGGCGTGGCGGCGGGCATGGCCTCTCAGGGGCTGGTGCCGTTCGCCACCACGTTCGCCAATTTCGCGGCGCTGCGCGCCTGCGAGCAGATGCGCCACTATCTCGGCTACTTACAAGAGAACGTTAAAGTGGTGGGGCTGGCCTCCGGTTTTGCGATGGGGATGTTCGGCACCACGCATTACGGCATTGAAGATATCGCCACGCTGCGTGCGATTTCAGGGCTGACCATTCTTTCGCCCGCCGACGCGACGGCGACGGCGCAACTGACCGAACTGGCCGCGCGCCATCACGGTCCGGTCTATCTGCGCCTGACCGGCGGGATGCGCACGCCGGTGGTCTACCGGGAGCAGGCCGTGTTTGAGCTCGGTAAAGCGATGCGCCTGCGTGACGGCGACGATATCGCGCTGGTCGCCACCGGCAGCATGGTCGCGGTGGCGCTGAAAGCCGCCGATGCGCTGGAAGCTCACGGGCTGCGCTGCGCGGTCGTTGATATGCACACCATCAAACCGCTCGACACCGACACGCTTAAGAGCCTGTTCGGCAGCCGTCTGCTGGTGACGCTGGAAGAACACAGCGTCGTGGGCGGCCTTGGCGGCGCGGTGGCGGAGTATCTCGCTGAACAGGGCGGGGCGCCGCGCCTGCTGCGTCTTGGCATTCCTCAGGGCTACGGCCCGGCGGGCGAATACGCCTGGATGCTGGAGCAGTGCGGCCTGACCGCGCCACAGGTAACACAACAGATTCTGGACGCGGTGTTATGAATGCTGTGCCTTTCTGGCAACTGACACAGGCGCCGCGCGATGCCGTGGCGCTGATTGAAGACGGCGGGGCGACGCTCTCATACGGCGAGCTGGCTGACCGCGTGACGCAGGTGCGCGCGCATCTGCCCGCTCGCGCGCTGATGTTCTGCTTTTGCGAAAACAGCGCGGCGTCGCTGACCGGTTATCTGGCGGCGCTGAACGCCCGCGCGGTGCCGGTGATGCTCGACGGTCAACTCGATGAGACGCTGGCTGATGCGCTGCTGGCGCGCTGGCGGCCGGGTTTTCTCTGGCTGCCGGAAGGCCGCGCGTGGCCGGGCGAGGTGCTGCTGCGCCACAACGGTTATCAGCTTATCGCCACCCATGAGCCGGCACCGGCGATGGACGACGCGCTGGCGCTGCTGATAACCACTTCCGGCTCGACCGGCAGCCCGAAGCTGGTGCGCCAGAGCTATGAGAATCTCCTCAGTAACTGCGCCAGCATTTGCGACTATCTGGCTATAGACGCGAACGAGCGTCCGCTGGTCTATCTGCCGATGAATTATGTGTATGGCTTATCGGTTATCCATTCCCACCTGGCGCAAGGGGCGACGTTGCTGATGACCCGCAGCGGCCCGGTGCAGCCGGGCTTCTGGGCGTTCGTAAAAAGCCAGCAGGCCACGTCGCTCGCGGGCGTGCCTTATACTTTCGAAATGCTCAATAAGCTGCGCTTTATGCGCATGACGCTCCCCTCGCTGCGCACGTTAACGCAGGCGGGCGGTAAGCTTTCCACGGCGCTGCATGAGGCGTTCGCCGCCTGGGCGCAGGAGCAGGGCAAGCGTTTCGTGGTGATGTATGGCGCGTCGGAAGCCACCTCGCGGATGGGCTATTTGCCTGCGGAGCACGCGGCAACCATGGCGGGCGCGATGGGAGTGGCTATTCCGGGCGGGCGCTTTACGCTTGAAGATGAGAACGGCGCGGAAATTACCGCGGCGCAGGAAACCGGCGAGCTTATCTATTATGGCCCGAACGTTTGTCCTGGCTACGCGCAAACGCGCGAGTGCCTGGCGCGCGGCGATGATTTTAAAGGGCGGCTCGCGACAGGCGATCTGGCCCGCCGCGACGACAACGGCGTTTATACCATCGTCGGGCGCAAAAAACGGTTCCTGAAAGTGTTCGGCAATCGCGTCGGGCTGGATGAGCTGGAACAACTGGTGAAAAACCAGTTTGTTGGGCTGGAGTGCGCCACGGGCGGCGTCGATGACCGTATTACGCTGTTTCTCACCGATGAAACCCAGGCCGAAACGGTAAAAAGCTGGCTGGCGCAGACCTGCCAGTTACATCACAGCGCGTTTCGCGTGGTGATCCTGGACGCGATTCCGAAAAACGCGGCCGGAAAAACGCTTTACGCACAACTGGAGGCGCTCAGTGCTTGATTACGCGCAGTGGTTACAGCAACCCCCTTATTCGCTGGCGCGCGATGAAAAGCGCGCGCTGATGACGCAGCGCCTGCAATGGCTGACGGACCATCACCGCGCGCACTGCGCGCCGTACCGCGCCATGCTTGACGGCCTCGGCGTGGATGTCGCCGCCCTGAAAGCGCCGGAAGATGTGCCATTTCTGCCGGTGTCGCTGTTTAAAACCCTGACGCTTGCCAGCATTCCGCCCGACGAAGCCGTGAAGGTGATGACCTCATCCGGCACCACGGGCCAGGCGGTATCGCGCATTTATCTTGATAAGCAAACGGCGGCCAACCAGCAAAAAACGCTGGTGAAGATCGTCAGCGCCTTTACCGGCGCGGGGCGTCTGCCGATGTTGATTATCGACGCGCCGTCGGTGCTCAAAGATCGCACCATGTTTTCCGCGCGCGGCGCGGGCATTCTGGGGTTTTCGATCTTCGGCGCCGATCGCGCGTTTGCGCTCGATGACGAGATGAATCTTGATATCGACGGCATCACGGCGTTTCTTGCGAAACACGCGGGCAAGCCGGTGCTGCTGTTCGGTTTCACCTTTATGATCTGGCAGCACTTCTGGCGCGCGCTGGCGCAAAGTGGCCAGCGGCTCGATCTCAGCCAGGGGATTTTGATCCACGGCGGCGGCTGGAAAAAGCTTATCAGCGAGGCGGTATCGCCGCAGGAGTTCGCCCGCCGTCTGCACGACGTATGCGGGCTGACGCGTATTTATGATTATTACGGCATGGTGGAGCAGACCGGCTGCATTTATATGCAGTGCGAACAGGGCCATCTGCACGCCAGTATTTTTTCCGATGTGATTATTCGCGATCCGCACGATTTCTCGGTCTGTCCACCGGGGCGCGCGGGGATCGTGCAGGTGCTGTCGCTGATCCCGGAATCCTATCCGGGGCATTCGCTGCTCACGGAAGATGAGGGCGTTTTGCTTGGCGAGGATGACTGTCCCTGTGGGCGGCACGGTAAATATTTCCGCATCAACGGACGCCTGCAACAGGCCGAAATCAGAGGATGTAGCGACACTTATGCAGCCCAGTTTTGACAACCTGACTTTTCTGCTGGGCGATGCCGCCCAGCTTGCCGCGCTGGAAGCGTTTCGCCCGCGCGCGCCGTTCGATGACGAGACGCTTACGTTCTTAAGCGAGTTCTCCCGTCAGCTGCTGGCCGACCCGCGCGCGCGCGCCTACAGCGATGTGGTGAGTCTGGCGTTCTGGTGTCGACCGGCGTCGCTGGAAAAGCTGCGCCAGGAGTTTATGCCGCAGGGCATCACCCAGGGCCGCGGCGTCGCGTTTCATATCGCCCCGTCCAACGTGGCAGTGAACTTCGCGTTTTCGCTGGCGGCGGGGCTGCTTACCGGCAACGCCAATATTGTCCGACTCTCTTCAAAACCGTTTCCCCAGACCGCGCTGATTTGCGATGCGCTGAAAGGGGCGCTGGCCCATGTGCCCGCGATGGCTGATAGCCTTTGTCTGGTGCAGTACCCGCACGACGCGGCGCTGACCGATTATTTCTCCGCGCTGTGCGACGCGCGGCTTATCTGGGGCGGCGATCGCACTATTAGCGAGGTGCGGCGCTCGGCGCTGCGTCCGCGCGCGGTGGATATCGCCTTTGCGGATCGTTACTCCTTTGCGGTGATCGACGCCGACGCCTGGCTTGCCGCGCCTGATAAAGCGCGCCTGCTGGAAGGGTTTTATAACGATACGCTGTTGACGAGCCAGCAGGCGTGCACAGCTGCGAAAATGGTGGTCTGGACCGGCGATCGTGCCGCTGAAGCGCGCGCGCAGTTCTGGCCCGCGTTTCGCGACTGGTGCGGCGAGCGCTATGCGCCGCTGCCGACGACGGCGGTAAGTAACCTGGCGTGGTTTTGCGCGCAGACGGTGAAGGATCCGACGCTCAGGCGCATCGCGCAGCCGGACAATCGTCTTTTCCTGGCGCAAACTGACACGCCGAATGGCGCGTTGCTGGCGGATCATCACCAGAGCGGGTTGTTTATTGAATATGTCGCGCAGGATCTACTGGACATCGCGCCGTTGTGCGGGGAGAAGTGCCAGACGATCGTCACGTTCGGGGTTGATCCTGAGGAATTTCAACGGTTTCTGGCGACCGCCAAACCGCGCGGCGTCGATCGCATAGTCCCGATTGGGCAGAGTATGCAGTTTTCTTTGCTCTGGGATGGGTACCCGTTGGCCGAAATGCTGACCCGACGTTTAACTTTAATTTCTTATTAATCAGCTTATTTTCAGTGATTTAACGCATAACCTTAAAATAACCCCTTATTTAGACCATTATTCTCCCGATTAAAAAGCGCTGTAGAATTAGATAATCACGCCGATAACTCAACTAACGCAGGGCTGTTTATCGTGAATTCTCTCTATACCGCTGATGGTGTAATGGATAAACACTCGCTCTGGCAGCGTTATGTCCCGCTGGTGCGTCACGAAGCGTTGCGCCTGCAGGTGCGTTTGCCGGCGAGCGTCGAACTGGACGATTTGTTACAGGCGGGCGGCATCGGCTTGCTGAATGCTGTAGAACGCTACGACGCCCTGCAAGGAACGGCATTTACCACTTACGCAGTGCAGCGTATACGTGGCGCGATGCTGGACGAGCTGCGCAGCCGTGACTGGGTGCCACGCAGTGTCCGACGCAACGCGCGCGAGGTGGCGCAGGCAATAGGCCAACTGGAGCAGGAACTGGGACGTAACGCGACGGAACTGGAGGTCGCAGAGCGACTGAGTATCCCGCTTGAAGAATATCGTCAGATGTTGCTCGACACGAACAATAGTCAACTGTTCTCTTATGACGAATGGCGTGAAGAGCATGGCGATAGTATCGAACTGGTGACGGAAGATAACCAGAACGAAAACCCGCTGCATCAACTGCTGGAAGGCAATTTGCGCGAGCGTGTCATGGAAGCGATTGAATCGCTGCCGGAGCGCGAGCAGATGGTGCTGACGCTGTACTACCAGGAAGAGCTCAATCTCAAAGAGATTGGCGCGGTACTGGAAGTGGGCGAGTCAAGGGTTAGCCAGTTGCATAGCCAGGCCATTAAACGTCTGCGAACCAAGCTGGGTAAGCTATAGGTTGTTGATTCGTCATCATCCTGGTAATGCCGCATACAGTTACGACAACCAGGAGTTATCATGACGGCGCAGCAACCTAAAAGGCGGCCCCTGAGCCGCTACCTTAAAGATTTTAAGCACTCACAGACGCATTGTGCCCATTGTCACAAGCTGCTGGATCGCATTACGTTGGTCCATCGCGGCGAGATTGTGAACAAGGTCGCTATCGCTGCGCTTGATACGTTACTTGACGAGACCGCCTGGGAGCAGGAAAAGCAGGACTGGGTGGCGCTCTGTCGCTTCTGTGGCGATCTGCACTGCAAAGAGCAGAGCAACTATTTCGATATCATCGGCTTTAAGCAATATCTCTTCGAGCAGACCGATATGAGCCATGGCACGATTCGCGAATATGTGGTGCGCCTGCGCCGTCTCGGCGCGCATCTCACCCAACGCCAGGTGCCGCTCTCCCTTGCCCGTCAGGATAATCTCGACGAGCATCTGGAGGCGTGGCTGCCGCTCACCAGTACCAATAATTACCGTATTGCGCTTCGTAAGTATGCCCAGTATCAGCAAGTCTCCTTAGTCCCGACGGAGAAAACCGACTCCTCGGCAACTTCTGATATATATTAAAAAAGCATAAGTTGTAGCACAGTGATTTTGATTTCTTTGCGTAACTACTTACACTAGCACTCAATTTCGTTAATTCGGGGTACTTATGAAACTTGCACTTTTTGGTCGTCAGGCACTCATGGGCGTCATGGCGGTCGCGCTGGTAGCAGGCATGAGCGTGAAAACCTATGCTGCGGAAAATTTGCTGAATAAAGTTAAAGAACGCGGCACGCTGCTGGTGGGGCTGGAAGGCACCTATCCGCCGTTTAGCTTCCAGGGCGATGACGGCAAGCTGACTGGCTTTGAAGTGGAGTTCGCCGAGGCGCTCGCAAAGCACCTGGGCGTGAAAGCCTCCCTTAAGCCGACCAAATGGGACGGGATGCTGGCATCGCTGGATTCTAAGCGTATTGACGTGGTGATTAACCAGGTCACTATCTCCGACGAGCGCAAGAAAAAATATGATTTCTCAACGCCGTATACCGTTTCCGGTATTCAGGCGCTGGTGAAGAAAGAGAACGCGCAGAGCATTAAAACCGCCGCCGATCTCAAGGGCAAAAAAGTCGGCGTCGGGCTTGGTACCAACTACGAAGAGTGGCTGCGCCAGAACGTGCAGGGTGTGGATATCCGTACCTATGACGACGACCCGACCAAATATCAGGATCTGCGCGTAGGCCGCATTGACGCCATTCTGGTGGATCGCCTGGCGGCGCTGGATCTGGTGAAGAAAACCAATAATACGCTGGCCGCGGCCGGTGAGCCGTTCTCTCGTCAGGAAGCGGGCGTCGCGGTGCGTAAAGGCAACGACGATTTCGTGAAGGCCGTCGACAGCGCCATCGCTGAGATGCAGAAAGATGGCACGCTGAAGAAAATCTCTGAGAAGTGGTTTGGCGCGGACGTGACCAAATAAGGGTTTCGTTGCGCAAAAAAGGTGCTGATATCAGCGCCTTTTTTTATGCCTGCGAAGAATTGCTGCATAATGACGGTTTAACCGCTGAACTGGCATGAGGTTTCACCATGCATAATCTTACCCGCTTTGCGCGTCTTGAGCTTATCGGCGCGCCCACGCCGCTGGATTTCCTGCCGCGCCTGTCCGACTACCTGGGCCGTGAAATTTTTATCAAGCGCGATGACGCGATGCCGGTGGCAATGGGTGGCAATAAGCTGCGCAAGCTGGAGTTTCTCGCGGCTCAGGCGCTGCGCGAAGGCGCCGACACGCTGGTGACCGCGGGCGCTATCCAGTCTAACCATGTGCGCCAGACGGCGGCGGTCGCCGCGCGCCTCGGTTTACATTGCGTGGCGCTACTGGAAAACCCGATCGCCACGCGTGAAGAGAACTATCTGACGAACGGCAACCGGCTGTTGCTGGATCTCTTTAACGTGCAGGTTGAAATGTGCGACGCGCTGGACGCGCCGGACCAGCAGCTTGACGAACTGGCGGTGCGTCTGGAGGCACAGGGCTTTCGGCCTTATGTGATCCCGGTCGGCGGCTCGAATGTGCTGGGCGCGCTCGGCTATGTCGAAAGCACGCTTGAAATTGTGCAGCAGTGCGAAGGCATCGTGCGTCCGTCTTCCGTGGTGGTAGCTTCCGGCAGCGCCGGTACGCACGCGGGGCTGGCCGTCGGGCTGGAGCAGGGGATGCCCGACGCCGAGCTTATCGGCGTAACGGTGTCGCGAAGCGTTGCGATGCAGAAGCCGAAAGTGGTGGCGTTGCAGCAGGGCGTCGCCGAGGCGCTGGAGCTGGAAGCGCGGGCCGATATTGTGCTGTGGGACGATTACTTCGCGCCAGGCTACGGCATGCCGAATGACGAAGGCATGGAAGCGGTGAAGCTGCTGGCGCGCCTTGAAGGCATTCTGCTGGATCCGGTTTATACCGGCAAAGCGATGGCCGGGCTGATTGACGGCATCTCGCAGAACCGTTTCAAAGATAACGGACCGATTCTCTTTATTCACACCGGCGGCGCTCCGGCGCTGTTCGCGTACCATCCGCATGTCTGAAAACGCAGGGTGAAACCAACATAATGCAGGAAAGTATCCAACTGGTTATCGATTCGGCGCCCTTTCTTCTGAAAGGGGCCGTTTTTACGCTACAGCTGAGCATCGGCGGCATGTTTTTCGGCCTGGTGTTAGGCTTTCTGCTGGCGATGATGCGCCTTTCGCCTTTCTGGCCGGTATCGTGGCTGGCGCGCTTTTATATTTCGGTGTTTCGCGGTACGCCGCTTATCGCACAGCTGTTTATGATCTACTACGGTCTGCCGCAGTTCGGTATTGAGCTGGACCCGATCCCGGCGGCAATGATCGGCCTTTCGCTTAATACGGCGGCGTACACCTCCGAGACGCTGCGCGCGGCGATTTCGTCTATCGATAAAGGGCAGTGGGAAGCGGCGGCCAGTATCGGCATGACGCCGTGGCAGACGCTACGCCGCGCCATCCTGCCGCAGGCCGCCCGCGTGGCGCTGCCGCCGCTCGGCAACAGTTTTATCAGCCTCGTGAAAGATACCTCGCTCGCCGCCACCATTCAGGTGCCGGAACTGTTCCGCCAGGCGCAGCTCATTACCTCGCGCACGCTGGAAGTCTTTACCATGTATCTGGCCGCGTCGCTGATTTACTGGGTGATGGCGACGGTGCTTTCCGCGTTGCAAAACCATTTTGAAAACCAGCTGAACCGACAGGAGCGCGATCCGAAATGAGTGCCATAGAGGTCAAAAACCTGGTGAAGTCGTTTCACGGGCAGACGGTGCTGCACGGCATCGACCTGGAAGTACAGACCGGGGAAGTGGTGGCGATTATCGGCCCCAGCGGCTCCGGTAAAACCACGCTCCTGCGCAGCATTAACCTGCTGGAACAGCCTGAGAGCGGCACTGTGCGCGTGGGGGATATCATGATTGATACCGCCAAATCGATTCGCGAACAGCGTGGTCTGGTCCGTCAGCTGCGCCAGCAGGTTGGCTTTGTCTTTCAGAGCTTCAATCTGTTCCCGCATCGCACAGTGCTTGAGAACATTATCGAAGGCCCGGTTATCGTCAAAGGCGAACCGAAAGCCGACGCCACGGCGCGCGCCCGCGAACTGCTGGCGAAAGTGGGGCTTTCCGGTAAAGAAAATAGCTACCCGAAGCGCCTCTCCGGCGGACAACAGCAGCGTGTGGCGATCGCCCGCGCGCTGGCGATGCGCCCGGAGGTGATTCTGTTCGATGAGCCGACGTCTGCGCTGGATCCGGAACTGGTGGGCGAAGTGCTGAACACGATTCGCCAGCTGGCGCAGGAGAAGCGCACGATGGTGATTGTGACCCATGAGATGAGTTTTGCGCGTGATGTGGCCGATCGCGCCATCTTTATGGATCAGGGAAAAATCGTCGAACAGGGCGAGGCGAAAACCCTGTTTGCCAACCCGACGCAGCCGCGCACCCGGCAGTTTTTAGATAAGTTTCTCAATGCCTGACTCGTTGCCCGGCGTGTTTCCCGCGCCGGGTGCTCCCCTGGAAACCCTGTAAAAAATAAGCTTTAAAATACGCCTGGCCAATTAATCAGCATCAACAGTCCCTTAGCGATTTAATTTGCCTTAAAGCCTGCGTCTGGCGCAATGTCCCGTGCAGAATGCCGATTATTGATATTAATAATTATGTAGAATGTGTTACTTTGTCATATCACAAAAAATAATGCTTACAGCACGACAGGAGTTTCGCCCCACAGCATGAAGGAAAGTGACTTTTTTAACTGGCGTCGGGAAATGACGACCCGCTTTCAGGAAATTCAGGATTCAGGCGACATTTATTCGCTCCTGAAAACCGAAACGCAGAACATGGAATATGATTATTTCGCACTTTGCGTTCGCCATCCTGTGCCTTTCACGCGCCCCAAACTGACGCTGCACACCACCTATCCTGAAGCCTGGCTTGAGCATTATCAGGCGGAAAATTACTTCGTGATAGATCCGGTGCTGAAGCCCGCCAACTATCTTATAGGCCCGCTCTCATGGAATGACGCGCTGTTTGCCGGCGCCGCAGAGGAGCTCTGGAATGCCGCGCGCGACCACGGTCTGGTCAAGGGCGTAACGCAGTGCGTCATTGCGCCTAACCGCGCCCAGGGATTTTTGTCCGTCTCTGGAACCAGCCCGCGTGGACACTCCATGCCGGATGACGAACTGGCGTTGCGACTTCAGCATTTAGTGGAACAAAGCCTCGTCGCGATGATGCGTCTGGAAGATCCGGCGGCGACCGTGCTGGAAATGAAACTGAGTAAGCGAGAAAAAGAGATATTGCAGTGGACGGCGGAAGGTAAAACATCTGCGGAAATAGCGATAATATTATCTATCTCGGAAAATACCGTTAATTTCCACCAGAAAAATATGCAGAAGAAGTTTAATGCTCCGAACAAAACCCAAATTGCCTGTTATGCTGCTGCAATAGGGCTGATTTGATCGGGTAATTTGTTCTGCGTGTCAGACACTCGAACCGGCTGGAAGAATAACCGCTCTCCAGCCGGTTTTTTTATTAACGGCGGTAAGCCTGTTTAATCTGCTTAACAGTGTTGGTGTAAACCGCCGCCTGCTCCGCGTCTTCCATTTCGGCTATCTGTTTTTCCATTTTAAGGATAACCCGGCCCGCGTCCGCCTGACCCATCGCCTGTAGCATCAGGGTCAGGAGGGATTTCAGGCAGGACACCTCGGTGGCCAGTTCCTGGTTGTTCTCTGCGGTGGAAATATCGGGAGCGCTCATATTTTGTCCTCTGTCAGTGTAACTACGTGCGCGGGGCACGCCTGTCGATGTTATAAGGCGGCGGAGTATACCATAAGGTCCAAAAAAGTAATTAGCGCCGATTTTTTGAGCGTTTTACCGCGCGCCCGGCTTATTATAATAAGCTTTCCCTGATATGCCGGATTACACAGGGTTCGCTGGCGTAGCGGTAAAAATATATGTTTCTAATAAGTTTCTTCGTTGTAAATTTAAAAGTTGTTTATCAGTGCTTTAAAATTGTCAGCCTGTAATAAGTTATACCCAAAAATGCTGTACCTTGATTTTTCGGCGGTTTTTAAGTGTCTGCGCTTCTGTCAGTGGTTTAAAAAGGCGTTTTAATAGGGTTTAACAGTGCTGATGCTTACATAAGTGCATTTTTTGCGTTTCAAAATTGAGTTAAAAAACGCTAATATGGGGCGAATAAGTTACCAGCAGCGTTATCCCTTTTTGAGGAGTGTTTTCCTTTGATCAACGTTCTTCTTGTTGATGACCACGAACTGGTGCGCGCAGGGATACGACGCATACTTGAAGATATGAAGGGCATTAAAGTGGCAGGCGAAGCCTGCTGCGGCGAGGACGCCATCAAATGGTGCCGCATTCACCCCGTGGATGTCGTGCTGATGGACATGAATATGCCGGGCATTGGCGGCCTGGAGGCGACTCGCAAAATCGCTCGTTATTCTTCAGACATTAAAGTGATCATGTTAACCGTACATACGGAAAATCCGCTTCCGGCTAAAGTGATGCAGGCCGGTGCCGCAGGATATCTGAGTAAAGGTGCGGCTCCCGCCGAAGTGGTGAGCGCTATTCGATCGGTACACGCCGGGCGGCGCTATATTGCTTCCGACATCGCACAGCAGATGGCGCTCAGTCAGATTGAGCCCGACCGCAGCGAATCCCCCTTCGCAAGTTTGTCGGAAAGGGAATTGCAGATTATGCTGATGATTACCAAAGGCCAGAAGGTCAATGAAATCTCTGAGCAGCTTAATCTCAGTCCCAAAACCGTCAACAGCTACCGCTATCGTATGTTTAGTAAGCTAAACATTCACGGCGATGTCGAATTGACGCATCTGGCCATCCGCCATGGCCTGTGTAACGCGGAGACCTTATCAAGTCAGTGAGTGAAGTTTTTGATTCCAAGTCGTTTCTGAAAACCGTCACCAGCCAGCCTGGCGTCTACCGTATGTATGACGCCAGCGGGACGGTTATCTACGTCGGCAAGGCCAAAGATCTCAAAAAACGCCTTGCCAGCTATTTCCGCAGCAATCTCGCCAGCCGTAAAACCGAAGCGCTGGTGGCGCAAATCCAGAATATCGACGTGACGGTAACCCACACCGAAACCGAAGCGCTGCTGCTGGAGCATAACTACATTAAGCTCTACCAGCCGCGCTATAACGTGCTGCTGCGCGATGATAAATCTTACCCGTATATTTTCCTGAGCGGCGATACGCATCCGCGGCTTGCGACACACCGCGGCGCCAAACACGCCAAAGGCGAGTATTTCGGCCCGTTCCCGAACGGCTACGCGGTGCGTGAAACCCTCGCGCTGCTGCAGAAGATTTTCCCGATTCGCCAGTGTGAGAACAGCGTCTATCGCAACCGTTCGCGCCCGTGTCTGCAATATCAGATTGGCCGCTGCCTCGGGCCGTGCGTCGAAGGGCTGGTGAGCGAAGAAGATTACGCGCAGCAGGTGGAGTACGTGCGGCTGTTTCTCGCCGGTAAAGACGATCAGGTGATTAACCAGCTGGTGTCGCGCATGGAGCAGGCGAGCCAGAATCTGGCGTTTGAAGAGGCCGCGCGCCTGCGCGATCAGATTCAGGCGGTGCGCCGCGTGACGGAAAAACAGTTTGTCTCGAATAACGGCGACGATCTGGACGTCATCGGTGTGGCGTTTGAGTCGGGCATGGCCTGTCTGCACGTGCTGTTTATCCGCCAGGGGAAAGTGTTGGGCAGCCGCAGCTACTACCCGAAAGTGCCGAGCGGCACTGAACTGGCGGAAGTCGTGGAAACCTTTGTCGGGCAGTTCTATCTGCAGGGCAGCCAGATGCGCACGTTGCCTGGCGAGATCCTGCTTGATTTCCCGCTTACCACGCCGGAGCTGCTGGCTGAGACGCTGACTGAAATCGCCGGACGCCGGGTGAATGTCCAGACCCGGCCGCGCGGCGATCGCGCGCGCTACCTGAAGCTTGCCCGCACCAATGCGGCGACGGCGCTGACCACGCGGCTTTCTCAGCAGTCGACAATCAGCCAGCGCCTCACCGCGCTGGCGCAGGCGCTGCATCTGCCGGAAATAAAGCGTATGGAGTGTTTCGACATCAGCCATACGATGGGCGAGCAGACGGTGGCTTCCTGCGTGGTATTTGACGCCAACGGGCCGCTGCGCGCGGAATATCGCCGTTATAATATTACCGACATCACGCCGGGCGATGATTACGCGGCGATGAACCAGGTGCTGCGCCGTCGTTACGGCAAAGCCATCGAAGAGAGTAAAGTGCCGGATATCATCCTCATCGATGGCGGCAAAGGGCAGCTTAGCCAGGCGAAAACGGTTTTTGCCGAACTGGACGTGCCCTGGGATAAACATCATCCGCTGCTGCTTGGCGTGGCGAAAGGCAGCGACCGCAAGGCCGGGCTGGAAACGCTGTTTCTGGAGCCGGAAGGGGAGGGCTTCGCGTTACCGTCCGATTCCCCGGCGCTGCATGTGATTCAGCATATTCGCGATGAGTCGCACAACCATGCGATTACTGGTCACCGTAAAAAACGCGCCAAAGTGAAGAACACCAGCACGCTTGAGACGATTGAAGGCATCGGGCCGAAACGCCGCCAGATGCTGCTCAAATACATGGGTGGATTGCAGCCGCTGTTGAACGCGTCGGTTGAAGAAATTGCGAAAGTGCCGGGTATCTCTCAGGCCCTCGCAGAAAAGATCTACTACTCGTTGAAACATTAAGGGCTATGTAGCAACATAGCGGTAATCTCAAATTATGACAAATAGTTACCTGCACTATGCGATTTAATATCCCTACATTGCTGACGCTGTTTCGTGTCATTCTGATCCCGTTTTTCGTGCTCGCGTTCTATCTGCCTTTTCACTGGGCGCCTTTCCTCTGCGCGCTGATCTTCTGCTTTGCGGCGATCACCGACTGGTTTGACGGTTTTCTCGCCCGCCGCTGGAATCAAAGCACGCGCTTCGGCGCGTTCCTTGACCCGGTCGCAGATAAAGTGATGGTGGGTATCGCGATGGTGCTGGTGGTGGAGCATTACCACAGCTGGTGGATAACCCTGCCGGCGGCCACCATGATCGCGCGCGAAATTATTATCTCCGCGTTGCGCGAATGGATGGCGGAACTCGGCAAACGCAGCAGCGTGGCGGTCTCGTGGATTGGCAAAGTAAAAACCACGGCGCAGATGCTGGCGCTGATAGGCTTACTGTGGCGCCCGAACATGTGGATCGAATATGCCGGGATTGCGCTCTTTTTCGTCGCCGCGGTGCTGACGTTCTGGTCGATGTTCCAGTATTTGAACGCCGCACGCGGCGATTTGCTCGAACGGTGATCTATACGGCGCAAAATTCAGCAAACGAATCGCGTTGCCTGAAAATTTCGTTGACTCGTTGCGTGAGGTAAGTAGAATGCAACGCATCGAACGGCGGCACGGTTCGTTGGACGATAAGTAAATCAAGTAATTAGATTAAGCGATTCGCTTCAGTTACTTCGATAAGCGGGAATAGCTCAGTTGGTAGAGCACGACCTTGCCAAGGTCGGGGTCGCGAGTTCGAGTCTCGTTTCCCGCTCCAAATTTCGATATCAGCCTTTTGCTGGTGTCAGCCTGAAAAGGCAAAGCAATTCTGGCGCGTTAACAAAGCGGTTATGTAGCGGATTGCAAATCCGCCTAGTCCGGTTCGACTCCGGAACGCGCCTCCACTTTCTTCCCGAGCCCGGGTGGTGAAATCGGTAGACACAAGGGATTTAAAATCCCTCGGCGTTCGCGCTGTGCGGGTTCAAGTCCCGCCCCGGGCACCATGGGAAAAACAAGAATAATCAAAGCAATAAGCAGTGTCGTGCAAACCACCTTCGGGTGGTTTTTTATTTTGTACCGTCTTTTCCTGATTTCTTTCCTGATTCCCTTGTGAAATCCTTCCCGGCTTCTTTCACGGCCTGGCTTACTCACATATAGCCTCATGACCCTCTTTGCCCGAAGCGCGTCCTCTAAGCGAAGCAGGAGGGCAAATATGCCAGGTTGATGACGAAAGTACTACTCATCTACGCAACGCCTCCCGATATTTCAAAAGGACTTCGTCATGTCACTATCAGGACACCTCAAATGGGGCGTGGTTGCTACGCTTCGCCGTTACGCTTTCAGGGGGATGTATACCCTATCCGAGAGAACGGCCTGGCTATATCGATCTGTGTAAAAGTGAGTATGAATTCAGTATCGACAGCCCGGGCGGGAAGAAAGACATCATTATTGAAACCTATCTTTACGATCATGCGATCCCTGGCAATTATATGCCGCAGAAACGGAGCTATTTTACTATCCCGTTTGTGCAGGGGCCTGAAGCCCGGCCCGAATTTTATGTTCAGCTGGTGCCCTGGAACAAAGGCCGACAACGTCCTTCGCGACCGGGAAGCAAAGGCCAGCCGCCTGTACCCATTATGCTGGATACCCGTAAAGGCTGGATCGACCTGGGCGATGGGAAACGTCTTAGCGCCCGGCCCGACGTTTTTCTCGGTACGACGTCGTTTCCCTACGATTTCCCGGGGGACAATATGAAATATGCCAGGCCTTCACCTTATGACATCAACAGTGATGAAGTGCACCGTAATGTCCCAAGGATCACGAATAACGATGATTATGGGTCAGCGTATGTCGTATTTAAAATTTATCAAGAATATGCAAACGTAAAATGGACTATTTATCCGGGTGAGCTTGAATCAGAAGGACAGAAAATTCCTCTCCCTCCGCTAAAACTGTGCTGGCAGCCCACGGTGAAGTGGATTGGTATAGAATCTTTAATGCTGCCCTGAGTATTAACACTTTCCAGACTAATATTTTATTCGAAGCGGGGAGGGTGAAATGAAGGGGGGCTGAATTAATATAATAAAAAACCCGCACAAGGCGGGTTCTTTTATTATCAGTAGCGCTTAGCTGCTCAGGTGATAACCTTCGTCGCAGTCGTAAGACCTGCTGATACTCTCATCGCTTACAGCGGAGTGACATTACCTGCTGCCGGGCCTTTAGCACCATTTTCAATGGTGAAAGAAACCTGCTGGCCTTCATCAAGCGTTTTGAAGTTGTCGCTCTGAATCGCAGAGAAGTGTACGAACACATCTTTGCTGCCGTCGTTCGGGGTGATAAAGCCAAAACCTTTATCAGCGTTAAACCATTTTACTAAACCAGTCATTTTATTAGACATAGATACTTCCTTAATTTATGAGCCACTAAGTGTGGCGATGATGGCCTGTCATTAGAGAGATACTTATTTGGCACTTAGGAGAAGGCTCATGAGGAAGGATATCTGCTGATAACACTTGAACTGAGGACTGCTTTACTAAAACTGCTTTCATAAGGTCTGTATTCCAAACCGATGACGCTATTAAGTCATATAAAATTTTGTTTAGCAACGTTTATTTTAACCGCTTATATGCCCGGACGGCTATAGGGCTATTCATCTCGGTTTTATTCGCCGCGTTTTTAAACAGAGTGGGGGCGAGGCACATAAGGATTTGGACGCGTTGGCCCGTTTCGTATTAAGAAAGCGTTGGGCATAGCTTCGTCAGTGTCAGAGCGTCACGCCGGGCGCTCATGCAATGACGTAAAACGTTAAGCGGGCGTCCTGATAACAGTGGTTAACGAGATGACGACGACCACCATTTGCAGAGGCGAGAGGCGTTCTGCTGTGCGGCTTGATCATAATCACACTCCCGCAAGAAAATGGTGCATGACAATATATCATGTATGCACTTTTCGGGGCGGCTGCTACCTTTTAAATGCACCCCATCATGGTGCTATCCATAAGCTGCAGTGAGTTTTCCAGGTCTGCGGGCAGGCCCCAGGGTTGAGCCATTCTGCCGCGGACCCCTCGGGGAGAATCGTACATTGCGGAACAAGGGCCAGGACGGCGCAAACTACTACATACTGAGCCAGTCCATGAGGACTGGCTGTTTTTTGGCCGCAGGCGGCCTGCTAACCCCAAAATCTTCTCAAAATGGCGCCTGCCGGATTTGAGGGCTTACCCCCTTTTGGCTAAAACGCTTATGGTCTCTTTATGATAACAAGGAGACGATGATGGAATACCTTCTGACCGACACCCCCGATGACGAACTCAAGACGCGCATTAAAAAACAGCTTGGCCGGTATAACGCAGCGCATATGACGGCTGACGCGCAGGAGCTGATTATCAGCGTGAACGATGCGCAGGGAGAGCTCTGCGCAGGCCTTACCGGGCGCAGCTACTGGGGCTGCCTGCATATCGAGTTTCTCTGGGTTGATGAATCGCTGCGCGGGCAGGGTACCGGCGCGGCGCTGATGGCGATGGCCGAAGAAGAAGGGCGTAAGCGCGGCTGCAAACGAGTATTTGTCGATACCTTTAGTTTTCAGGCGCCGGAATTTTACCGCAAACAGGGCTATGAGATTTACGGTGTGGCGCCGGATTATCACGCAGGCCATTCCCGCTTTTATCTCGGTAAGGCGCTCAGTCACGGCTAAAAACAAGGCCCCGAGTCAGGGGGCCTTTTATGTTTAACCGACTTCGCGCAATACGCCTGCGCTAATCAGGCACTGGATAGCCACAATGCCGATGCCGCAGGCGAAGATAACCGCCAGCATGATGTTGCCGCCCGTGACCTGCCAGGCCATCGCGTGGCGTTTACGGCTCTGCCAGGCCAGCAGCGCCGGGAGCAGCAGCGCCAGTACCGCCAGCGCCACGCCCGCATAGCCGAGCGCCATGACAAACCCCTGAGGGTAGAACAGCGCGAAGGCCAGCGGCGGTACAAACGTCATCAGTCCGCTCTGGGCGCGGCCTGCCACGGTACGGCGGCGTTTAAACATATCCGCCAGATAATCAAACAACCCGAGCGACACGCCGAGGAACGAGGTGGCGAGCGCCAGATCGGCGAACAGATGTACCGCGAGCTCAACATGCGGCGAGGCGACGACGTCGCGCACCGCCTGCAGCAGCCCGTTCAGCCCGGCATGGTTGGCGAGCAGGCCCATAAAGGTGTCTGACGGAATGGCGCCCAGCGTCGCAAGCTGCCAGAACAGATACGCCACCAGCGGGATCGCGCTGCCGGTAATGAAAACCAGCTTAAGCTTGCGCACGTCGCCTTTCATGTAGCTCACGACACTCGGCACGCTGCCGTGAAAGCCGAACGAGGTAAAGATAACCGGCAGTGCAGAGAGCGCCAGGCCTTTTTCCACCGGCAGCGTCAGCAGATTCACCTGATGAATATGCGGCATCATCATCGCCAGCATCACGACCAGGAATACCGTTTTGGCGGTAAACAGCAGACGGTTCACCATATCAACGCTGTGCGTGCCGATGCTGACGATAAGCCCGCCCACCAGCGTAAACGCCAGCACGCCGGTCGCAGGCGTGATATGCATGTCGAGCCACTGGCTGAGGCTTGAGGCCAGCAGTTCACCCGCGCCGCTGATATAGGCCGCCGTCAGCGCATACATCAAAAACAACATGCTAAAGCCCGCCAGCCACTGGCCTGGCTTACCAAGATAGTGCAATGCCAGCGTACCAAGGCCCGTGGAGGCCGGATGATGCTGATAGACTTCCACCAGTAGCAGCGCCGTATAGCACATCACTGCCCAGAGTAAGAAAAGCAGCAGCGCGGTAACGCCGAAGCCGACGCCCGCCGCCGCCAGCGGCATCGCCAGCATCCCTGCGCCGATGGTGGTACCGGCGACGATAAAAATACTGCCAAGAGTGCGGTTCTTCACGCGGTGTTCTGCCCTGCAATGATCGACTGAAAATTTATGCTGCGCAGGGTAAAGAATTCTGACGGCTTCGTCAAACTGGCGTTACGCGAAGTGTAATTTTATCTTTACGAACTTATCTCGGGCAACAATCGTCCGGCGCAGTATGCGCATACAGAAAAAGGGAGGCGTTAAAAGAAATAAAAGGGAAGGGAAATTAAAACCGGTAATGACGGGCGCCATTACCGGGGCAATATCAGGCCTGAGTGTCGAGCGTCGCCAGTTCTTTATCGATGAAATAAAGCCCTTCGCCGCTTTTACCCGCGAGGCTCAGTTTATCCAGCACGGATTTAAAGAGTTTTTCTTCTTCATGCTGTTCCGCAACATACCATTGCAGGAAATTAAACGTCGGGTAATCCTGAGTGGTCATGGCCACATGCGCCAGTGCATTAATCTGACGGGTGATCAGTTGCTCATGCTCATAAGTCGCCTGGAACAGCGCATCGAGAGAGGCGTAGTCGGCAAACGGCGACGGCACGGCGTTGATGCGCGGGAAACTCCCGGTATCTGTCAGGTAGTTAAAGAGACGCTGCATATGCGTCATCTCTTCCTGCGCGTGACGGCTTAAAAACGCCGCCGCCCCTTCAAAACTGTGATAGCTGCACCAGGCGCTCATCTGTTGATAAAGCAGAGAAGAATAGAGTTCAAGATTCATTTGCTCATTGAGTTTTTCAATCATATCCGGCTTCAGCATATTTCTCTCCGCAATAAGGGGGGTAATTATCGCTGCACTATAATTTGTTATTAAACTGTTTGCAAAAGATAAAATAAAAATGCGCGGCGTTAATAATGCAAATGGGAATTAAAGTCATTCATTAATTAAATGAGAATTATTATTGTGCGGGGAGGCGGAAATAAAAGCATCCTGGAATAAGACGATAAACCTGATCGCGACGGGGAAATACACGTATAAAAAGAGGGCGCACAGCCACCGCCGGGCGACGGCAGCTGTAAAGCCACTTTACCAGCCGCTAACCGCGCGGTTATTAATGGTAAAGCCGCGGCACTGATACTCCAGGACGATAGATTCCGTCATGCATTGGGTGCCTGTCACGACGGAGCAGGTTTTTACTGGCGCGCCATACGCTTCAGCAACCGCATAGCCCCAGTCCTGACACTGGCGATTCGCCATCGACTGCGCGACGTAGTTATCCACTTTCGCATGTTGCAGCGGTTGTTCGCTGATGCCGAGTCTCACGGTGCCGGTAACTTTACTGCCGCCGACGATTTCCGGCGTTTTGGTAATGGTGCAACCGCTCAGGGCGAGCAGCGCGGTAATGAAAATGACCTTGCGCATCGGTGTTCTCACAAAGTTTGCCTTCATAACATCATGCCATGGAAGCGCCATTCGCAATCGCCTGAAAAGCCCCCGGTTCACCCCGTTTCCCGCGCCTTTGGCCTTATGATAACGCAGGGTGATTTTAAATAATTACTTAACTTTATTGTTACATTACTTAAGTTTTAGGAGCGCAGGCCGACAACTACGATACGGTAAGTCTTTATCTGCGACGTAAAAAGAAGTGCAGAGAGGACCGGGACAGATACCGTCATGCTTCGCTCAGGGACGGCTTCTTAAACACCGGGAATCGACACTATGAACTTTATTCGCAACGTTAAAATCCGCGCGATGGTGGTATGGGTCTTGCTCTTATCCACCATCGCCTGGGTGGGGGTCTCCGGAGCGACGCTCTGGTTTCTACATCACCTGGAAAATAGTCTTAAACTGAACGCCGAGCAGGCTGGCTGGGTCGACACCGCCCAGCTCCTGTTAGTCCTCTCGGTAGTGGGCAGTATTACCCTCACCATTCTGATGGAGCGTTATCTCTACTTCTGCCTGGTGCGTCCCGTGGAGATCATCCGCGGCCATCTGAACGTGCTGGCGGACGGGAATCTGGAGGTGAAGCTTCAGGATCTCGGGCGCAACTGCGTCGGGCTGATGGTGCCATATATTCAGCGGATGCAGGATAACTGGGAGAAAACCGTTACTGCCATTCGCGTCAGTGCTGAAACGATTCGCAGCCACGCGGGGGATGTGTCGGGCGTCAATACAGAACTCTCTACGCGCTCGGAAGAACAGGCGGCGGCGCTTGAGCAGACCAGCTCCAGCATGCAGCAACTCAGCAGCACGGTAAAACTCAACGCGGAAAACGCGAGCCATGCCAGTAAGCTTTCCGGTAACGCCACACGCACCGCGCAGACGGGCGGGGAATCCGTGAAGCAGGTGATGGAAACCATGTCGCGCATCTCCAGCAGCTCCAGCAAAATCGTCGATATCACTAATGTGATTAACAGCATCGCGTTCCAGACCAACATTCTGGCCCTCAACGCCGCGGTGGAAGCCGCGCGCGCGGGTGAGCAGGGGCGCGGTTTTGCGGTGGTGGCGGGTGAAGTGCGCAATCTCGCGAGCCGCAGCGCGCAGGCGGCGAAAGAGATAGAAACGCTGCTTAACGAATCGGTCAGTAATGTTCAGACCGGCTCTGGTCAGGTGAAAAAGGCGGGCGAGGCGATGGATGAAATCCTGGCCGCCGTGCGTCAGGTCAACGACATTATGGCCGAGATTGCCAGCGCGTCCGGCGAGCAGAGCGACGGCATCAGCCAGGTGGGCATCGCGGTGAAAGAAATGGATGCCGTAACCCAGCAGAACGTCCAGCTGGTGCAGCAATCCGTGCTGGCCTCCGCCGATCTGGAGCGTCAGGCTGCACACCTGACCGAAGTGGTCGGGTTGTTCCGCCTGCGCGGTCAGACGGAGCGCGCGAAGCCTGCCGCTGCCGCGTCGCTTGTGCGTCCATCGCCAGCAGGCGTTAGCGCGCCGAAAGCGGTCGCCACGGAAACGAACTGGGAAACCTTCTGAAAAACCGGGCCTGAAAGAAAACTGTGAGCACCACTCTATTTTTTAAAACAATCTTTCATTTAATTTGAAAGTGCGTTTGGTGAATAGTATGGTGAATGCACAGTTTGCTATTCATAGCCTTTTCAGGAGACAACCCAATGAAAATTGCACTGATGATGGAAAACAGTCAGGCGGCCAAAAACGCGATCATCTATAAAGAGCTGAAAGCGGTGGCGGATGAAAAAGCCTTCCCGGTGTACAACGTCGGCATGAGCGATGAGAACGATCATCATCTGACCTACATTCACCTCGGGATTATGGCGAGCATCCTGCTGAATTCCAGAGCGGTGGATTTCGTGGTTACCGGCTGCGGCACCGGGCAGGGCGCGCTGATGTCCCTGAATATTCATCCGGGCGTGGTGTGCGGCTACTGCATCGATCCGGCGGACGCGTTCCTGTTCGCGCAGATCAACAACGGCAACGCGCTGGCGCTGCCGTTCGCGAAAGGCTTTGGCTGGGGCGCCGAACTCAACGTGCGCTTCATCTTTGAAAAAGCGTTCACCGGCCGCAACGGCGAGGGCTATCCGCCGGAGCGTAAAGAGCCGCAGGTGCGCAACGCGGGTATCCTGAATCAGGTGAAAGCCGCTGTGGTGAAAGAGAACTATCTTGATACCCTGCGCGCCATCGATCCTGAACTGGTAAAAACCGCCGTTTCCGGCGAGCGTTTCCAGCAGTGCTTCTTTGATAACTGCCAGGATAAAGCGATCGAAGGTTTCGTGCGTGAAATCCTTGGCTGATAAAGCCTGATGAAAAAGCCAGCCCGCGGGCTGGCTTTTTTTATGCCTGTTTGCCGGAGACGCTATGCCCGGCATGCGCGGCGAGGCGCAGCGTATCTATCATTCCCGCCAGGCTTATCAACGCAATTATCACAAATGCCAGCCGGAAGCTCACGCCCGGAATATCGCCAGTGAAAAAGGACGCGCTGACGACCTCGCCAAGGCGGATGCCGATGGCGCCGAGCGTCACCCCAAGCCCCACGGCGAGCTGCGTGGCAGTGCTGAACAACGTGTTGGCGTAACTCATCTCGCCGGAAGGCACGTCCGCAAACGCCAGCGTACTGATGCCGGTAAACTGAATCGAGCGAAAGACGCCGCCCAGAAAAAGGATCAGCAGAATAAGCCACACCGGCGTCTGGGGCGTCAGCAGCGCGCAGGCGAGCAGCGCCAGCACGTTCAGCAGACCGTTAATCAGCAGCAATTTTTTAAAGCCCAGCCAGCGGATGAGCGGCGTGGTAGCGGGCTTGATAGTCAGGTTGCCCGCAAAGACCGCCAACACCAGCAACCCCGAATGAAACGCGTCCATCCCGAAACCCACCTGAAACAGCAACGGCAATAAAAACGGCACGGCGCTAATAGAGGCGCGAAACAGCGACCCGCCATACATCGTGACGCGAAACGTCGGCACCGCCATGGCATCAAGGCGGATCATCGGGAACGGCGCGCGGCGAAAATGGCGCAGCGCGTAGATAAGCGCGCCGCAGCCCGCCAGCAACAGCGCGCCCGCGAACAGGCCGTTCGCGTCGCGCGCGGCCAGCATCTCCATGGCGCACACCAGCGCTACCATCGCCAGCGCGGTGGCGAGAAAACCGGGCGTATCGAACGGACGGCGGTCATTGTCGTGATGGTCAGGAATCAGGCGCCAGGCGAGCGCCATCGCGATAAGCCCGGCGGGCAGGTTAATAAAGAAGATCCAGCGCCAGTTCGCATAGCTGGTGATAAATCCGCCGAGCGGCGGCCCGATAATCGGCGCCACCAGGGCGGGCCACGTCAGCGTGGCGATGGCCGTAATCAGCTGGTGTTTGGGCGTCACGCGCAGCACCGCCAGGCGCCCGACCGGCACCATCAGCGCGCCGCCCGCGCCCTGCAATACGCGCATCAGCACGAACATCTCCAGCGAATTCGCCAGCCCGCACAGCACCGAGGCGCCGGTAAAAATTCCCAGCGCCAGCGTAAACACCTTACGCGCGCCGAAGCGATCGGCAATCCAGCCGCTTGCCGGTATCAATACCGCGAGCGTCAGCAGATAAGCGCTGATGCCGATATTAAGCGCGACGGCTTCGACGCCGAAGGTCTGCGCCATGGTCGGCAGGGCGGTGGCGATCACCGTTCCGTCGAGAAATTCCATAAAAAAGGCGCCCGCCACCAGCAGCGCGGCGGGAGAGACTCCGCCTGCGCCTGCTTTCGCCGTCTTCTGCCCCATGCCTGCTCCCTAAAATTTTTTTGTAAAATTCACCAAAAAGTACAGTGACTAAGCGCCGGAATTAACAGCATTTTATTAACATTGTGCTCATTTTCATTAACCATGAGACGTGATTTTAATCACAAAATGGTTGATTTTTGTGACGCAAGTCATATTATTGACCGGAAGCAACACGCTAACCAGAATGAATAAAACCGGAGCACGCCATGAAACTGCGTAAAATCCTCAAAAGCATGTTTGAAAACTACTGCAAAACCTTTAAAGACGTTCCGCCGGGCGGGATGTTCTGATAAAAAACCTGCCGCATGGCAGGTTTTTTTATGTCTGCGACTCCCGTTATACCCGCCTTCGCAACGTTCTGAAACCCTCGCTTTTCGTTTTCTGAAATCACGGTTCATTTTTACGCGTTTCGCGCGCCGGGTTCGCAATCGCCGGGCTTTGCCGCTACTATGTGCCGCTTCACGCTAAGGAGAACGCAATGTCACAATCCCTCACTGCCGAAGATGAACTGGTTTCCGACGTGGTCGCCTGCCAGTTGGTGATTAAACAGATCCTCGACGTTATCGACGTCATCGCGCCGGTGGAAGTGCGCGACAAAATGGCGAGCCAGCTGAAAAGCATCGATTTTTCCGGCCATCCTTCCGCCGATCCGGTGACGCTGCGCGCCATTCAGAAAGCGGTAGCGCTGATTGAACTGCGCTTTACCCCGCAGAGCGAAGCGCACTAAGCAAAACGGCCCCGTCGGGGCCGTTGTCAGTTAAAAAATCCCATCCAGGCGCAGGCGAACAGCCACAGCGCCATCAGCCGCTGAAAGCGCACCAGCGCTTTGTCGCTGCGAAACACCCGATGCACGCCGCTGCCAAGCCAGGCCCAGGCGGCGAGACACGCCAGCGAAATCACAAGAAAGCCCAGCGCCTGAAACCCGAGCGTAGTCAGCGCGCGGCCATTATGCGGCGCAAACACCGTGACGACCGCCATCGCCATCATCCAGGTTTTCGGGTTAATCAGCTGTAACGCCGCCGCCGCGCGGGCGCCGAACGGTTTTGTCGCCTCGCCCGAGAGCGCTACCGCGGGCGAGGTGAACAACTGCCAGCTCATCCAGCTCAGCCACAACGCGCCGGTGAGCGCCATCAGGCGCGCCAGCCACGGGGCGTGGCGCAGCACTTCGCCAGGCCCGACGCCGCACAGCAGCACAATGGCGCTGGAGGCGAAACAGGCGCCGAGCACCGCGGGCAGCGACGCGCGTGTACCGTAGCGCTGGCTGTTGGTGAGGATCAGAATATTGGTCGGCCCCGGCGTAATAGAGGCCACAAAGGCAAAGAATAAGAAAGGCAGTTGTTGTGTAAGCAGGCTCATGGCATCTCCCGTTGTCTGAGCCTCTATCTTCGGGCGCTTACCCGCTGACGTCTGGAAGATTTGTGCACAGCCTGCGGTAGTGTGCCGGGGAGAGCCGGTAGGCGCGCTGGAACCAGCGTCCAAGATGGCTTTGATCGGCGAAACCGAGCGCCGCCGCCACATCCACGGGCGTCATGCCGCGCGCGAGCAGTGATCTGGCGCGGGCGAGGCGCAACTGCACCAGCCAGGCGTGGGGCGCCATGCCAAACGCGTGTTTAAACGTGCGCGACAATGTAAAGCGATCGGTGCCGAGCGCCGCGGCCAGTTCCGCCAGCCCGATATTATCGCCAAGGTGCGCCCAGAGGTAGTCGCGGGCGCGCTGGGCCATCTGCGCGTCGCGGATGTCGCCCGGCAGCCGTTTGCGCCACTGACAGTGACGCGTCAGCTGACTTAACAGATTATCCATTACACCCTGCTGCACAATACGCATCTCATCGTGATGCAGCGCCGTAAACGTCGAGGCGATCGCCTGTACCAGCGCGGGCTCGCGGGCAATGGTCTTTGCAAAGTGCAGCTCGTAGCTATCCGGTACGGCGGCGTAAAGCCCGCCAAGCGTTTCTCGCAGCCAGCGTTCATCAAGATAAAAGGTGAGATAGGTAAAGCCGCCCGCGAGCGGCGCGTCGCCGTCGTGGGTTTCGCCCGGCTCCAGCAAAAACGCCGCTCCCGGCGTGCTCTGATGCCGCTCCCGGCGGCAGTGAAACTGCTGGGTGCCGGACTGCGTGATGCCCACCAGATAACTGTCGTGCCAGTGTGGATCGTAGGCGTGGCCTTCAAAATGGGCGCGAATGGTTTCGATGCCGGTATCAGCGTGCTGACGTAATTCTATCCAGTCTTTAGCCATAGCGTCTCCTGTGAAAGGAAACTCTAGCATAACGAGTCTTTAACAAAAGTCTGGAAGATTTGTGCAGGCGGCCCGCAGGCCGCACTGGTAAAAAACGTGGTCAGAAGAACAGTTGCACCAGCAGATAGCTGGCGGCGCAGGCGCAGCTTACGCCAATCAGGCCGGGCAGAATAAAGCTGTGGTTTAAAATGAATTTGCCGATGCGCGTGGTGCCGGAGCGGTCAAAACCAATGCACGCCAGATCGCTTGGGTAGGTGGGCAGAACGAAATAGCCGTAAGACGCCGGGAAAAATGCCACCAGCATTTTGGGCTCAACGCCCAGCATCAGCCCCATCGGCGCGACAGCGGTGAGCGCCGCCGCCTGGCTGTTCACTAGTTTTGAGACCAGGAACAGTACAATCGCGTAGGTCCACGGATGGCTTTTCACCACGCCTTCCAGCACCAGCTTCAGCTCGTCGAGATGCGCCTGGAAAAAGGTGTCGCTCATCCACGCCACGCCAAACACCGAGAAAATCGCCACCATCCCGGCCTTGAACACCGCCCCGCTGGAAATGGACGCCGCGTTCACTTTGCAGACCACCAGCATCACGGCGCCCGCAATCAGCATCATCATCTGGATAACCAGGTTCATGGAGAGCGGGGCGATTTTGCCTTTCACCTCAAACGCCGGGCGCAGCGCAGGCAGCGCGCCGAGCAGCACCACCAGCGCTATCGCGGCGAAGAAAATCCAGGTTGACCACCAGGCATGTTTGTCAAAGCGCTGGTTCATCAGCGTTTCGCTGCCGCCATAAATGTATTCACGCTGTTTCGGATCGCGCAGGCGCGCCTGGAATGCCTCGTCGTCTTTTAAATCTTTACCGCGACGCAGGCTCCAGAGCGCGGCAATCAGTACGCCAAAGAGCGAGGCCGGTACGGAAACCGCGAGGATCTCCAGAATACTCCAGGCCTCCCCGACGCCATGCTGCGCGCCAAGAATCGACACCAGCGACACCACCGCCACCGACACCGGCGAGGCGGTGATCGCCATCTGCGAGGCGACGGACGCCACGGCCATCGGCCGCTCCGGGCGAATATTTTTCTTCAGCGCGATGTCCGCGATGATAGGGAACATGGTGTAGACCACATGCCCGGTGCCGCACAGAAAGGTCAGCGTCCAGGTGGTGAGCGGCGCCAGCAGCGTGATGTGCTGCGGGTGACGGCGCAGCAGCCGCTCGGCGAACTGCATCATCACATTCAGGCCGCCAGCGGTTTGCAGCGTGGCGGCGCAGCCAATCACCGCAAGGATGGTCAGCATCACATCCACCGGCGGCTTGCCAGGCTCCAGCCCAAAGATAAACGTTAAAAGAAACAGACCGATGCCGCTGATGAGGCCAAGCCCCATTCCGCCGAAACGGGTTCCCGCCAGCAAGCACAGAATAATGACGATAAATTCAAGGGTGATCATAAGGCTCCTGCCACGCAATGTTGGGTGAATCGCTTAAGCATTACAAATTGTGCGGTTAATCAACGGGAGCCAGATCGGATTTATAAAAACATAACAAAAACAATACATTGTTAACCTAGCGCTAACATTGCAGCGAAAGGCGAGGAAAAGGCAGGGGAGAAACGTAAGCGCCCTCGGGCGAGGGCGCGGGGCTGAGTGAAAATCAGTGGGTCTGTTCCATCATCTCCAGCAGGCGCTGGTCCGCCTTCTTCGGCGCATAGCCCGGCCTGACGCGCCAGGGTCAGTTCATGAAGGATGGTGGCGAGCAGCGCTTCATCCAGCCGCAACTCCTGTTCGAAGTCGCCAAGCATGGCGAGCATCGCGTCGTCATGCGCCGCCTGCGCTTCACTCATCAGACGCGCCAGCGCCGCATGGCGACCGCTCAGCTCATCCTGCATCTGGCGAAAAATCGCCTCAAGGCTTGAGCAGTCGGGTTTCATCGACTTAAGCGCGCCGACCACCGGGTTCGCGCCGGTTTGTTTAAGGTAATCGAACAGCCGCATCATCTGGGTGACGTTGTGCTGCGCCTGCTGTCTCAGCACCGTCGCGCTGCCGTTCAGGCTCTGCTGCGCGCACCAGTCGCTGTAATAAAGGCACAGGTTCGATGCATAAAATTCCTGATTCATTTGAGCATTCAGTTTCTGCACTACGCCGGGGGGAGCCATATAAATATCCTTATTGAGGAGATAAGGGGAACGGTCAATGACCGCGACGGGTGAGCGCGGGTCCGCCAGTTCCCGGCGGGTGGCCACTCGTCAGTCATAATTGAGAAGCGTGCATTATCGTTCCCTGATGTATTAAGCCTGGTATAACTGTGGCTATTTGCCACTCCAACCGTTTCTTTCTTAAAACGTGACGCAGCGCCGGAATACTTTTGAAACATTGTTTCATTATTAAACCCCCGGCGTGCCGGGCACGGTTTATTCACGTATAAGGAGCGAGAAATGAAAAGAGCGGCGGTGCTGCTGGCGCCAGGGTTTGAAGAAGGAGAAGCGATTGTCACTATCGATATATTACGGCGGCTGAACATTGAGGTCGACACGCTCGCCTGCGCCGATACGCGCGCTGTCGTAAGCTACCACGCCATTCCGCTGGTGGCCGATGCGCGTCTGGCGGAGCGTCTCGAAGACACCTATGACGCGCTGGTGCTGCCGGGCGGCCCGCAGGGCAGCGTAAATCTGGCGGCAGACCCGCAGGTTATCGCGTTTGTGGCGCGCCACGACGCCGCCGGAAAGCTCATCTGCCCCATCTGCTCCGCCGCCGCGCGCGTGCTCGGCGCGAATGGCCTCTTAAAAGGCCGCCGCTATGTCTGCTCGGGCGATCTGTGGCAGGACGTGCGCGATGGCGAGTATGTGGATGCGCCGGTCGTTGAGGATGGCAATCTCATCAGCGGCAAGGGGCTGGGGCGAGTATTTGATTTTGCGCTGACGGTGGCGTCACGTCTTACCGGCGATGAGCCCGCCGCGCGCGAACACGCCGACCATATCTATTACCCCTGGTAAAGCCGCGCGGCGCGGCGGGCTATACTTAACCTTTGTTCGCGATAAGGAGGAAAGTATGACGCAACCGTGTGAAACCCTTTATCTGCGCGAGCCCTGCGGCGGCGTGCCGAACAACGCGCTGCCGGTGCTGCTTTATCGCCAGGCGCTGCCCGCCGACGCGGACGATGCGGCGGTCTGGTTTGAGCAGCGCTTCGCGCAGCACCAGTGGCCGGCACGCTGGCGCTATCCGGTGTTTACTTATACCCACTTTCATACTAACACCCATGAGGTGCTCGGCATCTACGCCGGAGAGGCGCAGATCCAGTTGGGCGGCGAAGCGGGGCCAGTCGTCACCCTTCGCGCGGGCGATGCGGTGTTGATCCCGGCGGGTGTGGGTCATAAGCAAATTGACGCCAGCGCCGATTTCATGGCCGCAGGCGCCTACCCGGAAGGGCTATCGCCCGATAAATTCCTTGATGAGCCTGCGCAACTGGCGCAAACGCGCAAAAATGTGGCCCAGGTCGCGAAGCCGTCACGCGATCCGCTCTTTGGCACTGAAGGCGGTCTTGTCACACTCTGGTAGCCCTCAGGGATTCCCCGGCTGGGCTTATGGAGATATCTGCTAAACCCCTCTTTAATCATCATACATATCGGGTCAGATTTATGCCCGATATTGCTGTATTTATGTACGCAATCACTGTAATTCCATGATGTGATTTCGCTCTCCTATGGAGAATTAATTTCCCGCTAAAACTATCTCCAGCGTTCGCCGCTTCCGGGAGGGAACGGCTAATACGTTGTTTTCTGTCCGATTAACAGAACCTTTCAGGTTTTTACCCTGCATAAAAGAAAGCTAAAGCTGGAGATAACCATGCACAAATTTACTAAAGCGCTGGCGGCCATTGGGCTCGCTGCCGTTATGTCACAATCCGCTATCGCCGAGACCATGAAGCTCGGTTTTCTGGTGAAACAGCCTGAAGAACCGTGGTTCCAGACCGAATGGAAATTCGCGGATAAAGCCGGTAAGGACCTGGGTTTTGAGGTAATCAAAATTGCGGTGCCGGATGGCGAGAAAACCCTGAACGCCATCGACAGCCTCGCGGCGAGCGGCGCGAAAGGCTTTGTTATCTGTACGCCGGACCCGAAACTCGGCTCGGCGATTGTCGCCAAGGCGCGTGGCTACGATATGAAAGTCATCGCCGTGGATGACCAGTTTGTGACGGCCAAAGGCAAACCGATGGAAACCGTGCCGCTGGTAATGATGGCCGCGACCAAAATCGGCGAGCGCCAGGGGCAGGAACTCTATAAAGAGATGCAGAAACGCGGCTGGGATGTGAAAGAAACCGGCGTGATGGCGATTACCGCCGATGAACTCGACACCGCGCGCCGCCGCACCAGCGGCTCTATGGACGCGCTGAAAGCGGCAGGCTTCCCGGAAAAACAGATCTACAAAGTACCGACTAAATCCAACGATATCCCCGGCGCGTTTGACGCCGCCAACTCTATGCTCGTTCAGCATCCGGAAGTGAAACACTGGCTGGTGGTCGGCATGAACGACAACACCGTGCTGGGCGGCGTGCGCGCGACCGAAGGGCAGGGCTTTAAAGCGGCTGACGTTATCGGCATCGGCATCAACGGCGTGGATGCGGTGAGCGAGCTTTCCAAAGCGCAGGCGACCGGCTTCTATGGCTCGCTGCTGCCAAGCCCGGACGTTCACGGCTATAAATCCAGCGAAATGCTCTACAACTGGGTGACCAAAGGCGCCGAGCCGCCGACGTTCACCGAAGTCACCGATGTGGTGCTGATCACCCGCGACAACTTTAAAGAAGAACTGGCGAAAAAAGGTCTCGGCGGCAAGTAATGGGCGATTTATCGCGGTTCGGGCGCGCCTGCGCGCCCGCTTTTTGAGTGGCCCGGAGGTATCATGCAGACATCTTCACCCTATCTCTCGTTTCGCGGCATCGGGAAAACTTTTCCCGGTGTGAAGGCGCTTTCGGACATCAGCTTTGACTGCCACGCAGGCCAGGTTCATGCGCTGATGGGCGAAAACGGCGCCGGTAAATCGACGCTGTTAAAAATTCTCAGCGGCAACTACGCGCCGACCACTGGCACCATCGCCATCAAAGGCGAAGAAGTCACCTTTAGCGACACCACGGCGGCGCTCAACGCGGGCGTCGCCATCATCTACCAGGAGCTGCATCTGGTGCCGGAGATGAGCGTGGCGGAAAACATCTATCTGGGCCAGATCCCTCACAAGGCCGGGATAGTCAACCGCTCGCTGCTCAACTACGAGGCGAAGCTGCAACTGGAGCATCTGGGGCTCGATATCGACCCGCAGACCCCGCTGAAATATCTCTCCATCGGCCAGTGGCAGATGGTGGAAATCGCCAAAGCGCTGGCCCGCAACGCCAAAATCATCGCCTTCGACGAGCCGACCAGTTCGCTCTCGGCGCGTGAGATTGAACACCTGTTCCGCGTTATCCGCGAGCTGCGCAAAGAAGGGCGCGTCATTCTCTATGTGTCGCACCGCATGGAAGAGATCTTCGCCTTAAGCGACGCCATCACCGTCTTCAAGGATGGCCGCTACGTGCGTACCTTCAGCGATATGCAGCAGGTGAACAACGACAGCCTGGTGCAGGCGATGGTTGGGCGCGATCTGGGGGATATCTATGGCTGGCAGCCGCGCGACTATGGCCCGGAGCGGTTGCGTCTCGACGCGGTGAAAGCGCCGGGCGTACGCGCGCCGGTGAGCTTAAGCGTCAGGAGCGGCGAAATCGTCGGCCTGTTTGGGCTGGTGGGCGCCGGGCGCAGCGAGTTAATGAAAGGCATGTTTGGCGGCACGCGCATTACCAGCGGCCAGGTGCTGATCGACGGTAAACCTATCGCTATCCGCGCGCCGGGCGACGCCATTCGCGCGGGCATGATGCTCTGCCCCGAAGACCGTAAAGCCGACGGCATCATTCCGGTGCATTCGGTGCAGGACAACATCAACATCAGCGCGCGACGCAAACACATCAGCGCGGGCTGTCTTATCAACAATGGCTGGGAGCAGGAAAACGCCCGCCATCATATTCGCTCGCTGAATATTAAAACGCCTGGCGCTGAGCAGCTGATTATGAATCTCTCCGGCGGCAACCAGCAGAAGGCGATTCTGGGCCGCTGGCTGTCGGAAGAGATGAAAGTGATTTTGCTTGATGAGCCGACCCGCGGCATTGACGTCGGGGCGAAGCATGAAATCTACAACGTGATTTACGCGCTGGCGGCGCAGGGGGTGGCGGTGCTCTTCGCCTCCAGCGATCTGCCGGAAGTCCTCGGCGTGGCCGACCGCATTCTTGTGATGCGCGAAGGCGAAATCGCCGGTGAATTACTGCACGAGGAGGCCAGCGAATCAACGGCGCTCAGCCTCGCTATGCCTAAAACCAGCCAGGCTGTCGCTTAAGTAAGGAGAAATTATGTCATCACTAACTACATCCGGTGCGCCGAAGTCCTCATTCTCCGTGGGTCGCATCTGGGATCAGTACGGCATGCTGGTGGTCTTCGCCGTGCTGTTCCTTGCCTGCGCTATCTTCGTGCCGAATTTCGCCACCTTTATCAATATGAAAGGCCTGGGGCTGGCTATCTCGATGTCCGGGATGGTGGCCTGCGGCATGCTGTTCTGCCTCGCCTCCGGGGATTTCGACCTCTCCGTGGCGTCAGTAATCGCCTGCGCGGGCGTCACCACGGCGGTAGTCATCAACATGACTGAAAGCCTGTGGCTGGGCGTCGCGGCGGGCCTGCTGCTTGGGGTCGCGAGCGGCCTGGTCAACGGTTTTGTCATCGCGAAGCTTAAAATCAACGCGCTGATCACCACGCTTGCCACCATGCAGATTGTGCGCGGCCTCGCGTACATCATCTCTGACGGTAAAGCGGTCGGCATCGAAGACGAAAGCTTCTTTACCCTCGGCTATGCCAACTGGCTCGGGCTGCCGGCGCCTATCTGGCTGACGGTCGCCTGTCTTATCGTGTTCGGCTTCCTGCTGAATAAAACCACCTTCGGGCGTAATACGCTGGCGATTGGCGGCAACGAAGAGGCCGCGCGTCTGGCGGGCGTGCCGGTGGTGCGCACCAAAATCATTATCTTTGTGCTCTCGGGCCTGGTCTCCGCTGCGGCAGGCATTATTCTCGCCTCGCGTATGACCAGCGGCCAGCCGATGACCTCCATCGGTTATGAGCTGATCGTGATTTCGGCGTGCGTGCTGGGTGGCGTTTCTCTGAAAGGCGGCATAGGAAAAATCTCGTATGTGGTGGCGGGTATTCTTATCCTTGGCACCGTTGAAAACGCAATGAATTTACTGAATATCTCCCCGTTTGCGCAGTACGTGGTACGCGGGCTGATCCTGCTTGCGGCGGTGATTTTCGACCGTTACAAACAGAAAGCGAAACGCGTCGCATAATGCGTTTTGACCCGTCTTAAATCCTCGCAAAAACGCCTTCCGACCTGTTTTTTCAGACAGTCGGAAGGCGTTGCCGAATGGCGACACTCGTCACACTGTCTATACTTACACGGTCAGTAAAACTATCAGATAACCTCAGGGTTAGCTGTTTAACCCGTAAGGATAGGAGGAAACACTGGTGGACGAAGTGTTAGCAGTACCGCCCGTAGCCCGCGATAATCTTGCCTTTTTTTTCGACCTTGACGGCACGCTTGCCGACATCAAGCCGCATCCCGATCAAGTGTTCATCCCCTCCGATGTTCGTCGCCTGCTGCAAAAACTCGCCGACATGAATGACGGAGCCCTGGCATTGATTTCAGGACGTTCCATGACGGAGCTGGACCAGCTTGCCGCGCCGCACCATTTTCCGCTGGCCGGGGTCCACGGTGCCGAGCGTCGTGATATCCGTGGTCAGAGCCATGTCGTGTCGCTGCCGGAATCGCTGGTAGAGCATCTGCATCAGCGTCTTGAAGCGGCGCTCTCACAGATGCCTGGCACCGAGCTTGAGGCAAAAGGGATGGCGTTTGCGCTGCACTATCGCGGCGCGCCGGAGTATGAAAACCAGATTTTGGCGCTGGCGGAAGGCATCGCCAGCGAACATAAGCAGCTGGGGCTGCAACCGGGCAAATGCGTAGTGGAGTTAAAACCGCTGGGCATCAATAAAGGCGCGGCTATCGAGGCATTCATGAATGAAGCGCCGTTCGCAGGCCGCGTACCGGTATTTGTGGGTGACGATCTCACCGACGAAGCCGGGTTTTACGTCGTAAACCAGCTTAATGGCATTAGCGTGAAAGTCGGGCAGGGGGACACCCAGGCGAAGTGGCAACTTGCCGATGTCCCGGCGGTCCACGCGTGGCTGGAACAATTAGTTCAAGAACAAGAAAAAAAAACGTCAAATAAAAGGAGAGAAGGCTATGAGTCGCTTAGTCGTAGTATCTAATCGTATCGCCCCGCCGGATGACAAAAAGAGCAGCGCGGGGGGCCTCGCGGTAGGGATACTGGGAGCGCTGAAAGCAGCAGGCGGCCTGTGGTTTGGCTGGAGCGGTGAAATCGGCAATGAGGATGCCCCGCTTAAAAAAGTCACCCGTGACAACATTACCTGGGCGTCATTTAACCTGAGCGAACAGGATCACGACCAGTATTACAACCAGTTCTCCAACGGCGTTCTGTGGCCTGCGTTCCACTACCGTCTGGATCTGGTGAACTTCCAGCGTGAAGCGTGGGAAGGGTATCTGCGCGTCAACAGCCTGCTGGCGGATAAGCTCAAACCGCTGATTGAGCCTGACGATAACCTGTGGATCCACGATTACCATTTGCTGCCGTTTGCAAGCGAGCTGCGCAAGCGCGGCGTGAATAACCGCATCGGGTTCTTCCTGCATATCCCGTTCCCGACTCCGGAAATTTTCAACGCGCTGCCGCCGAATACCGAGCTGCTGGAGCAACTGTGCGATTACGATCTGCTGGGCTTCCAGACGGAAAATGACCGTGTCGCCTTCCTGGAATGTCTGGCGATGCATACGCACCTTTCCACCAGCAACGACGGCGACCATACCGCTTACGGTAAAACCTTCCGCACGCAAGTCTATCCGATTGGTATTGAACCGGAAGAGATTGCGCAGGCCTCCGCAGGCCCGCTGCCGCCGAAGCTGGCCCAGCTTAAGGCTGAGCTTGCCAGCGTGAAGAATATCTTCTCCGTGGAGCGCCTGGACTATTCCAAAGGGCTGCCGGAGCGTTTCCAGGCGTTTGAGACGCTGCTTGAGAAATACCCTGAGCACCACGGTAAAATCCGCTATACCCAGATTGCGCCGACGTCGCGTGGCGATGTCCAGGCGTATCAGGATATTCGTCATCAGCTGGAGACCGAAGCCGGGCGTATCAACGGCAAATATGGTCAGCTTGGCTGGACGCCGCTCTATTACCTCAATCAGCATTTCGACCGCAAGCTGCTGATGAAAGTCTTCCGCTACTCCGATGTGGGCCTGGTGACGCCGCTGCGCGACGGGATGAACCTGGTGGCGAAAGAGTACGTGGCGGCGCAGGACCCGAAAAATCCGGGCGTGCTGGTGCTGTCTCAGTTTGCCGGCGCCGCCAATGAGCTGACCGCCGCGCTGCTGGTTAACCCTTACGATCGCGATGATGTCGCGGCCGCGCTTGACCGTGCGCTGAAAATGCCGCTCGCCGAGCGTATCGCGCGCCACAGTGAGATGCTGGAGATTGTCCGTAAAAACGACATCAACCACTGGCAGGAGGCCTTTATCCAGGATCTAAAGCAGATATCGCCACGCAGCCCTGAACGCGAGCTGCAGAATAAAGTGGCGACCTTCCCGAAACTGGCCTGACGGGCCATCTCGCCCTCCCGGGCGCCCGCCCGGGGACGCCATACTAATCGAGCGCCACCAGCAGAAGATCGGTTCTGCTGGTGGCGACGATTTTTTTCGCTGAGCACAGCGCTTTGCTGAAAAAACTGTGGTTGTGATTCCCGCAAATCACCAGGTCGATGTCATCTTTCTCACATATATCCTGAATATATTCTCCGAGTTCACCACTGGCGATGATGGTTTTTGCGATCGGGTATCCGGCCCCGTTTTTCAGGGCTTCCAGGAACGTTTGTGTCTCCTCATACATGACGTCGCGCAAGTTTTCGAGCATTGGGGCTGACATTTGATTAAAGAGTTCCGGATCTGTGGCGATAGTAATAAGGGTGATACTGCCGTTTACCGGTTTCACAAGAGAAACCGCCCGCCTGATAAGGCGATGACTTTCGGGCGTAACAGCCACGGCAACCAGTACATGGGAATAGCTCATAGTGATGTCCTTTCGCCAGAGAAAACTGCAGGAAGCAGCAATGATGAAATAGTACGACGGACGTGCCACGAAAGAATGTGAAGCCGCTTTAAGAACGGTGAAACGCCTCTTCTGAATACATTAGGTATTCTTATCAAAGGAATAATTTAACCATTATTTCTGTCTGGTAACATCTTGTAACTTCGCCGTGAGGCGCGCCCTGACACAAATTTCCTGGCATTCCGTTCAAAATAACATCATTAGCATGCTTGCATTTCTTTGAAGCAACTCACTGTTTTTATTCATTAAGTTGATTTAAGTACTCCTCGAATAGTACTGTTTCTTTTATAGTGACTTTACGTGATCAGGTGATGTCAAATAGTTACGAAATGAAAGTATGACCGGATGCTACATCCTAGTTAAGGATGAATGAATATTCGGAATTTTACGCATTGCAAGCCGCTTGATTGTCTATTTTTTGTACAAAAGAAAAGCGATTCTGATGGTTTTTTAGTGACTTTTTCCGAAAATGTGTGATACTCGTCACACTTTTTCCAAATTCTCTTCATAAGCACATTGTGTGAACGGTGTCCGCCGAGTACGATTTGCTCGATTTAGGAAAAATCTTAAGTAAGTGTAAGGAAATGATGAAAGGCGTGCACGGAGCCTGCCAGGGATAACTCGAATTTGACGGGAACAATGTTTCACCGACAAGTCTGGTTTCACCGATGCATTTTGGCCGTAACGATTTATTTTTTTACCGGGATTTGCCCGGCGACATCACGGGGTGCGGCGTAGCCGCGTTAAAATAATAGTTTGTTATTGGATGGGAAAAATGCATACATCCGAGTTGCTGAAACATATCTACGACATCAACCTGTCATATTTGTTGCTTGCACAGCGCTTGATTAGTCAGGATAAAGCGTCTGCGATGTTTCGCCTGGGTATCAGCGAAGAGATGGCGTCCACGCTTGGCGACCTGACGCTTCCGCAGATGGTGAAACTGGCTGAAACCAATCAGCTTGTCTGTCAGTTCCGCTTCCAGGATCATCAGTCGATTACGCGTTTAACACAAGAATCACGCGTAGACGATCTGCAACAGATCCACACCGGTATTTTGCTCTCCACGCGTCTGCTCAACGAGGCCAATGGCACCGAAGACGTCGCCAGGAAGAAAAGGGCGTAATCTATGACCGACAAGAGCATTGTTCAGGAAGCCCGTGATATCCAGCTCGCCATGGAACTCATTACCCTTGGCGCACGTTTACAGATGCTGGAAAGTGAAACGCAACTTAGCCGCGGTAGACTCATCAAACTTTATAAAGAGCTGCGGGGCAGCCCGCCGCCAAAAGGTATGTTGCCCTTTTCCACGGACTGGTTCATGACCTGGGAGCAGAACATCCACGCATCGATGTTCTGTAACGCATGGCAGTATCTGCTGCGCACCGGGTTATGTTCAGGCGTTGACGCTGTTATCAAAGCGTACCGTCTGTACCTGGAGCAATGCCCGCAAGAAAATGACGCAGGCCCGCTGCTGGCGCTGACTCGCGCCTGGACGCTGGTCCGCTTCGTGGACAGCGGAATGCTTGAATTATCTCGCTGCAACAGCTGCGGCGGCAATTTTGTTACCCATGCACACCAGCCGGTTGGCAGCTTCGCATGCAGCCTGTGCCAACCACCGTCTCGCGCCGTAAAAAGACGTAAACTTTCGCGAGATGCTGCCGATATTATTCCACAACTGCTGGATGAACAGGTCGAACAGGCCGTTTAACCGGATAGGTGTGGAAAACCACTCCAGCAGCGGCCCAAAAGGCCGCTGCTTTTTTTTTCCTAACTTAAACCGGCAACGTTTTCTGCTCACCTGAACGTCCTCGCCATAGCCAACAGCGGAAGGATGATGTCGTGCTGATTTTAATAGGTTACCTGGTCATTCTGGGAACAGTCTTCGGTGGATACATGATGACCGGAGGGGAGCTTGGTGCACTCTATCAGCCTGCTGAATTAATTATCATCGGCGGAGCGGGTGTGGGTGCGTTTATCGTCGGTAACAACGGGAAAGCGATTAAGGGCACGGTAAAAGCGTTGCCGCTGCTGTTTCGCCGTTCGAAATACACCAAAAGTATGTACATGGATCTGATGGCACTGCTGTACCGCCTGATGACCAAATCGCGCCAGCAGGGCATGTTCTCGCTGGAGCGTGATATCGAGAACCCGAAAGAGAGCGAGATTTTCACCAGCTACCCGCGCATCCTCGCGGACAACACCATGCTGGAGTTCATCACCGATTATCTGCGCCTCATCATCAGCGGCAACATGAACACGTTTGAGATTGAAGCGCTGATGGACGAAGAGATTGAAACGCACGAAAGCGAGGCGGAAGTGCCGGCTAACAGCCTGGCGCTGATGGGTGACTCGCTCCCGGCGTTCGGGATTGTGGCGGCGGTTATGGGCGTGGTGCATGCGCTGGCCTCCGCAGACCGTCCGGCGGCGGAACTCGGCGCGCTTATCGCGCACGCGATGGTGGGGACGTTCCTCGGCATCCTGCTGGCGTACGGCTTTGTCTCGCCGCTCGCCACCGTGCTGCGTCAGAAGAGCGCTGAAACCACCAAGATGATGCAGTGCGTGAAAGTGACGCTGCTGTCGAGCCTTAACGGTTACGCGCCGCCTATCGCCGTAGAGTTTGGTCGTAAGACGCTCTATTCGAGCGAGCGTCCGTCCTTCACCGAACTGGATGAACACGTTCGCGCGGTGAAATCGCCTAACCAGCAGCAGGTGACAGAAGACGCATGAAAAACAGCAACCACCCCGTCGTTATCGTAAAAAAGCGCAAGCATAAAGGGCACGGCGGCGGTTCGCACGGCTCCTGGAAAATCGCTTACGCCGACTTTATGACAGCCATGATGGCCTTCTTCCTGGTGATGTGGCTTATCTCCATCTCCAGTCCGAAGGAACTGACGCAGATTGCGGAATATTTCCGCACGCCGCTGTCGGCCGCCATCACCGGCGGGCATCGCATCGCGGATAGCGATAGCCCGATTCCGGGGGGTGGGGATGATGTCACGCAGACGCAAGGCGAAGTGAAAAAACAAGAGCCGAATATTGATGAGCTCAAAAAACGCATGGAGCGTAACCGCCTGCAGAAACTGCGCGGCGATCTGGATCAGCTGATCGAGGCCGACCCGAAACTGCGCGCGCTGCGCCCGCATCTGCGCATCGATCTGGTGCAGGAAGGGCTGCGTATTCAGATTATCGACAGCCAGAACCGCCCGATGTTTAAAACCGGCAGCGCCGAAGTCGAGCCTTACATGCGCGACATCCTGCGCGCCATCGCGCCGGTGCTGAACGGAATACCGAATAAAGTGAGCCTGTCAGGCCACACCGATGACTTCCCGTACGCGAATGGCGAACGCGGTTACAGCAACTGGGAACTCTCGGCAGACCGCGCTAACTCGTCGCGCCGCGAGCTGGTTATCGGCGGGCTTGATGATGGCAAAGTTTTGCGCGTGGTCGGCATGGCCGCCACGATGCGCCTGGCGGAGAAAGGTGCGAATGAAGCCCTGAACCGCCGCATAAGTTTGCTGGTACTTAACAAGCAATCGGAAGATGCCATCGTGCATGAAAACGCCGAAAGCGAAAATGAGTCACTGAGCGTATTACAACAACCGGGCGCCGTCCCCCCGGCCTCAAACCCAACACCGTCCCAACCGGTTACGAGGTGATAGCGTGAGTATGGATATTAGCGATTTTTATCAAACATTTTTCGATGAGGCTGACGAACTGTTAGCTGACATGGAGCAGCATTTGCTCGATCTGGTGCCCGAGGCGCCGGATGCCGAACAGCTAAATGCCATATTCCGCGCCGCACACTCTATTAAGGGTGGTGCGGGGACCTTTGGCTTCACCATCCTGCAGGAAACCACCCATCTGATGGAGAACCTGCTGGATGAAGCACGTCGGGGTGAAATGCAACTCAACACCGACATCATCAACCTGTTTTTGGAAACCAAAGATATTATGCAGGAACAGCTTGACGCTTATAAAAGCTCTTCGGAGCCGGACGCAGCCAGCTTTGAATATATCTGTCAGGCGCTGCGCCAACTGGCGCTCGAAGCCAAAGGCGAAGCGCCTGCGGCGGCGGCGAAACTTTCTGTTGTCGAAACCGAATCCGCTGCGCCTGCCGCAACCACGGATGGCGGCAAGCTGCGCATAAAGCTTGGCAAACTCAAAGGCACTGAGACGGAACTCTTGCAGGAAGAGCTCGGCAATCTCGGCGCCTTAAGCCAGATTGAAAAGGGTGAGGATTATCTGGTCGCCACCCTCGAGACCAGCGCCAGCGCGGATGACATCACCGCGGTGCTCTGCTTTGTCATCGAAGGCGATCAGATTGAATTCCTGCCGCTGCCCGCCGCCGAAGCAGCGCCTGCCGCGCCGGCTGAGCCGGAGGTCCAGGCAGCGCCTGCGGCCGTCGCGCCGGTTGCCGCACCGGTAGCCAAAGCGCCTGCCGCCAGCGCGCCGCGCGCCGAGCAGAACAAACCGGCCCGCGAAAAAGAAAACACCAGTATCCGCGTGGCCGTAGAGAAAGTTGACCAGCTGATTAACCTGGTGGGCGAGCTGGTGATTACCCAGTCTATGCTCCAGCAGCGCTCCAATGAGCTTGATCCGGTCACCCATGGCGACCTGATCACCAGCATGAGTCAGTTACAACGTAACGCCCGCGATCTTCAGGAATCGGTGATGTCCATCCGTATGATGCCGATGGAATACGTCTTCAGCCGCTTCCCGCGTCTGGTTCGCGATCTGGCAAGCAAGCTTGGCAAACAGGTTGAACTGACGCTGCAGGGCAGTTCCACCGAACTCGACAAGAGCCTGATCGAACGCATTATCGACCCGTTAACGCACCTGGTGCGTAACAGTCTTGACCACGGTATCGAGTCGCCGGAAAAACGCGAGGCCGCGGGTAAATCCCAGGTAGGCAACCTGATCCTCTCCGCAGAGCATCAGGGCGGCAATATCTGTATCGAAGTGACCGACGACGGCGCAGGCCTGAACCGTGAGCGTATTCTGGCGAAAGCGATGTCTCAGGGCATGGCCGTCAGCGAAAGCATGACCGATGAAGACGTGGGCATGCTCATCTTCGCCCCTGGCTTCTCCACGGCGGAGCAGGTGACCGATGTTTCCGGTCGTGGCGTCGGCATGGACGTGGTGAAACGTAACATTCAGGAGATGGGCGGCCATGTTGAAATCGCTTCCCGTCAGGGCCAGGGCACAACAATCCGTATCCTGCTGCCGCTGACGCTGGCGATCCTCGACGGCATGTCGGTTAAGGTAAACGAAGAAGTCTTTATTCTGCCGTTGAACGCGGTAATGGAATCGCTGCAACCGCGTGAAGAAGATCTGCATCCGCTGGCAGGCGGCGAGCGCGTACTGGAAGTGCGCGGCGAATATCTGCCGCTGGTTGAGTTGTGGAAAGTCTTTGATGTGCAAGGGGCGAAAACCGAAGCGACGCAGGGCATTGTCGTTATCCTGCAAAGCGCCGGCCGCCGTTATGCACTGCTGGTCGATCAGCTGATTGGTCAGCACCAGGTCGTCGTGAAAAACCTTGAGAGTAACTATCGCAAGGTGCCGGGTATTTCGGCCGCCACGATTCTGGGCGATGGTAGCGTGGCGCTGATTGTTGATGTATCCGCGCTGCAAAGTTTAAACCGTGAGCAACGTATGGCGCCGACCGCCGCCTGAAGCCACTATCGTAGAAAAGGTAAGTAATATGACCGGTATGAGCAACGTCACTAAACTGGCCGGCGAGCCGTCTGGCCAGGAGTTCCTGGTATTCACCCTGGGCGACGAAGAATATGGTATCGATATTCTGAAAGTGCAGGAAATCCGCGGTTACGATCAGGTAACCCGCATTGCCAACACGCCGTCTTTCATCAAAGGCGTGACCAACCTGCGCGGTGTTATCGTGCCTATCGTTGACCTGCGCGTGAAGTTTGAGCAGGGCGATGTGGAATACAATGAAAACACCGTGGTGATCGTTCTGAACTTCGGCCAGCGTGTGGTCGGCATCGTGGTTGACGGCGTCTCCGACGTCCTGTCCCTCACCGCCGAACAGATCCGCCCGGCGCCGGAATTCGCTGTGACGCTCTCCACAGAATACCTGACCGGCCTCGGCGCTATTGGCGAACGTATGCTGATTCTGGTACACATTGAGAAGCTGCTCAACAGCGAAGAGATGGAGCTGATTGACAGCGCAACCGCCCGCGTGGCGTGACAACAAGAAAAGCAGTGGCACGGGGCGCGTAAGCGCCCCTTTTTTTCGCCTGCTATCCGGGAACATCGCGTCGGGCCGCGCCCTGCGTCGCGAACAAGGAGCAGGCGCTCTGGAAGGAATTGCCGTTTAAAACGTGATGAATGTCACATATAAATCAATATATCATTTGCCATTTACATTCTGAAATCTCAAAAACTGTTTAACTGGTTGTTATCATTGTTGTTTATCTCCTCTCACTCAGCCTCACTGATACTTTTTACAACTTTTGTGATGTTTTGAAACATAAACTAAATTTCAGATTAGCGTCTCGTCTGACGCGCTGCGCTTTATGGTTCAGGTGGTCATCCCGGTCCGGCACAGCATCACTTCCGTTGAGAGTTTGAGGATAAACACGATGAAAACACGTCTGTTAGCGGTTATCTTCGGTGCCGGCATGATGCTGAGCGCGCCGGTAAGCTTTGCGGTCACCAGTAGCGGGACCATCGGCGCAACCTTAACGCTGACTAATGGTTGTCTGATCAACGGCTCGCCGAGCCAGAACGGGATTAACTTCGGTACCCTGAACTTCGGGACCAGCCCGGCCACCTTCTCCACATTGACGACTCAGCTGGCCGGCGCAGGCGGCGGCAACACCTTCTCTATTCAGTGCACCACGCCCGAATACACCGTACAGATAACGGGCAGCACCAATCAGGCCCCAGGCACCGTCGTCGGTACGCCAGGGACGCCGGGGCGTTATCTGGTCAATACCACCAACACCGCGCAGGGGGTGGCCTACAGCCTCTACAGCGATAGCGCCTTCCAGAACGTTATCGCCAATAACGCCTCCATTCCGGCCGCCTCAACCACGGGCGGGGTAAGCAACTACACCATTTATGGCCGTATCCAGGGCGGCGGTAACAGCGTCACGGTCGTACCGGGCACTTACACTGACACCATTAACGTCAGCGTCACGTACTAAGCGCCAGCAGAACCACGATGAGGATGAAGGGCAACCGGGTGCGGTTGCCCCTGGAGAGCGCTGTGCGGCGCATTCTGTGGGGAGCCATGGGTCTGTTCGGCGTCGCTTGCGGCGGCGCGCAGGCTGTGACGACGCAGTCGTTTCAGGTGAGCGCCGCCATTGCCGCTGGCTGCTCCGTCACCACTGGTGCCGGCGGCGTGATGGGAACGCTTAATTTCGGCACCCGCAGCGGCGTGGAAAGCACGCGCGTCAGCACCAGCTTTGTCCCGTCCTCTTCATTACTGCTCGCCTGCACGCCAGGCGTGGCGCTCAGCATGAGCATTGACGGCGGGCAGAATTATGGCTCCTCGGTGCGCAATATGGTGCGCGGCGGCGGCACCGAGCGGGTGCCGTATCGTCTCTATACGTCGAGTTCGTTAAATGCGACGAGTGAAATCGGCGTCAACCAGGCGGTGTCCATCGCTTACAGCAACAGCAATAACATTTCGCTGCCTCTCTTTGGCGCAGCGCAGCTCACGGGCTTTAGCCCCGCCGGCAGCTATACCGACACGCTGACGGTGACATTATCATGGTGATACAGGGAGAGCAGACATGATGCAAGGCGCAACGTCTCTCAGGCGGCTCGGACTGGCCGCCGCGTTTTGGCTGGCCACAGGCAGCGCCTGGGCCGCCGGTAATATGCTTATCTGGCCTATCGATCCTTACCTCGCGGCAGACGACAACGCCGCAGAACTGTGGATACAGAATCAGGGCGCCACGCCAATGACCATGCAGGTGCGTATCGTGCGCTGGCGGCAGGAGGGCGGCAACGAGCGCTATCAGCAACAGCAGGATGTCGCGGCAAGCCCGCCCATCGTGCGCATCGACGGCGGCAAAAAGCAGTTAATCCGCCTGATAAGCCAGGCTCAGGTACCGGCAGGCGTGGAGCAGGCTTACCGTATTGTGGTCGATGAGATCCCGCAGCCGACCGATCCTGGCAAACCGCAGCTCGGGCTGAAGCTGCAGATGCGCTACTCGATCCCGCTATTTGTCTATGGCCAGGGCGTCGCCACCGAGCGCGCGGGCGCCCATCACGCTTATCTGCAGCCGGAAAACCTCTCCTGGCGCGTGGTCAGGGAAAACGGCCAGCCCGCGATTGAAATCACCAACCGTGACCAGATCCATGCGCGGATCAGTAAAGTGACGGTGCAGCAGGGCGGCAAGCCGCGCGTGCTGGCGGAAGGGTTACTGGGTTACGTGCTGCCAGGGCAGTCGCGCGTTTTTGCTCTGCCCGCCGGTATATCGCAGCCCACGCAGCTTAGCGCCTCCGTCAATGCCCGCGAGGGGACATGGCAAGCCGCCGCCCGGTGAGTCGGGGGGTGATAATCAGCCTGCTGTGTGTCGTCTCTCCCGCCGTAAACGCGCTGGACGGAGACGATGCGCTGCCGCCGCCGCCGGACGCGCAGGCTATCGACCGCCAGGCGGTGTTTCACCTGTCGCTGGTGGTGAACTATTACGATACCGGGCTGGTGGCGCCGGTGACGCGGCGCGGCGGCGCCATGTGGGTCTCGTCGGCGGATCTTCAGCGCGCCGGGCTGCCGGGCGATAAAATCCCGCAGGGCGAGGTGAATGTCGATGCGCTCCCGCAGGTGAAGAGCCGTTATGACAGTACCGGCCAGCGGCTCTTGCTGACCGTACCCGCCGACTGGGTGCCTGCGCGTACCGTAGCGCTCGGCGAGCAGGAGCGGCGGGTGCGGCCGCGCGCCAGCAACGGCGCGGTGCTCAATTACGATTTTTACGCCAGCGACACCAATCACGGCCTGCGCCAGGCGTCGCTCTGGCACGAGATGCGCCTCTTTGGCAACGCGGGGTCGTTCTCGTCCACCGGGGCGTTACGGGAAGTCTTTCGCGGCTATCCGGGCCAGGATGAAGGCTATATGCGCTACGACACGATGTTTAACAGCACCAACGACGACAATGCCTGGAGCTGGTCGCTGGGCGATGTGATAAGCGACAGCCTGAGCTGGAGCAACAGCGTGCGCATGGGCGGCATCTCGGTCGGGCGCGATTTCTCGCTGCGCCCCGATCTCATCACCTATCCGCTGCCCGCTTTTTCCGGCGAGGCGGCGGTGCCGAGCACGGTCGATGTGTTTATCAACGGCTACCGCTCCGGCTCCACCGAGCTCGCCCCCGGCCCGTTCACGCTGACCAATCTGCCTTATATCAATGGCTCCGGCGATGCGGTGCTGGTCACGACCGACGCCCTGGGCCGTCAGGTCTCCACCACGCTGCCATTCTATGTGGCAAGCGAGCTGCTCAAGCCCGGCTTAAGCGACGGCTCGTTCAGCGCGGGCGCGCTGCGCCGCAATTACGGCGTGAAAAATTTCGATTACGGCCCGGCGGCGGCGAGCGGTTCCTGGCGCTACGGGGTGACGGATTTCTGGACGCTGGAGACCCACGGCGAAGCGGCGGAAAAACTGAAACTCGGCGGCGTCGGGTCGCTGGTGAAGCTTGGCCGCTTCGGCGTGGTCAACGGCGCAGGCAGCTGGAGCCAGATGCGTGATAACAGCGGCCAGCAGTGGAACTGGGGTTATCAGTACAACACGGCGGGCTTTAGCCTTTCCACGCAGCAGACCCGCCGCACGCGCGGGTTCGGCAACCTGGCGCTCTACGATCAGCCCGTGCGCTACGATCAGTATCAGGAGCCTATCATCACGTTAAGCCGCGCCACCACGCAGTATGCGCTGACGCTCAATATGGACGCGGCGGGCAGCGTCGGCGCGGCCTGGCTTGATGTGCAATCATTCAACCGCGACCACACGCGGCTGCTGAACGTCTCCTGGAATAAAACGCTGTGGAACAGCAGTCTCTATCTGGCCGCGAGCCACGACTACGAGGAGCGCGACTGGACATTCGCGCTCTCGTTGCAAATTCCGCTCGGTGCGCAAAGTTCTGTGGCGATCAGCGCCGAAAACACGCCGCAGGGCGGCTCGACCCAGCGCGTTAACGTGAATAGCGCGATGCCAAGCGACGGCGGTTTTAGCTGGAACCTGGCGTATGCGAATCAGTCGCGCGATGACAACTATCAGCAGGCCACACTGGGCTGGCGCAATAACCACGTCGAGACGCAGGGCGGCATCTACGGTCAGTCCAAAAACTTCACGCGCTGGGGCGAGGCCACCGGCTCGCTGGTGACGATGGACGGCGAGCTGTTTGCGGCCAACCAGATTAACGACGCTTTCGCGGTAGTCAGTACCGAAGGGCAGCCGGGCGTGACGGTGAACTTTGAAAACCAGCCGATAGGGGAGACCGACGAGGAGGGCTATCTGCTGGTAAGCGGGGTGACATCCTACTACCCGGCGACCTACAGCATCGACGCGCTGAATCTGCCCGCCGATACCCGCATTCGCGATACCGAGCGGCGCCTCGCGTTGCGGCGCAACAGCGGTTATCTGGTGACGTTCCCGATGGAGCAGGAGCGCGTGGCAAGCGTCATCCTGCATGATGAAAACGACCAGCCGCTGCCGGTATCAAGCCAGGTGTTTCGCGACGATCGCCCGACGGCGGTCGTGGGCTATGACGGCATCGCATGGATTGAAGATATCGGTGAAGTTAACCCGCTGCGCGTCATGAAGCCTGACGGTAAAACGTGCCGCGTCACCCTGACGGTCGGGGCGAACCGCACGCATCGCCTGGAAACCTATGGTCCGCTTATTTGTCGTGAGGTTGCGCCATGATTCGTCTGCTGCTGGTCATCGTCTTGTCTCTTGTCAGCCTGCCTGCGCTCGCGGAGTGCCGCGTCAGCGGCACCAGCGCCGCTTACGGCAGCCAGACGTCCTTTGTCATCAACAGCGCCGTACAGACCACCACGGCGACGCTGACGCTGGACTGCGACTCGGTGCTGAACGTGCTCAATAATGACTTTGTGACCCTGACGTTGACCGGCGCCACCACGACCTCCGGCACCCGCGCCACGCTCGGGCGCAGCGGCGATACCACCGACCGTATTCCGCTCCAGGTGTGCGCCCAGAGCGGCTGCCCGTCCGGCAGTGAGCTTGCCATCAATGGCAACTACCGCTGGACCGGGCAGTCGTTACTGAATCTGTTAACCAGTAAACGCTATACCTTCCCGATTTACCTGCGCACGCTTCAGGGGCAGAACGTCGCGGCAGGCGCCTATCAGGTGACGCTCAACTTCAGCGTTAACTACAGCATCTGCGCGCTGGGCGTCGCGGTCTGCCTGACCCCGCAGAACGGCACCACCACCTTTACCAGCCTGGTAACGCTCACCGTCACCAACGATTGCAGCACCATCACCGCGCCGAACCTTAACTTCGCCAGCGCGCCGCTGGTAAAAGACTTCGCGCCGGTATCGCAAACCATCGCTATCACCTGCACCAAAGGCAGCGCCTATACCGTCGGCATCAATAACGGCAACAATGCCGTGGGTAGCGTGCGCAATATGGCGAGCGGGGCGAACCGGCTGAGCTATGAGATTTATAAAGGCAACACCACGAACCGCTGGGGCGTCAGCGGCACCGAACGCTGGGCCAGCGCCAGCGCCTCGCAGGTCAGCACCGACGGCCTGCTGAAATCCTATCAATACACGGCGCGTATCCTTGCGACCCAGAACACGCCGCCCGCCGGGAGCTACACCGATACGCTGGTGGTGGACGTCGCCTTCTGACCCCGCCGCCGACTAACGCAAATTTCCTTTACACAACGATAAAGTTCCCCCAGGCCATGCCGATAACCCCTTCAGGAACCAGAAGGAAGGTGTCGCATGTTGAATCGTATCCGCGTTGTCTCACTGCTGATGATGGTGCTGGTGGTGTTCGCACTGCTGCAATTCATTTCCGGTGGGGTGTTTTTTTCGTCGCTGAATGAAAACCAGCAGAGTTTCGCCGCGTCGCACCAGTTGCGACTGCAACAGGCGCAGCTCAACCAGTCGTGGAACCTGCTGCTGCAAACCCGCATCAACTTAAGCCGTTCGGCGGCGCGCATGATGATGGACGCCAGCAACCAGCAGAGCAGCGCGAAAACCGATCTGCTCAACACGGCGAAAAAAGTGCTGGCTGAAGCGGATACCCATTTCAGCGCGTTTAAAGGCGTAAAAGTGGATGTGCCGGAAATCAACGCCGTCGCAGGCGACGTTGAGCAAAGCTATCGCGACTACTACCAGGCGCTGAGCGAACTGGTGCAGTACCTGGAAACCAGCAACATGGACGCCTACTTCGCGCAGGCGACCCAGGGCAAACAGAACGCGCTGGAAAAAGCCGTCACCCGTTATGACGACGTGAACGTGCGTCTGGCGCAGCAGGCCTGGGACGAAAGCCGCAGCGATTTCCGTCTGGCCCAGTGGCAGACCGCCATTCTGGCCGTGCTGGTGGTGCTGGTTATCGCGCTGGTGTGGTACGGCATTCGCCACGTTCTGCTGACGCCGCTGGCGAGCGTTATCCACCACATTCGCGAGATAGCGGGCGGCAACCTGACTGAAACCATTACGGTCTCCGGCCGTAACGAGATTACGGAGCTTTCCGCGAGCGTTCAGCATATGCAACAGGCGCTGATCCAGACGGTAAGCAGCGTGCGTGAAGGCACTGATGCGATTTACAGCGGCACCAGCGAAATCGCCGCGGGCAATACCGATCTCTCTTCACGTACCGAAGAGCAGGCCTCGGCGCTGGAGCAGACGGCCGCCAGTATGGAAGAGCTGACCGCGACCGTGAAGCAGAACGCCGAGAACGCCCGTCAGGCGTCGCAACTGGCGCTGAGCGCATCGGATACCGCGCAGCGCGGCGGCAAAGTGGTGGACGGCGTGGTGAACACCATGCACGACATCGCCGCCAGCTCGAAAAAGATTTCTGACATTACCAGCGTCATTGACGGCATCGCCTTCCAGACCAACATCCTGGCGCTGAACGCCGCGGTGGAAGCGGCGAGGGCAGGGGAGCAGGGCCGCGGATTCGCGGTGGTGGCGGGCGAAGTGCGTAACCTCGCCAGCCGCAGCGCCCAGGCCGCCAAAGAGATTAAGGCGCTGATTGAAGATTCCGTCTCACGCGTCGATTCCGGCTCCGTACTGGTAGAAAGCGCGGGCGAGACGATGCAGGAGATTGTCGGGGCGGTAACGCGCGTGACCGACATTATGGGCGAGATCGCCTCCGCCTCCGACGAACAGAGTCGCGGCATCGATCAGGTGGCGCTGGCCGTCTCCGAGATGGATCGCGTTACGCAGCAAAACGCCTCGCTGGTGCAGCAGTCTGCCGCTGCCGCGAGCGCGCTGGAAGACCAGGCAAGCCGTCTGTCGCAGGCGGTCGCCGCCTTCCGTCTCGCCAGCGCGCGTGCTAACGCCCCGCGTAGCGAACCCGCGGCCGCGCCAGTGAGCGCAAGCCCGGCGCTCGCGGCGGCAAGCAAACCGGCCGTCGCAGGCCAGGATAACTGGGAAACATTCTGAACAGACTCCGGCGTATGACCGGCTAAGGAAGCAGGCATGTTGTACCAAAGGGGAACGCTGTCGGAAGGGTTTTTGGGATCAGCGCGCAGCGCTAAAGCAGGGGACGTACTGCGCAGCACGTCCGTGCAAACGAACAGAATCAGATGCGCGCTGCACGGCGCGTCTGAGATGAAAAAAGATTCAGTCTTAAACCTTGAACACGGCTTTTGTAAGCGTAACAAGATGGCCGCACCACCCTGAGCGTGGTGCCAGTAACACTCTGACTGTGAAGAAGAAGGCAATATGACATCATCCATGCCTGCTGGGCAAACGTCATTATTAGTACAGATGACACAGCGCCTCGCGCTGTCCGACACCCACTTCCGTCGGATATGTCAATTGATATACCAGCGCGCTGGGATCGTGCTGGCCGAACATAAGCGAGATATGGTCTACAACCGTCTGGTTCGACGTCTGCGTACGCTCGGGCTGGATGATTTCGGACGTTATCTCAGCATGCTGGAAGCCAACGCGAACAGCGCCGAGTGGCAAGCGTTTATCAACTCGCTGACCACGAACCTGACGGCGTTTTTCCGCGAGGCGCACCATTTTCCGGTTCTGGCGGAGCACGCGCGTAAGCGCAGCGGCGAGTACCGTATCTGGAGCGCCGCGGCATCGACCGGCGAGGAGCCTTACTCTATCGCCATTACGCTTGCCGATACGCTTGGCACCGCGCCGGGCCGCTGGAAAGTTTACGGCACGGATATCGATACCGAAGTGCTGCAAAAGGCGCAAAGCGGCGTTTACCGGCAGGAGGAGTTGAAAACCCTCTCTCCGCAGCAGATGCAACGCTATTTTATGCGCGGCACAGGTCCTCACCAGGGGCTGGTGCGCGTGCGTAACGAACTGGCGAACCAGATTGAGTTCGCCTCGCTGAACCTGCTTGATAAGCAGTACAACGTACCAGGGCCATTTGATGCGATTTTCTGCCGCAATGTGATGATTTATTTCGATAAAGAGACACAGCAGGAGATCCTCAAACGCTTTGTTCCGCTGCTGAAGCCGGGCGGTCTGCTGTTCGCGGGCCACTCAGAAAACTTCAGTAACCTCAGTCGGGATTTCTCGCTGCGCGGTCAGACGGTGTATGCCCTGAGTAAGGAAAAAGAATGAGTAAAATCAGAGTGTTGTCAGTAGATGATTCGGCGCTGATGCGTCAGATCATGACCGAAATTATCAACAGCCACAGCGATATGGAGATGGTGGCGACAGCGCCGGACCCCCTGGTGGCCCGCGATCTGATTAAGCAGTTCAATCCGGATGTGTTAACGCTGGATGTCGAAATGCCGCGTATGGACGGCCTCGATTTCCTGGAAAAACTGATGCGTCTGCGTCCGATGCCGGTGGTGATGGTGTCGTCGCTGACGGGCAAAGGGTCAGAAGTCACCCTGCGCGCGCTGGAGCTGGGCGCCGTGGATTTCGTGACCAAGCCGCAGCTCGGCATCCGCGAAGGGATGCTGGCCTACAGCGAACTGATTGCCGATAAAGTGCGTACCGCATCGCGCGCGCGGATCTCCGCCCGCATGCCGGACGTGGTGCCGAAAACGCTGAAAGCAGGCCCGCTGCTGAGCTCGGAAAAACTGATTGCCATCGGCGCCTCCACGGGCGGCACCGAAGCTATCCGCCATGTGCTCCAGCCGCTGCCGCTCTCAAGCCCGGCGGTGCTGATTACCCAGCACATGCCGCCAGGTTTTACCCGTTCTTTCGCCGAGCGACTGAACAAGCTGTGCCAGATTAGCGTGAAAGAAGCCGAAGACGGCGAGCGCGTGCTGCCGGGCCATGCTTATATCGCCCCGGGCGATAAGCATATGGAACTCGCGCGCAGCGGCGCTAACTACCAGATCAAGATCCACGACGGGCCGCCGGTTAACCGGCACCGTCCGGCCGTGGATGTGTTGTTTCACTCCGTAGCCAAACATGCGGGGCGCAATGCGGTGGGCGTGATCCTCACCGGGATGGGCAACGATGGCGCGGCGGGAATGCTGGCGATGCACCAGGCGGGCGCCTGGACCATTGCCCAAAACGAAGCGAGTTGTGTGGTGTTCGGCATGCCGCGTGAGGCCATCAATATGGGTGGCGTCAGCGAAGTCGTCGATCTAAGCCAGGTCAGCCAGCAGATGCTGGCGAAAATCAGTGCCGGACAGGCAATACGTATTTAACGAGGAGTACAGTTTTTATGGCGGATAAAGATCTCAAGTTTCTGGTTGTGGATGACTTCTCCACCATGCGCCGCATTGTACGTAACCTGCTCAAAGAGCTGGGTTTTAACAACGTAGAAGAAGCGGAAGATGGTGTGGATGCACTCAACAAACTGCAGACCGGCGGTTTCGGTTTTGTCATCTCCGACTGGAACATGCCCAATATGGATGGTCTTGAATTGCTCAAAACCATTCGCGCCGACGGTGGCATGGCTTCCATGCCGGTACTGATGGTGACAGCGGAAGCCAAGAAAGAGAACATCATCGCGGCAGCGCAGGCAGGCGCCAGCGGCTACGTGGTGAAACCGTTCACGGCGGCGACGCTTGAAGAAAAACTGAGCAAGATTTTCGAAAAACTCGGCATGTGAGGACAGGCAGATGACGGCATCGATAAAACCGACTGACGAGCATTCGACTGGCGACATTATTGTCCGTATCGGCAGTCTGACCCGCATGCTGCGTGACAGCCTGCGCGAACTGGGGCTTGATCAGGCGATTGCGGAAGCGGCGGAAGCTATACCGGACGCGCGCGACCGTCTGGATTACGTGGTGCAGATGACGGCGCAGGCCGCAGAACGCGCCCTGAACTGCGTCGAGGCCTCGCAGCCTCACCAGAACAAACTGGAAAACGACGCGAAAGCGCTGAGCGGCCGCTGGGACGAATGGTTCGAGAACCCGATCGAACTGAGCGACGCGCGCGAACTCGTGACCGACACCCGCCAGTATCTGGCAGAGGTTCCGGATCACACGAGCTTCACCAACGCCCAGCTTCTGGAAATCATGATGGCGCAGGATTTCCAGGATCTGACCGGTCAGGTGATCAAGCGCATGATGGATGTTATCCAGGAGATTGAGCGCCAGCTTCTGATGGTGCTGCTGGAGAACATGCCGGAGCCGAACGCGCGCGCCAAGCGCCCGAACGAGAGCCTGCTCAATGGTCCGCAGCTGGACGCTACCGCCGCCGGCGTCGTGGCAAGCCAGGATCAGGTCGACGACCTGCTCGACAGTCTGGGCTTCTGATCCCAGTTAACCCTCCCTTCGGGGAGGGCATTAAAGCGCGAAACAACCACCGGTTTTGCGCTTTTCTCTTCCCATTAGCTTTTCCCGCCTCTGGCATGCTAGCTGCGTAATAGTAGCTGCGAGAATCGAATCGTGTCAGACGATAGCGACGACAAAACAGAAGCCCCCACACCCCACCGACGAGAAAAGGCGCGAGAAGAAGGGCAGATCCCCCGTTCCCGTGAACTGACCTCCATGCTGATGCTGCTGGTCGGCGTCGCGGTGATTTGGATGGGCGGTTCGTTGTTAGCACGTCAGCTGGCAGCAATGCTCTCTCACGGCCTCCATTTTGATCACAGCATTATTAACGACCCGAAACTCGTGGTCGGACAGATCAGCTTTTTGATAAAGCAGGCGCTGGTGGCGCTGGTACCGCTGATTATGGGCGTGGTGATCGTGGCGCTGTTCGCCCCGATGCTGCTGGGCGGCCTGCTGTTTAACACCAAAGCCGTGGCGTTTAAGCCCGAAAAACTGAACCCGCTGCCGGGTATCAAGCGTATTTTCTCATCGCAGTCGCTGGCGGAGCTGTTAAAAGCGGTGCTGAAGTCGGTACTGGTGGGCATCGTGACCGGGTGTTTCCTCTGGTACAACTGGCCGGACATGATGCGCCTTATCAGCGAATCGCCCATCTCCGCGATGCGCAACGCGATGAATCTGGTCGCGCTTTGCTGCATTTTGATCGTGATGGGTCTGGTGCCGATGGTTGGCTTCGACGTGTTCTGGCAGATAGTCAGCCACACCAAAAAATTACGTATGTCGCGCCAGGATATTCGCGACGAATTCAAAAACCAGGAAGGCGACCCGCACGTTAAAGGGCGTATTCGCCAGCAGCAGCGCGAAGCGGCTCGTCGTCGCATGATGGCGGACGTGCCGAAAGCCGACGTTATCGTCACTAACCCGACGCACTACTCGGTGGCGTTGCAGTATGACGAGAACAAAATGAGCGCCCCGAAAGTGGTGGCCAAAGGCGCAGGGCTGGTGGCCCTGCGTATTCGTGAGATTGGTAATGAACACCGAATTCCGATGCTGGAAGCGCCGCCGCTGGCGCGTGCGTTATACCGGCATGCGGAGATCGGCCAGCAGATCCCGGGGCAGCTGTACGCCGCCGTGGCGGAAGTGCTGGCATGGGTATGGCAACTCAAGCGCTGGCGTCTGGCTGGCGGCTTGATTCCGAAGAAACCTGAAAACCTTCCGGTGCCTGAGGCGCTGGATTTCTTGAACGAGAAGGACACTGATGGCTAATCTGGTGGCAATGCTGCGCCTGCCTGGCAATTTGAAATCGACCCAATGGCAGATCCTCGCCGGGCCGGTTATCATCCTGATGATCCTGTCGATGATGGTGCTGCCATTGCCGGCCTTCATCCTGGATTTGCTATTCACCTTTAACATCGCGCTTTCCATTATGGTGCTGCTGGTGGCGATGTTCACCCAGCGCACGCTGGAGTTCGCGGCGTTCCCGACCATTCTTCTGTTTACCACCTTGCTGCGTCTGGCGCTGAACATTGCGTCCACGCGTATCATTCTGATGGACGGCCATACCGGCGCGGCGGCGGCGGGTAAAGTGGTGGAAGCGTTCGGCCACTTCCTGGTCGGCGGCAACTTCGCCATCGGTATCGTGGTGTTCATCATTCTCGTCATCATCAACTTCATGGTTATCACCAAGGGTGCGGGGCGTATCGCGGAAGTGGGCGCGCGCTTCGTGCTTGACGGGATGCCAGGCAAGCAGATGGCTATCGACGCCGACCTTAACGCCGGGCTTATCGGCGAAGAGGAAGCGAAAAAACGTCGTACCGAAGTCACCCAGGAAGCGGACTTTTACGGCTCGATGGACGGTGCGAGTAAATTCGTGCGCGGCGACGCCGTCGCCGGTCTGCTCATTATGGTTATCAATGTCATCGGCGGCCTGCTGGTGGGTGTCATACAGCACGGTATGCCGGTCGGTCAGGCGGCGGAAAGCTATACGCTGTTGACCATCGGTGACGGCCTGGTCGCACAGATCCCGGCGCTGGTGATTTCGACCGCAGCGGGCGTTATCGTGACCCGCGTCGCCACCGATCAGGATGTCGGCGAGCAGATGGTCGGCCAGCTGTTCAATAACCCGCGCGTGATGGTGCTGAGCGCCGCCGTTCTCGGCCTGCTCGGTATGGTGCCGGGGATGCCTAACTTTGTGTTCCTGCTGTTTACCGCCGCGCTGCTGGGCCTCGCCTGGTGGATGCGCGGCCGCGATCTGCAGGCGCCTGCCGCGCCCGCGCCGGTTATCCAGCAGGATAACCCGCAGGCGGTGGAAGCGACCTGGAACGACGTGCAGCTGGAAGATTCGCTCGGGATGGAAGTGGGCTACCGCCTGATCCCCATGGTGGATATGCAGCAGGACGGCGAACTGTTAGGCCGTATCCGCAGTATTCGTAAGAAATTCGCGCAGGATCTCGGCTTCCTGCCGCCGGTGGTGCATATCCGTGACAATATGGATCTGCCGCCGGCCCGTTATCGCATTCTGATGAAAGGCGTCGAAATCGGCAGCGGCGAAGCCTATCCGGGCCGCTGGCTGGCGATTAACCCGGGCACGGCCGCAGGCTCTCTGCCGGGCGAGCCGACCATCGATCCGGCCTTTGGCCTGGCGGCTATCTGGATTGAAAGCGCGCTCAAAGAGCAGGCGCAAATCCAGGGCTTTACGGTGGTTGAGGCCAGCACCGTGGTGGCGACGCATCTGAACCACCTGATCGCGCAATACTCCGCAGAGCTGTTTGGCCGTCAGGAGGCGCAACAGTTGCTTGAGCGCGTCAGCAAAGAACTGCCGAAACTGACCGAAGATCTGGTGCCGGGCGTGGTGACGCTGACGACGCTGCATAAAGTGCTGCAAAACCTGCTTGCCGAGAAAGTGCCCATTCGCGATATGCGCACCATTCTGGAGACGCTCGCCGAGCACGCGCCGGTACAGAACGATCCGAACGAACTCACTACCGTGGTCCGTGTGGCGCTGGGCCGCGCCATTACCCAGCAGTGGTTCCCGGGTAATGATGAAGTTCAGGTCATCGGGCTGGATACCTCGCTTGAGCGTCTGCTGCTACAGGCCCTGCAGGGCGGCGGCGGTCTGGAGCCGGGTCTGGCTGATCGTCTGCTTGAGCAGGCGCAAGAGGCGCTGTCGCGCCAGGAGATGCTCGGCGCGCCGCCGGTGTTGCTGGTTAACCATGCGCTGCGTCCGTTGCTGGCGCGCTTCCTGCGCCGCAATCTGCCGCAGCTGGTGGTGCTCTCGAACCTCGAGCTGTCCGATAATCGCAATATCCGCATGACGTCCAGCATCGGAGGTAAATAATGCGCGCGCTCTGGCTGATGGCATTACTGACGCTGCCTGTCCTGGCGAACGCCGCGGGCGAAGGCGCCTGGGAGGCGAGCGCAATGGGGCCGGTATTAAGCCAGCGCGGCATGGCGGCCTCGTCGCCGGTGCTGGCGCCGAACTCTCCGCCGCCGCAGGGCGTCATGACCGTGGTGGTCTGGCGCTATGAACTGGCAGGCCCGACGCCTGCCGGTATGGTGGCGCGGCTCTGTTCTCAGACCCGCTGTGTGGAAGTGGAAGACCAGACGGGCACTACGCGCGCTTTTACCAATGTTTCCGCCGCCGAGCCGCTGCGCTTTATCTTTGAAGTGCCGGGCGGCGGCAGGCTATTTCCCGCGCTGGACGTGCGCCGCAGTCAGGTCATCGTCAACTACCGCTAATTCTCTCCTGTAAAACGCGCCATGCGCGTTTTACTCTTTCAGCCGCCACGTTTTTTGGCGGCTGGCTCGCAATTCTGAACTCCCGCTTTGAACACTTCGAAACGCTGTTTTATAAATCAGTGAAGCTGGTGGCAGCGCTCTTTGTATTTTTGCCAGTTTTCCGTTTCAGGTGGCAGAAAAGGAAAGGTTTCCCACCCGCCATACTTTTACTTTAGCCCTGATAGCTCCCCAGTGCCCTGAGGGGCTCCCAATAAAAACACACAGGGTGACGGCGATGAAAACGCGTAAACCAGGACTGGCAAATTACCTTGCCTACGGGTCAGGAGACTTCCTCGGTGCAGGAACGACCGCCCTGACGGCAGCATGGCTTCTGTATTTCTACACTACCTTCTGCGGTTTAAGCCCGATTGAGGCGACCTTTATTTTCGCGACGGCGAGAGTCGCCGACGCCGTGGTCAGCCCGCTAATGGGCTTTCTGACCGATAACTTCGGCACCACCTGGCTTGGTCGCCGTTTCGGGCGCCGTAAGTTCTTTATCCTGCTCGGCATTCCCTGCGTATTCAGCTATTCGCTGATGTGGGTGGGGGATATGGGTTTCTGGTACTACCTGCTGACCTATCTGCTGTTTGATATTGTCTACACCATGATCCTGGTGCCATATGAAACCCTGGTGCCGGAGATGACTGACGATTTCAAACAGAAAACCAAATTCTCCGGCGCGCGCATTTCCATGGCGCAGATGTCCGCCATTCTGGCCTCGTTCCTGCCTGGCGTGCTGCTGACGCACTTCGGGAAAGACAATGCGGTGTCGTTCTTCTATGCAAGCCTGGTCTTCTCGGTACTCTGCGCGATTATGCTGACGCTGGTGTGGATTTTCACCTGGGAGCGCCCGCGTGAAGACTGGTCTGAAGCCGCGCTGCGCGCCGAAGAAGAGAAGAAAACCCTGACGCTCAGCCAAAGTCTGCGCCGCCTGGTGGTTGAACTCTCCTCTACGCTGCGCATCCGCATTTTCCGTCAGCATCTCGGTATGTATCTCGGCGGCTATATCGCGCAGGACGTGTTCAATGCCGTGTTTACCTATTACGTCGTGTTTGTGCTGATGCAGGAGGCGTCAGTCGCGTCTAACCTGCTCGGTACGATGGCGATTTTCCAGTTTATCGCCGTCATCGCGATGATCCCGCTGTGTATCCGCTTCGGGCCTGCGCCGTCTTACCGCATGGTGGTGGTGCTGTTTGGTCTGAGCTCGCTTTCCTACGCGCTGCTCTATTACGCCGGCATGAGCGATATTTACTCGTTGCTGTTGCTGGTCTCCGCGCTGGCGGGCCTCGGGCGCGGCGGCATTAACTATGTACCGTGGAACACCTATACCTATATCGCCGATGTCGATGAAGTGGTGACCGGGCAGCGCCGTGAAGGGATTTTCGCAGGCATTATGACGCTGACCCGTAAGGCCTCCCAGGCGGGCGCAGTGATGCTGGTCGGGATCGTGATGCAGATGTCCGGTTTCGTCTCCGGCCAGAGCACCCAGGCGCCCGCGGTGAGTCATACCATTCTGATGATTTTAAGCGTCGGCACCTTAATTGTACTGGCCTGCGGCTTCCTGATTTCCCTGCGCTTTAAGCTCAACCTGAAAACCCATAGCATTCTGCGTGATGAAACCGCGAAGATGCGCGCCAGCGGCCGCGTGATGCCGGAGAGCATCAGCCCGGCAAACCGCGCGACGGTCGAAATGCTGGCGGGAATGCCTTACGAAAACCTGTGGGGCAACAACAATATCGGTTATCTGAATCGCAATAAGCCGGCGGCACCGGCGCTTAAAACCGTCACTCCCGAATTCGATACGACACAGAGGTTAAGTTAATGATTGTCTGGCCTGTAAAACACAGCCCGCTGCTGCGTCAGCCGGAGCGTTTCATTGCCCGTGACGAACTCAAGGCAATGATCCACAAAATTACCGACAACCTGATCAACATTAAGGATGAAACCGGACAGTTCCTGCTGCGCCTGGACGACGGGCGCGTCATTGACACCAAAGGCTGGGCTGGCTGGGAGTGGACGCACGGCGTGGGGCTGTACGGTATTTATCAATATTACCGTCAGACCGGCGACGACCGGATGCGCGCGGTGATTGACGACTGGTTCGCGGCGCGCTTTGCCGAAGGCGCCACCACCAAAAACGTCAATACGATGGCCCCGTTCCTGACGCTGGCGTACCGCTATGAAGAGACGCGCGACGCCGCGCTGTTGCCCTGGCTTGAAACCTGGGCGGAGTGGGCGATGTATGAGATGCCGCGCACCGACCACGGCGGGATGCAGCACATTACGCTCGCCGAGGAGAATCACCAGCAGATGTGGGACGACACGCTGATGATGACCGTGCTGCCGCTTGCGAAAATCGGCAAGCTGCTCGGGCGTCAGGAGTATGTCGATGAGGCGGTCTATCAGTTCCTGCTGCACGTTGAGAACCTGATGGACAGGGAAACCGGGCTGTGGTTCCACGGCTGGAATTATGAGGGTTGCCATAATTTCGCTAACGCCCGCTGGGCGCGCGGCAATAGCTGGGTGACTATCGTTATCCCCGATTTCCTGGAGCTGATGGACTGGCCCGAACGTCACCCGGTGCGCCGCTACCTGACGCAGGTGCTGGAGCGCCAGGCGGCGGCGCTGGCGGCGTGTCAGGATGAAAGCGGCCTGTGGCATACGCTTCTGGACGATCCTGATTCCTACCTGGAGGCGTCCGCCACCGCCGGGTTCGCCTGCGGCCTGCTGAAAGCGGTGCGCAAACGCTATATCGGCAAGGCGTACGCCGCGGTAGCGGAGAAAGCCATCAAAGGCGTGGTGGCGAACGTCTCGCCGCAGGGTGAGCTGCTGCAGGTCTCATTCGGCACCGGCATGGGGAGCGATCTCGACTTTTATCGCCAGATCCCGCTTACCTCGATGCCTTACGGTCAGGCGATGGCTATTCTTTGTCTGACGGAATATCTGCGCACTTACCTGTAACGCTGTCCGCCGCGCGCCACCCCCGTCGCGCGGCGGCGATTTGATTATCCTTACACGGCTTTTAATGTTAACTGTCGTGCTGCGACACCTGTCCGGCTACCCTCATTACCATTAAGGCATTTAAATCATCAGTATTAGCTTATTTATACAGTACGCCTCTTCTTATGGCTCTGATGATATTTATAATGCGCTTATTCGGCTATTATTATATTTTCAATATTAAATTTTTCCAAAAAAGTAATTCATTGTAGCTTGTTTCTTTGTAGTCATTCCTTAAAATGCCAGCCGCACTGCCATTATTGTTGATTCATTTTATCAGAAACAATAATCAGGTAATTTTTCGTAATTTCGTTGCTATGACGCCTGTGATTCTTTGCATTATGCGAAGAATATTCTCTTTAAATGCTGTTCATGGATATATTTCGCTCGGTGTTTTTATGTCGCGTTAATGACCGTTACGGCATTAAGCTGACTAAAGGATACTGTTTTTCGTCTGGCTACGCGATGGCATAACTGATAACGCATTCGCCTGCCGGCCTGAATCCCGGATAGTCGCCGGAATCACAGTACGGGTATGCGAAGCCGTTAATCCTGATGGATCATATAAATGAACCACTATCCTTTACCTCAACGGCCAGACGCCCAGATAAACGCGCTGATTAACGCTCTGCAGGGTCATGGGACCATTAAAGAATATCCGCGCGGCGCCTGTCTGACGCAGAATGAGGAGTCTGTAAATATTTTACTGTCAGGCAGTCTCGCAATGACGCGGGATTGGGATAACCTCATTTTCTTTGAAATTCACCGGCCCAACATTATTGGTATTTCTCTGGAGCCCCATAACCCCCGGTTTGAACGTTTTCGTTTAATAATAAAAGAAGACAGTCTGGTCAAAAAGATAAGTCGGGCGGATTTTTTTAAAGTTATCGAAGAGCAAAAACTGTGGCAGGAAACGAGCCACGTAATCTCTTTTTATTACCATGTTCTGTTGTGGAAAAGCTATCATTTTTATGCGGCTGATTCTTACGTATTAGTGAGGAAATCGCTCATTACGCTTGGTGAAATGACGCCGGAAACGCGTATGAATATTAACGCCAGCCAGTACATTACCAGCACGACTAATTTATCGAAAAGCTACGTGATGAAAGTGATTCAGGAGTTACGCAAAGGCGGGTATATCGAAATTCAGCGTGGCCGTCTGATTTCCCTCGGCAAGCTGCCGCAAAAATATTAAGCCGCCGGAGAGTAGCCATAAAAAGGCCCGTCAGTGACGGGCCTTTTTTTACCGCTGAACCTTATGTTACATACGTTCGACAGTTTCGATACCGAGCGTATCCAGACCCAGCTTCAGGGTTTTCGCGGTCAGCAGCGCCAGCTTCAGACGGCTCTGGCGCAGCGCGTCGGTTTCCGCGCTGAGAATAGGGCAGTGCTCATAGAAACCGGAGAACAGACCCGCCAGATCGTAGAGATAGGCGCACATGACATGCGGCGTACCGTCGCGGGCAACGACGCCCAGCGTCTCTTCGAACTGCAACAGGCGCGCGGCGAGCTGCGCTTCGCGATCGTCCTGAATGACAACCGGCGCGGTCAGTTCGCTCTCCGACACGCCCGCTTTGCGGAACACTGACAGCACGCGGGTATAGGCGTATTGCATATACGGCGCGGTGTTGCCCTCAAAGGCCAGCATGTTATCCCAGTCGAAAATGTAGTCGGTGGTGCGGCTCTTTGAGAGATCGGCATATTTCACCGCGCCGATGCCCACGGCGTTGGCCAGTTTTTCCAGCTCGTCGGCAGGCATATCCGGGTTCTTCTCGGCGACCAGACGACGCGCGCGATCCAGCGCCTCGTCCAGCAGCTCGGAAAGCTTGATGGTGCCACCCGCGCGGGTTTTAAACGGTTTGCCGTCTTTGCCGAGCATCATGCCGAACATGTGGTGTTCCAGTGGGACGGATTCCGGCACGTAGCCTGCTTTACGCACAATGGTCCACGCCTGCATCAGATGCTGGTGCTGACGGGAGTCAATGTAGTAAAGCACGCGGTCGGCGTGCAGCGTTTCGTAGCGATATTTCGCACAGGCGATATCCGTCGTGGTGTAGAGGTAGCCGCCATCCTTTTTCTGGATGATGACGCCCATCGGCTCGCCTTCTTTATTTTTGAACTCGTCCAGGAACACCACGGTGGCGCCTTCGCTCTCCACCGCCAGCCCTTTGGCTTTCAGATCGGCGACGATGCCTGGCAACATCGGGTTATAGAGGCTTTCGCCCATGACGTCATCGCGCGTCAGGGTGACGTTAAGACGCTGATAGGTAATCTGGTTCTGCGTCATGGTGATGTCCACGAGCTTGCGCCACATGTCGCGGCAATAGTCGTCGCCGCCCTGCAGTTTCACCACGTAGCTGCGCGCGCGCTCGGCGAACGCTTCATCTTCGTCATAATGCTTTTTGGCTTCGCGGTAGAACCCTTCGAGGTCAGAGAGCGCCATCTCGCCGGCGTTTTCTTTCTGCTGCTTCTCAAGGTAAGCGATCAGCATACCGAACTGGGTGCCCCAGTCGCCGACGTGGTTGGCGCGAATGACCTTATGGCCCAGGAACTCCAGCGTGCGAACGGAGGCGTCGCCGATGATGGTGGAGCGAACGTGGCCCACGTGCATCTCTTTAGCGACGTTCGGCGCGGAGTAATCGACAACGATAGTCTGCGGCGCGCTCACTTTCTCAACGCCCGCGCGATCGGAGGCGACCGCCGCTTCAACGTTTTTCGCAAGGAAAGCCGGGTCGAGGAAAATATTGATAAAGCCAGGGCCCGCGATTTCGGTCTTCGCGGCGATCCCGGTGAGATCCAGATGGGCCAGAGCCTGCTCGGCGAATTGTCGCGGCGGCATGCCCAGTTTTTTCGCGATAGCCATCACGCCGTTAGCCTGATAGTCGCCGAACTGCGCTCTGGCTGACTGACGAACCTGCGGTTCGCAATCCGCAGGCGCACCTGCGGCAATCAGCGCCTGACTGACTTTTTCTGAGAGAAGAGCCTGAATATTCACCGGGATACCTTACGTTAATAACGCTGCCTGTCGAAGGCGGCAGCGTGCGGACTTAAGAAAAAAGAGGGCAAAAGTATACTGCATTTAGGCGGCGGCGTCAGCACCGTCGGGCAGGGCGGCGCGCGCTGGAGCGCGGGCGTCAAACAGGGTAGATTAGCGCCTTTGTCACCGTACGGGAAAAGCCGATGACCCACTGGCACTCACCAGAAGCACTCCATGATATCCGCGCGGATCTGCCGCGCTTTGACGCGGCGTTACAGACGCTTGCCGGGCGTCTTGCGCTCGATATTAACGGGCTGCACGCCGATCACATCTCCCTGCGCTGCCACCAGAACGCGACTGCCGAGCGCTGGCGTAAAGGGTTCGAGCAGTGCGGCACGCTGCTTAGCGAAAACATCATTAATGGCCGCCCGATTTGCCTCTTTCGTCTTGATGAGCCGGTCTGCGTCGGGCCGTGGCGCTTTACGGTCGTCGAGCTGCCGTGGCCTGGCGAGAAGCGCTACCCGCACGAAGGCTGGGAGCATATTGAAATCGTCCTGCCCGGCGCGCCGGAAACGCTCAACCAGCGCGCGCTGGCGCTGCTGGGCGACGAAGGCCTGATGGCGCCGGACATTTCGGTGAAAACCAGTTCGCCGGCGGGCGAGCATGAGCGGCTGCCGAACCCGACGCTTGCCGTCACCGACCGTATCGTCACCATCAAATTCCATCCCTATTCCATTGAAGAGATCGTCGCAAGCGAACAGCAATAATCGCTCGCGATAACGCACGGGGCCCGACTGGCGCAAAGTCTGGCCCCGTTTTTTGTCTATAGTATTCAGGGGACCTTTTCCCGCACGCCCCCGCATGAAAAGAGTAAGGAGAAACCCGACGCCTGTTTTCGACCGATGGGAGAGACTCATGCAACAAACCGTAAAACGTACCGATCTGTGGATTAACCGTGATGAGCCTGGGCTGCGCCGCTCCCTGCTTATCCACCGCTCCGCCGAGGAGCTGTTTGATTTGTGGCGCGCCCCCTCAACCCTGCCGCGCATCATGGAACACTTCGCCCGCATCACCATTCTCAGCAATACCGCGTCCCACTGGGCCGTGCGGATGCCGCTTGGCAAAACGGTCGAGTGGGATGCGCATATCGTCGATGAAGAGCGCGGCCACTACATCAGCTGGGCGTCTGAGAAAAAAGCCACCGTACCAAATGCCGGCAGGCTGACGTTTCGTCATATTTCGGACGAGCGCGGCACAGAAGTGACGCTGGCGCTGCACTTCGATCCGCCGGGCGGCTTTTTAGGCGAGTGGCTGTCGAAGAAAATCGATCTGGTGCCGGAGGCGATGCTAAGCCAGGCGCTGCGGCGCTTTAAAAGCCTTGCCGAGACGGGCGAAATCGCGACCAACAAACCGCAACCGGCGGGGCGTCACGAGGGTATGGATAAAGTGGAGGAATAACCGATGCGAGCACTCTGCTGGAACGGCGTCAACGATTTGCGTGTCGAGACCGTGGGCGATCCGACTATCGTCAACCCGCATGATGTGATCCTTAAAGTGGGGCTGACCACGACCTGCGGCTCCGATTTGCACGTCATCGACGGGCTTATCCCGAGCATGGAAGAGGGCGATATTCTCGGCCATGAATTTATGGGCGAAGTAGTGGAAGTGGGCCCGGAGGTCAAAAACATCCGCCGCGGCGACCGCGTCGTGGTGCCGTCGTTTATCTCGTGCGGCTCCTGCTGGTACTGTAGCCACGGGCTGACCTCCTGCTGCGATAACACCAACCCGAACGCGCACATGCAGGAAAAAATCCTGGGCTACCCGACGGCAGGTATTTATGCCTACAGCCATGCGTTCGGCGGTTACGCCGGTTCGCACGCCGAATATGTGCGCGTGCCGTTCGCCGATAACGACTGCTTTATCGTGCCGGAAACCGTCTCTGACGAGCAGGCGCTGTTTCTGTCCGACGCCGCGCCGACGGGCTACATGGGCGCGGATTTTTGCAATATCCACCCCGGCGATACGGTCGCGGTGTGGGGCTGCGGCGGCGTCGGGCTGATGGCGGCCCAGAGCGCGTATCTGATGGGCGCTGAGAAAGTGATCGCCATTGACCGTTTCCCGGAGCGGCTGGCGATGGCGCGCGACATCATCGGCGCGATCCCGCTGGATTACACCAAAGTGGATATTTACGAAGCGTTGCTTGAGATAACCGGCGGCCGCGGCCCGGACAGCTGCATCGATGCGGTAGGGATGGAAGCGCACGGCGAAGGTCTGGAGTACGCGTATGACCGCACCAAACAAGCGCTCAAAATGCATACCGACATCGGCGCCGCGCTGCGCCAGGCGATCCGCGCCTGCCGTAAAGGCGGCACGCTCGCCATTCTGGGCGTCTACGGGATGATGGATAAATTCCCGCTCGGCGTGGCGATGAATAAAGGGTTAACCATCCGCACCGCCCAGCAGCACGGACAGACCTACATGAAACGCCTGCTGGATCACGCCGCGCGTGGCGAACTGCGCACCGATTTCCTCGCCACGCACCGCTTCTCGCTGGAAGACGCGCCGCGCGGCTATGAAATGTTCAAAAATAAAGAGGACGGCTGCGTGCGGGCGGTGTTTAAGCCCTGACGTTCGCGGCTTCGACCGCACGCTGCAGACGCGTAATGGCGATCTCCAGCGTGGCGGCCGTGCAGCCGAAGTTAATCCGCACGTGCTGCGGCGCCCCGAAATCCGCGCCGGGGGAGAAACCGAGCCCCTGGCGCTTAAAAAAGCGCGTCGGGTTTTCCACACCAAGCCCGGCTGCATCCACCCACGCCAGATAGGTCGCCTCCGGGCGCGCCATTTCCAACCCCGGCAGCGCATCAATAGCCGCGTATAAGCGGTCGCGGTTGCGACGTAAATACGAAAGCTGTTCGGCAAGCCATGTCTCGCCGCCGCGCCAGGCCGCTTCAGCGGCGGTCAGCGCCAGTACATCCACATGCGGCACAATACCTTCGCGCGCGGCGCAAAAACGCTGACGCAGCGCGGCATCCGGGATAACCGCCACCGAGGCGCCAAGCCCCGCGATATTAAACGTTTTCGAAGGCGACATCAGCGTAATGGAGCGCCGCGCCGCGTCTTCGCTCAGCGAGGCGAACGGAATATGCTGCACGCCGGGCGTGAGGATCAGATCGCAGTGTATTTCATCGGAGCAGACGATAAGGTCATGCTCCTGCGCGAACGCGAGCTGCGCCTCCAGCTCGTCGCGTCGATACGCGGTGCCGCCGGGGTTTTGCGGATTACAGAGCATCAGCAGTTTTTCGCGCCCGGTGAGCTGCGGGCGCAGGCTTTCGAGATCCAGCACCCGCCGCTCGCCGCGCGCCTGTAACGGCGCGTTAAGCTGGGCGCGTCCGGCAAGCGCGGCGGATTTACGAAACGGCGGGTAAATCGGCGTGGGCGCAACCGTGGTTTCTTCAGGCGTGGTAAACGCGCGTACCGAGAGATTCAGCCCCGCGACAATGCCCGGCATAAAGACCAGCCACTGCGGGTCGACGCGCCACTGGTAGCGGCGCTGGCACCATTCAACGAAGGCCTCGGCCAGCCCCTGCGGATGCGCGCCGTAGCCAAACACGCCGTGCTGCACGCGCGCCATCAGCGCGTCGGTAATGCAGGCGGGCGAGCGGAAATCGGTGTCGGCCACCCACATCGGCAGCACCGATTCCTCATGGGCGTTCCACTTAATACTGTCGCTGTGACGGCGGTTGATCTCTTCGTCGAAATTGAATGCCATGATACGTTGTCCTGCGCCAAAGGGGCTTTCAGACTAAGCCGTTTACCGGGCGCTGACCACTACTTTAATTTACAGGGAGTTACCCATGGCGGTACTGGAAATTTGCTGTTACAGCCAGGCCTGCGCGAAGACCGCAGAGGCGGCGGGCGCTGATCGTATTGAGCTGTGCTCTGCGGTGAATGAGGGCGGCCTGACGCCCTCCGCGGGTGTGCTCAAAGGCGTGCGGGCGCAGATATCGATCCCCGTTCATCCTATCGTGCGCCCGCGCGGCGGCGATTTTTGCTACAGCGAGAGCGAGTTTGCGGCGATGCTGGACGACATCGCGTTTACCCGCGACCTGGGCTTTCCGGGGCTGGTGACGGGCGTGCTGAATGAAGACGGCGAGGTGGATCTGGCGCGGATGCGCAAGATAATGCGCGCTGCCGAAGGGATGGCGGTGACGTTTCATCGCGCCTTTGATATGTGCGCCAGCCCCTTGAAAGCGCTGGAAGAATTAACCGATCTCGGCGTGGCGCGCATCCTGACTTCCGGCCAGCAGGCGAGCGCGGAAAAAGGAATTTTATTAATTACGGAACTAAAGCGCAGAACCCGTGCTCCAATCATTATGGCCGGTGCAGGGGTACGGCTTAGCAACCTTAACCTGTTCCTGGCGCAGGGGATTGACGAGCTTCACAGCTCGGCGGGCATCCACGTTGCCTCTCCCATGCGTTATCGCAATACCGGCGTCTCGATGTCATCGGACGCCAGCGCCGACGAATACTCACGTTACCAGGTGGATGGCGACGCGGTAGCCGCCATGAAGGCGGTGCTTTCGTCAGCGCACTGATTTTTGCCCTCAGTTTTTACCGCACATCATGTCGCCCAATATGATGCTTGCTCGTACCAGGCCCCGGTCTTTTGCCGGGGCTTTTTTTATGCGCGCGCGGCCGCCTACCAGATCTGGTGGTCGTCTTGTCTTTACCGGGCCGCTCAGGGAAGATGCCACGCATTGTCAATGTCTGTCGCAGACCTGCAAAGGGAGAACAGGATGATCGTCGGCATCGATCTCGGCACCACCAATAGCCTCGCCGCCATCTGGCAGGAAGGCAGCCCCAGACTCATCACCAACGCGATGGGCGAATGGCTTACGCCAAGCGTCGTCGGCCTTGACGACGAAGGGCGCGTGCTGGTGGGCAAAGCCGCCCGTGAGCGCCTGCATACGCACCCACACCTCACTACCGCGCTTTTCAAACGTCATATGGGCACCGCCTGGACCGTCCGGCTCGGGGATAAACTGTTCCGCGCCGAAGAGCTGTCGGCGCTGGTGCTGCGCAGCCTGAAAGAAGATATTGAGCGCGCCTGCGGCGAGCCGGTTACCGAAGCGGTCATCAGCGTACCGGCGTACTTCAGCGATGCCCAGCGTAAAGCCACGCGCATCGCGGGCGAACTGGCCGGGCTGAAGGTTGAAAAACTGATTAACGAACCCACCGCGGCGGCGCTGGCCTACGGCCTGCATCGGCGGGAAGAAGAGGGCACGTTTCTGGTGTTCGATCTCGGCGGCGGCACCTTTGACGTCTCGGTGCTGGAGTTGTTCGAGGGCGTGATGGAAGTGCGCGCCAGCGCCGGGGACAACTTTCTCGGCGGCGAAGATTTCGACCAGGCGCTGATTGAGGTTTTCGTGGCGCGCCAGAGGGCGTCGGGCGGCCTGCCGGACCCGGCGGCGCACACCCACGCCCTGCGCCGCGAGGCCGAACGGGTGCGCCATGCGCTTGGCGAGAGTCATGTCGCCACCTTTACGCTGCGCGCCGAAGACCAGATCTGGAGTCAGACGATTCATCAGGGCGATCTGAATGATATTTTCGTGCCGCTGTTGACCCGGCTTCGCCAGCCGATTGAGCGCGCGCTGCGCGACGCCCGCATCCGCGTGGCGGATCTCGACGACATTCTGCTGGTGGGCGGCGCGACCCGTATGCCGCTGGTGCGCCGTCTGGCCGCCAGCCTGTTTGGCCGTTTTCCGTCGGTGTCGATAAACCCTGACGAGACGGTGGCGCTCGGCGCCGCCGTTCAGGCCGCGCTGAAAAAACGCGACGCGGCGCTGGAAGAAGTGGTGCTGACCGATGTCTGCCCCTATACGCTGGGCATTGAAACCGTTAAAGCCTTTGGCCGTCACCTTGACGAGGGCCACTATCTGCCGGTGATTGAGCGCAACGTCGTGGTGCCGGTGAGCCGGATGAAAAGAGTCTGCACGCTGGCGGATAACCAGACGGTGGTGGAGTTTACCATTTACCAGGGCGAGAGCCGTCTGGTGAAGGACAACATTGAGCTTGGCAGGATGCGCGTATCGGTGCCGCCGAAACCGGCGGGCGAGGTAGCGCTGGATGTGCGCTTTACTTACGACGTCAACGGCATTCTGGAAGCGGAAGTCACGGTGCCGCTGACCGGCGAGCGCCAGCAGCTGATTATCGAAAATAACCCCGGCGTGCTGACGCCGCAAGAGATTGCCGAACGCCTTGCACAGCTGAGCGCGCTGAAAATTCATCCGCGCGAACGTCAGCCCAACACGCATCTGCTGGCCCGGCTCGACCGCCTGTACCAGGAAAACACCGGCGAACTGCGCGAGGAGATTAGCTATCTCGGGGTGCGCTTCCAGCAGGCGCTGGAGAGCCAGGATGACGCGCGCATCGATAAAGTCCGTCACGAGATAACGCAGCAGGCGGACGCTATCGAAGCCGGGATGTGGCTCTTCTGATGCGCGCGCTGCAGATCCTCGGGCTTGCGCCCGGCGCGGACGAGCGCGCCATTAAACGTGCCTACGCCAGATTACTGAAAGGGTGCCGACCGGATGACGATCCGCAAGGTTTTCAGCAACTGCGCGACGCCTATGAACAGGCGCTGGAGCAGGCGCGTCGCGGCGTCGCGGACGACGAAGACGAATACGACGAAGACGACGCCTGTGACGATACCGACGAAGAGCACGATGACGACAGCGAAGCAGACGCGCGCAGGGAGGCCGATGCCCCGCCGCTGACGCCGCACTTCAGCGAGCCTGAGCCGCCACAAAGCGAGCCTGTTCGCCGGGCGCCGGTATATGCGCCGCCGCGCACGGCGGCCTTGATCGACGGGTTAAATGAAGAAAACCTTAACGCGCGCTGGCTGACGGCCCAGGAGGCGGGGGAGGCGCGTGTCTTCGAAGAGGCGGTGCTGACGCGCTGTCTGTGGCATCTCGCCCCTGATGAGCACGCTTTTGCCGCCCGCGCGCAGGCGCTTTTTCAGTGGCTGACGCCAGGGCAACGCCTGACCCCGGACGACGCACAGCAAAACCGGCTGCGCACCGTGCTGCTCGCGCCTTATGCCGAACAGATGCAGGCGGCGTTGGAGGAGGGGCACGATGCCCGTTATATCGCCTGCCTGCGCGCGCTGGCGAATACGCCCTGGCTGCAAAGCTACGACGGGCAACGCCAGTTGCAACAGCTGGCGCTGACGCTGCTGGACGCGCAGCCTGACTGGTTGCCAGAGCGCTTCGCGGCGCTGTGCAGGCTATTTCACTGGGATGAGACGCGCGGCGAGCGGCCGGATTTGCCGGAGCTGTGGGCGCAGGTCATCGCCCGCGACGAGGATGAACGCCTGTATGCGCAGCTTGCGGCGCAGCGCGACGCCCCAGGCGACAGCCCGGCGCACCGGGCGGCGCAGATGGTATTGCGCGTGCAGGATGAAGACGCCCGCATGCTGGCCGGGATCGACTACACCGATGAAGACTGGCAGGCCTGCGCCAGGCTGAACGACCTGCTGACGCTCGGCCATCCGGCGCTTATCCCGCGTTTTGCGGGCGCGGATATCCACGCGTGGCAACAGACGTACCACAAGCTTAATGAGGCGCACGGTCCGATGCTGCGCAGCATCTGGTTTGTCGGGCTGATGATGGCGACCTTCAGCTGGATGCTGCCCGCGTTATATCACGGAACCATCACCCCCTGGGGCGTGGTAGTGCGTGTGCTGGTGGCACCTGTTGTGGCGATGCTGGTGGGTATCTTCCCGCTGGTCTTATGGCAGGGATTAACCCAGCCATTCTCAGGCAGTGACGCGGCGCTGAGCGAGCGGCTGCTGCCGCGGTTTATCTACTCCCGGCGGCGCAAACGCTGGCGGCTGTTCGCGCATGTAATTCCGTTCTGCGTGGTCAGCCTCGTTATCGCGGCGATCTGCGGCCGGCTGGCGATGTGGGTATTTGTCATTGTGACGCTATCGCTGGCCTGGACCGATCTCTGGCGCTATCCCGGCGCGCTGCGGCGGTATCGCAAACCCCCGACGCCGAAACGCAGCGGTTTGAAGAAACAGGTGCTGCTGGCATTGCTGTTTTTCGCCATCATCACCGGCGTGCGCGCGCTGCTGCCGGGCAAACCGCAGGCCACGCCGCCGCAGGATACGCAGCCTGTCGTCACGCGCGGCGAGGCAAGCCCCGGGCGCGTCGGGCCTGCGCCGACGGATTGCGGCACGCCGCCGCCCATGCCGCCGCTGTGCCGTAACCTCAACGATCCGCAGGCATGCAGCGAGCGGGTTAATCATGAATGGCACGCGCGCTGCGACAACTAGCGCTTATCAGCCCGGCATCGCCGGGCTTGTTGTTTTCTCTGCGCCCGCTGACGGTTTTCCCGCCAGGCTGGTCGCTTTTAACGCAACCAGCACGTTGCCGCCTGGTTTATTCCTCGATTTGTTTGCCAGACTTCTCAGGGTGAATTTTTTTTGAGGAGGAACTATGGGATTACTGAATTTTGTGAAAGAAGCGGGCGAGAAAATCTGGGACAGCGTTTCCGGACATAACGATGCGGCGGCGCAGAATGCCAAAGTGCAGGAGCACCTCAAAAAAACCGGCATCCCGGATGCGGATAAAGTGCAGGTGCAGGTGGATGACGGCAAAGCGACCGTAACCGGGCAGGGCTTAAGCCAGGAAGCGAAAGAGAAAATCCTGGTGGCCGTCGGCAATATCGCGGGTATCGGGCATGTCGATGATAATGTCGCGGTGGCGAGCCCGGCGCCGGAAAGCCAGTACTATACGGTGAAAAAAGGCGACACGCTCAGCGCTATCTCGAAAGAGGTTTATGGCGACGCGAATCAATATCCAAAAATCTTTGAAGCCAATAAACCGATGCTGACCAGCCCGGAAAAAATTTATCCAGGCCAGGTGCTGCGTATTCCGAAATAAAAACGCCTCTCCCGCACGCCGGTGCGGGAGAACCCATCAGGGCTTACGTGCGACCAGGACGGCGCGCAGCGGGGCGGGGTAGCCTTCGCGGGTTTTGGTGGCGTCATCGGGATCGAGGAAATCCGCCAGCGATTCCGTTTCCATCCAGGCGGTGCGGCGCTGCTCTTCTACGGTGGTGACCGAGAAATCAGCGATTTTCACATCCACAAAACCGCACTTCTCCAGCCAGTTTTTCAGCGCAGGCGCGGACGGAATAAAATAGACGTTACGCATCTGCGCGTAGCGCTCGCCCGGCACCAGCACGGTGTTTTCATCGCCTTCCACCACCAGCGTTTCCAGCACCAGCTCGCCTTCTTTCACCAGCTGATCTTTAAGCTGCCAGAGATGATCCAGCGGCGAGCGGCGATGATAGAGCACGCCCATCGAAAAGACGGTGTCGAATGCGTTCAGCGCGGGCATCTGCTCAATACCGAGCGGCAGCACATGGGCGCGGTTGTCACCGCCTAAAAGCTTACGCACCGCCTCGAACTGACACAGGAAAAGCTGCGTCGGATCGATGCCGACCGCGAGCTGCGCGCCCGCGCCGACCATACGCCACAGGTGATAGCCGCTCCCGCAGCCGACATCCAGAATGGTGCGCCCGGCCAACGGCGTGATATGCGGCAGCACGCGGTCCCATTTGAGATCGGATCGCCACTCGGTGTCGATATCGATACCGTAGAGCGAGAACGGCCCTTTACGCCACGGCATCAGCGTGCGCAGCAGCTGTTCGATGCGCTTACGCTGGCCGTCGCTCAGCGGCTCGGCGCTCTGCGCGCTGACGCTGTGCAGCAAATCAAGCTGGTCCGGCACAAGGGCAGGCAGATTGTCGAGAGAGTTGTACCACTGTTTAAACTGGCCGTGCAGGGCGTCGCGTTGCCAGGCCGCGACCTGGGCGGGCAGGGTTTCCAGCCAGTGGGCGAGCGGGCCGCAGGCGATCTGCTGATAAAATTTGCCGAAATCGATCATGCTGCGCTCCCGGCTTTCACCGCCACCAGCGAGCCGAAATTAAAGCACTGGAACCAGAGTTCGCTGTGCTCAAACCCTGCTTTGCGCAGGCGCGCTTTGTGGGTTTCCACGGAGTCGGTAAGCATCACGTTTTCCAGCATGCTGCGTTTCTGGCTAATTTCCAGTTCGCTATAGCCATTCGCGCGCTTGAAGTCGTGGTGCATATTGAACAGCAGTTCGCCCACCACGCTGTCTTCGAAACTGAATTTTTCCGACAGCACCAGCGCGCCGCCAGGATTCAGCCCCTGATAGATTTTATTGAGCAGCAGCTGGCGATCGTCCGGGTTCAGGAACTGGAGCGTGAAGTTCAGCACCACCATAGAGGCGTTCTCAATGGTGATATTGCGGATATCGTCCTCAATCACCTCGACCGGGGTCTGCGCTTTGAAGGCATCAAGATGGCGACGGCAGCGCTCCACCATGGCGGGCGAGTTATCCACCGCGATGATTTTACAGCCGTCATGATGCACGTTGCGGCGCACCGAGAGCGTGGCGGCGCCGAGCGAACAGCCAAGATCGTAAACCTGGCTTGCGGGCTGGACAAAGCGCTCCGCCAGCATGCCAATCATAGAGATGATATTGGAATAGCCCGGCACGGAACGCTGGATCATATCGGGGAAGACTTCAGCCACCCGCTCATCGAAAGTCCAGTCGCCCAGACGGGCGATAGGCGCGGAGAACAGCGTGTCGCGATTTGACATAGCGTAAATCCTGGGGAAAACGAAAGGGGCGTATTTTGCGCTAATGAAACGAGAAAACCAACTCCCAGGGCATATACCAGATGTTGGCCAGCACCATCAGCAGCAGCGCGGTATAGGTGGCGCTCATGCCGCTGCGCCGCCAGCGCAACAGCCGGTGATGGAAGCCGTAATAGTGCATCAGACGACCGACAAGCAGCAGCAGGCCGCAGACGTGCAGCATCCAGTTCTGCGCGCCGTTCATCTCCATAAACAGCAGCAGCAACAGGCCGATGGGCAGATACTCCACCGCGTTGCCATGTATGCGGATAGCGCTTTGCAGTTCGCTAAAACCCCCATCGCCATAGGCGACGCGGTACTGCATGCGCAGACGAACCACATCGAAAGAGAACTTCATCAACAACAACGCACCCAGAACCGCATAAAGCGCGCTTACCATAGAAACTCCGTTTAACGCTGTTAATGGCGCCTTTATGATAGCGTGGCGCGGCCATATTGTCGCTGCCCTAAAAGAGGGTGTCCTGGTGGGGGATGGCGGGCTCGTCGCCAAGGGTCGGCAGCGCCTCGCGAAGCGCGGGCCAGAGCGTGTGCACCAGCTCCGGCGCATGCTCGATATCCGGCGTGTGGAGAAAGAGATAGGGCGTCGTGGTCTGCTGCCACTGCGCGAGTTTGGCAAGCCAGACCGCGAAAAACGCCGCGTTTTGCGCCATATCATCGCTGCCGATAAACCGCACCATTGGATGCTGCGCCGTGACGAGCGCATGGACCGGCACTTTAGGCTTTTTGCGCTGGGCGTCGATCACCGCCGGGCTGTGAGGCAGGGCGGCATGCACCGGACGGCTGTCGAGCATCACGCGGTTGACGCCGCGCGCGATAAGCCCGCGGTTGAGCGAAAGCTCCGCCTCGCCTTTGGCGAAGAAATCGGGGTGGCGCACTTCAACGCCATACGTAAAACCGCCGGGCAGGGCGTCGAGAAACGCCCACAATGCAGGCAGATCGCGCGGGCCGAACGCGGCGGGCAACTGCAGCCAGTACTGTCCAATGCGGGTTTCGAGCGGCGCCATCCGCGCGAAAAACTCGGCGGTTAAATCGTCGCAGTGACGCAGCGCGGCGTTATGCGAAATGGTGGCCGGGAATTTAAAGCAGAAGCGGAAATCGTCATGGGTCTGCGCGTGCCAGCGCTCGACGATCTCCGCCTTCGGCAGCGCGTACAGCGTGGTGTTGCCTTCCACGCAGTTAAAGTAGCGGGCGTAATCTTCAAGCGATGTAATGCCAAGTCGCACCCATTTCGGGTGCGACCACTGCGGCAGACCAAGATAAATCATAGGGCTGCGAGGATCTCCTCTGTAGAACGAACCCGCCCGATGCGCGGGAAAATATGCGTCATGCTGCCGTTGTGCTGGTCGGCGTCGGCGGCTGAGCAGGCGTCTTCGGCGATCACCAGTTCAAAACCCATCTCCCAGGCGTTGCGCGCGGTGGATTCCACGCCAATGTTGGTCGAGATGCCGCACAGAATGATCGTCGTGATGCCGCGACGACGTAATTGTAGCTCCAGATCGGTGCCGTAGAAGGCGCCCCACTGGCGTTTGGTCACTTCGATGTCGCTGTCGCGTTTGCCGAGCGCGACCGGGTAGCGCCACCACTCTTCGGGCAGCGTATGACCGGCAATCGGCGCATCTACGGGCTGCTTCAATGCTTCGCTGAAATCCTTCGACCAGCCGACACGCACCATCACTACCGGCGCGCCCGCGGCGCGGCACTTCTCGGCAAGCCTTGCGGCGCGGGCCACGACGTCGTCGGCGCTGTGCGGGCCGCCGGCAAAGGGAAGGATCCCTTCCTGTAAATCAATAACCACCAGCGCGGTGGTGGCGGGATTAAGCGTTAACATAGAGACTCCCCTTGAAAGTAGGTTTTGGATGAGTACCTTACTGGCGTCCCGCGCCGGGCGGTTGTCTATTTTTGTTAAATTTTGTGAGAAGCGACATTTTACGCGCAGCAATCGCGCGAGCGCGCGGCTTCGGGCTTATCGCGGCGCGGAATTTCCAGTATAATATCCCCCTTTTCACCCAGTAGTGACATTCAGCCAAAGCTGCGACAGTGGTGCCTGCAGGGCAGGTGACAAACGGCCTGCGGCTAAATTAAGGGAAATCTCATGCGTACAGAATATTGCGGGCAGCTCAATCTGTCCCACGTCGGACAGCAAGTGACTCTGTGTGGTTGGGTCAACCGTCGTCGCGATCTCGGCAGTCTGATTTTTATCGACATGCGCGATCGTGAAGGCATCGTTCAGGTGTTCTTCGACCCGGATCGTGCCGACGCCTTCAGCCTCGCCTCTGAACTGCGTAATGAGTTCTGCATTCAAATCACCGGGACCGTGCGTGCGCGCGACGAGAAAAACGTCAACCGCGATATGGCGACCGGCGAAGTGGAAGTGTTCGCCACTGAACTGACCATCATCAACCGCGCCGAGCCGCTGCCGCTCGACTCCAACCAGGTCAACAGCGAAGAAGCGCGTCTGAAATACCGCTATCTCGACCTGCGTCGCCCGGAGATGGCCCAGCGCCTGAAAACCCGCGCGAAAATCACCAGCTTCGTGCGCCGCTTTATGGATGACCACGGTTTCCTCGACATCGAAACTCCGATGCTGACCAAAGCCACGCCGGAAGGCGCGCGTGACTACCTCGTGCCGTCTCGCGTACATAAAGGCAAGTTCTACGCGCTGCCGCAGTCTCCGCAGCTTTTTAAACAGCTGCTGATGATGTCCGGCTTCGATCGCTACTATCAGATTGTAAAATGCTTCCGCGACGAAGACCTGCGCGCTGACCGTCAGCCTGAATTTACCCAGATCGACGTCGAAACCTCCTTCATGACCGCGCCGCAGGTGCGTGAAGTGATGGAAAAACTGATCCGTCAGCTGTGGCTTGACGTGAAAGGCGTGGATCTGGGCGATTTCCCGGTCATGACCTTCGCCGAAGCCGAGCGCCGTTACGGCTCCGATAAACCGGACCTGCGTAACCCGATGGAGCTGGTGGACGTTGCCGATCTGCTGAAAAACGTAGAGTTCGCGGTCTTCGCGGGCCCGGCTAACGATCCGAAAGGCCGCGTCGCTGCGTTGCGCGTGCCGGGCGGTGCCCAACTGAGCCGTAAGCAGATTGACGACTACGGCAACTTCGTCAAAATTTACGGCGCTAAAGGGCTCGCGTATATCAAAGTCAACGAGCGCGCGAAGGGCCTGGACGGCATTAACAGCCCGGTGGCCAAATTCCTGAACGCGGAAATCGTCGAGGCTATCCTTGAGCGCACCGGCGCGCAGGATGGCGACATGATTTTCTTCGGCGCCGACAACAAAAAAGTGGTCGCCGACGCGCTGGGCGCGCTGCGCCTGAAGCTCGGTAAAGACCTGAGCCTGACCGACGACGCCAAATGGGCGCCGCTGTGGGTTATCGACTTCCCGATGTTTGAAGACGACGGCGAAGTCGGCCTGAGCGCGATGCACCATCCGTTTACCGCGCCGAAAGACATGAGCGCCGACGAGCTGAAAGCGGCGCCGGAAGAGGCCGTGGCGAACGCCTATGACATGGTTATCAACGGTTATGAAGTGGGCGGCGGCTCGGTGCGTATCCACCGTGGCGAAATGCAGCAGACCGTGTTCGGCATTCTGGGCATCAATGAGCAAGAGCAGCGCGAGAAGTTTGGCTTCCTGCTGGACGCGCTGAAATTCGGTACGCCGCCGCACGCGGGCCTGGCGTTCGGTCTTGACCGTCTGACCATGCTGCTGACCGGCACGGATAACATCCGCGATGTCATCGCTTTCCCGAAAACCACCGCGGCCGCCTGTCTGATGACCGAAGCGCCGAGCTTCGGGAACCCGACAGCGCTGGCTGAGTTGGGCATCGAAGTCGTGAAAAAAGCGTCGCCGGAGAATAAGTAATATGCACTATAAGCACCCTGTCTCTGTGCTGGTGGTTATCTACGCCCAGGACACGAAACGGGTGCTCATGTTGCAGCGGCGCGACGATCCCGATTTCTGGCAGTCGGTCACCGGCAGCCTGGAAGAAGGGGAAACCGCGCCGCAGGCCGCCGTGCGCGAAGTAAAGGAAGAGGTCTCCATTGACGTTGCTTCTGAGCGACTGACCTTGATGGACTGTCAGCGCACGGTGGAGTTTGAAATTTTCAGTCATTTACGTCATCGCTATGCGCCGGGGGTCACGCGTAATACGGAGTCCTGGTTCTGTCTGGCGCTGCCGACGGAGCGGGAGATCGTGTTTACCGAGCATCTGACGTACCGCTGGGTGGACGCCGCCGAGGCGGCCACGCTGACCAAGTCCTGGAGCAACCGGCAGGCGATTGAAGAATTTGTTATTAACGCCGCCTGAAAAGGCGTGCTTTCTGGAGATATTTTTATGGCAGGTCATAGTAAATGGGCCAACACCAAACACCGCAAAGCGGCACAGGATGCCAAGCGCGGTAAAATCTTCACTAAAATTATTCGCGAGCTGGTCACCGCGGCGCGTCTGGGCGGCGGCGATCCGGGCTCTAACCCGCGTCTGCGCGCGGCTATCGATAAAGCGCTGGCCAATAACATGACGCGCGACACCCTGAACCGCGCCATCGCGCGCGGCGTCGGCGGTGACGAAGACGCGAACATGGAAACCATCATTTATGAAGGTTACGGCCCTGGCGGCACCGCGGTCATGGTGGAATGTCTCTCCGACAACCGTAACCGTACCGTTGCCGAAGTGCGTCACGCCTTCAGCAAGTGCGGCGGCAACCTCGGCACCGATGGCTCCGTGGCGTACCTGTTCAGCAAGAAAGGCGTTATCTCCTTCGACGCGGGCGACGAAGACACCATTATGGAAGCCGCGCTGGAAGCGGGCGCTGAAGATGTGGTGACGTATGACGACGGCGCTATCGACGTCTACACCGCCTGGGAAGAGATGGGCGCGGTACGTGACGCGCTGGAATCGGCGGGCCTGAAAGCCGATAACGCGGAAGTGTCCATGATCCCGTCCACCAAAGCCGATATGGATGCGGAAACCGCGCCGAAGCTGCTGCGTCTTATCGATATGCTGGAAGACTGCGACGACGTGCAGGAGGTTTACCACAACGGTGAGATCTCCGACGAGGTTGCGGCGACCCTGTGATACCCGTCATCTTTCAGGCTGCGGGCGGCGACGTCCGCAGCCTGATCTCTTCTCTTGTTCTCACAGGCTTTTCTCCAGGAGACGCGCAATGAGCATTATTCTGGGCATCGACCCGGGGTCGCGCGTCACCGGTTACGGCGTTATCCGCCAGACCGGGCGCCAGCTGACCTATCTCGGCAGCGGCTGTATCCGCACCAGCGTCACGGATTTGCCTTCTCGTCTGAAGCTTATTTACGCGGGCGTCAGCGAAATCATCACCCAGTTCCACCCCGACTATTTCGCTATCGAACAGGTCTTTATGGCGAAAAACGCCGATTCGGCGCTCAAGCTTGGGCAGGCGCGCGGCGCGGCGATTGTCGCGGCGGTGAACCAGGATCTGCCGGTGTTTGAATATGCGGCGCGTCAGGTGAAGCAAACGGTGGTGGGCATCGGCAGCGCGGAAAAAAGCCAGGTGCAGCATATGGTGCGCACGCTGCTGAAACTCTCCGCTAACCCGCAGGCGGATGCGGCGGATGCGCTCGCCATCGCCATTACCCATTGCCACGTCAGCCAGAACGCGATGCAGGTCAGCGAATCGCGCCTGAATCTGGCGCGCGGGCGTTTGCGCTAACGGTAACCGGCGTTACCGTTCCTTTGCGAGACGACTCGCAACTGTCACATCCCTTACCGGCGCCGCGATTTCTTGACTGGATATCTGTCCAGCTTTTTTTATATTATAGCCAGCAACTTTATAAGCCCTACGCAGGAGCGCAACGTGATAGGCAGACTCAGAGGCATCGTACTGGAAAAACAGCCCCCGCTGGTGTTACTGGAGGCGGGCGGCGTCGGTTATGAAATCCATATGCCGATGACCTGCTTCTATGAATTGCCGGAAACCGGCAAAGAAGCGGTGGTCTTCACCCATTTTGTGGTGCGTGAAGACGCGCATTTACTGTTCGGCTTTAATAACAAACAAGAGCGCACGCTGTTTCGCGAACTGATCAAAGTGAACGGCGTCGGGCCGAAACTGGCGCTGGCTATTCTCTCCGGCATGTCCGCCCAGCAGTTCGTTAACGCGGTTGAGCGCGAAGAGCCAGCCGCGCTGGTGAAACTGCCGGGCATCGGCAAGAAAACCGCCGAACGTCTGGTGGTGGAGATGAAAGACCGCTTCAAGGGTCTGCATGGCGATCTTTTCACGCCAGCGGCGGATCTGGTACTGACGTCGCCTGCCAGCCCTGCGGTGGATGATGCCGAGGCGGAAGCCGTTGCCGCGCTGGTGTCGCTGGGTTATAAACCTCAGGAAGCCAGTCGTATGGTCAGTAAAGTCGCCCAGCCGGATGCGAGCAGCGAAACGCTGATTCGCGAAGCGCTGCGCGCGGCATTGTGAGGTAGAGGATGATTGAAGCAGACCGCCTGGTGGCGCCGGGCAGCATCGTGGCGGAAGAGGTGGCCGATCGCGCCATGCGCCCCAAATTACTCGACGAGTACATCGGCCAGCCGCAGGTGCGTTCCCAGATGGAGATTTTTATCCAGGCGGCGAAGCTGCGCGGCGATGCGCTCGATCATCTGCTGATTTTCGGCCCGCCGGGGCTTGGGAAAACCACGCTTGCGAATATCGTCGCCAACGAAATGGGCGTTAATCTGCGCACCACCTCCGGGCCGGTACTGGAAAAGGCGGGCGATCTGGCGGCAATGCTCACCAACCTTGAGCCACACGACGTCCTGTTTATCGATGAAATCCATCGCCTCTCGCCCGTTGTGGAAGAGGTGCTCTATCCGGCGATGGAAGATTACCAGCTCGATATCATGATTGGCGAAGGCCCGGCGGCGCGCTCGATCAAAATCGATTTGCCGCCGTTTACCCTGATTGGCGCCACGACCCGCGCCGGGTCGCTCACTTCGCCGCTGCGTGACCGCTTCGGCATCGTGCAGCGTCTGGAGTTCTATCAGGTCGCCGATTTGCAACACATCGTCAGCCGAAGCGCGCGCCATATGGGGCTTGAGATGAATGACGAGGCGTCCTTCGAAGTGGCGAAACGCTCGCGCGGCACGCCGCGTATCGCCAACCGCCTGCTGCGGCGCGTGCGCGATTTCGCCGAGGTGCGTCACGATGGCGTTATCAACCAGCATGTGGCATCTCTGGCGCTGGATATGCTTAATGTCGATGCCGAAGGCTTTGACTATATGGACCGCAAACTGCTGCTGGCGGTGATCGATAAATTCTTCGGCGGCCCGGTCGGGCTGGACAACCTGGCGGCGGCCATCGGCGAAGAGCGTGAAACTATCGAAGATGTGCTGGAGCCGTTCCTCATCCAGCAGGGTTTTTTGCAGCGCACGCCGCGCGGAAGAATGGCGACGACCCGCGCCTGGAACCACTTCGGCATTACGCCGCCGCAGATGCCGTGACATCACTGTTGAGAGTGAAAGCCATGCATAAAAAAAGCGCCCTCAGGGCGCTTTTTTGTTAACAAGCTCACCGGGCGGCCCGCGTCAGGCAGGCGGGCGCTTCGTCATGCTGAGAATAAACAGCAGCGCCGCGCACAGGACTACCGACGGCCCGGCGGGCGTGTCGTAGAACGCGGAGAATGTCAGGCCGCCGGTCACCGCCACCATGCCAAGCACGACGGCAATGCCTGCCATCTGCTCCGGCGTGCGGGCAAAACGACGTGCCGTGGCCGCCGGGATAATCAGCAGCGACGTAATAATCAGCGCGCCGACAAATTTCATTGCCACGCCAATCGTCAGGGCCGTCACCATCATCAGCAAAATTTTAACGCGCTGTAAGGGCACGCCATCCACAAACGCCAGATCCGGGCTGATGGTCATGGAGAGCAAATTGCGCCACTGCCAGCACAGCACGCCGAGGACAACCGCGACGCCGAGCCCCACGGAGATCAGATCGGCAGGCGTCACCGCCAGCAGATCGCCAAACAGATAGGCCATTAAATCAACACGGATATTGCCCATCAGGCTCACCACTACCAGACCCAGCGACAGCGCGCTGTGCGCCATAATGCCAAGCAGCGTGTCGATCGCCAGATGCGGGCGCTTCTCAAGCCACACCAGCCCGCCCGCCAGCATCAGCGTGACGACAATCACCGCATAAAACGGATTGACATCAAACAGCAGCCCGAACGCCACGCCGAGGAGCGAAGCGTGCGCCAGCGTATCGCCAAAATAAGACATCCGGCGCCAGACCACGAATGAGCCCAGCGGGCCTGCGGCGCAGGCCAGCAGCATACCGGCCATCCAGCCGGGAAGCAGAAGTTCAATCATAACGAGCCATTTCCCTTGCGCAGAATAATCCGTCCCTGCAAATCGTGACGGTGGTTATGTTCGTGACGATAAATCCCCAGTTGCTCTGCGCCGCGCGGGCCAAACATAGAGATAAATTCGGGGTGAGTGGAGATAACTTCCGGCGCGCCGGAGCAGCAAATGTGATGGTTCAGACACAGCACTTCGTCGGTCTTGGCCATCACCAGATGCAAGTCGTGCGACACCATCAGCACGCCGCAGTTGAGTTCATTACGTAACTGGTTGATTAAATCATACAGCGCCACCTGGCCGTTGACATCCACGCCCTGGGTCGGTTCGTCGAGCACCAGCAGTTGCGGTTGGTTGAGCAGGGCGCGCGCCAGCAGCACGCGCTGGGTTTCGCCGCCCGAGAGTTTCTGCATCGGGGCGTCGATGAGGTGCCCGGCCTGGACGCGCTTGAGCGCAGGCAGGATATCCGCTTTGCGGGTGCCGGGGCGCAGACGTAAAAAACGACTGACCGTGAGCGGCAGGGTGGCGTCGAGGTGCAACTTTTGCGGCACGTAGCCGATGCGCAACTGGGGTTCACGCTTGATAACCCCTTCATCGGGTGCTACCAGCCCAAGAACCACTTTTACCAGCGTCGATTTTCCGGCGCCGTTGGGGCCCAGCAATGTCAGGATGCGGCCACCCGTCAGTGTTAAAGAAATGTCAGATAAAACGCGGCGTTGCCCGAAGGAGACGCTAACATTCTGAAGCGATACAAGATTAGTCATGGCAATTTAGTGATTGCAGAAGTTTTCGAATGTTATAATATCACACTTCCAACATTCATAACGATGATAAGTCGCATTATGTTACATAAAAATACGCTTCTTTGCGCTGCACTCAGTGCAGCAATCCTGGGTGGCGCAGCCACCAGCGCTCAGGCCGCCGTGGTCGCTTCGCTTAAGCCGGTAGGCTTTATCGCCGCGGCTATCGCCGATGGCGTGACTCCCACCGAAGTTCTCCTGCCAGACGGCGCGTCAGAGCATGACTATGCGCTGCGCCCTTCCGATGTTAAACGCTTACAGAAAGCGGATTTAGTGGTCTGGATCGGTCCTGACATGGAAGCCTTTATGGATAAATCCGTGAAGGCGCTACCCGCACAAAAAAATCTGGCGCTGGCTGAGCTCGCTTCTGTGAAACCGCTGCTGATGAAAGGCGTTGATGATGACGATGACGAGCATGAAGATCACGCTCATCATGGCGCAGAAAGTGACGAACATCACCATCATGGCGATTATAACATGCACATCTGGCTGTCGCCGGAAATCGCCCGGGCGTCGGCGGTTGCAATCCACGAAAAATTAGTGGAACTTATGCCGCAAAGCAAAGCCAAACTGGACGCCAACCTCCAGCGCTTCGAGGCCGAACTGGCCCGAACAGACAAACAGGTGGCGAACGAGCTGGCACCGCTGAAAGGGAAAGGATACTTCGTTTTTCATGACGCTTATGGCTATTACGAAAAACATTACGGCCTGACATCGCTCGGCCATTTTACCGTGAATCCCGAAATCCAGCCTGGTGCGCAGCGTTTACATGAAATAAGAACACAGTTGGTTGAGCAAAAAGCAGAATGCGTTTTTGCTGAGCCACAGTTCAGGCCAGCGGTGATTGAAGCCGTTGCCAGGGGCACGAAAGTTCGAATGGGAACGCTCGACCCGCTGGGAACGTCTGTCAGCCTGGGTAAGGACAGCTACATGCAGTTCCTGACTCAGTTATCTAACCAATATGCCAGCTGCCTGAAAGGAGATTAACGAGGAAGTGGATACGTGCAACAGATAGCCCGCTCTGTCGCCCTGGCATTTAACAACCTGCCACGACCCCATCGCGTTATGCTGGGGTCTCTTACAGTTCTCACACTCGCGGTCGCCGTCTGGCGGCCGTACATTTACCACCCCGAATCTGAATCGGCGCCTGTCGTTAAAACCATCGAGCTGCGTAAGAGCGAGATCCGCTCTCTGCTGCCGGAGGCGAGCGAGCCTATCGATCAGGCAGCACCAGAAGATGACGAAGCTATTCCGCAGGATGAACTTGACGATAAAACCGCCGGCGAAGCCGGGGTGCATGAATATGTAGTCTCCACCGGCGATACCTTAAGCAGCGTGCTTAACCAGTACGGTATCGACATGGGGGATATCAGCCAGCTCGCGTCGGTCGATAAAGACCTGCGTAACCTTAAAATCGGCCAGCAAATCTCCTGGACGCTTACCGACAGCGGCGAGTTACAGCGCCTGACCTGGGAGATGTCGCGCCGCGAAACCCGCACCTATGACCGCACGCCTGCCGGCGGCTTTAAAATGAGCAGCGAAGTGCAGCAGGGCGACTGGGTCAATAACGTCATGAAAGGCACCGTCGGCGGCAGCTTTGTCGCCAGCGCTAAAGAGGCGGGGCTCACCAGCGCGGAGATCAGCGCGGTTATCAAAGCGATGCAGTGGCAGATGGACTTCCGCAAGCTGAAAAAGGGCGACGAGTTCTCGGTGCTGATGTCGCGTGAAATGCTCGACGGCAAGCGCGAACAGAGCCAGCTGCTCGGCGTGCGTCTGCGTTCGTCCGGTAAAGATTACTATGCGATCCGCGCGGAAGACGGCAAATTCTATGACCGCAACGGCTCCGGCCTTGCCAAAGGCTTTATGCGCTTCCCGACGTCGCGTCAGTTCCGCGTCTCCTCTAACTTCAACCCGCGCCGTCTGAATCCGGTGACCGGGCGTGTCGCGCCGCATAAAGGCGTCGATTTCGCGATGCCGCAAGGTACGCCGGTACTGGCCGTGGGCGATGGCGAGGTGGTCATGGCGAAGCGTAGCGGGGCGGCGGGGTATTATGTCGCTATCCGTCATGGCCGCACCTATACCACACGCTATATGCACCTGAAGAAGCTGCTGGTGAAACCGGGCCAGAAAGTGAAACGCGGCGATCGCATCGCGCTTTCCGGCAACACCGGCCGCTCTACCGGCCCGCACCTGCACTATGAAATGTGGATCAACCAGCAGGCCGTTAACCCGCTGACCGCCAAACTGCCGCGCTCTGAAGGGCTTACCGGTTCGGATCGCAGCGATTACCTGGCGCAGGTTAAACAAGTGGTGCCGCAACTGACGCTTGATTAAAAGCGCGGCAATTAACAGCCGGTGCCTTCGCGCGCCGGCTTTTTATTTTGTCTGACGGCCTTCGCGCCGCTAAACTCCTTCATTATTTTCTCTTTTGATTACCCGGCTCTGGCCTGAGAACCGTCATGGACCCAACAAAAACAAAAAGTGAATACATACCCACCTTTGAGCGTGCGTTCCTGCATCCGCGCTACTGGGGCTCCTGGCTTGGGATTGGCGCCTGCGCGGCGCTGGCTCTGACGCCGCCGTCTTTTCGCGATCCGCTGCTCGGTAAAGTCGGGCGGCTGGCAGGGAAGTTTGGCAAGAGCGCCCGCCGTCGCGCGCGCATCAACCTGTTTTATTGCTTCCCGGCGCTCTCCGAGGCGCAGCGTGAAGCGATTATCGACAATATGTTCGCCACGGCGCCGCAGTCGATGGTCTTCATGGCCGAGCTGGCGCTGCGCGGCCCGGAAAAAGTGCTCAGCCGCGTCGACTGGCACGGCGAAGCCATTCTCAACGAGATGCTGGAAAGCAAAGAGAGTGTGATCCTGCTCGTCCCGCACGGCTGGGGCGTGGATATTCCGGCGATGCTGCTGGCCTCGCGCGGCGTACACGTGGCGGCGATGTTCCATCATCAGGGCAACCGGCTGCTGGATTATGTCTGGAATAAAGTCCGCCTGCGTTTTGGCGGTCGTCTGCATGCCCGCCAGGACGGCATTAAGCCGTTTATCAAATCGGTACGCGACGGCTTCTGGGGCTACTACCTGCCGGATGAAGACCACGGACCGGAGCAGAGCGAATTTGTCGATTTCTTCGCGACCTACAAAGCGACGCTGCCTGCGGTGGGCCGCCTGATGAAAGTCTGCCGCGCGCGCGTGATCCCGCTTTTCCCGGTCTATAACGGCACAACGCACCGTCTGGACGTGCTGGTGCGCCCGCCGATGGATGACCTGATGGATGCCGATGACGTGACGCTGGCGCGCCGCATGAACGAAGAGGTGGAGCATTTTGTCGGCCCGCATCCGGAGCAGTACGCCTGGATCCTCAAGCTTCTGAAAACGCGCAAAGAGGGCGAGATTGAGCCGTACCGCCGCAAAGATCTCTATCCGAAATAAAAAAGCCGCTCAGAGCGAGCGGCTTATGCATTACGAAAAGGGGCGCAGGCCCCTTTTTTATGAGGTTTACTCGACGGTCAGCACGCGCGTGGTGTTGGTGCTGCCGGTGGTGCCCATCATATCGCCCTGGGTAACGATAACCAGATCGCCGGTCACCAGATAGCCTTTGTCACGCAGCAGATTAACGGCATCCTGCGCCGCCGCCACGCCGTCGTTGGCGCTGTCGAAATAGACCGGCGTCACGCCGCGATAGAGCGCGGTGAGGTTCAGGGTGCGCTCATGGCGGGACATAGCGAAAATCGGCAGACCGGAGCTGATACGGGACGTCATCAGCGCCGTACGGCCCGATTCGGTCATGGTGATAATCGCGCTCACGCCTTTCAGGTGGTTGGCGGCGTACATGGCCGACATCGCAATCGCTTCTTCGACGTTATCAAATTCAACGTCCAGACGGTGTTTGGACACGTTGATGCTTGGGATTTTCTCCGCGCCGAGACAGACGCGCGCCATGGCTGAAACGGTTTCTGCCGGGTACTGGCCCGCGGCGGTTTCAGCTGACAGCATGACGGCGTCGGTGCCGTCCAGCACGGCGTTCGCCACGTCCATCACTTCCGCACGGGTCGGCATCGGGTTGGTGATCATCGATTCCATCATCTGTGTCGCGGTAATGACGGCACGATTCAGCTTACGGGCACGACGAATGAGGGTTTTCTGGATGCCGACCAGCTCCGGGTCGCCGATTTCAACGCCCAGATCGCCGCGCGCGACCATCACCACGTCAGACGCCAGAATGATGTCATCCATCGCTTCATTGCTGCACACCGCTTCGGCGCGCTCGACTTTGGCACAAATTTTGGCGTCGCAGCCTGCATCGCGCGCCAGGCGGCGGGCATAGTTCAGATCTTCGCCGCAACGCGGGAAGGAGACGGCCAGATAATCCACGCCGATTTTCGCCGCGGTGATAATGTCCGCTTTGTCTTTTTCAGTCAGCGCCTCAGCGGAAAGACCGCCGCCCAGCTTGTTAATGCCCTTGTTATTCGACAGCGGGCCGCCCACGGTGACTTCGGTAAAGACTTGCATGCCCTGAACATCCAGCACTTTCAGCTGCACACGGCCATCATCCAGCAGCAGGATGTCGCCAGGCACCACGTCCGCCGGCAGGCCTTTGTAGTCGATACCGACTTTTTCTTTATCGCCTTCGCCTTTGCCGAGGTTGGCGTCGAGCAGGAATTTATCGCCAATATTGAGGAAAACTTTGCCTTCTTTAAAGGTGGAGACGCGAATTTTCGGTCCCTGAAGGTCGCCAAGAATAGCGACGTGGCGTCCCAGTTTGGCCGCGATCTCGCGGACTTTATCAGCGCGAAGCTGATGATCTTCCGGCGTCCCGTGCGAGAAGTTCATACGTACTACGTTCGCGCCGGCGGCGATAATTTTTTCCAGGTTATTATCGCGGTCGGTAGCCGGGCCTAACGTGGTAACGATTTTGGTTCTGCGAAGCCGTCTGGACATGTATTACTCCGTTGACTGAAACAACTTTGGTGTTGCGTGAACATAAATTCGGCGCGGTGGCCTGTTTCGAATAGAGACACAAACCATAACCGAATGGCTTTATAAGTTACAACTTTGTTATAGAAATGCTTACTGGTCGTCAGAAATCAGTAAGCTCTTATCAAAACGCGATTCCTTGAGCGCTTCTTTGACCCGCTTCAAGTTATCCCGGAATTTTGCCCCGCGGCGCAGCGTAAACCCGGTCGCCAGCACATCAATCACCGTCAGTTGCGCAAGCCGCGATACCATCGGCATATAGATGTCGGTATCTTCCGGCACGTCCAGCAGCAGGGCGAGGCTCGCTTCGCGGGCGAGTGGTGAACCGCGCGAGGTGATCGCCAGCACCAGCGCATCGTTGTCACGGGCGAGTCGCGCCAGCTCCACCAGGCTTTTGGTGCGCCCGGTGTGCGAAATCAGCACCACGACGTCATCGGGGCCGCCGTTCATGCAGCTCATGCGCTGTACTACGATATCGTCGGAATAGACGACAGGGACGTTGAAGCGAAAGAATTTATTCATGGCGTCATGCGCCACGGCCGCGGAAGAGCCCAGCCCGAAAAACGCGATTTTCTTCGCCTGGGTGAGCATATCCACGGCCCGGTTCACCGTCGCCATATCAAGCGACTGGCGCACGTGATCGAGGCTCGCCATCGCCGATTCGAAAATTTTGGTGGTATAGGCTTCGACGCTGTCATCTTCATCGACGTTGCGATTCACATACGGCGTGCCGTTGGCGAGGCTCTGGGCGAGATGTAGTTTGAAATCGGGAAAGCCTTTGGTCTCAAGGCTCCGGCAGAAGCGGTTGACGGTCGGCTCGCTGACGCCCGCCTCGCTTGCCAGCGTCGCGATACTCGAATGAATGGCCTGTGAAGGCGATTCCAGTATCACTTCGGCGACTTTGCGTTCAGATTTACTCAGATGTTCCAGTTGCGACTGGATCTTTTCCAGCATGTTCATTGCTAACATGAGACCCGCAGAAAGAGTCATTTCACACGATTGGGAAACGACGATTAGTTTTATCAAGAATATACTCCTGATAGTACAGGTGCGGGCTGGCGTCTAAAGACAATGTTGTTGTTTTTTTTCATAACATGATCGCTGTCTGATTTTGTTATGGCGGCGATGCCGTAAAAAGCGCCAGCCGGGCGCGACGGCCCAATTTCTCAGCGATCACCGCGGCGCGTGGCGCTTTAGTGACCGACGCCGGACGCTTAGGAGTATCCTGAAAGTCTTAAAAGCAGTAGAGTGCAGTGTAAGAAAATTACAATGATGACCTGTCCCGACAGGTATTCCGAAACGAGGAGAAAGACATGGCGGTAACGCAAACAGCGCAGGCGTGCGACTTAGTGATTTTCGGCGCCAAAGGCGATCTGGCGCGCCGAAAACTGTTGCCTTCCCTGTATCAGCTGGAAAAAGCGGGCCAAATCCATCCGGATACCCGCATTCTGGGGGTAGGCCGCGCGGACTGGGATAAAGAAGCCTATACCAAAGTCGTCCGTGAAGCGCTTGAAACCTTCATGAAAGAGAAAATCGACGAAGCCCTGTGGGATACCCTCAGCGGCCGTCTCGATTTCTGTAATCTGGACGTCAATGACACCGCCGCGTTTACTCGTCTCGGCAAAATGCTGGATCAGAAAAACCGCGTCACCATTAACTATTTCGCGATGCCGCCAAGCACGTTCGGCGCGATCTGCGAAGGTCTCGGCGCGGCGAAGCTTAACGCCAAACCGGCGCGCGTGGTCATGGAAAAACCGCTCGGCACCTCGCTTGAAACCTCCCGCGAGATCAACGATCAGGTGGGTAAATTCTTCGAAGAGTGCCAGGTCTACCGTATCGACCATTACCTCGGTAAAGAGACGGTGCTGAACCTGCTGGCGCTGCGTTTTGCGAACTCGCTGTTCGTCAATAACTGGGACAACCGCACTATCGATCACGTGGAAATCACCGTGGCCGAAGAAGTGGGCATCGAAGGCCGCTGGGGCTATTTCGATCAGGCGGGCCAGATGCGCGACATGATCCAGAACCACCTGCTGCAAATTCTCTGCATGATTGCGATGTCGCCGCCATCTGATCTGACCGCCGACAGCATTCGCGACGAAAAAGTGAAAGTACTGCGCTCGCTGCGCCGTATCGACCGCTCCAACGTGCGTGAGAAAACCGTGCGCGGCCAGTACACCGCGGGTTTTGCCCAGGGCAAAAAAGTGCCGGGCTACCTGGAAGAAGAGGGCGCCAACAAGACCAGCCATACGGAAACCTTTGTGGCTATCCGCGTCGACATCGACAACTGGCGCTGGGCTGGCGTGCCGTTCTACCTGCGTACCGGTAAGCGTCTGCCGACCAAATGCTCTGAAGTCGTGGTCTATTTCAAAACGCCGGAGCTGAATCTGTTTAAAGATTCCTGGCAGGATCTGCCGCAGAACAAGCTGACTATCCGTCTGCAGCCGGACGAAGGCGTGGATATCCAGGTGCTGAACAAAGTGCCGGGACTGGATCACAAGCACAACCTGCAAATCACCAAACTCGATCTGAGCTATTCCGAAACCTTCAATGAAAGCCATCTGGCCGATGCCTACGAGCGTCTGCTGCTGGAAACCATGCGCGGCATCCAGGCGCTGTTCGTGCGTCGTGATGAAGTGGAAGAGGCCTGGAAGTGGGTCGATTCCATCACCGAAGCCTGGGCGGCGGACAACGATGCGCCGAAACCGTATCAGGCCGGCACCTGGGGCCCTGTCGCCTCGGTAGCGATGATCACACGCGATGGCCGCTCCTGGAACGAATTCGAATAATCGACCATCGCGGAAGCGTGTTACTTTACCGGTAACATGATCCGGAACAGTGGTTGTGTAAAAAATTCTGTTTTAAAGCCCCGACTGGATTCACCAGCGGGGCTTTTTTCATTACACTGGCTGAAGCGATTTTGCTCTTGCGAGGCGCGGCTGGCGCGTATACGTGACAACTCCGGTATGTTGCGCAACGTCTGGAAAGGCGGCCTCAGGCAGAAAACCAGAGAGGACTTTTTATGCATCCTGAATTGTTACGGGTAACAAAACGTATTACCGAACGCTCCCGCGCCACGCGTGACGCTTACCTGGCCCGCATCGAAGAGGCGAAAAGCCAGACCGTGCATCGCGCCAGCCTCGCCTGCGGCAATCTGGCCCACGGCTTCGCCGCCTGCCAGCCGGATGACAAAGCGGCGCTGAAAAGTATGCTGCGTAACAATATCGGCATCATTACTTCCTATAACGACATGCTCTCCGCGCACCAGCCTTACGAAAACTATCCGCAGCAGATCCGCGAGGCGCTGCACAGCGTCGGCGCGGTGGCGCAGGTCGCAGGCGGCGTGCCCGCCATGTGCGACGGCGTGACGCAGGGGCAGGACGGTATGGAACTGTCGCTGCTGAGCCGCGAAGTGATAGCTATGTCGGCGGCGGTGGGGCTGTCGCACAACATGTTTGACGGCGCGCTCTACCTCGGCGTGTGCGACAAAATCGTGCCGGGGCTGGCGATGGCGGCGCTCTCTTTCGGGCATCTGCCCGCCGTATTTATCCCGTCCGGCCCGATGTCGAGCGGCCTGCCGAACAAAGAAAAAGTACGCATTCGCCAGCTCTACGCCGAAGGCAAAGTGGATCGCGCGGCGCTGCTGGAATCCGAAGCCGCGTCTTATCACGAGCCCGGCACCTGCACCTTCTACGGCACCGCCAATACCAACCAGATGGTCATTGAATTTATGGGGATGCAACTGCCAGGCTCCTCGTTTGTTCACCCGGACGCGCCGCTGCGCCACGCGCTGACCGCCGCCGCCGCGCGTCAGGTCACGCGCCTTACCGGCAACGGCAACGACTGGATGCCGCTTGGCAAACTGGTGGATGAAAAAGTAGTGGTGAACGGCATCGTGGCGCTGCTCGCCACCGGCGGCTCCACCAACCACACCATGCATCTGGTGGCGATGGCGCGTGCAGCGGGCATCATCATTAACTGGGATGATTTCTCCGCGATCTCCGACATTGTGCCGCTGCTGGCGCGCCTCTACCCGAACGGTCCGGCGGATATCAACCACTTCCAGGCTGCGGGCGGCGTACCGGTGCTGATGCGCGAGCTGCTGAAAGGCGGGTTGCTGCATGAAGATGTCAACACGGTGGCGGGCTTTGGTCTTGCGCGCTATACCCAGGAGCCGTGGCTCGACAACGGCGAACTTGCCTGGCGCGACGGGGCGCCAGCCTCGCTGGATAACGCCACTATCGCGACCCTCGACACCCCGTTCTCGAAGCATGGCGGCACCAAAGTGCTGAGCGGCAACCTTGGCCGCGCGGTGATGAAAACGTCTGCCGTGCCGGTGGAAAACCAGGTCGTCGAAGCGCCCGCCGTGGTGTTCGAAAGCCAGCACGACGTCTTGCCTGCCTTTGAGGCCGGGCTGCTGGACCGCGATTGCGTCGTGGTGGTGCGCCATCAGGGGCCAAAAGCGAACGGGATGCCAGAATTACATAAACTTATGCCGCCGCTTGGTGTATTATTGGACCGCTGTTTCAAAATTGCATTGGTCACGGATGGTCGCCTCTCCGGCGCGTCGGGGAAAGTGCCTTCGGCCATCCACGTGACGCCCGAAGCTTACGACGGCGGGCTGCTCGCGAAAGTGCGCGACGGCGATATCATCCGCGTCAACGGACAGACCGGCGAACTGACGCTGCTGGTGGATGAAGACGAACTGGCGCGGCGTGAGCCTTACCACCCGAATCTCAGCGCCCAGCGCGTGGGAACGGGGCGCGAGCTGTTCGGTGCGCTGCGTGAAAAACTGTCCGGGGCGGAGCAGGGCGCGACCTGCATCGACTTTTAACTATCAGGTGCGCAGGCGCGCGCCACACTCTTTAAAAATGGCGGGAGAGATCCACAGATGAAAAACTGGAAAACGAGTGCCGAACAGATCCTGAAAAGCGGTCCGGTCGTGCCGGTGATTGTGATTAACAAGCTGGAGCACGCGGTCCCGATGGCGAAGGCGTTGCTGGCAGGCGGCGTGCGCGTGCTGGAAGTGACCCTGCGCACCGCATGTGCGATGGACGCTATCCGCGCTATCGCCAAAGAAGTGCCGGACGCCATCATCGGCGCGGGCACCGTGCTGAACGCGCAGCAGCTCAAAGAGGTGACTGAGGCTGGCGCGCAGTTCGCCATCAGCCCGGGCCTCACCGAGCCGCTGCTGAAAGCCGCGACCGAAGGCACCATCCCGCTGATCCCTGGCATCAGCACCGTTTCCGAACTGATGCTGGGCATGGATTACGGCCTGAAAGAGTTTAAATTCTTCCCGGCGGAAGCCAACGGCGGCACCAAAGCGCTGCAGGCTATCGCAGGCCCGTTCTCCCAGGTGCGTTTCTGCCCGACGGGCGGCATTTCGCCTGCCAACTACCGTGACTATCTGGCGCTAAAAAGCGTGCTGTGCATCGGCGGCTCCTGGCTGGTGCCGGCGGATGCGATGGAAGCGGGCGACTGGGATCGCATTACGAAACTTGCCCGCGAAGCGGTGGAAGGCGCGCAGTAACTTTTTACGCGACCTGAAATGCAGCGCGCCGCCTTCACGGGCGGCGCGTTTTTTTTAGCCTTTTACGATCACGGCGGCGGCGGAGGCCTTCGCGCGCGCGATGGCGTCATCAACCGTCTCGCCGGTGGCGAGCGCCACGCCCAGACGGCGTGAACCGTCGATTTCCGGCTTGCCGAAGAGGCGCAGTTGCAGACCGGCGCCCAATGCCCCGGAGAGCTCGCCAAACTTCACGTCATCACTTTTCAGCGTCGGCAGGATCACCGCCGAGGCGGCCGGGCCGTACTGGCGAATACCGCCGACCGGCAGACCGAGAAACGCGCGCACGTGCAGCGCGAACTCTGAGAGATCCTGAGAGATAAGCGTCACCATCCCGGTATCGTGCGGCCGTGGCGATACTTCACTGAATATCACCTCGTCGCCGCAGACAAACAGCTCGACGCCGAACAGGCCGTAACCGCCGAGCGCCTGCACCACCTTCTGCGCAATCTCCTGGGCGCGCGCCAGCGCCGCCTCGCTCATCTGTTGGGGCTGCCAGGATTCGCGGTAATCGCCGTCTTCCTGGCGATGACCGATAGGCGCGCAGAAATGCACGCCGTCCACGGCGCTGATGGTGAGTAGCGTGATTTCAAAATCAAACTGCACTACGCCTTCGACGATGACTTTCCCCGCGCCGGCGCGTCCGCCCTGCTGCGCATACTGCCAGGCACCGTCCAGCGCATCGCTGCTACGAACAACGCTCTGGCCCTTGCCGGAGGAACTCATGACCGGTTTGACGATGCACGGCAGGCCGATTTCCGCCACCGCCTCGCGAAATTCCGCTTCGTTTTCGGCGAAGCGATAAGTTGAGGTCGGCAGGCCAAGCTCTTCGGCGGCGAGGCGACGGATGCCTTCACGGTTCATGGTCAGACGGGCGGCGCGGGCGCCAGGCACCACGCGCTGGCCCTGCTGTTCAAGCTCAACGAGCGCGTCGGTGGCGATAGCTTCGATTTCCGGCACGATAAAGTCCGGCATCTCCTGCGCTACCAGTTTTTTCAGCGCTGCGCCGTCGAGCATATTGATAACGTGACTGCGGTGCGCCACCTGCATGGCGGGCGCATCGGCGTAGCGATCAACGGCGATCACCTCAATGCCCAGACGCTGGCATTCAAGCGCCACTTCTTTTCCGAGTTCTCCTGAGCCAAGCAGCATCACGCGGGTTGCTGACGGGCGCAGTGCGGTACCTAACATAGCCATAGCGGTATTCCTGCTGTGTGAAATTCTGGCGGCAGTATATACGAAAACGTTTGCTTTGCGCATCGCAGACGGTTTGCATTTCGGTTCGCGCAGGTTTATACTGTATATAAATACAGTAACGGGAGTTGCATCATGGCGGTAGAAATTAAATACGTCGTTATCCGTGAGGGTGTGGAAAAAATGTCATTTGCCAGTAAGAAGGAAGCCGACGCCTGGGACAAAATGCTGGACTTAGCCGAAGCCCTGGAAGGCTGGCTGGGACAGGCGCCTGTCGGTTTCGCGGAAGGTCAGGTCGAGCAGCTGGCGCTGTGGATGGCCGAGCAGAAAGACAACCTCAGCACTATCGTGCGCACCGGTCGTCTGCCGCAGGAAACCAGCGAGCACACTGACGGCGCGGCAGAAGCTGCCCCGGAAGCGTCGGCTGAAGGTGAAGAGGGCGCTGTCGCGCTGCACAGCGCGCGTAAACGCACCAAAGCGGCCTGATCGTCTTCTCCCTGTGCCGCTGGCGGCATTATAGCGCCAGCGGCGCGGTTTCTCGCGCGTCGGGTTCTTGCGGCTGATCTTTCGCGTTTGCTCAACGTGAGTACCATTTTCACGTTAGCGGGTGTTTTGGGTGGGACTACGGTTACATAGTCCGCTGTCCGCTGCCTACTCTCACGTTCCCCCCTCAGTTTTACCCCCTCATTTTGTAGGGTTCCCTTGCGCTTCGCTGTTTTTGTACCAGACTTTTTTCATCACCCGTCTTCGGAGAAGCACGATGAAAAAAATCGCAGGAGCCCTGATTTCTTTTGCATTACTCACCGCCGCAAGCGCTGCGCACGCGGATGACCCGCGCCAGGTGCATTTCCCGAAATGCGAAGGCATGACGGCGGAAGGTATCGCGGCGAGCGTCAAGCGCGACTATCTGCAAAACCGTATTGTGAAATGGGCTGACGATCAGAAAACGCTGGGGCAGGCCGATCCGGTCGCCTGGATCAACAGCAAAGAGATCGTGGGCAAAAACGATAAATGGAAAGTGCCGCTGACCGTGCGCGGTAAAAACACCGATATTCACTACCAGGTGATGGTCGACTGCGCCGCGGGCCAGGCGCACTATCAGCACTGATCCTCTGCGGCCCTTACCGGGGCCGCGTCTTTTCCCTTCCTTGCGGTTCCCCGACACATCTTGACGTCCGCTCGCTTACGCTTGGGTTATCACTCATCAGCGCAGAGGAACATAATGAGCAACTGGTTAACACAGCTTCAGTCAATGCTGGGGCAAAGCGGCGCAGCTGCATCCGGTAAGTCCGGCATTCAGGATGCATTGCGCTCCAAAGGACTCAGTAATCTGATCACCCCCGGCGCGCTCGGCGGTCTCGCGGGCTTATTGGTGGCCAGCAAATCATCGCGCAAACTGCTCGCGAAATATGGCGGCGGCGCATTGCTGGTGGGCGGCGGTGCCGTTGCCGGGACGGTGCTGTGGAACAAATACAAAGACAGAATTCGCGCCGCGCATCAGGATGAGCCGCAGTACGGCCAGCAGCACACGCCGCTGGATCGCCGCGCAGAGCGTCTTGTGCTGGCGCTGGTGTTCGCCGCTAAAAGCGACGGGCACATTGATGACAGCGAGCGCGCAGCCATTGAACGTCAGCTGCGTGAAGCCGGTATTGAAGCGCAGGGGCGCGTACTGGTGGAGCAGGCGATTAATCAGCCGCTCGATCCGATGCGTCTTGCCGCCGACGTGAAAAACGAAGAAGAGGCGCTGGAGCTTTACTTCCTGAGCTGTGCGGCAATCGATATCGACCACTTCATGGAGCGCAGCTATCTGCAGGCGCTCGGCGACGCTCTGAAAATCCCGCAGGACGTGCGTGACGAGATTGAACGCGACATCCAGCAGGAGAAAAAAGCGCTGCCGGGATAAGCAGATAATGCCATAAACAGGCATGTTTCGCTTGCAACGCGCGTGGGTTTTGCCACCCTTACAGTGTGTTAAACAAAAAGAACAGCGACATGCCACCGAAAGCGAAACAGATCCCCTACGCCATTACACAGCATGGCGACACCCGCATCGACAACTACTACTGGCTGCGGGACGACACGCGCGCGCAGCCGGACGTGCTGGATTACCTGCATCAGGAAAACGACTACGGGCGACGCGTGATGTCCACGCAAAGCGCGCTGGAAGAGCGGTTGCTCTCTGAAATGGTCAGCCGTATTCCGCCGCGTGACGTCTCGGCGCCTTACGTCAAAAACGGCTATCGCTACCGGCAGATTTACGAAACCGGCTGCGAATACGCGATTTATCAGCGTCAGTCGGTGATACACAGCGAGTGGGAAGAGTGGGACGTTCTGCTGGATGGCAATAAGCGCGCCGCCCGCAGCGAATTTTATACGCTCGGCGGTATGGATATCGCGCCGGATAACACCGTGATGGCGGTGGCGGAAGATTTTCTTTCGCGCCGACAGTATGGGCTGCGCTTTCGTAATCTGGACACCGGGCAGTGGTACCCGGAGGTGCTGGAAAATGTTTCGGCGAGCTTTGTCTGGGCCAACGACTCGCGCACGCTCTATTACGTGCGTAAACATCCGGTAACGCTGCTGCCGTACCAGATCTGGCGTCATACCCTCGATACCGCCGCCGATCAGGATGAACTGGTCTATGAAGAGAAAGACGAGACGTTTTACGTCAGCCTCTATAAAACTACGTCGCAGAATTTCATTCTGATTTTCCTCGGCAGCGCCACCACGACAGAGGTGTTGCTGGTGAACGCCGATCTCCCGGACGCGCCGCCGCTAAGCTTCCTGCCGCGTCGTAAAGATCACGAATACAGCGTCGATCACTTCCAGCATATGTTTTACATCCGTTCTAACCGCGCCGGGAAAAACTTCGGGCTGTACCGCAGCCGCGTGCGCGATGAAGCTCGCTGGGAAGAGATAATCCCGGCGCGCGAGCACGTGATGCTGGAGGGCTTTACGCTGTTTGCCGACTGGCTGGTCGTGGAAGAGCGCCAGCGCGGCCTCACCAGCCTGCGGCAAATCAACCGCAAAACGCATGAATCAACAGGCATTGCCTTTGACGATCCGGCGTATGTCACCTGGGTTGCCTATAACCCGGAGCCGGAAACCTGCAAGCTGCGTTATGGTTACTCATCGATGACCATGCCGGACACGCTCTTTGAGCTGAACATGGAAACCGGCGAGCGCCGCGTACTGAAACAGACCGAAGTGGCGGGGTTTGACGCCGCCAACTACCAGAGCGAACACCTCTGGATCACCGCGCGCGACGGCGTCGAGGTGCCAGTGTCGCTCGTCTGGCACAAAGGCCATTTCCGGGAAGGGAAAAACCCGCTGCTGGTCTACGGCTACGGCTCTTACGGCACTTGTATCGACGCCGATTTCAGCGCCAGCCGGTTGAGCCTGCTGGATCGCGGCTTCGTCTACGCTATCGCCCATGTGCGCGGCGGCGGCGAGCTCGGCCAGCAGTGGTATGAAGAAGGGAAATTCCTGAAGAAGAAAAATACCTTTAACGACTACCTGGACGTGTGCGACGCGCTGCTGGCGCAGCGCTATGGCGACCCGGATTATCTCTTCGGCATGGGCGGTAGCGCGGGCGGTATGCTGATGGGCACGGCGATTAACGAGCGCCCGACGCTGTTTCGCGGCGTGATTGCGCAGGTGCCGTTTGTGGATGTCGTCACCACTATGCTCGACGAATCCATTCCGCTTACCACCGGTGAATTTGAAGAGTGGGGCAATCCGGCGGATAAGGAATATTACTTCTACATGAAGAGTTACAGCCCTTATGACTGCGTGAGCGCGCAGCGCTATCCGCATCTGCTGGTGACGACCGGCCTGCATGATTCGCAGGTGCAGTACTGGGAGCCGGCAAAATGGGTGGCGAAGCTGCGCGAACTGAAAACCGATGACAATCTGCTGCTGCTGTGTACCGATATGGATTCCGGGCACGGCGGGAAATCGGGGCGATTTAAATCTTACGAGGGCGTGGCGATGGAGTACGCGTTTCTGATTGGGCTGGCCCAGGGCACGCTGCCGCCGGACCCGCTCGCGGATTAATCGTTATCGAGGTAGTGCTTTAACGTCAGACGCAAATCCGGGTTAAGCTGTTTGACGTTATTCAGCATCCAGCGCAGATACCCTGGATCGCGCCCGGCGATGTCGGCCACCGGCTCGCCGCGGTATTTGCCAAACGGCAGCGTGGCGATAAGCTGCGGACGCCCGGTAATATTGACCATCTCTTCCGGCGTCCAGCCGGAGACTTTCATGATCTCCAGCAGCAGCGCCGCCGTAATGTAGCAGTCAAACAGCGCGCGGTGATGATGCAGGCCCGCAGGCGTTTCAACCTGTAGCTTGAGGGATTTATACAGCCCCATATTGCTGTAGCGAATGCCTGGCCACAGGCGGCGCGCCAGCTTGACGGTGCATATCCATTCGCCCGGCATTTCGGGCAGGACTTTACGATCAAAGCTGGCGTTATGCGCCACATACCACGGGCTGCCGTGGTAACGCGGGATAACGTCTTCGATATACGGCTTATCCGCGACCATCGCCTCGGTAATCTTATGTATCGCCATCGCCTGATGGCTGATAGGGCGGTCCGGGCGCACCAGATCGCTCATCGGGTTGACTATCGCGCCGTCGATGATGTCCACCGACGCCACTTCGACAACGCCGCCCTGCAGTCCGCAGGTTTCGGTATCAATAATCCGTAGCATATGCGCTCCGCCGGAAGGGAAAACAGACGCCCGCCGTCATCAGTGATGACCGCGGGCGAGGCAGAAAGCCGTTATTTCATTTTAGGTTCGTAGGGCAGGCGGGAGAGATTCACCGACGCCAGGCGATGCGCGATAAGACGCTCGCGAAACCAGTCGCGCAAATGCTCAGGCTGTTCGCGCTCTACGGCTTCGGCGATGACCGGCATATTGTAGCGCTCTTTAAACGCCACGCCGGAAGCCGCCAGATCGACGTTCACTTTATCCATCTCTTCCTGCGGAAGTAGGGCAAGGTTCTGGTTCATGGTGTGCTCCTCTTAATCGCCGTGAAGGTACTGCGCCGCGCGCCGGATGACAAGCCTTATGTGGCGGGATGTGCCTTCCCGGCTCGACTTGCCATTGACGCGAGGGTATTCTTGCGACTGATTTATAATAAAAAGGAATGAATAATATGGCACCTTTTGCCGCACGTTTTTGCCGTGCGCTGGCGCTTGTCGCCGCCGTCATGACCACGCCCGCCGTACTGGCGCATGCGCACCTTAAAACGCAACAGCCCGCCGCCAACGCGACGGTTGACGCATCGCCCGAGGCGCTGACCTTAACCTTTTCCGAAGGCATCGAGCCTGCGTTCAGCGGCGTGACGCTGACAGGCCCGGATGGCAAAAAAACGGATACCGGCGCGGTCAAACGCGCGCCGAATGATGATAAACAGCTGGTAGCGCCGCTTGCCGCGCCGCTCGCGAGCGGCGAGTACCAGGTGCAGTGGCACGTGGTGTCGGTGGACGGTCATAAAACCAAAGGCAGCTACCGGTTTAGCGTGAAGTAACGTCGTGCTGGAAAGCGTTTATGTCGCGCTGCGTTTCGTCCATGTCGCCGCGCTGATGCTCGGCGCGGGCGGGGCGCTGTTCTGCGCGTGGCTGGCGCCTGACGCGCTCGGACGACATCTCGCGCAGCGCCTGCGCGCGCGCTGGCGCAGTGCTGCGCTGGCGACGGTTATCAGCGCCGTAGCGATTTTCGCGGTTCAGGCGGGACTGATGGGCGACGGCGCGGCGGACAGTCTGCGCCCGGCTATCTGGCAGGCGATGTTATCGACGCGCTTTGGCGCGGTGTGGCTGTGGCAAATCCTGCTGGCGCTCGTGACGCTGCCGTGCGTCTGGCTGGCGGCGCGGCGCAGTGGACTGCTGCTTATCTTATTTTGCGTGCAGCTTGTGTTGCTTGCGGGCGTCGGGCATGGCGCGATGTACGAGGGGCTAACCGGCGCGCTCCAGCGGCTCTGTTATGCGCTGCATGTGCTGTGTGCCGCCTGGTGGTTCGGCGGTCTCGTGCCGCTCCTGATCCTGATGCGCGTTGCGAAAGACGCGCCGTGGCGCGCGGACGCCATCACCGCCATGATGCGTTTTTCACGCTACGGGCACGTAGCGGTGGCGGGAGTTATCGCGACAGGCATCATTAACGGCATACTGATCCTCGGCATGGTCTGGCCCTTTGAGAGCGGCTATGTCCGGATGCTGGCATTTAAAATCGCGCTGGTGGCGGTCATGGTGGCCATCGCGCTGATTAACCGCTATGTTCTGGTGCCGAAATTTTCACGTCAGGCGACGGCGCAGCGCCGGTTTATCCTGATGACAAAACTGGAGGTGGCGCTCGGTGCGCTGGTGCTGCTAAGCGTCAGCCTGTTCGCCACCTGGGAACCTTTTTAACGGGTGAGAAATAAATGAAGAAATCGCTGCTTGCGCTGCTGATGCTCTCTTGTTCCGGCATGGCTCTCGCCGCGCCGCAGATTATTACGGTCAGCCGCTATGAGATAGGCAAAGACAAATGGGCGTTCAACCGTGAGGAGGTGATGCTCGCGTGCCGTCCGGGCGATGCGCTGTTTGCTATCAATCCCAGCACGCTGATGCAGTATCCGCTGAACGACATCGCTGAAAAACAGCTGGCGCAGGGGAAAGTAACCGGCCAGCCGATTTCAGTCATTCAGATTGACGATCCGGCGCATCCGGGGCAGAAGATGAGCCTGGCGCCGTTTATCGAGCGCGCGCAGAAACTCTGCTAATTTCCTGCCACGCATAAAAAAACCGCAACAGCGCAGCAAGGCGCGTTGCGGTTTTTCTTTTTTATGACGTTCTTACCGCTTTTTGCTGCGAGTTTGGTCGCAGACTGGAAAAGCTGGTGTCGTCATCTATTCTTAAAAGGCAAGGCGACTGAGCCTGCATTAATGCCAACTTTTAGCGCACGGCTCTCTCCCAAGAGCCATTTCCCTGGACCGAATACAGGAATCGTATTCGGTCTTTTTTTGTCCAGGGGAAGGGTCGCGCGTTCATCCATAACTTCCGCTTTACCTTCCTGCCTCAACCATAACACAGGCTGCGGTATCGTCGTCCAGGCTTTTTTATCGCCACCGTTAAAACCATCACGGCGGCACAGGCACGCCAGCGGTACGAGGCGCGGTTTCATCTGGCGCGGGTTGCAGACTGAAGGATTTTTGCCCACCAAATCTGGTGGATTTGTGAGAGCGAACCGGTAGCAGGCTAAGGGATGAAGTATAGTGGAAGAAGGAAAACAAGGAGTTAATCCCGATGAATCCGTTTATCTATGTTTTTGGCCTGCTTCTGACACTCGACGCGCTGCGTGAACTGGCCGGCGCCTCATCCGTTATGGGGCTGTGGTAAACCGGCCTGACGCGTGCAGGGCTATTTATCGTGCTTGCGGCTAAACAGCCAGAGCATAAAAATCGCCGCCACCACGCATCCGATAAAACTGACGATAGCTTCGTGAGTAAAAATGTTCACAGGACACCTCCCGACGTTGCTTTTCTTAAGCATAGAACATCCGTAGCCGGGTAAGCGTCCTGCCACGAATTAATGAGACAACGGCTATTTTACGTGTGGTCATTAGTTACAACATACTTTTGGTTGGTGCGATGGGCGCAAGGACAACACGCCAGCGAGAGTATCGCCGGGTAAAGTGCCATACGGCATGGCGCGCAGCGCTATACTTGCCTGATAACCAGAGGAGCAGGCGATGTATCAGCGAATCGACGGCGCGGCGTGGCGGCACATATATATCGTGGGCGATCTGCACGGTTGTTTGCAGGCGCTGGTCAGCACGCTCAGGCGCGAACGTTTTGACCCGCGCGTCGATGCGCTGATTTCGGTCGGCGATGTAATCGATCGCGGCCCCGACAGCCTGGGCTGTCTGCGGCTTATCGGTAAACGCTGGTTTTTTGCGGTGCGCGGCAATCACGAGGCGATGGCGCTGGAGGCGCTCGACACTGGCGATAACGCGCTGTGGGCGATCAACGGCGGCAACTGGTATTTCGGGCTCTCTGACGTGGCGAAGCAGGAGGCTCAGGCGCAGCTCGCTAAAGCGCGCGAACTGCCGCTGGTCATTGAGCTGCAAAGTCACGACAGGTTAATCGTAGTGGCGCACGCCGATTATCCGGCGTCGCGCTATGTATGGGAGCAGGCGCTTGATGAACACGCCGTGGTCTGGAGCCGGACGAGAATAAACCGGGTATTGGCGGGGGAAGAAGAGGATATCCAGGGCGCGGACGCGTTCTATTTTGGTCACACGCCGCTGCGCGAACCGCTTATCGGCGGGAATCTGCATTATATTGATACCGGCGCGGTCTTCGGCAATCCACTGACGCTGATTCGCGTGCAGTGATCAGAAATCGCTGTACTCCCGCGCCGGGCGCCAGAAGCCATCAATAAAATCTTCAACCGGATAGCAGCCTCCATGGCGCATCCGTTGCTCATCCATCGCTTTCAGACACTGCTGTTCCGTATTGAACACATCCACGACGATGTCATCGCAACCGCCATCCAGATAACAAACAAATAAAACCAGAGCGAACATGGCGTCCTCTGAGTGACAACGTTTGGTATAAGTGTAGGAGAAGCGAGGGCGAAGGGAAAACCGAAGGTTCTGAATCAGAGGGCGTAAATAAATAACCCGCCTTCAGCGACGGGTTCTTTTTGAATCAGGCAAGGCGCATGATCCAGGCATCAGCTTGTTGATCGTAATGTTCGCGGTATAGCACAGAGTGTTCGCCGTTCAGGACGGCAGGAATACTGGTTTCGGCGTCCCAGGCATCAAGCTGCATGCAGAGATCCGGATCCGATTTACAGGGAATGCTCAGTTTGCGCTCGCCAGGCGCGTTGCCGTGCAGCTCTGCATCATCTATCTCGAAAGTGCCGATTTTTACGCTGGTTTTTGACATAACGTTCTCCCTCAGACAGTACACAGGTGGTATGACCAGTCAGGCCCCACCGTTAAGCGTAGTCCAAAGCGCAAGAAATGCCAAAAATGCGTTGGTGATTTTTTGCGCGCCTTACAGCGGCGCGCCGAACAAGACGCCGTCGCGCACCAGCTCGCGTGGATAACTGTTCTTCAGTCGGCTGCCCACTTTTTTGGCAAGCCCCAGCGGCTGATGCTGGAAAGTGACAATCACGTCATCGGTATCCGGCGCCGTCTGTGGCCAGACATCGCGCCCGCGATACCACTCCTGAGCCTCTTCGGCGGTCAGCTCAAAGGCCAGTGGGTTATCGCTTCCGGCCAGCGCCACTACGGCTTCATGCTGCCAGCGGTACCCTTTATTATGGACCTCAGCCAGTCGAATGCCAGTGCGGGAAAAGCGCACCTTGCCAATGAACGGCGTAAACGCCTGCGGGAAAAGCCAGATCTCTTTATCGCGCTGCCACAGGGCCAGCGTCTCGTCCCAGGCGAGCCCGACTTTGCTGGCCGCAGTGATGACCGCCTGCGCCTCACGGGTTTTCATCGGCGCGAAGGGGAAGGCGCCCACTTTGTAGGTCGGCGCGGGCAGCGGCTCGACGCCCGCGGTTTTACGCAGTCGTGCGACAAAAAAACCTTCGCAGTCGTAAATCTGCGGGAAGACATGCAGAAAGCCTTCTTCGGTCAGCGCCGCGTCGGCGCCCGGGAAGAGCGCTTCAAGCGAGAGCACTTCCACGGCCTGCGGGTAGCGCGCCAGCAACCAGCGCACCGTCTCCTGGTTCTCTTCGCGGTTTAGCGTGCAGGTGGAGTAGACCAGCGTGCCGCCGGGGGCGAGCGCATGGAACGCGCTGTCGATAAGCTCGCGCTGGGTGGCGGCGATTTCCTGATTGCTTTGCGGCGACCAGTTGCGCAGCGCATCCGGATCTTTTCTGACAACGCCTTCGCCGGAGCAGGGCGCGTCCAGCAGAATGGCGTCGAACTGTTCCGGCAGCGCGGCGCCGAAAACGCGGCCGTCAAAATGGGTCAACCCGACATTGCGAATACCGCAGCGGCTGATATTCGCGTGCAGGACTTTAACCCGGCTGGCGGAGTATTCGTTGGCGAGAATAAAGCCCTGGTTTTGCATCAGCGCGGCGATCTGCGTGGTTTTTGAGCCGGGGGCCGCCGCCACATCCATCACCCGCGCGGGCGCGTTGTTGTCGGCGAACAGCGCCGCCACCGGCAGCATGGAGCTTGCTTCCTGAATATAAAACTGGCCGCTTAAGTGCTCGGCGGTGCTGCCGAGCGGCAGCGCGTCCTCGTCCTCGCGTTCGATCCAGAAGCCTTCCGGGCACCACGGCACTGGCGTTAACTGCCAGCCATAAGGCGCGACCTGCGCAAGAAACGCCTCAACACTGATTTTCAGGGTGTTGACGCGGATGCTGCGACGCAACGGGCGCTGGCAGGCGGCGATGAAATCGTCCATCGCAAGCCCGGCGGGCATCGCGTCACGCATAACATCAAGGAAAGCTTCAGGAAGGCAGACAGAACCGGATTGCGCCACGGGACACCTCAGCGGGCAGAAAAAGAGGGCGCGAAGTGTAACACAAACGCCCCGGCGTGACACCGGGGCGCGGGCGTTAACGGGGAAGGGCAGTGCCCCACTGACGCCACTCTTTCGGCTCGCCATCCTGCAGCAGGAAGTGCTTACCGGCCTGCGCTTTCGGCGCGAGCGGCGTTTCGGGCGGGGTGGCGAACGCGATGCCGCCGCGAATGAACTGGTTAAACGTGCCGGTTTTCACCACGCCGCCCACCAGCCCGAAGTTCAGGCTGTAGCCGGAGGCGAGCCAGAACACCGAGTTCTCGCGCACGAGGTGCTGATAGCGCTTGCTGATGCGCATCGCCACCATCACGCGATCGGACATGCTGCCAAGCGACATCCCGGTCACCGTGCCCACTTCGATGCCGCGGAACAACACCGGCGTGCCGATATTCAGCGAACCGGCTTCCGGCGCTTCCACGGTAATGCTCAGGCCGTCGAGGTAGCGGGAATCGGTTATCGTTGCTTCCTGCAGTTCAAAACTACGGCGGCCCGGCCCGCGGCCTGGCTCAACGTTGATGTAGGGTTGCAGGATGGTGTCGAGATTCTCGACGCCCGCGGCGGAGATCTGCGGCGTGACGACCGAGAACCGCGTGCCGGCGCGCGCGAAGGTATTTACATATTCGGGGTAGAGCACCGCCGTCGCCTGCACTTCGTTGCGATCGGTGAGGAGCTTCAGCGATTCAATCTGGCCGATGTTAATACCAAGATAGCGAATCGGCATGTCCGGCGCGATCTTCCCGGCATCAAACGCGTGCAGCGTTATCTGACTGCCCACCGCGCGGGCGGCGGTTTCCGACGGGTAGAGCGTGCGCTTGTCTTTTTCGCCAAGACCTGCGCTGGCGCCGTTGAGATTATCAAAGCTGATGGCGCCTTTGAGCGCGCGGGAGAGCGGCGAGGCCTGTACCGTCAATCCGCTGCCGTTGAGCTGCACTTTCGCGCCGCCTTCGGCCCAGAAGACGCTGTTCGGCGTGAGCAGCTTGCGGTACTCCGGTTTGATATGCACTTCGATATCAAAGGCGTTGGTGCGCGGGCGCACGGTAATGACTTCGCCCACCTCGAATTTACGGTACAACACCACCGACCCGGCCTGGACGTCCGGCAGGCTTTCGGCGGTCAGCGTCAGCGTCGTGGTTGGCATGTCGCTTAAACTGTTTTCGACCGCTTTTTCCAGATTCGCGTAGAGCGGATAGTCGTTTTTCATCTCGCCTTTAGCGCCCGGCAGCACGCGAATACCGCCGCTCAGCCATTCGCTGGCGCTGGCGCCGAGAAACTCCACGCCATCGAGACCGACTTTCACATCCACGCGGCTGTTAACCACAAATTTACTGTCGCCTTTGAGCAACTCGCGGTACTGCGGATCAATCGCCACCGCGAAGCTGACGCCTTTGGCCGTCAGCGAGCGCTCCAGCACCTGGCCTATCTGAATGCCGTGCAGGATCACCGGCTGGCCGGCGTCGATGCCGTAACTTTCCGGCGCGTTCAGCGTCAGCGTCAGCACGCCCGGCTTTTGCAGCGGCGTTTTGTCATCCGGCAGAACGACAAAATGATTACGCGGCTGGCCTTCGCCCGGCACCAGCTCCAGCGTACTGCCCGTCAGCAGCGTGCTGATTTCCGGATTACTCAGCGAAATTTTGGGGCTGTGCATCTCAATGCGCGTGCCGTCGCGCAGCAGATTCACTACGCTCGGATCGACCGTCAGTTCGCCGGTAACGGCGCCGCCAGGGTTGAGATTGAGTTTGGTGAGCGTGCCTACTTCAAGCCCCTGATACATCAGCGGGGTGGCGTTCTCTTTCAGACCCTGACCGCCAGGCAGATCGAGCTTCACCAGCACGCCGCGCTGGCTGTGGGCGAGATCTTCATACAGCCCGAAGGTGTCGTTCTGATCGGCATGAGCGGAATCCGCAGGCGAGTCAAAGGCGATTGCCCCGTTGACCAGCGCCGCCAGGCTCTCCAGCTCCACTTTGGCGCCGCTAAGCCCGATGTTGGTTTTCACGCCGGAGACGTTCCAGAAGCGACTGCCTTTTTTCACCAGATTGGTAAAGCGCCGCTCAATGATAACGTCGATAGTGACGCCCTGTTTATCGGTGTTAATCGAGTAGTCATACACCCGGCCGACCGGGATTTTACGGTAATAAACCAGCGAGCCGCTGTTGAGCGAGCCGAGGTCCGGCGCGTGCAGATGGATCATCAGCTCGCCGGTATTCAGACGGTATTTCGGCTGGGTATCGAGCGCCCGGAAGTGGTCGCGCGGCTCGCCTTCGCCCGGCATCATGCCGATATAGTTACCGCCTACCAGCGCATCCAGCCCGGACACGCCCGCCAGCGACGCTTTGGGCGTCACCAGCCAGAACTGCGTCTGGTCGCGCAGCGCGTCTTTCATGTCGTTCTTGATACTGACCGTGACTTCGATTTTATTCAGATCTTCGCTCAGGCGAATATCCTGTACGGTGCCGACTTCGACGCCCTGATAGCGCACCGGCGTGCGCCCGGCCACGATGCCGTCGGCGGACATAAAGTCGATAGTCACGGTGGTGCCTCGCTCCTCGTAGGTGGTCCAGATAAGCCAGCACGCTATCATCAACGCGATAACGGGCAGGATCCAGAACGGGGAGATGCGACGTTTTGTTTTAATTCGCGCTTCAGTCTGTGAAGCGGGCGTTTCCTGACTCATGTGCGTCCCAAAGTAAGCGGCTGTCCAGCCATTCAACAGCAAGAATAGTCAAAATCACCGACGCGCCGAAATAAAACGCCGCCGGCCCCATGACAAACGACAACAGCTGATCACGGTTGACCAGCGACATCGTAAGAGAAATCACAAACAGATCGAGCATCGACCAGCGGCCAATCCAGGCCACCAGGCGTAACATCAGCACGCGCGCGCGCAACCCCTGCTGACATTTAAAATGAATGCTTACTAAAAGCGTCAGCAGCACCAGCACTTTGGTGAACGGCACCAGAATACTGGCGACGAATACTACGCCTGCCACCAGAATATTGCTCTGCGCCAGCGAGATGATACCCGACATGATCGTATCTTCCTGGCGCGAGCCGTTGATATAGATAATGGAGATAGGCAGCAGGTTGGCGGGCAGCAGAAAGACCATCGAGGCAATCAGCGCCGCCCAGCATTTCTGCAAACTCTGACGGCGACGGCGGCGCAGCGGAATATGACAGCGCGAGCAGCGCCCGCGGTTATCCGGCACGCCGGTATAATGGCAGCCGAGACAGACGCGGAGATCCTCATGATAGCGCGTGGCGGGGCGCTGGGGATAAAATCGCTCCCAGAGCTCTTCAACATTCAGATGAATCAGCGTCAGCACGCTCAACACCACCAGCGCCACAAACGCGAGCAGCCCGATGCCCGGCTCAAGCCAGGCGTATTCGCGAACTTTAATGGACGCAACGCCGATACCGACCAGATAGATATCCAGCATCACCCATTCCCGCAATCGCTCCAGCATCAGCAGCACCGGGCGCAGATTCATGCCGAGAATATTGCCGAACCAGAGATAGGCGATGGCGGCGACCAGCGTCGCGGGCGCACCCACCGAGCAGAACAGCACCATTGCGGCGGTGATGGTATCGCCCTGGCGCGTCATCTGCCAGATGCCCTGGAAAAGGTTGGCGTCGATGCGCGTGCCGAGCAGATACAGGCGCAGCAATGGTTCGCTATACGCGAAGGGCATCAACAGCAGCATAGTGATGGCCATCGCCGCCAGCCGGGTTAATGACCAGTCGCGCCCGTCGCGAATTTTTGCATCGCAGCGCGGGCAGTGCGCAGTCTGGTTCGACTTCACCACGGGCAGCATAAAAAGGATATCGCATTGCGGACAACGCTGATAATGTGCCATCGGCAACGGCTCGCCGATGGCGTGAATGTTCAGTTTTTTGCCAGAAGCAAGCTGTTGAGTTTTGAGTGCCATGTGCGAAGCATGTTTTTATATGATTCTGTTATCGTAACTCATGAAATGATTAATCTTGAGCATGAGCGCATTTAATGCTTATTTTAGTAGGCTGGCAGAGTAAGTAAGACAACAAAGCGATCGGATTAATGAACAAAACACAATTTTACGCGGAACTCAATCGCGATTTTCAATCCCTTATGGCAGGGGAAACCAGTTTTCTCGCGACGCTCGCGAATACCAGCGCGCTGCTCTTCGAACGCCTTGAGGGCGTGAACTGGGCGGGTTTTTACCTGCTCGAAGACAAGACGCTGGTGCTCGGCCCGTTCCAGGGCAAAATCGCCTGTGTGCGTATCCCTTACGGCCGCGGCGTATGCGGTACAGCGGTCGCGACCGGTGAGGTGCAGCGCGTGGATGACGTGCATGCGTTCGACGGCCATATCGCCTGCGACGCTTCCAGCAATGCTGAAATCGTACTGCCGCTGCGCGCGGGCGGACAGATTATCGGCGTTCTGGATATCGACAGCACCGTCTTTAACCGCTTCGATGCTGAGGACGAGCAGGGGCTGCGTACCCTGACAGAACAGCTTGAAGCCGTTATCGCCGCCACCGACTTTAAAAAATTCTTTGCGCCAGTCGCATGATAAGCAACGGATAACGTGGCATTTACGGATGGCGTCATTATAATGACGCCTGTTCATGCCTGCGGCTTGTTGGCAACATCCGTTGTAATCAGGAAATTTCATGGAAAATCAACCTAAGTTGAATAGCAGTAAAGAAGTTATCGCCTTTCTGGCCGAACGTTTTCCACAGTGTTTCAGTGCTGAAGGCGAAGCGCGTCCTCTGAAGATCGGCATTTTTCAGGATCTGGTGGAGCGTGTTGAGGGCGAAATGAACCTCAGCAAAACGCAACTTCGTTCCGCATTACGTCTTTATACGTCGAGCTGGCGCTATCTTTACGGCATCAAACCCGGTGCCACGCGCGTCGATCTCGACGGCAACCCGTGCGGCGTTCTGGAAGAACAGCACGTTGAACACGCCCGCAAGCAGCTTGAAGAAGCGAAAGCCCGCGTTCAGGCGCAGCGTGCCGAACAGCAGGCGAAAAAACGCGAAGCGGCAGGCGCTGAAGGCGAAGAGAACGGCGCTGCGCGTCGTGAACGTAAGCCGCGTCCGGCTCCGCGTCGCCAGGAAAACGCCGAGCGCAAACCTCGCGCCGCTAAACCTGCCGCCGCCAAACCATCGCGCCCTGCGCGTGAAGAGCGCCATACTCCGGTGTCTGACATTACGGCGCTTAGCGTCGGCCAGGCCATTAAGGTCAAAGCAGGCAACAACGCGATGGACGCCACCGTGCAGGAAATTACCAAAGATGGCGTCCGTGTACAGCTGACTTCTGGTATGTCGATGATTGTACGCGCAGAACATTTATTGTTCTGAAACGGAGGTCAACCAGGGCATGAACACTTTTTTTAAGCTTACCGCCGTCGCCGGCCTGCTGCTGATGGCGGGTCAGGCGTTGGCCGTGGATGACATTACCCGTCCTGACCAGATCCCGGTTCTGAAAGAAGAGCCGCAGCATGCCACCGTTAGCGAGCGCGTGACCTCAAGGTTCACCCGCTCTCACTACCGCCAGTTCGATCTTAACGAAGCCTTCTCCGCCAAAATCTTCGATCGTTACCTCAACCTCCTCGACTACAGCCATAACGTGCTGCTGGCGGGGGATGTTGAGCAGTTCGCGAAGAAAAAAGGGCAGATTGGCGATGAACTGCGTAGCGGCAAGCTTGATGTGTTTTACGATCTCTACAATCTGGCACAGCAGCGTCGTTTTGAACGTTATCAGTACGCGCTGAAAGTGCTGGAAAGACCCATGGATTTTACCGGTAACGATACGTTTGATATCGATCGCAGCAAGGCGCCCTGGCTTGCCAGCGAAGCGGAGTTGAATAAACTCTGGGACGGCAAAGTCAAATATGACGAGCTGAGCCTGAAGCTGACCGGTAAAACCGATGCGGAAATCCGCGAAACGCTGACCAAGCGTTATAAATTCGCGATCCGCCGTCTGGCGCAGACCAACAGCGAAGATGTGTTCTCGCTGGCGATGACCGCCTTCGCGCATGAGATTGACCCGCATACCAACTATCTCTCGCCGCGCAGCACCGAGCAGTTCAACACCGAAATGAGTCTCTCGCTTGAGGGCATCGGCGCCGTTCTGCAAATGGACGATGACTATACCGTCATCAACTCCATGGTCGCGGGCGGCCCGGCCGCGAAAAGCAAGGCGATAAGCGTTGGCGATCGCATTGTCGGCGTAGGCCAGGTCGGCCAGCAGATGCAGGATGTGATCGGCTGGCGCCTGGACGACGTCGTCGCGCTCATCAAAGGACCGAAGGGCAGTAAAGTACGCCTTGAAGTTCTGCCTGCCGGTAAAGGCACCAAGACCCGCATCGTGACGCTGACGCGCGAGCGCATTCGTCTCGAAGATCGCGCGGTGAAGATGTCGGTGAAAAATGTCGGTAAAGAAAAAATCGGCGTGCTGGATATCCCGGGCTTCTATGTCGGCCTAACCGATGACGTGAAAGTGCAGCTCCAGAAGCTTGAGAAGCAGAATGTGGCGGGCGTGATCATCGACCTGCGCTCAAACGGCGGCGGTGCGCTGACGGAAGCGGTTTCGCTCTCCGGTCTGTTTATTCCGTCTGGCCCGGTGGTGCAGGTGCGTGATAACAACGGCAAGGTGCGTGAAGATCGCGACACCGACGGCGTGGTGTATTACAAAGGTCCGCTGGTAGTGATGGTCGACCGTTTCAGCGCCTCGGCGTCTGAGATTTTCGCCGCCGCCATGCAGGATTACGGCCGCGCGTTGATTGTCGGCGAACCGACCTTCGGCAAGGGCACCGTGCAGCAATACCGTTCGCTGAACCGCATCTACGATCAGATGCTGCGTCCGGAATGGCCGGCGCTGGGTTCCGTGCAGTACACCATCCAGAAATTCTACCGCGTTAACGGCGGCAGTACCCAGCGTAAAGGGGTCACGCCGGATATCATCATGCCAACCGGCAATGAAGAGACGGAAACCGGCGAGAAATTCGAGGATAACGCACTGCCGTGGGACAGCATCAATGCGGCTACGTATGAGAAATCCGGCGATCTGAAACCGCTCGGTCCTGAGCTGCTGAAAGACCACAACGAACGTATCGCGAAAGATCCGGAGTTCCAGTACATCATCAAGGATATTGCTCGTTATAACGCGATGAAAGATAAGCGCAATATGGTTTCGCTTAACCTTGCCCAGCGTGAAAAAGAGAACCATGAAGATGACGCAACCCGACTGGCGCGTATCAACGATCGTCTGAAGCGTGCAGGCAAACCGCCGCTGGCGAAGCTTGAGGATCTGCCGAAGGATTATCAGGAGCCCGATCCGTATCTTGATGAAACGGTGCATATCGCCCTTGACCTGGCGAAGATGACCAAAGAGAAAACGGCGCAGCCCGCTGATCCGCAGAAATAAAACTCCCCAACCGGCGCCCTCTGAGGCGCCGGTTTTTTAGCGTCGTGTTTAGCCCCGTCAGCGAAATGCTACAAAATGTAAAGTTTCGTATTTTTAGAGACTTGCCAGCCTCTGATGCTTGAAAACGCCGTGCGCGCCCCTACGATGTGTGTAATCGCATACTGCGTATTGTTAAACCGAGGTAAAAAGAAAATTATGATGCGAATTGCGCTTTTCCTGTTGACTAACCTGGCCGTCATGATGGTGTTCGGTCTGGTGCTCAGCCTGACAGGGATCCAGTCAAGCAGCGTGACGGGCCTTCTGATCATGGCGCTGCTGTTTGGCTTCGGCGGCTCGATTATTTCGCTGTTGATGTCCAAATGGATGGCGCTGAAATCGGTGGGTGGTGAAGTTATCGAAGCGCCGCGTAATGAAACGGAACGCTGGCTGATGGATACCGTGGCGCAGCAGTCGCGCCAGGCTGGCATCGCCATGCCGCAGGTGGCTATCTATCACGCGCCGGATATCAACGCATTTGCTACGGGCGCGCGTCGCGACGCCTCGCTGGTGGCGGTGAGTACCGGCCTGTTGCAGAACATGAGCCGCGATGAAGCGGAAGCGGTTATCGCGCATGAAATCAGCCACATCGCCAACGGCGACATGGTCACCATGACGCTGATTCAGGGCGTGGTGAACACCTTTGTGATTTTCATTTCGCGTATCATCGCGCAGGTGGCGGCAGGTTTTCTCGGCGGCAACCGCGACGAAGGCGAAGAGAGCAACGGCAACCCGCTGATTTACTTTGCAGTTGCGACCGTGCTGGAACTGGTGTTTGGTATCCTCGCGAGCATTATCACGATGTGGTTCTCACGCTACCGTGAATTCCACGCTGACGCCGGCTCCGCGAAACTGGTGGGCCGCGAAAAGATGATTGCAGCGCTCCAGCGCCTGAAAACCAGCTACGAGCCGCAGGAAGCGAGCAGCATGATGGCGTTTTGCATCAACGGTAAATCGAAATCGCTGAGTGAACTGTTCATGACGCACCCGCCGCTGGATAAACGTATCGAAGCGCTGCGTAGCGGTGAATACCTGAAGTAATCGCATACGCGATAACGTCGAAAGCGCGCCTGAGGGCGCGCTTTTTTTTGGGCGTCAGAAGCCTCTCGCGTTTTTTTACGTCTGTCAGACAGAAGCTAAGCGCTTGATCCGCCGCTGAAGATATATCCTGAGCGCTAATCAGGTTTTATGTCGCAGAATTTTCATGCGCGAGCACAGATACATTGCGGCGCCGTCGCCCGGAATTTATAATAAAAACCGGTTCTGATTTTTATAAAACAAATGCGATCGAGGTGATCAATGGCAATCGCAGACTTAGATAAACAGCCTGACTCCGTCTCTTCGGTGCTCAAGGTCTTTGGTATCTTGCAGGCGTTGGGTGAAGAGCGGGAAATTGGTATCACCGAATTGTCGCAGCGCGTCATGATGTCAAAAAGCACGGTTTACCGCTTTTTGCAGACCATGAAATCTCTGGGCTATGTCGCTCAGGAAGGAGAGTCAGAAAAGTATTCTCTGACGCTCAAGCTCTTTGAGCTTGGCGCCCGTGCGCTACAGAATGTCGATCTTATCCGCAGCGCGGATATCCAGATGCGTGAACTGTCGCGCCTGACAAAGGAGACGATTCACCTGGGCGCGCTGGACGAGGACAGCATTGTCTACATCCATAAAATCGACTCGATGTATAACCTGCGCATGTATTCGCGCATCGGTCGCCGCAATCCGCTCTACAGTACCGCTATCGGTAAAGTGCTGCTGGCCTGGCGCGATCGCGACGAGGTACGACAAATCCTCGAAGGCGTCGAGTATAAACGCAGCACCGATCGCACAATTGTCTCTACGGAGGCGCTGCTGCCGGTGCTGGATCAGGTCCGTGAACACGGTTACGGCGAAGATAACGAAGAGCAGGAAGAAGGGCTGCGTTGCATCGCGGTGCCGGTATTCGACCGCTTTGGCGTAGTGATCGCCGGGTTGAGTATCTCTTTCCCGACGCTGCGTTTCTCCGAAGAGCGTCTGCACGAGTATGTGGAAATTCTGCATACCGCCGCGCGGAAAATCTCCGAACAGATGGGTTATAACGATTACCCGTTCTGATGAAAGCGCCGCAGCGGGTCTGCGGCGTCTTATTGCGTCGCGTTAGCTGTTATCCACGACGGTTTCGCTTTTACGCAGCACCGGGCAGGCGGTAATGCCGATGATCCCGGTGTCAGAATGGATGAACTGCGCGTTGACCACCTGTCTCGCTGTCAGATAGCGGCACTGCAATCCTAAGCCCGCGGCATTCTCATGACTGCCAATCAACACTCCATAACCGCTGAAAAGCAGCGCAACCCAGGCCACGATGACGAGTGCGGCGATACGAATCAAATAGCGCATAACGGCTCCGTTTGTTTACGTTCAGACGTACAGCCTGCCGCGCCTGCCGCTTCGTCGCAAGGAGAGGATTCCGTATTAGGTGACTTAACGTTACAGTGATATTTGGTTTAAGGTTTCCGTGATAATTTGGCCCTGTAGATGCCGTAACGGAGAAGGTAGTGAAAAAATTCAGATGGGCTATTTTGCTGGCCGTGCTGGTGGCCTGTTTATTGCTGTGGACGCAGACTATCAATGTGATGTGCGATCAGGACGTTCAGTTTTTCAGCGGCATTTGCACCATCAATAAGTTCATTCCCTGGTAACGCGTCAGTCAGGCGATGCCCTTACGCCGCAGCGGTGGTAAGATAGCGCGTTTCCTTGAGGTGGTTAGCATGAACGATATTGTAAATTCTGGTGCTTTAAACGTCGCCTCCCTGGCGATTTCTCTCTTTGGCGCTCTCGTGGCGCTGGTGGCCTGGTTCTTTATTAACCGTGCAAGCGTGCGCGCAAACCAACAGGTTGAACTGCTGGAAGCGCTGCTTGAGCAGGAAAAGCGCCAGACGGCGCTGCTGCGTCGTCTGTGCGACGCGAACGAGCCGGAGGCGCAGACGCCAACGGCCACGCCCGCGGCGACGCAGGACGACGACGACGGTTTCGTCCGCCTGGTGGCTGAGCGCTAATCGCCAACGCCCCGGAGGTGATTAGCATGGTCTGGAAGAATCCCTGGTACGATCCCACGAAAGCGCATCACCGCCCTGACGGCTTTTGCAACACGCATGAGGTCGGGCATCAGCCCGGCGATTTGCGCCGCTGGCAGGATGAACGCAAAGCCCAGGGGCTGCCGCACCCGCCTGGTGGCGGGTACGACGCGTTTATCCGGCAGTGGTGGCAGCCTGCGGTTATTGAGGGCGAAGAGGACGGCGTCTGGTGGCTCGGTCACGCCACGCTGCTGATTCGTCTCAATGGCCGTTATATTCTCACCGATCCCCTTTTTTCCCGCCGGGCTTCGCCGGTGAGCTTTTACGGCCCCGCCCGTAAAACGCCGTTGCCGCTGGAGCTTGCCCGCCTGCCGCGTATCGACGCGGTGCTGATTTCACACAATCATTACGATCATCTGGACAACAACACGGTACGCCGCCTTGTGAAACGCTTTCCTGACGCGGCGTTTTTTGTGCCGCTGGGCCTGAAAGGGTGGTTTGTGAAGCGTGGCATCCGTGACGTTACTGAACTCGACTGGTGGGAGAGCCGGTCCTGGGGTGGCCTGCACATGACCGCCGTTCCGGCGCAGCACTGGAGCATGCGCACCCCGTGGGACCGAAACCGTTCACTGTGGTGTGGTTGGGTCATTGAAAGCGTTTCGCAGCGTTTCTGGTTCAGCGGCGACAGCGGTTATACGTCTGAGTTGCTGGAAATCCCACGCCGTCTGGGGCCGCTGACGGGCGCGGCCATTCCCATCGGCGCCTATGCGCCACGCTGGTTTATGGCGCCGCACCATATGGATCCGCAGCAGGCGGTCGGGCTCTGGCAGGATGTAGGGCGCCCGCTCGCCATTCCCATCCACTGGGGCGTGTTTGAGCTGGCGGATGAATCGTTGGATGCGCCGCCTGCCGAGCTGATAAGCGCCCTTGCCGAACGAGGCGAAAAAGCGGAAACGTTCGCGCCGCGCCGTATCGGACAATATTTATCGCTGGCGACGAATAAGCCCGAGTAAGAATATATCTGGCGGGTTAAAGTCGCTTCTGTAAGATGATTTATTAATCACTTTGTCTTATTCCGCTTGCCTCTTTTTGAGGCAACTTTCATTAAAATGTCATTATTTTGGTGCAGAGAGAAATTAGCTTGTACAAGCTTTTTTGATTTGTACATTGTTTACTGCCGTCAGGCTGTAATAAAGCCTCGTTAAAATGAAGTTTAACCACATTTATGAATAAGCTTTTGCAGAAATAATAACAGAGCGGAAAATAACCCGATTGCTTTCCCGTGTCGCCTGGACGAACCGAAGTTATTGAGCTACTGTTAAAAAGTGCATTCTGGCTGTAAGCCAGAACCGGGCGGCGAGGCAACCTCTACAGGGCTTCGCGTGCCCGTTCTGTGCTTTATTGTCAGTGACATAGCGATCTGTTGAGGAATCTGTGCGACAGATCGTGCAGCGTATAAAAATGGCTTGCCATTGGTTACGTTGTATGTGATAACAAGTTTTGGGTTAAACGAGGTACAGTTCTGTTTATGTGTGGCATTTTCAGTAAAGAAGTCCTGAGTAAACACGTTGTCGTTGAATACCGCTTCTCTGCCGAACCTTATTTTAGTGCCTCAAGCAGTAATGTCTCTGTTTTATCTAAGTCAGCGCCTGCGGGCGAACAAAACAATTGAAGGAATTTGCGAAATGGCAAAGATTAAAGGTCAAGTTAAGTGGTTCAACGAATCTAAAGGTTTTGGTTTCATTACTCCTGCTGACGGCAGCAAAGATGTGTTTGTACACTTCTCTGCAATCCAGGGTAATGGCTTCAAAACTCTGGCTGAAGGCCAGAACGTTGAGTTCGAGATTCAGGACGGTCAGAAAGGTCCGGCAGCTGTTAACGTAGTTGCTATCTAATCGCACTTAAACTGACCCGGTGCCTTGTTTCCACCGGCCAGCTATTTTAAAGCCCCGCCCACTGGCGGGGCTTTTTCATTCATGACGCGTATCAGCGTTTCCCCGCTCGCCGAATCACGTTAAACTTCGCGTTTTGCGCTGTTCCGGAGTCGTCATGTCTTTTATCTGCCCCCTTTGCCATTTGCCATTACAGGCGCAAGCCAGAAGCTTCCGGTGCGCCAGCAACCATCAGTTCGATATCGCAAAGGAAGGGTATGTGAATCTTCTCCCGGTGCAGCATAAGCGCTCGCGGGATCCGGGCGACAGTACCGAAATGATGCAGGCGCGCCGCGCGTTTCTTGACGCTGGCCACTACGCGCCGCTGCGAGAGCATACCGCAAGACGGCTGGCTGAGAATCTGCCGCAGAGCGGCGCGACGCTGCTGGATCTTGGCTGTGGCGAAGGGTACTACACCAGCGCCTTCGCGGCGCTTACCGCCGCCCACGGCGGGCAGAGCTTTGGGCTTGATGTGTCGCGCAGCGCCATCCGCTTTGCCGCGAAGCGTTACGCCGATATTGCGTTTTGCGTGGCATCCAGCCACCGGTTGCCGTTCCCGGATGCTTTTTTCGATGCCATCGTGCGCATCTACGCGCCCTGCAAAGCCGAAGAGCTGGCGCGCGTGGTGAAGCCTGGTGGCGTTGTAGTGACCGTCACGCCTGGCCCGCGCCATCTTATCCAGCTTAAAGGGCTTATCTATGATGAGGTGCGGCTGCATGCGCCGAATGAGGAGTCGCTCCACGGCTTTACGCTCGCTGAAGAGCAGGCGTTACGTTATGAGATGAGCCTGAACGGCGAAGAGGCGACGACGCTTTTGCAGATGACGCCATTCGCGTGGCGCGCGCGCCCGGAAGTGTGGGAGACGCTGCGCGCGCAGAGCGCGTTTCGCTGTGAAACGGATTTTTGCCTGCGGGTCTGGCGACGCGAGGATTAGCCCGCGAAGTGGCTCCAGAGGATCTGGCAGCCGATACCGATAAGCACCACGCCGCCCAGAATTTCGGCCCGTTTGCCAAGCAGCGGGCCGATAAAGCGGCCGACCATCATGCCGAGCGTTGACATAATCAGCGTGGCGCAGCCGATGGCGAGCGCCGTTTTCACAATATCGACCTGAAGAAAGGCGAGGCCCACGCCGACCGCCATCGCGTCAAGGCTGGTGGCGAACGCTGTGGTCACCAGCAGCCAGAAGCTGTGGCGACGGATTTTTTCAGGCGTTTCATCACACCCACGCACGCCTTCGATAATCATTCGGCCGCCGAGAAATACCAGCAGTACAAATGCAATCCAGTGGTTCCAGGTGAGGACAAACTGCGTGGCCAGCAGGCCCAGCAGCCAGCCTACCAGCGGCGTGATCGCTTCGATAACGCCAAAGATCAGGCCCGTACGGAGCGCTTCGGAAAATTTCGGTTTATGGAGCGTGGCGCCTTTGCCGATGGAGGCCGCGAACGCGTCCATAGACATGCCGAAGGCGAGAAGCAGGGTTGCGGAAAGATTCATATTGAGGTCCTGACCGGGATCACCATATACACGCCGACCGCCCCCAGTAAACAGCGGCCGCGTGCCTATGGTCTCGCCTGACTGAAAGGGCTTCAGTCCGTACGCGCCACGTTTTGCAACGAGTATGTTGACGCGTACATTTCCTTAAGGAAATTGGCTACTCCCCAATGACGGGCGCAACCTTACCATATTCCAGACGGCAAAGACAATAATGAGCGAATAACCTTTTGGTTATAAATGAGAATGGTTTTCGCTTAATGGCAGGACGTGACGGACTTGTTAAGAATTAAAGAAAAGCAGCGTATAAAAATATAGCACGGGCTATAAGCATGGTTATTTTTTGCCCGCAAAAATAGCCTGTGCTATATTTTTTAACTTATTGATTGTTAATCATAAATTGATAAATGCTCTCCAGATCATCGATATTTTTAACGCGGATAAGCAATCTGCGCCTTGCTAATTGCATGACCAGAATGCCGTCTTCAGATAAATTCATTGCTTTAATCTGGTCATATTTCACCCAGCCGCCGGCAAAGAAAAAGCCTTCACGTTTAAAGCGTAATTGCGGCTCTCTGAGCCAGAAAAGATAAATCGCGACTAACGCCAGCGCACCCAGCAGCCAGGTGGTGAGCAGCGCGCCGTGTGAGGCGATGTTCTGCCAGATAAGAATGGCGACCAGGCCAGTGAAGATCAGGCTGTCGGCGCGTCCGCGTTTTAGCAGCGGTACGCGCAGCAGGGTATTCCCGTGGCGACGCTCGGTTCCCCACTGGTCATACATGGCCCAGCCCAGCAGCGCGATAATAAAAATGACCAGAACTCCATCAGTCAGCGTCATGCCGTCTCCCTTAAATAAAAAAGCCGGGAGCCACTGGCCCCCGGCGCATAACATTAACCGTTACTGGCCGAGCAGGCCGACCGCGTAACCGGCAATACCAATCACGAAGAACCCAACGATAATCCACAGCGGGTTCACTTTCCTGCGCAGCAGCCACATACAGGCGAAGGTGAGCAGCAGCGGCACCAGGCCCGGCATCAACTGGTCAAGGATAGTTTGCACCGTGGTGACTTTTTCCGTGCCGTTCTGGTCGGTGATGCGTGATACCACCAGTGGAATGTTCACATGCGTCCACTTGTTAACCAACGCCCCCATCACAAACAGGCCGAGAATTGACGCCCCCTCGGTCAGTTTTTGCAGGAATCCGCCGCCCATGTCTTTAACGATATCGACGCCTTTACGGTAGCCGTAAGCCACGCCGTAGTAGCGCGTGGCGAGGCGCACCAGGTTAAACAGCACGAAGAACAGCAGCGGGCCGAGCAGGCTGCCGCTCATGGCGATACCCGCGCCGAGCGCGGCGAACACCGGACGTACCGTACCCCAGAAAATCGGGTCGCCGACGCCTGCCAGCGGCCCCATCAGGCCCACTTTGATACCGTTAATCGCGCCGTCGTCGATCTCCGCGCCGTTGGCGCGCTGCTCTTCCATCGCCAGCGTCACGCCGAGCACCGGGGCCGCCACATACGGATGCGTGTTGAAAAACTCCAGATGACGTTTAATGGCCTGACGACGCGCCTCGTTGTTTTCCGGATAGAGGCGGCGGATCGCCGGTATCATCGAGAAGCAGAAGCCGAGCGCCTGCATGCGTTCAAAGTTCCACGATCCCTGGAAGAGGTTGGAGCGGATAAACACGCCGCGCACGTCGCCCGGGGTCAGTTTTTTCTCACCAGTTGTTTTAGTCATATCAACCATGTCGCTCACCTGTTAATCCAGTTCGTTATCAAGATCGTTCGCGCCAGCAGTGTGCGCGGGTGCCGCTGCGGAGCGGTTATATTTCGGGCTCAGCTGGATATAGAGCACCGCCATAACGGCGCCGATGACGCCCAGCGCCACGAGGTTGAAGTTGGTGAACGCGGCGGTAACGAAGCCGAGATAGAAGAACGGCATCAGGTAGCCCGCGCGCATCATGTTGATGACCATCGCGTAACCGACCACCACAATCATGCCGCCTGCGATGTTAAGGCCGCCGGTCACGACTTGCGGGATAGCGCTCAGCATGCTCTGCACTTCGCTGGTGCCGACGGAAATCGCCACGATGACTGCCGGAATAGCGATACGCATCGCCTGCAGGAAGAGGGACGAGACGTGGATCCAGGACAGCGCACTGAGGTTGCCGCTTTCCGCCGCCTTATCCGCCGCGTGCTGGAAGCCGACGGTAATGGTACGCACGATGATGGTCAGCACCTGGCCTGCCGCGGCCAGCGGAATCGCCAGCGCGATACCGGCGCCGATGCTCTGATGCCCGGCGATAACCAGAATGGTCGAGATGATGGACGCCAGCGCGGCGTCAGGCGCCACGGCAGCACCGATGTTCATCCAACCGAGCGCTATCATTTCCAGCGTACCGCCGATGATAATGCCGGTTTTCATATCCCCCAGTACTGCACCGATCAGAGTACAGGCCACCAGCGGGCGGTGGAACTGAAATTCATCAAGCACCGATTCCATACCAGCGATACAGGCGACGATGAACACCAGCACAATCTGAAGAGTGGTAATCTCCATTGTACTTCTCCTGTGATATCAAACTTACGTGTAAAAACTGAGTAATCGTGAACCCGCAATGCCGTTATTTCGCGGCTTTGCTGAGCAAATCCATCATTTTTAAACGGGGATCGTTAGAGACTTTACGCACTTCCAGCTCAATGCCGCGCGCGTTGAGTTTCTTAAAGGCCTCGATGTCTTTCTCATCGACAGACACCGCGTTATTCACCTGGGTTTTGCCCTGGCGATAGGCCATCCCGCCGATATTGACGGAGGTGATTTTGACGCCGCCTTCCACGACGCGCTCAACATCGGTCGGGTTGGTGAACAGCAGCATTACGCGCTCGCCCGCATATTTCGGGTTGTTATAAACGCGGATCATTTTGGCGACATCCACCACGTGCGCGGTGACGCCTGGTGGAGCCACCTGAGTGAGCAGCGTTTTACGCACGTTGTCGGCGGCGACTTCATCGCTCACCACGATAATGCGCGAAACGTTGGTCTCTTTGGTCCAGCGGGTGGCGACCTGGCCGTGAATCAGACGGTCGTCGATACGGGCGAGGCCGATGACCATATAGTCGTTCGGCCCCATCGGCCTGGCAGGCGCCGCCGCTTTCGGGGCAGGAGCTGCGGGAGCGGCTTTTACAGCGGGTTTGGCTTTCAGCGCCTTAACGCCTTCGCGGCCGGTCTCAACGGCAATCGCTATCAGTTCATCGAAAGAGGGGTCATCATCGCGCGCCATTAAGGTTTCGACGAGCATCGGGATATTCACCCCGGCGACGACTTCATAATTGGGCTTGTCCACAACAATGCGGCTCGCCGCGTTGAACGGACTGCCGCCCCAGGTATCGACCAGAAAGACAACGCCTTTGCTGGTGTCCAGTTTTTCGAGCTGTGCGTTATATTTTTCGATCAAGGTTTCCGCATTTTCGCCGGGGACGAAATCGATCCAGCCTACGTTTTCCTGCTCGCCCAACAGCATTTCTGCTGTTTTGAGCAGTTGTTCAGCCGCCCAGCCATGCGTGCCTATGACAATAGCAATGGTCACTTGCTACCTCCGTGGTTATTGTCAATGCCCCTAGAGGCACCGCTAACAGTGATTCGCTTATCGAATCGATTCAGATAAGGATTTGTAAGCTTTCAAAACCCAAGCACGATTTATTTTAGAACGCGAAAAAATAATGTATGTGATGAAGGTCAGTAATTTTGCCATCAAAACAAGGCATTCGGCGTAAGCTCAAAATATGCGCGTTTTTTGTGTCACGTCGATTGCAAATTCTGGTAAATCTTTGCCAAAGGCTATTACCCTTTGTTAAGGTAGTTTTCCGATTAACTTACAGGAGTAGCGGGCAGCAGCCCACCGTATGGACCGTCACCGACGTCTTTTCTTTTCCAGGCTTTCATCAGCCGTCATGTCACAAGGCTTTCGCCTTAACTCTCTGATAAATCATGTCAAAGCGCCCGACATCGTTGGGGTGCCGTTTAGTCATTCCTTGTGCAGGAGCCTGTTATGGAATTCTTAATGGACCCCTCGATATGGGTGGGCTTAGCAACGCTTGTGGTGCTGGAGATAGTCCTCGGCATCGACAACCTGGTGTTTATTGCCATTCTCGCGGATAAACTGCCGCCGAAGCAGCGCGATAAAGCGCGTTTGATTGGTTTATCCCTGGCGCTGGTGATGCGTCTGGGTCTGTTGTCGCTGATCTCCTGGATGGTGACGCTCACCCGTCCGCTCTTCAGCGTATGGGAACTGAGCTTCTCCGGCCGTGATTTGATCATGCTGTTCGGCGGTCTGTTCCTGTTGTTCAAGGCCACGACCGAGCTCCATGAAAGGCTGGAAAACCGTCAGCATAATGACAGCCACGGTAAAGGCTATGCCAGCTTCTGGGTTGTCGTGGCGCAGATTGTGGTACTGGACGCCGTCTTCTCGCTGGATGCTGTGATTACCGCCGTGGGCATGGTGAACCATCTGCCGGTAATGATGGCTGCGGTGGTGATTGCGATGGGCGTCATGCTGCTCGCCTCGAAGCCGCTGACGAACTTCGTCAACGCGCATCCAACGGTCGTGGTGCTCTGTCTGAGCTTCCTGCTGATGATTGGTCTGAGTCTCGTGGCGGAAGGCTTTGGTTTCCATATTCCGAAAGGCTACCTCTACGCGGCGATTGGCTTCTCTATCATTATTGAATTCTTCAACCAGGTGGCGCGTCGCAACTTCCTGAAGCATCAGTCTAACCTGCCGCTGCGCGCGCGTACGGCGGAAGCGATTCTGCGTCTGATGGGCAATCGTCGCCGTCCGGCGCCGGTCAGTGAAACGGAGCATCACACCGTGGTGCCTGTCCATGCCGAGGCGTTTGCGGAAGAAGAGCGTTACATGATCAACGGCGTGCTGACGCTGGCGTCCCGTTCGCTTCGCAGCATCATGACGCCGCGCGGCGAAATCAGCTGGGTGGATGCGAACCGCAGCGTGGATGAAATTCGCGAGCAGTTATTGTCCTCACCGCACAGCCTGTTCCCGGTGTGCCGCGGCGAGCTGGATGAAATCATCGGCGTGGTGCGTGCGAAGGAGCTGTTAGTGGCGCTGGAAGAGGGCGTTGACGTCGCGGCAATCGCCTCGGCGACGCCAGTGATTGTCGTGCCGGAGACGCTGGACCCCATCAACCTGCTCGGCGTGCTGCGTCGCGCGCGCGGCAGCTTTGTTATCGTTAATAACGAGTTTGGCGTGGTGCAAGGGCTGGTGACGCCGCTGGACGTGCTGGAGGCCATCGCCGGGGAATTCCCGGACGCCGACGAAACGCCGGAAATCGTCAACGATGGCGACGGCTGGCTGGTGAAAGGCTCAACCGACCTCCATGCGCTGCAGCAGACGCTGGATCTCCCGTCGCTCGTTAATGACGAAGAGGATATCGCGACGGTCGCCGGGCTGGTTATCGCCATCAACGGGCAGATCCCGTGCGTGGGCGATGAACTGGCGATGCCGCCGCTGCGTATTACTATCGTCGAGGCTAACCCTTACCGCGTCGATCTGGTGCGTGTGGTGAAAGACACGCCGCACCACGACGAAGAAGAGTAACCGTCAGACCATCGGCGCCGGAAGTCTCCGGCGCCAGAACGGCGTGCCCGGATGGGCGCGCCGTTGTTCCAGCCACTGCGGCAGCTCGCTGAGCGGCATCGGGTGCGCGAATAAATACCCCTGCAATACCGGCACGCCAAGGCGGCACAAATACGCGGCCTGCTCTTCAGTTTCCACCCCTTCCGCCACCAGTTCGATTTTCAGCCTTCTCGCCATCGCGATAATAATGTCCGTGACGGTCGAGTTCACCGCGTCGGTGCCAATAGCGGCCGTAAAGCGTTTATCCATTTTGAGGACATCCGGGCTGAGCGTTTCCAGATACGAGAGCGAGCTCTGACCGGTGCCGAAATCGTCGATCGCCAGTTTCACGCCCAGCTGACGTAAATCATGGGCCACGCGATAATCCACTTCCGGCAACGCGTCGCGCTCGGTGAGTTCCAGAAACAGCGGCTGGACCGGGCTGGAGGGATACCAGTAGCGCTTCAGATCGTCAATGATCACCCCCTGATGAAAATGGCTGGCGGCGATATTCACCCCGATATGAAAATCGGCAGACGCCGGAAAATAGTGGCGCTGCGCGACGGTCTTTATCAGCACATAACGCGTCAGCGCGTTAATCAGCTTGAGCTGTTCGGCAAGCGGGATAAACACATCCGGCGCAATCGGCCCAAGACGCGGGTTGTTCCAGCGCAGCAACAGCTCCACGCCTGTGCATTCGCCGGTTTTCCCGCTCACCAGCGGCTGGCAATAGACTTCAAACTCATTGTTAGCGATGCCGAGATTAATCTCCCAGGAGAAACTCATGCGTCGGGCGGTCGCAAGCCAGGCGATATAACCAATCAGCAGGCTCAGCAGCACCGCAAGCGGCAACTGGCCCGGCAGATTTTTCAGCGCCAGCGCGTCCGGCGAGGGGCCCAGCAGTGTCACGGAGAACGGGTAGCGCTCCGAGGTCTGCTGGTATTGCGTCAGCCCTTCGCTCGCGTGCGACGTTTCGCTCAGACCACGACCATATTCCAGATGTTTGCCCGCCACGTCGAACAGCACATGCTCGATAACGGGCGGGTCCGGGTTCAGCAGAAGGCTGGCGATGAACTCAATATTGACCGACTGCAATACGCCCGACTGGCCGTTATCGAGAGAGGGCGTCCAGAGGATCAGCACCGGGCTTCCCTTAATCAGCGAGCTGTCGCGCGACAGTCGCATCAGGGGTTTCGGAGCGGGGAGGTGGGGCTGTAACTGATGCACCGGCACGTTGCGCTCGCCGAAAATACTTGAGCAGTAGAGGATGCCGTCATTAACCAGCGCAATGGAGCGTACCGTCTGCAGGCTGGCGGCCATTTCGCGCAACTGGCGATGCACCTGCAGGCACGGCATGCCCACCAGCGGCAGCAGCGCGGCGCGGGCGGCATCGAGCGGCACCAGGAGTTCTTCAATCGTTTCTACCGCGCGGGCGGCGTAGCGCGTGGTGTCGTGCTGATACTGTTTACGGTCGGCAAGATAGCGTATTCCCAGCGTCAGCAATAACGTCAGAAGGGCGAGGGCAAAACAGAGGATTAACCGCCGACGGCGGTAAGCACGGATAATGCGCTGCGCTTTTTGCATAGGCTCGGTCTCTCAGACTCATCTGAGTTATGAAGGCGAATGTTAAGAGTGTAGTGGGCGTTGACGCGACGGGAGAAATAAAAGGCGGGCAGGGATAAAAAAAGCGCCGCGAGGGCGGCGCTTAAGGCATTAATCGCACTGGACCTTAATGGCCAGGCCGCCACGTGAGGTTTCACGGTATTTGGCGTTCATATCTTTGCCGGTTTCGTACATGGTCTCGATGACTTTATCGAGCGAGACGCGCGGCTCGCTGGTGCGGCGCATCGCCATACGCGAGGCGTTGATCGCCTTCACGGAGGCAATCGCGTTACGTTCGATGCACGGCACCTGCACCTGGCCCGCGACAGGGTCGCAGGTCAGCCCCAGGTTATGCTCCATACCGATTTCCGCCGCCACGCAGACCTGCTCCGGGCTCGCGCCCAGCAGTTCCGCCAGGCCCGCCGCCGCCATTGAGCACGCGACGCCTACTTCGCCCTGACAGCCCACTTCGGCGCCGGAGATAGACGCGTTCATCTTATACAGCGCGCCGATAGCGCCCGCCGCCAGGAAGTAACGAATGTAAATATCGGGGCTGACCGACTCGATAAAGTGATCGTAGTAGGCCAGTACCGCCGGTACGATACCGCACGCGCCGTTGGTCGGCGCGGTGACCACACGGCCGCCCGCGGCGTTCTCTTCGTTCACGGCAAGCGCAAACATATTCACCCAGTCCACCACGATCATCGGGTCGTTGGAGAGCTTGTCGCTGGAAACCAGCAGGCGGCGCAGCGCGGAGGCGCGACGCGGTACGCGCAGTGGGCCCGGCAGCACGCCTTCGGTATTCATACCGCGATCGATACAGGCGCGCATGGTCTGCCAGACATCGGCGAAATAGTCTTCAATCTCTTTTTTGCTGTGCAGGGCCAGCTCGTTTTTCATCATCAGGCCGGAGAGCGACAGGCCGGTCTCTTTGCAATGCGCCAGCAAATCTTTGGCGGAGTGGAACGGATACGGCACGCTCACTTCATTGCTGTCGGCTTTGCCGAAATGCTCTTCGTCGACGATAAAACCGCCGCCGATGGAATAATAGGTTTTGGTGTAGATCTCTTTCTCGCCGCTCCAGGCGTGAATGGTCATGCCGTTTTCATGCAGCGGCAGATTGTCGCTCTGAAAACGCATGCCGTTGTCTTTCGGGAAATCGACTTCATGTGCGCCCTGCGCGAGCAGCAGGCGACCGCGGGTTTCGACATCACGGATAAACGCAGGTATGGCGTCGATATCCACCGTGGCGGGTTCGTTGCCCGCCAGGCCCATAATAATGGCGATATCAGTGTGGTGGCCTTTGCCGGTCAATGAGAGCGAGCCGTAGACGTCCACCGCGACGCGGGTCACGTCCTGCAATAATCCTTTTTCGACCAGGTCATCGACGAACTGCTTCCCGGCCTTCATCGGACCTACGGTATGGGAAGAGGAGGGGCCAATGCCCACCTTAAACATGTCGAATAGACTAATCACGTGGTAACTCCTGACAGAGTCATTTGCATGGCAAATGACGGTGTGAAAACAGCGCATAGTGTAAAAGGTTATTGTGCTGCGCAGTTAACTATTCACATGAATTAAACTAATGAATAAGGCGAAGCCGCCTAATAAAGTGCTGCGGATCGCACTTTTCACCCACAATAATAGTCAGGGTTTCTGGCCGATTTGTAGCGCCAGCTCACGAATAATGCCTGCGGTCATGCCCCAGACAAAATAGTGCTGATACCAGGAGAGCCACACGCGGTGATGGTTGCCGCGCCGGTGGATGTCGAGCGGGTAATAGCGACCGAGCCGTAACGCCTCGGCGAGCGGCATCTCAAAGACCGCCGCCACTTCATCTTCGCTGGCGTGATAAGGTAGATCCGGCGGGATAATGCCCACCACGGGCGTCACCTGAAACCCGGTCACGCTGTCGACCGGCGGCAGCACGCCGATAACCTCTACCGCCTCGGGCGGGATGGCCACTTCTTCCTGGGCTTCGCGCAGCGCCGCCGCAATCAGCGACGCATCGGTGGCATCCACGGCCCCGCCGGGGAATGCCACCTGGCCCGCGTGTTTGCGAAGCGTGGCGGCGCGCTGCGTCAGCAGCAGGCCCGGTTCCGGGCGGCGCACCACCGGCACCAGCACCGCGGCCTGGCGCTGATTCAGACTGGAGCGGCTCATCTGCGGGCGCAGGAGCTGGAAACGCGATAAAAACCGGTCGAGCGTCAGCGGATTATTCTCCATCGTTACCTCTCTAATGCGTGCAGGATACGGTTAACTTTATCAAAAGTTTCCTGATATTCCGCCGCTTCCTCGCTGTCCGCCACGATGCCGCCGCCCGCAGAGCAACAGAGCGCGCCGCCGTCGGCGGTCAGCGTGCGGATGGTAATACTGGTGTCCATCGCGCCGCAGAAGCTGAGATAACCGATGCTGCCGCACCAGGCGTTGCGCCGTTGCGGCTCCAGCTCTTCGATAATTTCCATCGCCCGCACCTTGGGCGCGCCGGTGATAGAGCCGCCGGGGAAACTCGCGCGCAGCAGATCGGTCGCGTGTAGTTGCGGCGGCAGCGTCGCGGTAATAGTGCTGACCAGATGATGCACCGCCGGGAACGGCTCGACCACAAACAGCTCCGGCACTTTCACGCTGCCAGGCGTCGCCACGCGGCCAATATCGTTACGCAGCAGATCGACAATCATCAGGTTCTCGGCGCGATCTTTAGGCGAGTGCGCCAGCCGCGCGGCCTGACGGGCGTCTTCAGCCGGGTCGGCCAGACGCGGCAGCGTGCCTTTGATCGGGCGCGTTTCAATCGCGCCGTCATGCAGACGAATAAACCGCTCCGGCGACAGGCTTAAAATCGCCTGATCCGGCAGGCGCAGAAAGGCGCTGAACGGGGCGCGGTTAGCGGCATTGAGCGTTAAAAACGCTTCCCATTCGCTGCCCTCGTATTGCGCGCGAAAACGCTGCGCGAGATTGACCTGGTAGCAGTCGCCGCTTCGCAGATACGCCTGCACCTGGCGGAATTTCTCGCCATATTCTTCGCGCGTCATGTTCGAGCGCCAGGGCGTGGTTAAGCGAAACGGCGCGGTGTTAACAGGCTGCTGGGCTTCAAGCCAGGCGAGGCGCGCGTTGGCGTCGCCATAGCAGAGCAGCGTCAGCCGCTCGCGGTGATGATCGGCAATCAGCGCCCAGTCATAAATGCCGACCGCCATGTCCGGCGCGTTGAGATCGGCGCTGGCCTTGGCGGGCAGCCGCTCGAAGCGTCGCCCGAGATCGTAGCCGAACAGCCCGAGCGCGCCGCCCTGAAACGGGAAATCGTCCGCTGGCGCGGGTGTAAACGGAAAACGCGCCAGCGCCGCGTGCAGCAGACGCAGCGGATCGTCTTCACTGTGCTGGCAACCCTCTGCGTCTTGCGTCATAGTGAGCGCCCCCCGCGTGGTCAGCGTGACGCGCGGGTCGGCCACCAGAATGTCGAAACGGTTATGGGCGTGCTCGGCAAAACCCGAGTGCAGCAACATCGCCCAGGGCAGATGTTGTAGCGCAGAAAAGGTCTGTTGCAGCGCATCGGCGCGCCAGGGCAGGGAGATCAGTTCAGGAGTCAGGTTCGTATTCATCAGGACGACAGCTAACAACGGCGCGGGGCGTCTGGCGCCTGCGCGCGCGGCGTGAAATAATTGAACTCATCAATGTAACAGGAGTCAGCGATGTTTGCAGGTTTACCTTCTCTCACCCATGAACAACAACAGCAAGCGGTCGAACGTATTCAGGAGCTGATGTCGCAGGGCATGAGCAGCGGCGAGGCCATTACACAGGTCGCGCAGGAGATCCGCGCCACCCATACAGGCGATCGCATCGTCGCGCGCTTTGAAGACGAGGACGAAGAGGAATAAGCGTTCGACTCCTGGAAAAGGTAGCGAGAATTTTTTTGTCCCTGCTGACGTGTTATCGTGCGCACCACGCATAACAACGCCAGACATCACTTCCGTTTACGTCCCTGCCTGGCGGGGACGTTTAGCTTAGGGACAGCGCTTCATGGACTTTACACCTCACTCCCCGCCAGCCTCACGGCTGCATCTCATCGCGACCGGCAAGGCGCTGCCTGAACACCTTATTACGTCCGCCGAACTGGATCGCCGCCTCGGCAAGCGGGAGGGATACGTCGAGCGCCGCTCAGGCATTCTGCACCGCTACCATGCCGCGAACGACGACAGTCAGGCCGCGCTCGCCGCCGCCGCGCTGCACGACGCCTGCCGTCGTCACGCGATTAATCCGGCCTCCATCGATCTGCTGATCTCCGCCTCGGCCATCGCCGTCCAGGCGCTGCCCTGTTCGGCGGTACACATCATGAAAGCCGCGGGCTTACCGGCCGGTACGGCGGGGTTCGACATCAACAGCAGTTGCGTGAGCTTTATCAGCGCCATGCAGGTGGCCTCGGCGCTGTTAACGAGCGGCAGCTATCGACGTATCGCCATTGTTTCAGCCGATATCGCCTCGCGCGGCATTGACTGGGAGCATGAAGAGTCGTCGCTGATTTTCGGCGACGGCGCGGCCTGCGCGATTGTCGAGGCGGGCGATGCGCGCGCGGGGATCCTGGCCATGAAAGCGGAAACCTACCCGCAGGGCAGCGAATTGTGCGAGATCCGCGCAGGCGGCACGAGGAAAAACCCCCGCGCCGGCATGGAGGAAAGCGACTTTCTGTTTCATATGCAGGGCAAGGCGCTGTTCCGCCAGGCCTCGTCGCTGGTTGACGGGTTCTGGCAGCGGCTGCTTGATGCCGCCGGGCTAACGCTTGATGACATCGCCACCGTGGTGCCGCACCAGGCGAGCCATCTGTCGCTTGAGCATATGCGCAAACGGCTGAAGGTGAAGCCGGAGGTGTTAGTGGATATCTACCGCCTGCACGGCAACCAGGTCGCGGCCTCGATTCCCACCGCGCTTCACGAGGCGTTCATCACCGGGCGCGTGAAACCGGGCGAGCCGTTGATGCTGGTCGGCACGGCCGCCGGGTTAACGCTCGCCGGTATGGTGCTGCTGCCATGAAATATCTGGTGACGGGCGCGACTAGCGGGCTTGGGCGTAATGCGGTCGAGGCGCTGCTGGCGCAAGGGTGTGACGTGCGCGCGACCGGGCGTGACGAAAAGGCCGGGGCCGAACTGACCGCGCTCGGCGCGCACTTCGTGCCGCTGGAGCTTGCGCAGGCCGACGATGCCCGCTGCGACGCGCTGATGCAGGGCTGTGATGTGGTATGGCACTGCGCGGCAAAGTCGTCGCCGTGGGGCCGCGCGCAGGCGTTTCACGCGGTGAATGTCGCGGCGACCGAAAGGCTGGCCCACGCCGCCGCGCGGGCGGGCGTCACGCGCTTTATTCATATCTCCACGCCCGCTATCTATTTCGATTTTCAACATCATCATGATGTCGATGAACAGTACCGGGCCGTCCGTTTCGCCTGCCACTACGCCAGCAGTAAATATGCGGCCGAACAGGTGATTCAGACGGCGGCCAGGCGATTTACGCATGTCACATTTATTATTCTGCGCCCGCGCGGGCTGTTCGGCGCGCACGATCGCGTCATTATTCCACGCCTGCTGCGCCAGCTTGAGGCCGACCGCGGCGTGCTGCGTCTGCCGCGCGGCGGCGAGGCGCTGCTGGATTTAACCTGGGTGGGCAACGTGGTGCATGCGATGCGCCTTGCCACCGGGCAGCCGGGGCTGGTCTCCGGCGAGGCGTTCAATATTACCAACCACCAGCCGCAGCGGCTGGTGGAGATGCTCGACAGCCTGCTCGGCGACGAGCTTCAGTTGCAGTATCGGGTACAGTCGGTGCCCTGGCCGCTGCTCGCGGTTGTGGCGCAGGGCATGGAAATCCACGGACATCTCACCGGCGCTGAACCGCGCCTGACGCGCTACAGCGCGGGCACCGTCAGCTTTGATATGACGTTAAGCCAGGAGAAGGCGATAACCCGGCTCGGCTATCGCCCGCCGATCTCGCTGGCGGAAGGCGTGCGGCTTACCGGCGCCTGGCTGCGCGAAAGGAGAGGCTGAATGGCGACGATCACGACATTTGAAACCGGCTACTGCACCCATTTAGGCTGTATCGCGCTGAAGGGCGCGGCATGGAAAGTCTGCAAATTTCTGGCCCGGGCGAGCCTTATCGAAGCGGGCGGCAAACGCTGGCTGTGGGATACCGGCTACGCCTCGTGGTTTGACGACTACACCCGCCGCGGGATCTATCAACTCTACCGTCGCGTCACGCCGGTTTACTTTTCGCCGGAACAGTCGCTGGTGCGTCAGCTTGCGGAGAAAGGCTATCGCCCTGATGACATTGACGCGCTGATCCTGTCGCACTTTCACGCCGATCATATTGCCGGGCTGCGCGATTTCGCTGACAACCGTTTTATCTGCTCCGGAGAGGGCTGGACGCAGACCCGCACGCTGCGCGGGTTCGCCGCGTTGCGCCAGGCGTTCGTGCCGGGGCTGATACCTGAGAATTTCGAAAGCGCAGTCAGCTTTATTGAGCGCTTTGAGCGCGTGGCGCTGCCCGCCGCGCTCGCGCCATTCGACACCGGCTTTTTACTGCCTGGTAGTCACGGCGAGGTGTTGCTGGTGCCGCTGCCGGGACACGCCGCCGGGCATATCGGCGCGTTTGTGCTGACGGATAACGGCTGGGTGCTGCTCGCCGCCGACGCGGCCTGGTCGCCGGTCAGCTATCGCGAACTGCGCGGCCCGTCGCGGCTGGCGAATCTGGTGATTGCCGATCCGGCGGCCGCCTCGCGCACGCTCGATTTACTGCATCAGCTCTGGCGCGATGGCGGCGCGGAGATCCGTCTCGCGCACGAGGGCGATTTGTGAATAAGCTTGCCATGCTCTGGCACTATTTCCGTGTGCGGCGTCTGCGTTTTCACAGCCGCGCGGCGCTTGAACGCTACCAGCAAAAACAGCTCGGGCGGTTTGCGGCGCGCGTGCTGGCGAAAAGCCCGTGGTTCAGGCGCTACAGCACGCTGTCGTTCAGCGAATGGCCGACCATGGACAAAGCGCGGATGATGGCGCATTTCGATGAGATGAACACCGGCGGCCTGAAAGCCGATGAAGTCATGGCGTGCGCGCTACAGAGTGAAAATGACCGAAACTTTACGCCGACGGTCGGGCGCTACAGCGTGGGGCTGTCGAGCGGTACATCAGGGCGGCGCGGGATTTTTGCCGTCAGCCCGCAGGAGCAGGCGCTGTGGGCCGGAGCGATGCTCGCGAAGATGCTGCCTGACGGTCTGTTCGCCGGCGAGCGGGTGGCGCTCTTTTTACGCGCGGATAATAACCTCTACCAGAGCGTGAACAGCCGCTGGTTGAGTCTTGGTTTTTACGATCTCTTTCAGCCCTTCGACACCTTACTGGCGCGGCTTGCAGCCGAATCGCCGTCGATAGTCGTTGCGCCTGCGCAGGTGTTGCGCGCGCTGGCGCTGGCTGTACAGGCAGGCGAGCTGAAGATAGCGCCGAAGAAGGTGATATCGGTGGCGGAGGTGCTCGACGCGCAGGATCGCGCGCTGCTGGCGCAGGTCTTTCCTGACGTCGGCGAAGTCTATCAGGCGACCGAAGGTTTCCTCGCCGCCACCTGCGCGCACGGGGTATTGCACCTGAACGAGGCGTTTATCTTTGTTGAAAAAGAATGGCTGGATGCGCGGCGCTTTGTCCCGGTCATCACCGATTTCACCCGTACCACGCAGCCCATCGTGCGTTACCGGCTGGATGATGTGCTGGCGGTGCGCGACACGCCCTGCGCCTGCGGCGATCCGTCGCTTGCGCTGGCGCATATTGAAGGGCGACAGGACGATCAGCTCCTGCTGCCGGATGGCCAGGGCGGCGAGCGCGCCATCTTCGGCGATCTCTGCAACCGGGCGCTGGCGCGCGTTCTGCCGCTCACGGCGGATTACCGGCTGATCCAGCACGGCGCGGAGAGCCTGACGCTCATCGTTGAGGCTGACGACGCGCAGCGCGCGCAGGCGCAGGCCGCGCTAATGGCGCTTTTTGAACAACAGGGCGTGGCGTGCGGCGACATTCGCTGGACGCATTTAACACAGATCCCCGCGGCTGCCGCCGGGGCCAAGCGTCGGCGCATTGTGCGCATGAGGGAGACCGCATGAAGGAAGCGAGTTATCGCCTGAGAGCGCTGCTGCTGGGGTGGGGAAGCGTCGGCGTGGTCTATTCCACGACCGACCTGCTTCAGCGTGCCGGGCATAAACTGCCGCCGCTGTGGTTCGATTCGCTGACAGACTTCTCACCGTCGGCCATCTGGCTCTATATGTCGTTTTTCCTGCTCGTTCCCGCAGGCTACTGGCTGACGCCGCTGTCGCAGGTGAAATGGCTGATGCGCGCGACCCAGCTGGCCGCGCTGTGCGCCGGGGTTATCTATCTGGCCTGGCCGACGACGATGGCGTACCCCGCGGTCAGCGGCGAGGGGATCAGCGTCGAGGCGCTGCGTCTTTTGCTGGCGGTGGATTCGCCGCAAAACTGTTTCCCGTCGCTCCATATGGCGCTCACCCTGTTAATGGTCTGGGGCATCAGCCAACGCGGGCAGTGGCGCTACACGCTCACCGCCGTGCTCTGGGGCGCGGCGATCAGCGTCTCGATTTTACAACTGCGGCGACACCTGTTTATCGATCTCGTCGGGGGCGTCGCCCTCACGCTGCTGGCAGGCATGCTGGCGCGTAAAATGCTGTCTTACCGGATGATACAAAAGGAATTGAATCATGAATGAGTTAACGCTGCCCATCGTAGTGATGCTGGGGCTGGTTTTCGGAGAGGCCTTGCTGCTTAAGTGGCGCGGCAACGCGGCGGTTAACTGGCGCGATGTGGTGTTTAACGTCAACTCAGGCCAGATGATGCTGTGGCTGTTTCGCGGGCTGGAAGTGCTGTGCTACAGCCTGGTGTCCCGCACGGCGAGTCTCGATCTGTTCCAGTCGCTGCCTGCCGTGGCGGTGTGGGTATTCGCCTTTATCGCCTGGGATTTTGGGTTCTACTGGCTGCACCGGCTGCATCATCAATGGCCGCTGCTCTGGGCGGTACACAGCGTGCATCACCACGGCGAGCACTATAACCTCTCGCTTGGCGTGCGCAATTCCTGGTATTCGTCGTTGACCTCGGTGCCCTTTTTTATGCTGCTGGCGGTGGCGGGCGTGCCGCTGTCGGTGTTTCTTGCAGTCTCCGTCATTCACTACAGTATTCAGTTTTTTAACCACAACGCCTTTACCGGACGGCTCGGCATTCTGGAGCGGCTGCTGGTGACGCCGTCCCATCACCGTGTTCACCACCTGCGCGAGCGGCGTTTCTCCGACAGTAACTACGGCGGTACATTGATCGTCTGGGATAAGCTTTTCGGATCGTTTAGCCAGACGCCGCCCGCGCGGGATGAGCATCAGTACGGCGTAAAAGGCTATAGCGCCTCTGCCAATCCGCTGCGGGAGAGCAACGCGCCGTTCGCCCGCCTGCTTGGTTTTCGTCCGCAGCCGTCTCCCGCCAGACCGAGCCCCGCGCCGCTGATAATGGTGAGCGGTACGCTGCTGCTGTTTATCCCGGTTATCGGCTACATACAACGTTACGGGTATGGCTATGACGATATCGGCGGGGAGCAAATCACGCTGTTTTTACTGCTGGTGGCCGCATCAGTCATGATGGGACTGATGAGCGACGGGCATCGCGCCAGTCGCCTCGGCTGGGCGGTCGTGACCAGCCTGATGCCGCTGCTGTGTCTGTCGGTTTTTGGCTGGCAGGCGCTTATCTGGCAGGTCAGCCTGCCCGCGCTGGCGCTGCACGGTTTGATAGTCCTGGTCATGCCTGTCGTGAAGACGAGGGCGCTGGGCCATGGCTAACACGCTCGCTCCGCTGCGCTTCAGCCCGGCAGAAGAGGGCGCATTTCACCGGGCGCTGCACCGGGAGGCGTATGGTTATCTCCGCCGCCGCGGCGACCATCGTTTCGCCGACCGGCGGGCGCGCGTCAAGGCGGCCCTGATCCTGCTGGCAAGCGTGGCGTGTTATATCCAGGCGCTGGCGGCGTCGCAGCCGGTGGTATTTATGGCGGGGTATGCGGCCTTTGCCATGCTGATGATGTGGCTGAATATTGACGTTAACCATGACGCCTCTCACCAGACCTTTACCCGCAGCCGTTTCTGGAATGCGTTTATCAGCCGCGCGGTGACTATCTCAACCGGTATTGAGCCCGTCTACTGGCGCGCCCGTCACGTCAGTTTTCATCATCGCTACGCGAATATTGAACACTACGATCTGGATACCGAAGAGAACGGGATTTTACGCCAGACGCCGTTTCAGCGCTGGCGCGGCTGGATGCGCTTTCAGCATCTTTACTGGCCGCTGGTGGCGGCGTTATCCCTGAGCTGGATAGGCATCGTGTTTGACTGGGCCGACAGGCTGGGCCGCACGCCGCTGCAGGCGGAGCGCCTGCTGCCTGGCGTGAGAGGGTGGGGAGCTTTTATTTTCAGCAAAATAGCGCATCTGACGCTGATGCTGGGCGTGCCGATCATGGCGGGCCATAACCTGTGGATGGTGGCGGGTATTTATCTGCTGATCCAGATGTGCGCCTCGCTGCTGGTGGTGTTTTTATTGCTGGGCACGCACTGGGCCGGGACGACGTTTTATCAGGCGCCGGAAGGCGAAAGCCAACAGATGACGCATGGCTGGTATCACCATAATTTCACCACCGCCTGCGACTGGCTCACGCCCCGGCGCTGGCAGGAGGCCTTTACCGGCGGGCTGAATTATCACCTGACGCACCATCTGTTTCCAGGCTGGCACCATCGCCATTACCCGGCGCTCGCGCGGATCGTAGCGCGGCTGGCCCAGGAACATAACCTGCCGTACCGCTGCATCAGCTATCGCGAACTGCGCGCCGCGCAGCGGGCATTTTTGACACAGATGGGGCACCCGCATGAAGCGTAACCTGCCGCCGTTACGTGTGGAACGCCACGATCCGGCGCTGCATAAAGCGTTTCGCACGGCCTGTCGGCATTATCTGACGACGCAGCAGGAGCATCGCTTTGCCGACAAAGGCATGTGGGCGAAGCTCGCTTTTCTCGCGCTCTGTTGCGCGGCCTGTTATCTGCTGAGCCTGACGGCATCGGCAGCGATGGGCTTCGCGCTCTGGTATTTTGGCTTTATCTTTTTCGCCATGCTGCTGGTGGTGAACGTGCTGCACGATGCCAGCCACAACGCATTCTGCCGCACCGGCGCGGCGAACGCCTGGCTCGGGCGTGCGATCAGTCTTCCGCTGGGCCTGGATGCCGACAGCTGGCAGGTCCGCCACGTGCAGTTTCATCACCCGTACACCAATATTCAGGACTACGATCCGGATATCGATGAAAATGGCGTTCTCTGCCAGACGCCGTTCCAGCGCTGGAAGCCCTTTATGCGCGCGCAATATCTCTACTGGCCGCTGGTGGCGGCGCTGACCTTTCCCTGGTATGGCTGGTGGATGGACTGGCGTGACCGACTGGGAAACACGCCCTTCACGCGCCATTTACCCCATCCGGGCGCAAGAGGCGTTGCGCTCTTTCTGCTGCTAAAAATCGGGCATTTTATGCTGGCGCTGGGAATACCGGCGCTGGCCCTTGCCGGGACGCGCTCCTGGCCTGCTGTTCTCGCGGTCTATTTGGTAAGCCAGATGCTGGTTTCAGGGATGTTTGTCTCGCTGCTTATCGGTACGCACTGGGCAAAAGGGCATTTTTATCCGACGCCGGAAGATAACGTCATGCCGAACAGCCCTTATCACCATGCGTTTGCCACCACGTTTGACTGGCGTACGCGGCCACGCCAGATAGGGTACTGGCTCGGCGGTTTAAACCTGCACCTGACGCATCATCTCTTCCCTGACTGGAGCCATCGCCATTTTCCGGCGCTGAGCGCCATTATCGCGGAGGTGGCGCGCGAACACGGCCTGCCGTACCCGTTATTGTCCGTGCGCGATTTGCTGCGCCTGCAGCGGCAACATCTGATTCGTATGGGGAAAAACCTGAAGTGACCGCCACCGGCGAACAGTGGCGGCGGGATCACACGGCGGCGATAATTTTGATTTCTACTTTATAGCGTGGATTCATCAGGCGGGCCTGTACGGTGCAGCGTACCGGCGCGGAGCCTGCCACCACCCACTCATCCCACGCTTTGTTCATTAGCGCGAAATCGTCGCTGTCGGCCAGGAAAATCGTGGCATCAAGAATGCGGGATTTATCGCTGCCCTGTGCGGTTAACAGGGTGTCGATTTGCGCCAGCGTATTGGCGGTTTGTTCATAAGCGTCGGCATCGAGATTTTCCGGCACGCCCGTGTAGTAAATCGTCTGGTTGTGAATCACCGCGTCAGACCAACGATCTGCGGGATCGATACGCACGATTGTCATCGCTGTTTCCTTTTCCTGTTCTGTTCAGCAAAGCGCAAGCCTGCCATAAAGCGCGCCCGCCGTCATCTGTTCGGCTGGCGTAAGCGTGGCCGCCCTGACATAATCACTGGCAATTTAACCAGGGGGCAGTGTGACGGACGATTTTGCAGCAGATGGCCAGCTAGCCACAGCGATACCCGGCTTTAAACCGCGCGAGCCGCAGCGTCAGATGGCGCAGGCGGTCAGCGCCGCCATTGAGGCCGCCAGACCGCTGGTGGTGGAAGCGGGCACCGGGACCGGGAAAACCTACGCGTATCTGGCGCCCGCGCTGCGCGCCGGTAAGAAAGTGATTGTCTCCACCGGCTCGAAGGCGCTGCAGGATCAGCTCTACAGCCGCGATCTACCCACGGTCGCCAAAGCGCTGGAGTACAAGGGCCGCCTGGCGCTTTTAAAAGGGCGCTCCAACTATCTGTGCCTTGAGCGCCTGGAGCAACAGGCGCTGGCGGGCGGCGATCTGCCGGTACAAACCTTAAGCGACGTTATCCATCTGCGCGGCTGGGCCAACGAAACCGTGGATGGCGACATCAGCACCTGCGGGCGCGTGGCGGAAGATGCCCCCGTCTGGCCGCTCGTCACCAGCACCAACGATAACTGCCTCGGCAGCGACTGCCCGCTCTATAAAGACTGCTTTGTCGTGAAAGCGCGTAAAAAGGCGATGGAAGCCGACGTCGTCGTGGTGAACCATCACCTGTTTCTCGCCGATATGGTGGTCAAAGAGAGCGGCTTTGCGGAGCTTATCCCGGAGGCTGAAGTGATTATTTTCGACGAAGCCCATCAGTTGCCGGATATCGCCAGCCAGTATTTCGGCCAGTCGCTCTCCAGCCGCCAGCTGCTTGACCTCGCGAGAGACATTATCATCGCCTACCGCACCGAGGTGAAAGATACCCAGCAGCTGCAAAAGTGCGCCGACCGTCTGGCGCAAAGCACCCAGGATTTCAGGCTCCAGCTGGGCGACCCCGGCTTTCGCGGCAACCTGCGCGAACTGCTGGCAGACGCCTCCATCAGCCGCGCGCTGCTGCTGCTTGATGACGCGCTGGAGCTCTGCTACGACGTGGCGAAGCTGTCGCTTGGCCGTTCGGCGCTGCTGGACGCCGCCTTTGAGCGCGCCACGCTCTATCGCGCGCGCCTCAAACGCTTAAAAGAGATCAATCAGCCGGGCTACAGCTACTGGTATGAATGCAACTCGCGTCACTTCACGCTGGCGCTCACGCCGCTGACCGTCGCGGATAAATTTCAGGACGTTATCGCCGAAAAGGGCGGCAGCTGGATCTTTACCTCCGCGACGCTCTCGGTGAATGACGAACTGCATCACTTCACGGAGCGGCTCGGCATTCACGACGCGCAAACGCTGCTGCTGCCAAGCCCATTCGACTATGCCCGCCAGGCGCTCCTCTGCGTGCCGCGCGGCCTGCCGCAAACCAACCAGCCGCAGGCCGGAAAGGCGCTGGCGCGAATGTTGCAACCGCTGATTGAGGCCAACCAGGGCCGCTGTTTTATGCTCTGCACGTCGCACGCCATGATGCGCGAGCTGGCGGAGCAATTCCGCGCCACCATGACGTTGCCGGTGCTGCTCCAGGGCGAAACCAGCAAAAGCCAGCTGCTTGAGCAGTTCATCAGCGCGGGTAACGCGCTGCTGGTGGCGACCAGCAGTTTCTGGGAAGGCGTGGACGTGCGCGGCGACGCGCTGTCGCTGGTCATTATCGACAAACTGCCGTTTACCTCGCCGGACGATCCGCTGCTGAAAGCGCGCATGGAAGATTGCCGCCTGCGCGGCGGCGATCCGTTCGATGAAGTCCAGTTACCGGACGCGGTGATCACGCTCAAGCAGGGCGTGGGGCGGCTTATCCGCGACGTCGACGACCGCGGCGTGCTGGTGATTTGCGACAACCGCCTGGTAATGCGCCCCTACGGCGCCGTCTTCCTGAAAAGCCTGCCGCCGACGCCGCGCACCCGCGATATCGGCGAGGCGGCGCGCTTTCTCACCGACGCGGCGCGGCAGTAATTTATGCCAGACTGTGATAAGATGCGCCCCTTTTTGAACCACCACGACGCGTAAGAGTGTTATTGATCCATGCGAATTCTGGCTATTGATACCGCCACTGAGGCCTGTTCCGTCGCCTTGTGGGATAACGGTAAAACGTCCGCCCTCTTTGAACTCTGCCCGCGCGAGCACACCCAGCGTATTCTGCCGATGGTCAGTGAGATCCTCACCGACAGCGGCGTTGCGCTGGCGGCGATGGACGCGCTGGCCTTTGGCCGCGGGCCGGGAAGTTTCACCGGCGTGCGAATCGGCATTGGCATCGCGCAGGGGCTGGCGCTCGGTGCAGAACTGCCGATGGTCGGCGTATCGACGCTGATGACCATGGCCCAGGGCGCATGGCGCGTCAGCGGCGCGACCCGCGTGCTGGCGGCGATCGACGCCCGCATGGGCGAAGTCTACTGGGCTGAGTACCAGCGCGACGCGCAGGGCGTCTGGCATGGCGAAGAGACCGAGGCGGTGCTTAAGCCGGACGCGGTCGCGGAGCGCCTGAAGACGCTCAGCGGCGAATGGGTGACGGTCGGCACCGGCTGGCAGGCGTGGCCGGATATGGCCCAGGAGAGTGGACTGACGCTTACCGACGGGCAGGTAACCCTCCCGGCGGCGGAAGATATGTTGCCGCTGGCGTGCCGGTTGTTCGAACAACAGCGCGTTGTCGCGGTCGAACATGCAGAACCGGTCTATCTGCGCAACGAAGTGGCGTGGAAAAAATTGCCAGGCCGGGAATAACATCCCGACGCAAGCCGCGGGCGGGTTTAAGGAGTCGCTTATGGTGGGTCAACAATCAATGATGCGCTGCGGGTTTCTGGCGCTGAGCGTTTTGCTTCTCGGCGGGTGCGTCAGCGTACCCGACGCGATTAAAGGCACCAGCCCGACGCCGCAACAGGATCTGGTGCGCGTGATGAACGCGCCGCAGCTTTACATCGGGCAGGAAGCGCGCTTCGGCGGGCGGGTGGTGAATGTCGATAATCAGCAGGGGAAAACCCGCCTGGAAATCGCCACGTTGCCGCTCGATAGCGCCGCACGACCCCTGCTTGGCCAGCCGTCGCGCGGGCGCATCTATGCCGACGTGAACGGCTTTCTCGACCCGGTCGACTTCCGTAATCAACTTGTTACTGTCGTAGGCCCCATTACCGGCACGGTGGAAGGTAAAATCGGTTCCAGCCCGTATAAGTTCATGGTGATGCAGGTGAACGGCTTCAAGCGCTGGCGCGTAACGCAGCAGGTGGTGATGCCGCCGCAGCCCATCGACCCGTGGATGTGGGGGCCGCGCCCTGGTTGGGGATATGGCTATGGCCCGTGGGGCTGGTATAATCCCGGCCCGGCGCAGGTTCAGACCGTAGTAACCGAGTAAGCAATTGATTTAGTAAATAAAATAAACAGCGGCCGGTCCGCTGTTTATTTGTTTTATCGGTATAACAAAAATAATTAGTGACGCGCTTCGCAACCTTAAATCAGGTGAATTAATAAACTGGTACAATGAGTTAATATTATGTTAACGCCGTGTTTATTGCTTTGGGGTTGTGATGACGACGAATAATACATTCAGAGGTGACGCATTGAAGAAGGTTTGGCTTAACCGTTATCCGGCGGATGTTCCGGCGGAGATAAACCCGGACCGTTATCACTCCCTGGTGGATCTGTTTGAGCAATCCTGCACACGCTTCGCCGATCAACCCGCCTTCACCAACATGGGCGAGGTGATGACCTTCCGTAAGCTGGAAGAGCGCAGCCGCGCCTTCGCCGCCTGGCTGCAACAGGGCCTGGGCCTGCAAAAAGGCGATCGCGTGGCGCTGATGATGCCCAACCTCCTGCAATACCCGGTGGCGCTGTTTGGCATTCTGCGCGCCGGGATGATCGTCGTGAACGTCAACCCGCTCTACACGCCGCGCGAACTGGAGCATCAGCTGAACGACAGCGGCGCCAGCGCCATTGTGATTGTGTCCAACTTTGCGCACACGCTGGAAAAAGTCGTCGATAAGACCCCGGTAAAGCATGTCATTCTGACCCGCATGGGCGATCAGCTCTCCACCGCCAAAGGCACGCTGGTGAACTTTGTGGTGAAGTATGTGAAACGCCTGGTGCCGAAGTATCATCTGCCGGACGCCATTTCGTTTCGCAGCGCGTTGCATAATGGCTACCGGTTGCAGTACATCAAGCCGGAAGTGACGCCTGACGATCTCGCTTTCCTGCAATACACCGGCGGCACCACGGGGGTGGCTAAAGGCGCGATGCTGACCCACCGCAACATGCTCGCCAACCTTGAGCAGGTGCTCGGCACGTACGGCCCGCTGCTGCATCGCGGTAAAGAGTTGGTGATCACCGCGCTGCCGCTGTACCACATTTTCGCGCTGACCATGAACTGCCTGCTGTTTATCGAACTCGGCGGCCAGAACGTGCTGATTACCAACCCACGCGATATTCCGGGGCTGGTGAAAGAGCTCGGCAAATACCCGTTTACCGCGATGACCGGCGTGAACACGCTGTTTAACGCGCTGCTGAATAACAAAGAATTCCACAAGCTCGATTTCTCCTCGCTGCACCTCTCGGCGGGCGGCGGCATGCCGGTGCATCAGGCCGTGGCGGAGCGCTGGGAGAAACTGACCGGCCAGTTCCTGCTGGAAGGCTACGGACTGACGGAATGCTCGCCGCTGGTGAGCGTCAACCCGCACGATATCGACTACCACAGCGGCAGCATCGGCCTGCCGGTGCCGTCCACCGAAGTCAAACTGATTGACGACGAGGGCAACGAAGTGGCGCCCGGCGCGCCTGGCGAGCTGTGCATTAAAGGCCCGCAGGTGATGCTGGGTTACTGGCAGCGCCCGGACGCCACTGATGAGATTATCCAGGACGGCTGGCTGCGCACCGGCGATATCGCGGTGATGGATGAAGAAGGTTTCATGCGCATCGTCGATCGCAAAAAAGATATGATTCTGGTCTCCGGTTTTAACGTCTACCCGAATGAAATCGAAGATGTGGTGATGCAGCACAGCGGGGTGCAGGAAGTCGCGGCGGTGGGCATCCCCTCGGAAGCCAGCGGGGAGCTGGTGAAAATCTTCGTGGTGAAGAAAGAGGCGTCGCTTACGGAAGAAGCGCTGATCACCTTCTGCCGTCGGCACCTGACGGGCTATAAAGTCCCGAAACAGGTGGAATTTCGCACCGAGCTGCCAAAATCGAACGTCGGGAAAATTTTACGACGAGAACTACGTGACGAAGCGCGCCGGGCAGGTGACAATACTGCCTGAGCTGCAATCACGTCGCCCTGACGCCGGTTCTACCGGCGTTTTTTATGGGCGCAGACAAAGAGAGAGCGATTTGAATTACCAGATGATAACCACCAATGACGCGCTGGCGGCGCTGTGCGAAACCGCACGCACGCAGCGCGCCCTGGCGCTGGACACCGAATTTGTCCGTACCCGCACTTACTATCCGCAACTGGGGCTCATCCAGCTCTATGACGGCGAAAACGTCGCGCTGATCGATCCGCTGACCATTACCGAGTGGGCGCCGTTTCAGGCGCTGCTGCAGGATCAGAACATCACCAAATTTCTCCATGCGGGCAGCGAAGATCTGGAAGTGTTCCAGAACGCGTTCGGCATGATGCCCGATCCGTTTATCGACACCCAGGTGCTGGCCTCGTTTGTCGGTCATCCGCTCTCCTGCGGTTTTGCGACGCTGGTAGAGCATCACACCGGCGTGGCGCTGGATAAAAGCGAGTCGCGTACCGACTGGCTGGCGCGCCCGCTGACGGAGCGCCAGTGCGACTACGCGGCGGCGGACGTCTGGTATCTGCTGCCGATCGCCCACAAACTGATGGAGCAGGTGCGCGAAGCAGGCTGGCTCACCGCCGCCATCAACGAATGCCGCCTGATGACCCAGCGCCGCGGCGAGGTTCTCGATCCGGATGAAGCCTGGCGTGAAATCACCAACGCCTGGCAGCTGCGTCCGCGTCAGCTTGCGTGCCTGAAGCTGCTGGCCGGCTGGCGCCTGCGTAAAGCGCGCGAGCGCGATATGGCGGTCAATTTCGTGGTGCGCGAAGAGAATCTCTGGAAGGTGGCGCGCCACATGCCGGGCTCGCTTGGCGAACTCGACGGGCTGGGGCTGTCAGGCAGCGAAATCCGCTTCCATGGCAAGACGCTGCTGGCGCTGGTCGCGCAAGCGCAGGCGTTGCTGGAAGACGCGCTGCCGGAGCCGCTGGCGAATCTGGTCGACATGCCGGGTTATCGCAAAGTGTTTAAAGAGATCAAAGCGCTGGTGCAGGAGACAAGCGAGGCGCACAAGATCAGCGCCGAGCTGATGGCGTCGCGCCGCCAGATTAACCAGTTGCTGAACTGGCACTGGAAGCTGAAACCGCAGAATCAACTGCCGGAATTAATTAGTGGCTGGCGCGGCGAGTTATTAGGCGAGGCGTTAAAAACGCTGCTGCAGAATTATTAATACAATACCTGTAATTATTCACAGGAAAAGTGAGATTCACTGAGAATATATACAGTGAAGCGGCAAAAAAAATACCCCGGCATGCCGGGGTATTTTTTATCGTTATTTCGTCTCTTCCGCTTCCGGTAAGGTGACGTTAAGTTCGAGAATCGAAATATCGTCGCCTTTTTGTTCCAGCTGAACGGTGACCATTTCCGGATCAATCTGAACGTATTTACAAATCACTTCCAGAATATCCCGCTTCAGCTGCGGTAAATAATGCGGTTCAGCATCGCTACGACGACGCTCAGCAACAATAATTTGTAAGCGCTCTTTAGCGATATTCGCGGTGTTCTTTTTTCTGGAGAGAAAAAAGTCGAGTAATGCCATAACTTATCCTCCGAACAGGCGTTTGAGGAAACCTTTCTTCTCTTCTTCAATGAAGCGGAAAGGACGTTCTTCTCCCATCAGGCGATCGACGGTATCGGCGTAGGCTTTCCCGGCATCAGAGGTATCGTCAAGAATAACCGGCTCGCCCTGGTTGGAGGCGCGCAGCACGGACTGATCTTCCGGGATAACGCCCACCAGAGGAATACGCAGGATCTCCAGCACATCTTCCATGCTGAGCATATCGCCCTTACTGACGCGTCCCGGGTTGTAGCGGGTCAGCAGCAGATGCTCTTTAATCGGCGCTTCGCCATTTTCGGCGCGGCGCGATTTGGAAGAGAGGATACCCAGGATACGGTCGGAGTCGCGCACGGAGGAGACTTCCGGGTTAGTGGTAATGATGGCTTCATCAGCAAAATAGAGCGCCATCAGCGCGCCGGTTTCGATACCGGCAGGGGAGTCGCAGACAATGAAGTCGAACTCCATCTTTTTCAGCTCATCCAGTACCTTTTCCACGCCTTCGCGGGTCAGCGCGTCTTTGTCGCGCGTCTGCGATGCGGGCAGAATGTAGAGGCTTTCGGTACGTTTATCGCGGATAAGCGCCTGATTCAGTGTGGCATCGCCCTGAATGACGTTCACGAAATCGTATACGACACGGCGTTCACAACCCATGATCAGATCAAGGTTACGCAGGCCGATATCGAAATCGATAACTACGGTCTTCTTTCCCTTCTGGGCCAGACCCGTAGCGATGGCCGCGCTGGAGGTGGTTTTGCCAACGCCCCCTTTACCTGATGTAACTACAATAATGCGTGCCATAAAGGAATTCCTTGTTAAAAGGGCTTAATTTAATGGTTGAACCGTCAGCGCGCCGTCGGCCAGACGCAGGCGTGCCGCTTTGTTGTAAAACTCGGCCGGGATTTGATCGCTCAGCCAGTAAACCCCGGCGATGGAAACCAGTTCCGCCGCGAGATTTGTTGAAAAGATTTGTGCTTCTTTATCGCCGCTGGCACCGGCGAGGGCGCGCCCGCGCATGGTGCCATAGACGTGAATATTGCCATCAGCGATAAGCTCCGCGCCCGCGCTGACGTGGCTTGTGACCACCAGATCGGCGCCCGGCGCGTAGATCCGCTGCCCGGAACGCACCGGCAGATCCACTAACCGGGTACGCAGCGCTGCCGCCGGGGCAGGCGGTACAGGCGCTTCAGCGGGCTTTGCGGCGCGCGGCGCGCTGGCCTTTCCCTCGGTCAGCAGCGCCAGGCCCGCACGAGCGATCTCCGCTTTCAGCGCGTCATCCTGACAGCCGCTGATGCCGACCAGGTGCAGGCCGCTGTCGATAAACGTCTGATGTAACTGCTGCCAGTTTATCGACCCGTCAAGCCCTGCAACATTCACTACCACCGGCGCATTTTTGAGAAAGGCCGGCGCCTGAGCAATTTTTTCTTCAAGCGCCTTGCGAATAACCTCGGGGTGAGCATCATGCAAATGAACCACTGATAAGGTGAAACTACTGCCTTTTAGCTCGATGGGCGTGTTTGACATCCTGGCCTTACTCAATTCAGTTTAAATCCCCACCGCAGTGGGATGATATTCCGAAGCACATCAGGCATGTTATAGTCAGCCTTATATTCAGGCAAGTAACCATCTGGCTAAATTAGAGTAAAAACATGTTTTGTGTGATCTATCGAAGCGCGCGTCGCGAACAAACTTATCTTTATGTTGAAAAAAAAGACGATTTTTCGCGTGTGCCGGAAGAATTGCTGGCTGGTTTCGGCCAGCCAATTATGACCATGATGCTTCCGCTGGACGGTCGTAAAAAATTAGCCAACGCCGATCTCGAAAAAGTGAAACAGGCGTTAAAAGATCAGGGCTATTATTTACAGATGCCGCCGCCGCCGGAAAATTTGCTAAAACAGCATCTCGAGTCGCTCGGTAAAAAATAGTCCCACGCGCCGTTTCATACGGCGCTTTTTTTGTAGCGACGCGCGCGGTTTGACTTTTTGCGCGGCCGGGACGAATAGTTACGTACTGTCTTACCATCGAACCCAGAGGGACGCTATGTATCAACATCATCACTGGCAGGGCGCGCTGCTTGACTACCCGGTCAGCAAAGTCGTTTGCGTCGGCAGCAACTACGCAAAGCATATTCAGGAGATGGGCAGCGCCACGCCGGAAGAGCCGGTGCTGTTTATCAAACCTGAAACCGCACTGTGCGATCTGCGCCAGCCGCTCGTGCTGCCGCAGGGACTCGGCTCGGTGCATCACGAGGTCGAACTGGCGGTGCTGATTGGCGGAACGCTCCGTCAGGCGAGCGAAGAGCATGTCGCCAAAGCGATAGCTGGCTATGGTGTTGCGCTCGATCTCACGCTTCGCGATATTCAGGGCAAAATGAAAAAGGCCGGGCAGCCGTGGGAAAAGGCGAAAGCGTTTGATAACGCCTGCCCGATTTCCGGGTTTATCCCGGCAGGGGAGTTTGCAGGCGATCCGCAAAACACGCCGCTCAGCCTGCGCGTGAACGGCGAGGTGCGCCAGAGCGGCAATACCGCCGATATGATCCATAAGATCGTGCCGCTTATCGCTTATATGAGCCGTTTCTTCACACTCCGCGCGGGGGATGTGATCCTCACCGGGACGCCGGAAGGCGTCGGCCCGCTCAACAGCGGCGACGCGCTGGACATCGCCTTTGACGATCACACCCTGACCACACGGGTTCTGTAAAGATGCCGCCCGTGGGGCGGCAAAACTTGCATCCTGGCGCCAGAGTGTTTATAAGGTGCAGCTTAATTTTTGATGCGCGGACACTGTTATGACCGAAACCCCTTTCTGGCAGCGTAAAACCCTGGATGAGATGAGCGATGCCGAGTGGGAATCGCTCTGCGACGGGTGCGGTCAGTGCTGCCTGCATAAGCTGATGGATGAAGACACCGACGAAATCTACTTCACCAACGTCGCCTGTCGTCAGCTTAATATCAAAACCTGCCAGTGCCGCAACTATGAACGACGCTTCGAGTATGAGCCGGACTGCATCAAACTGACCCGCGACAACCTGCCGACCTTCGAGTGGCTGCCGCCCACCTGCGCTTACCGTCTGCTGGCCGAGGGGAAAAATCTGCCACAGTGGCACCCGCTGCGTGCTGGCTCAAAAGCCGCGATGCACGCCGAACGTATTTCGGTGCGCCATATTGCGGTCAAAGAATCTGAAGTGCGCGACTGGCAGGACCACATTTTAAATAAGCCGGATTGGGCGGAGTGAGGCGTTGATATGAAAGGATTTTCTTACTTCTGATTTATTGACCTGCTCCCCGTTGATTAACACACCGCGATGTTAGTAATGTCTTCATAAGCCACATGAAGACATCCCCATGAAGAAGCGTTTTTCCGACGAACAGATCATCAGTATCCTCCGCGAGGCTGAAGCCGGGGTTTCTGCCCGTGAGCTCTGCCGCAAGCACGCCATTTCCGACGCCACCTTTTATATCTGGCGTAAAAAGTATGGCGGAATGGAGGTGCCCGAAGTTAAGCGCCTGAAGTCGCTTGAGGAAGAGAACGCCAGACTCAGGAAGCTGCTCGCCGAAGCCATGCTGGATAAGGAGGCGCTTCAGGTGGCTCCAGGGCGAAAGTACTGACGACAGACCAGAAGCGCGAAGCCGTAGAGTTTATGTGTGATGCGACCGGTCTGTCGCAACGTCGTGCCTGCAGGCTTACAGGTTTGTCCCTGTCGACCTGCCGCTATGAGGCTCAGCGTCCGGCGGCTGATGCGCATTTATCAGGGCGCATCACTGAGCTGGCACTGGAGCGAAGGCGTTCTGGATACCGCCGCATCTGGTAGTTGCTGCGCCGTGAAGGCCTTCATGTTAATCACAAGCGCGTGTACCGCCTTTATCATCTGAGCGGGCTGGGCGTAAAACGCAGACGACGTCGTAAAGGCCTGGCAACAGAACGTCTGCCGCTGCTCCGCCCGGCAGCGCCGAACCTGACCTGGTCGATGGATTTTGTCATGGACGCGCTCGCCACCGGTCGCAGGATCAAGTGCCTGACCTGTGTGGACGACTTCACGAAGGAGTGTCTAACAATTACCGTCGCATTCGGGATTTCAGGCGTTCAGGTCACGCGTGTTCTGGACAGTATTGCACTGTTTCGGGGCTATCCGGCGACGATAAGAACTGACCAGGGGCCGGAGTTCACCTGCCGCGCACTGGATTAATGGGCCTTTGAGCATGGTGTTGAGTTGCGCTTAATCCAGCCAGGCAAGCCAACGCAGAACGGATTTATTGAGAGTTTCAACGGTCGCTTTCGGGATGAATGCCTGAATGAGCACGGGTTCAGCGATATTCTTCATGCCCGGAAAATCATTAATGACTGGCGGCAGGACTATAACGAGTCCAGACCTCATTCATCGCTGAATTACCAGACGCTGGCTGAATTTTCAGCAAGCTGGAGAAATGGAAAATTAGAAGGTAAACAAACCGACATTACTAACTGATCGTTGTATCTAATACTGGGGGCAGGTCAACCAGGCGGGACAGGCATCAACAGCATATGCCTTGTACTCTCGTCTGACATTGCAGATCACAAAGTAAATAAATTTTCATGTATGATATCAAAATGCGCTTATAATGGGCGCATTTGATATTGAAATGGACTCAGGCGTGAAAACAAATCGACTAGATAGCATTCAGTTTTTAAGAGGAATAGCTGTTCTTCTTGTGATTGCATTTCACTTTAGACAATACTTAAATTCAGTATATGCACAGTCTGATTTAGGTGATCGACTTTTTGGTCTTGGAGAAGTAGGCGTTGATATATTTTTTGTGATAAGCGGATTTATCATTGTCTACTCTTCTCGCAATAGAGAAAAGAACACGCCTGTTGAGTTCTCAATTAAAAGAATGTTTCGCTTATATCCTGTTTACCTTTGCGTTTTGTTATTCTTGCTGCTTCTTGATGTCAGCGCTCAGCACACAATATCTCAAGTAGTAAAAAGCATTTTCCTGATCCCTAATGATTACAACTTTATTGGCCCATGGTATGGATACAGCATAAATCTACCCGCCTGGACGCTAACCTATGAAATGCTATTTTATGCAATATTTGCAGCTTCTATAGCAGTTAGCCACAAACACAGAACGGTGGTCTGCATTATATTGATGGTTGCTATCGTATGTGCATCTCAAATTTATTTCCGTGGGCACTTGCAATTAGATCCAATCACTAGAGACACCGGTGATAATTCCATCCTAAGAAACCTAACATTTATTTCAAACCCAATAGTATATGATTTCATTTACGGAATGCTGATAGCTGAGCTATACAGTAGAGTAAGCGATAAGATCATCTTTAATAAGACGTTTTCATTGCTGATGCTTTGCGTCCTCTGCATTTCAGTAGCCACAATAATCTCTGGATACAATCGCGGAGCTGGAGTGGAGCGATGGGGGCTCGTCTCATTTGCACTGGTTGGCTCACTGGTAATGCTCAGCAAGGGAAGGGAGTTACGATTTGGCAACTTCTGGCTGGTAATGGGTGAGATGTCGTATTCACTCTATCTTAACCACATGGTGATTAAAAAACTGGCGGGGATTTATCTGAGGGATTTCGGAATATATAAGGGAAACGGAGGCGTGACGCTTTTTATCATCCTTCTGATTTTAACTTTCGTGATGTCCTGCATAACCTATCACTTCATCGAGAGGCCCTGCGTAAACCTTGGTCACCAGCTTGCAGAGAAAATCAGAGAAAAAAACAGCATCAAATGGCTAAAGTAATGAAGAGCTAAAAATCCCGACAAGTAGCAGATGCAGTTCGGTCTGAGCAAGATGCCGGATGGGACAGGAGGTGGTTTATCTCCCATCCCATATTACTCAAGTATTCATTGACCCACTCAGGTGGGCTTTTTATGGGAGTGGAAGCATTCGTTGTTGATAACACCGGGGCAACCGGTGCTACTGCACTTAAGAATGCAGCGGCCGATAGTAGTAGCGTAACACTTCAAACGGCTGTCTCTTCCACTGGATATAACCTCTATTACCGGCTGAGTGTATTTGTGACAAAATAAAAAGCCCCTTTCGGGGCTATTTAAGTGTTACATAAATATCTTTATCCGATGTTATGTCGAAATACCTGCTGGACTTCAAAATTGATCCGCTGATTGCGTTTTTACTATTGCTTTCCATCTCAGCGGTTATTCCATAATGCTTCAGCATTATCATCCCAGACCAGTTGTACAACGGCATTACCATCCACTTAAGGGAAGGGAATCTCTTAAATTCCATGTCAGTAGAGACGGCGGTAGATATCTGACCAGAGATATACACCTTTTTGCCATCCAGCTTAGGTGGCAACGAAGATGCTATATCATAGAACACCTTATCTTCGAGCGAGCGCTGATGCTTACTTGCATTTCCATATGCAGACGAGTAAGACAAGGAGAACATTACAGGAATAATGCATGCGATAGTTGTTAGTCTTTTTGATGGCAACATTGATGCCAGATAGCCGATAAGCAGCATAAACCCCGGAACTCCCATCATTACGCGTGGAGCAACCACAGTCTTATCTATAAAGATAAATGGCCCAGCAATTGAGAACAGTGTCACTGCAATGCCTGAAGCAAATACAGCAAAGCCAATAATTTTGGATGGTAAAGAAAAATCAGACTTTGCCACTCTGAAAGACAGAATTATCAAGCCAACAATCGCAACTACAATAATCAGTACCCAGGCCATGTAAAGCGAGTCATTCATCAGGCTCGATGCGATATTCCAGAATCGTTCAAAGTTGTAAAACAGGCTTTTAGCCGGGTCATCAGCTTTTAAGACAAGATCTGAGTGAACATTTTTCGACAAGAAGAATGGGGTCACACCCTTCATGTAGATTATCATTCCAATAATTGCGCTGGCCGCTCTTTCGACAGACATTCGCAATGCATCTGTTCCGTTTTCCCTACTGTAAAGTACGTAAGCTATTTCTATGGCGCACAAAGATAGGAACACATTTATTGTTGCCTGATAGAGACTCAAGGCAAGTACAAGGCATACAGCCCCAAATAACACCCTAAACGCCAACTTAAATGATGTAGCCATTTTAGAGTAAGGCAATGCGGCAAGGAAAACTCCAAGCATCATGGGGAAGGAGTCAAAGTGATAAGAAAGATTTTGAAGTAAGAACGGGCTTAATGAAAATAAAGAAAAAACTAAGCCAGAGGCAATGCCGCGGCTGATCGCGAAACGACAGTAAAGCATGACTGAAGAAGCGCCAAGCAATGCTCCTGCCAGCATTAGAGATAATGGGAAAGAATCAACAACGAATCCTGAACCAAACCCAAGTGCCATGACAGCGACGTCAGACAGAGGGCGTCCAAGTACGCCCCAATACGCTTCACCATTTGCCGCCCTGAGTATATCGTCCTGATACAAAACACCTGAAAGCAGGATAGGCAAAACAAAGAGAGCGGTAACACCAACTATTACCCAGCACCCACTATCAAATCTATTCAACTTAAACATCTTTATTCCTTTTCCTCAGAATAAATCTTGGGCGTTGCTTGGACTCAACATAAATCCTGCCAATATATTCCCCAAGAACGCCAATACCAATAAGTTGCACGCCACCAAGGAACAGGATGGAAACAAGCAGAGATGGATATCCACGTACAGCATTGCCAAATGCTAACGTATCGATAATCATCCATGCTCCGTACACAAATGCGACTCCGGCCACGATGAGGCCTATGTACGTCCATACGCGAAGCGGAAAAGTTGAGAAGCTTGTAATCCCTTCCAGCGCAAGGTTCCAGAGCTTCCACCCGTTGAATTTGGTGCTTCCGGCCACGCGTTCAGCGCGCGAATATTCTACTACGTCTGTGCGACCGCCAACCCAGCTCAGGACACCCTTCATGAACAGGTTGCGTTCCGGCAGCAGCCTGATGTTATCCACTATTTCCCGAGACATTAGTCGGAAATCACCTACGTTCTCCTCAATCCTCGGGTTGCTGATTTTGTTGTGCAGCTTATAGAACATTTCAGCGCTTTTGCGCTTCAGGCGGCCATCTGTAGAGCGGTCTGTGCGTTTAGCCAGTACGACATCTGCCCCAGCTTGCCAGCGTTCAATCAGTTGCGGGATAACTTCAATCGGGTCCTGCAAATCGACGTCAATCGGAATCACTGCGTCGCCGGTGGCATGGTCCAGGCCTGCAAATAGCGCTGGCTCTTTGCCAAAGTTGCGAGTGAATGATAACGGCACGACAAGCGGATCTGACACGGCCAGCGCGTTGATAATCGACTCTGTAGCGTCTTTACTGCCGTCATTAATGAATACGATTTCCACCTCAAACGATTTGAGTGGCTCATATTCTCTGACGGTTTTATAGAAAATAGGTATTGTGTCTTCTTCATTGAAGACAGGAACCACGAGTGAAATCTTCATTTTGCTTCCCTGAAGACGATGTATTTTGAATAGATGAAACCGCACACCAGGCTGATTGCGGAGAATACGACCAGCGTCACTAATGGTGGAAGAGAGCATTCATCGGCCGCCCATCCGACAGCAGCGCTAAGCGACCCCATAAAACCAACATAAAGCACATAGCGCGTCGTGGTCGTAGAACTGTTGAATGTAAAGCGAGCGTTTGCGAAGAAGCTAAAGCTTACCGCAACAACGAATCCGCTGAAGTTAGCAAGCGCCTGGCTGGTTCCGAGCGCGTAGAAGCACCCGGCAAACACCACCCAATGGATGAGGGTGTTAAGCACGCCAACGGACGCATACTTTGTAAAGAGCTTGAGCATATCTAATTCCGTTAGATTTGAAGGGGCAGAGTCTAGCATCAGAGGTGGCTTCGATCGATGGGCAATGGGGCATGGATGGGGCAAAAAATTAGCGCAAAACAACTCAAAACACTAGAATGTGTCGATTCGTCTTGCGCTAATGCATTGCTTGTAACCTGGCTTTCTGCCACATCAACCCACTATCACCACAAACGCCAGCCTATTTTAAATAAGCTGTATTGGACAGAATAATCTCAGCTGATATTTTCTTACCGCAGCGAATATCCCCGCACTAAATAATATGCATAAAAAAGCCGCTCTTAATTAGCGGCTTTTTTATCCGAGGCGTTAACGTAGTATGTTCTTTCACCGCCGGAGCGGGGGGATACGTCGCGCGAGGGACTGTTGACGGCGGTGAGGCTCAGTGCGCCTCTCAGAGCCAGCCAAACCTGACGGATAAGGAAAGGAGTAGACCAGCAAAGGCGAACAGGTTAAGTAAAACCGCAGTTCTGCTTGAAATCTCCATACAATACTCCGGACATGTTTTTAAGACATAGCGAGTATAGCTATTGTTTATTGCGACGCATCTGCAAATTTTAAAAATCAGATTATTCGCTCAGATCACTCTGAGATATTTCTTAAGCAATACTGAATAATTGCGTTTTCATTAATTGAAGGTAAATAACCGATCATTCTGGTTTACAGAAGGGTTCAAGGAACTGACGCAGTGTAGCGTGCTCATCGGCATTGAGGGATAAAAAACGCGCAATTTGTTCCTCAAGATGCTCACACGGCTGCGCGATAATCGTCATCCAGGTTTCATTACCCGGCTGCCGAATAATCGACACGCCACGCAAGGCGCCGGAAGGGGTGAGTATAGCTTTGATGTAAACGTCGTTGCGAAGAATCAGTGGGTTCATAGGGCTGAAAGGGCTTAGCAAAATCATCTGTCCACAGAAATAACACATCTGTCTGCTTGATACAATTCACCTTTTTATAGTGATTGAACCAATAGTCTATATCTATTGTAGTGGTAATTAAGGCTTTGTTTTTAAGCGTAAAGTTACGTAAGCGGTTTTTGGTCGATAATCCAGCAATTGTAAAAAAACGGGTTAAAAAAAGGCCGCCTGAGCGACCTTATGATTACTTCTGATTCGGACTGGGTCTTTTATCGCCAGATTCCGGCGCTTCGTTCGGATCGTCTTTTTCGACGTTAAGTGGATACTTATTCATCACGTTCTCCTGTCGTTAATCAAACACCCTGTCAGTATAGGTGCTCCAGCCCGGAACAAGCCAGGCGGCACAGGGAATGTCTGCGCGTGGCCTAAAAAAAACGCCCACCGGCCGGAGCGCGGTGGGCGTGGTGCGCCGCTAAAGAGACTGGCTCAGTAACGGCCGAAGAGATCGCGTTTTTTCGGTTTGAATGCTTGCGCGATCAGCACCAGCAGGGCGACCAGCAGATAGGCGGCGAAAATGCCGACCAGCCACTGCGGCATCTCCAGGGTCAGGAATGACCACTGGCGCTCGGCGCAGTCGCCGCTGGCGACAAATACCTGCGGCAGCCACTTATCGAGCGGCAGCCAGGACGGGAAGCGCGCCGCGAAATCGCAGGTGACAAACGGTGAGGGGTGCAGCTGGATAGTCGTGTGTTCCCACGCGAGCATCAGGCCCTTCCAGGCGCTGTAAATCCAGATACCCATCGCCACAAAACGTAACGGGGTTTTCGGTGCAATGGCTCCCACCAGCCCTGCGCCCATGACGCCAAACAGCGCGCAACGTTCATAAATACATAACACGCACGGCTTCAGCATCATGACATGCTGGAACCACAGCGCCACCATTTCCAGCGCGAAAGCGGTGAGCGCCAGCAACAGCCATGCGCCGCGCCCACGCGAACACTGGTTTAAATATCGCAACATAATGATTATCTCTGCAATCTGCGTTGAACCGGCAGTGTAAACGAAAACCTGTTTGACGCCACTAGCGACATCAAAAATAACCCATTAAACCTATGCGCATAAACAAAAAATCGGGCCCCGGGGCCCAATTTGCGGTTAATGCAGCAGCGCCGTCACGCCGGGGGTGCTGACCCAGCCACTCTGCAACAGCCAGTCGGTGAGCGGCACCAGCGTGTACTGCACGCAGGCCAGGCCCACCAGCGTCAGCACCACCGTATACGGCAGCGCCATCCAGACCATACGGCCATAAGAGAGACGAATCAGCGGCGCCAGCGCGGAGGTCAGCAGGAACAGAAACGCCGCCTGGCCGTTCGGGGTAGCGACGGACGGCAGATTGGTGCCGGTGTTAATGGCCACCGCCAGCATTTCAAACTGCTTAGTGTCGATAACGCCCTGTTGCAGCGCGCTTTTCGCTTCGTTGATATAGACCGTGCCGACAAATACGTTATCGGAAATGGACGACAGCAGGCCGTTAAAGAGATAGAACAGCGACAGCTGATTATGCGGCGTGGCTTCCAGCACATACGCGATAATCGGCGCGAACAGATGCTGGTCGATAATCACCGCCACAATGGCGAAGAACACCGTCAGCAGGGCGGTGAAAGGCAGCGCTTCGGTAAAGGCTTTGCCGATAGCGTGCTCATCGGTTACGCCGCACAGCGAGCAGGCGAGAATAATCACCGACAGGCCAATCAGACCCACTTCCGCCAGATGCAGCGCCAGCGCGGCAATCAGCCACACGCCGATCAGGCCCTGAATAATCAGCTTCATGGTGTCCTGACGGGTGCGCTTCTGGCGGCTCTTGTCGTCATACTCACGCAGGATCTTACGCACCGGCTCCGGCAACGGTTCGCCGTACCCGAAGGATTTGGTTTTTTCCACCAGGATGCAGATAAGGATGCCGCAGATAAACACCGGCACGCTCACGGGCGCGACGCGCAGCAGGAAGTCTCCGAAGCCCCAGTCGGCCGCGTGGGCGATAATCAGGTTCTGCGGCTCGCCGACCATCGTCATCACGCCGCCAAGCGCGGTGCCGACACCCGCATGCATCATCAGGCTGCGCAGAAACGCGCGAAAGCGCTCAAGCGTGGCGCGACGTTCTTCATCGAGCTGAGCGTCGTCCACCAGCTCTTGTCCCTCTTCACCATTAGACGCGACGCGATGGTAGATGCCGTAAAAGCCTACCGCCACGCTGATGACGACGGCGACCACCGTCAGCGCGTCGAGGAAGGCGGAGAGAAACGCCGCCGCAAAACAGAACGCCAGCGAGAGCAGGGCTTTAGAACGGATGCCCAGCAGCAGACGGGTAAAAATCAGTAGCAGCAACTGCTTCATAAAGTAGATGCCCGCCACCATGAAAATCAGCAGCAGCACCACGGCGAGGTTATTCGCCACCTCTTCACGCACATGCTCGGCGCTGGTCATGCCGATAAACAGCGCCTCTACCGCCAGCAGCCCGCCCGGCAGCAGGGGGTAGCACTTCAGCGCCATCGCCAGCGTGAAGATGAACTCAATCACCAGCAGCCAGCCCGCCGCGAAGGGGCTTACCCAGAAAACCAGAGGATTAATAATCAAAAAGCCAAGTAAACAAAGCTTGTACCAGTCCGGAGATTGTCCTAAAAAGTTACGATACAACGCCCGGCCATATGAAATTTCCATGCCATGATCCTTTACGGTTATTTTTCGTTAACATGTCAGGGTACCCGGCAGTGGTGCGGCGATCAAGCCGCGGGCGCGTATGGCGGGCCGGTGGGGATTGTTAAAAACCGAACCACGATCCCTTTTTTTACATTTCGTCATGCTATCTGCGCCCCGGCGCGTCTGGTATGATGAGTGAATTTTGCATCTTAGGTGTATTGGAAGCTCATTATGGTAATTAAGGCGCAGAGCCCGGCGGGTTTCGCGGAAGAGTACATTGTTGAAAGCATCTGGAATAACCGCTTCCCTCCGGGATCTATTCTGCCTGCTGAACGCGAACTCTCTGAACTGATTGGTGTGACGCGCACCACCCTGCGCGAAGTATTACAGCGCCTGGCGCGCGACGGCTGGCTGACTATCCAGCACGGTAAGCCAACGAAAGTAAACAACTTCTGGGAAACCTCGGGCCTCAATATTCTCGAAACGCTGGCGCGTCTCGATCACGAAAGCGTGCCGCAACTTATCGACAATCTGTTGTCCGTGCGCACCAACATCGCGACGATTTTTATTCGCACCGCGCTGCGTATGCATCCGGAACGCGCACGTGAAGTGCTCGCAACGGCGGATGAAGTCGAAGATCACGCTGACGCTTTCGCGGAGCTGGACTACAACATTTTCCGCGGTCTGGCGTTTGCCTCCGGCAATCCGATTTACGGGCTTATCCTCAACGGCATGAAAGGGCTCTACACCCGCATCGGCCGCCACTATTTCTCGAACCCGGAAGCGCGCAGTCTGGCGCTGGGCTTTTACCATAAGCTCGGCACGCTTTCGCGCGAAGGGCAGCACGATCAGGTCTACGACGTGGTGCGTACTTACGGGCGCGAGAGCGGCGAGATCTGGCACCGGATGCAGAAAAACCTGCCGGGCGATCTGGCGATGCACAGCCGGTAATGGACGGCGCGCAGGCATAAAAAAGGCTTCCTTCGGGAAGCCTTTTTTGTTGCTGCGGGCGTCAGAGCGTGTTGATACGCGGCGGGCAGCGCTCCAGCAGCTCCACGCTGCCGTCTTCATTTTGCTGCTCCAGCAACACGTCGAAACCCCACAGGCGATGCACATGTTTCAGCACTTCGCGGCGGCCCTTATCGAGCGGCGCGCGGTGTTGCGGAATGTAGCGCAGCGTCAGCGCGCGGTCGCCGCGCAGGTTGACGTTCCACACCTGAATGTTCGGCTCCAGGTTGCTCAGGTTGTACTGAGCCGACAACTCGTTGCGAATCGCCCGGTAGCCCTCTTCGTTATGGATCGCCTCGATTTCCAGATAGTTGTTGCGATCGTCATCCAGCACCGTAAAGAGGCGGAAATCGCGCATCACTTTCGGCGACAGGAACTGGCTGATAAAGCTTTCGTCTTTGAAATCGCGCATCGCGAAATGCAGCGTTTGCAGCCAGTCGGAGCCTGCGATATCCGGGAACCAGTGGCGGTCTTCTTCGGTCGGGTTCTGACAGATACGTTTAATATCCTGGAACATGGCGAAACCGAGCGCATACGGATTGATGCCGCTGTACCACTGGCTGTTGTAGGGCGGCTGGAACACCACGTTGGTGTGACTGTGCAGAAACTCCAGCATAAAGCGATCGGTCACTTTCCCTTCATCGTAGAGATGGTTCAGGATGGTGTAGTGCCAGAACGTCGCCCAGCCTTCATTCATGACCTGGGTCTGTTTCTGCGGGTAGAAATACTGGCTCACCTTACGCACGATACGCAGGATCTCGCGCTGCCACGACTCCAGCAGCGGGGCGTTTTTCTCCATAAAATAGAGCAGGTTTTCCTGCGGCTCGGCCGGGAAGCGGTGATGCGCCTCGACGGCTTTCTCCTCTTCGCGTCTTGGCAGCGTGCGCCACAGCATATTGACCTGGCTTTGCAGATACTCTTCGCGGCTTTTCTGGCGCGCTTTCTCTTCCTGGAGCGAGATTTTCTGCGGGCGTTTGTAACGGTCGACGCCGTAGTTCATCAACGCATGGCACGAATCCAGCAGCTTTTCGACTTCATCAACGCCGTAGCGCTCTTCGCATTCGGTAATGTAGTGGCGCGCGAAAATCAGGTAGTCGACAATCGAGCTGGCGTCGGTCCAGCTGCGGAACAGGTAATTATTTTTGAAAAATGAGTTGTGACCGTAACAGGCGTGCGCCATCACCAGCGCCTGCATGGTGATGGTGTTCTCTTCCATCAGATACGCGATACACGGATTGGAGTTAATCACAATCTCGTAGGCGAGACCCTGCTGACCATGCTTATAGAGCCGCTCAGTCTCGATGAACTTTTTACCGAACGACCAGTGCGGGTAGTTAATCGGCATCCCGACGCTGGAGTAAGCGTCCATCATCTGTTCGGAGGTAATTATCTCAATCTGATGCGGGTAAGTGTCCAGCCGGTAGAGTTTCGCCACGCGATCGATTTCAGCGAGATAGACATCCAGTAGCTCAAATGTCCAGTCCGGCCCGTCGCTCAGACGTTGGGTATCCTTTTTCAGGGAATCAGTTACGGTAGCCATCAGCGCGCCCTCATTGTTAGCGGCTCTCATCCGGGGAGAGCCTTAATGTCAAGCATAGATCACCCCCGACTTATCAGCGCCACGGCAAAAATTTTTTCTGCGCGATTTCCTGAGCCTGCCTGTCGGTAAACGGCGGTCTCAACAGAATTTTATTTTGCCGGGTAGGGAAGGGAAGCAGGAGATCCTGAAAGCGCTATCCCCTTTGTGGCGGGGAAAGTTGTGAGTGGCTTCACCATAAAAAAGCCATATGTTGAATAATATTTTCTTCTGGGTTATCAATTTGTAATCAGTTAATTATTCTTTAGCCTGAGAAGGAAGAGGACATGCATGTAGTCGTGCTGGGGAGTGGAGTTGTCGGTGTCGCCAGCGCCTGGTATTTACGTCAGGCGGGGCACGAAGTGACGGTTATCGATCGCGAGCCGGGCCCGGCGCTGGAGACCAGCGCCGCCAACGCCGGCCAGATCTCGCCCGGTTATGCCGCGCCCTGGGCCGCGCCCGGCGTGCCGCTAAAAGCCATCAAGTGGATGTTCCAGCGTCACGCGCCGCTGGCCATCAGCCTTGACGGCACGCATTTTCAGCTTAAATGGATGTGGCAGATGCTGCGCAACTGCGACACCCGCCACTACATGCAGAATAAAGGCCGCATGGTGCGGCTCGCGGAATACAGCCGCGACTGCTTAAAAGCGCTGCGCGAATCTACCGGCATCCAGTATGAGGGTCGCCAGGGCGGGACGCTGCAACTGTTCCGCACCGAACAGCAGTATGAAAACGCCTCCCGTGATATCGCGGTGCTGGAGAGCGAAGGCGTCCCGTTCCGCCTGCTGAAAGCCGCTGAACTGGCGCAGGTTGAACCGGCGCTGGCGGAAGTGGCGCATAAGCTCACCGGCGGGCTGCAACTGCCGAACGACGAAACCGGCGACTGCCAGCTTTTCACCACGCGCCTTGCGCAGATGGCGGAAGCGGCGGGCGTGGTATTCCGTTACAACACGCCGGTGGACCGACTGCTTTCTGAAGGCCAGCGAATTTACGGCGTGAAATGCGGTGAGGAAATCATTAAGGCGGATGGCTATGTAATGGCGTTCGGCTCTTATTCCACCGCCATGCTCAAAGGTATCGTGGATATTCCGGTCTACCCGCTGAAGGGCTATTCGCTCACTATTCCGATTGCCGATGAAACCGGCGCGCCGGTTTCCACGGTGCTCGATGAAACTTATAAAATCGCCATTACGCGCTTTGATGACCGTATCCGCGTCGGCGGTATGGCTGAAATCGTCGGTTTTAACACCGAGTTGCTGAAGCCGCGTCAGGAGACGCTGGAAATGGTGGTGCGCGATCTCTACCCGCGCGGCGGGCATATCGAACAGGCGAAATTCTGGACCGGCCTGCGCCCGATGACGCCGGACGGCACGCCGGTGGTGGGGCGCACCGAATTTAAAAACCTGTGGCTCAATACCGGCCACGGCACGCTCGGCTGGACGATGGCCTGCGGCTCCGGCCAGCTTTTGAGCGATATTATCTCCGGTCGCACGCCCGCGATTCCGTTCGAGGACCTGTCGGTCGCCCGTTACGCGCCCGGCTTTACGCCGTCGTCTTCCCACCGCCTGCACGGCGCGCACCTCTGATAAGGAACCCGCATGTCTCGTCCGATACAGGCGAGCCTGGATTTGCAGGCTCTGCGTCACAACCTGGAAGTGGTGCGTCGCGCAGCTCCCCGGTCGCGCGTCTGGTCGGTGGTCAAGGCGAACGCCTACGGCCACGGGCTCGACCGCGTCTGGTCGGCGCTGGGCGCCACCGACGGGTTTGCGATGCTCAATCTCGAAGAGGCGATTCTGCTGCGCGAGCGCGGCTGGAAAGGCCCGATCCTGATGCTGGAAGGCTTTTTTCACGCCGATGAACTGCCGCTGTTCGATAAATACCGGCTCACCACCAGCGTACACAGCAACTGGCAGTTAAAGGCGCTGGCCGGGGCGAAGCTAAACGCCCCGCTGGATGTCTATCTCAAAATCAACAGCGGCATGAATCGCCTGGGCTTCACGCCGGAGCGGGTGCACAGCATCTGGCAGCAACTGAAAGCGATCGCCAACGTAGGGCAGATAACCCTGATGGCGCACTTTGCCGACGCCGACCGTCCGGACGGCATCGACGCGGCGATGGTGCGCATTGAGCAGGCGGCGGAAGGCATCGACGCGCCGCGCTCGCTCTCTAACTCCGCCGCCGCGCTCTGGCACCCGCAGGCGCATTTCGACTGGGTGCGCCCCGGCATCGTGCTCTACGGCGCGTCGCCGAGCGGGCAGTGGCGCGATATCGCCACCAGCGGCCTGCAACCGGTGATGACGCTGAAAAGCGAGATTATCGGCGTGCAGACCCTGAAGCCGGGCGATACCGTCGGCTACGGCAGCCGTTACCGCGCCATGGGCGAGCAGCGTATCGGGATTGTGGCGTGCGGTTATGCCGACGGTTATCCGCGTCACGCGCCGGACGGCGCGCCGGTGCTGGTGGACGGCGTGCGCACCGGGATTATCGGCACCGTCTCGATGGACATGCTGACGGTCGATCTCACGCCTTGCCCGCAAGCGGGCATCGGCAGTCCGGTGGAGCTGTGGGGCAACGAGATTAAAATTGACGATGTCGCCGCGGCCTGCGGCACGGTCGGGTATGAGCTGATGTGCGCGCTGGCGCCGCGCGTGCCGGTCAGCACACGCTAAAGGCGTAACGAAGGCCATAAAAAAGGGAAACCCATGGGTTTCCCTTTTGCTTTTATATATTGCAGCAGGCTGTTATTCGTCGTCGTCGTCGGCCACTTTCAGGCCGATGCGGCGGATCTGGTTGTTTTCTTTTTCCGCCACCGTCCACGTCATGCCCGCAAAATCCACCTGATCGCCCACGACAGGCGCGGCGCCAATCAGCGCCAGCACCACCTCGCCGATGGTGCGGTTTTGATCCACCGCCGACTGGTCATCCAGCCCGTAGATAAACGCTACATCGGAGAATTTCGCGTCCGCTTCGAGGATAAAATCGCCGAAGAACCGCTGGTCGAGCGCCACCGGCGGTGACTGGCTGAACAGCTTGCCAAGCGCAGGCAGGTCGCGCTCGCGGCCAATCACGCACAGCACATCGCCTTCACGCAGGCGGGTACTGCCGGTCGGGTGCATCAGCTGATTTTCACGAAACAGCGCTGCGATGCGCGTCTCTTTTGGCATATGCAGGTCGCGCAGCGCCGCGCCGACGCACCATTTATCAGCGCTCAGCTGGTAGACAAACTGCTCCCACGGGTTTTCCGGGTGAATATCCAGCCCCACGCGCGACTGCGGGCGACCCACTTCCGGCACCACCACTTTGGCCTTTTTCGCGGCCCAGCCGAGCGTCGTGCCCTGGAAGAGCAGCGACACCAGCACCACGAAGAACGCCACGTCGAAGAACAGATTCGCGCGTGGAAGCCCGGCCATCATCGGGAAAACGGCGAGGATAATCGGCACCGCGCCGCGCAGGCCCACCCAGCTGATAAACACACGCTCGCGCAGGCTAAACCCACGAAACGGCAGCAGCCCGGTAAAGATAGAGAGCGGTCGGGCAATGAAAATCATCCACAGCGACAGCAACAGCGCCGGGATGGCGATAGGCAGCAAATGTGACGGTGTCACCAGCAGGCCGAGCACCAGGAACATGCCGATCTGCGCAAGCCAGGCCAGGCCGTCAAAGGTTTGCTGAATACCGTAGCGGTTACGGATCGGTTTATTACCGAGCACAAAGCCGCAAAGGTAAACCGCCAGAATGCCGCTGCCATCCAGCGCCGTCGTCACCGAGAAGACCATGATGCCGCCGCTTAACGCCAGCAGCGGGTAGAGCCCGGAAGGCAGTGGAATACGGTTGATGGTTTTTAAAAGCAGCCAGCCGCCGCCCAGGCCAATGAGTATCCCGAGCCCGAACTGCTGAATAATGTGCACCAGGAACATCCAGCTCAGCGCGGTCTCATGTTCCTGAATCATTGAAATCAGCGTGATGGTGAGAAACACCGCCATCGGATCGTTACTGCCGGACTCAATCTCAAGCGTAGAACTGACGCGCTCGTTCAGGCCTTTGCCGCCGAGCAGCGAGAAGACCGCCGCAGCGTCGGTAGAGCCGACTATCGCGCCAATCAGCAGCCCTTCCATGATGTCCAGATGAAACAGCCACGCGGCGGCCATGCCGGTGAGGCCCGAGGTGATAAGCACCCCGACGGTCGCGAGCGACAGCGCAGGCCCGAGAGCGACTCTGAAGGAGCTTGCCTGGGTGCGCATCCCGCCATCAAGCAGGATCACGGCCAGCGCCAGGTTACTTATCAGATACGCGAAAGGGTAGTTGTCAAACGGAATTCCGCCCACGCCATCCACGCCCGCAAGCATGCCGATAGCCAGGAAAATCACCAGAATGGGGATACCAAGACGTGACGAGAATGAACTTAACAGGATACTGCAGGTGACCAGTACCGAACCCAGAATAAAAAGACTAATTATCGTCCCGGCGTCCAACGTGCGCACTCTCCTCTGCTGATGGGTTTTTTAAAAACTTAACATACTAATTATGAATCAATCGGTTTAATTAGCACGGTGAATGACCTTTTCCGGGTGTTTCCGAGTGGATCGTTAACTTCAGGGTAACAGAGGGCGCCGATCCGCCGGTTAGCATTTCGCAACGTTTTAAGCCGGGATGCGATGTTCATCGACAGTTCGGGATTTGTCTTACGTCTGCCGGGCGTCTCAACGCGTCTGGCCCGCTGTCACGCTGACTGGCATCACGCAAAGTACGGTTGCAGGATCTCTTCCGTCCAGCGCATGAAGACTCTGACGCGCTGGGATAAATTGCGCCGGTGCGCAATGACAAAAGCCGCATCCAGCGGCTCGGGACGGAGCTCAGGCAACACTTCCACCAGCGCGCCGCGCGCCATATAAGGCGCGAGGGTGGAATAGCCGCCCTGAATCAGGCCCAGGCCCGCCAGTCCCGCCCGGTGATACGCCTGTACGCTGTTGACGCTTACCGCGCCCGGCAGCATCAGCGAGGCATAACCCTCTTTCGTCGGATACTCCCAGCCATACGGCTTTGAGCCAAAACGGCGCACATAATGCACCATCCGGTGCCCCTGGCGGGTAAGATCCTCCAGCGTCTGCGGGACGCCGACGCGCGCCAGATAGTCCGGGCTTGCGGCATTAACCATGCGTAATTTTCCGAGCGGCCGGGCAACCAGCGTTTCATCAACGACAGGCCCAAGGCGGATCACGCAGTCAAATCCTTCCTGAATCAGATCGACCCGGCGATCGGTGCTGGAAAGCTCCAGTTCGAGTTCCGGGTGGGCGTCCAGCAGCTGCGGCAGGGCAGGGATCACCACGTTTTCCGCTAACACTGCCGGCATATCGACCCGTAAGCGCCCGCGAAGCGCCGTCTCACTCTGAGAAAACATGGATTTCAGCTCGTCGGCTTCCGCGAGCAGATCGCGCGCGCGGGTATAAAACGCCCGTCCTTCTTCCGTCAGTTGCACGGTACGCGTGGTCCGGTTCAGAAGCGTGGCGCCTATCTCCTGTTCAAGCTCGCGCACCACCACGGAGGCGCGGCCTTTCTGGATCCCTAAGCTTTCCGCAGCCTGCGTAAAGCTCTTCATTTCCGCCACGCGCGCAAAAATCATCAGCGGCTCAAGGTTTCTCATTGTTATTCTCGCAAGCAACAGTGTGTTCTTTTTCGGCGTATTTATACCGATATTAATACTTAATAGACTGCTTTCACACCGACGGACAACCAGAGCGTCAGGCGCTCATGCAAAAAGGATCATTGTGTGAAATATAAACAACTCGGACGGACAGGCATGTTCGTGTCAGAACTGTGCCTCGGCACGATGACGCTCGGCGGTAACGCCGACGCGGGCGTGTGGTCTTCCATCGGCGCGGTCGCGCAGGAAGAGGCCAACCAGCTTATCGCGCAGGCGCTGGCGGGCGGCATTAATTTTATTGATACCGCTGATATTTACTCCTTCGGCCAGTCGGAGCGCATTACAGGCATTGCGCTGAAAGCACTCGGCGTGGCGCGCAGCGACATTATTCTCGCGACCAAAACGGGCGGCGTGATGGGGAAAGGGCCTAACGATCGGGGCGCGTCGCGCGGGCACATTATGGATTCCGTGCAAAGGAGCCTGGAGCGGTTGCAGGTCGACCATATCGATTTATACCAGATCCACGCCAGCGACAGCGTCACGCCGGTAGAGGAGACGCTGCGCGCGCTTGACGATTTGACCCGTCAGGGCCTGGTTCGCTATGTCGGCGTCTCCAACTGGGCCGCTGGCCGCCTCGGTAAAGCGCTGGGCCTGAGCGAGGCGCTTCATGCCACGCGCTTTGAAACATTGCAGGCCTATTATTCCATTGCCAGCCGCGACATTGAGCGCGAACTGGCGCCGCTGGTCAGCGAGGAAAATCTGGGGCTTCTCGTCTGGTCACCGCTCGCGGGCGGCTTGCTGTCCGGCAAATTCGGGCCGGGCGCCCCCGAAGCGAGCGATGCGCGCCGCAGCACCTTCGATTTCCCGCCTGTCGACCGCGGCCTGGCCTGGCAATGCGTCGCCGAAATGCGGGTTATCGCACAGGCGCGTTCGGTATCGGTCAGCCAGATAGCGCTCGCCTGGCTCCTTGCCCGCCCTGCGGTCACCAGCGTCATTATCGGGGTAAAACGGCGGAAGCAGCTCACCGATAATCTTGGCGCGAGCAACATTACGCTTAGCGCCGAAGAACTGGCGCGTCTTGATACGGTAAGCGCGCTGCCGCCGCATTACCCGGCATGGATGATTGCGCGACAGGAGGCCCAGCGCTACCCACAACCCGCGGGCATCCATGCAGAGAATCTCTAACCCGTCAGGCGCTTGATGCGCGTGCGTAAAATCCACTGTTGATAAGGAAAGGAAAATGAAAAAAGGCTATCTGGTGGCTCACGTCACCATCACCGATCCGGCTGCCTACGCGGACTATGCTGAGGCCGCCGCGCAAGCCATGCAGCCCTTTAACCCGAAAATCGTGGCCTGGTCAGGGCAGTATGAAAACCTGGAGGGCGAAACGCATGAAAAACATATCGTTCTGGAATTTGATTCGTTTGACGACGCAAAGCGCTTTTATGAAAGCCCGGCGTATCAGGCCGCCAGAGCAATGCGCGCCAAAGCGGCGAGCGGTACGCTGGTGTTAGTGGAAGGGCCGGAAGTTTGATCTGCTGAGCGTTGATGTCCGCTTCGTGAAGGAAGCGGACATCAACCTTATCCCGTTGCGTGTATCAGGCGAGTTTAAAAATCGCCGTCGAGCGGTTTAGCTGCGCCGCCTGATCTTCCAGCGACGCGGCCGCGGCCGCCGCCTCCTGAACCAGCGCGGCGTTTTGCTGGGTCACTTCATCCATCTGATTGATAGCGATGCCCACATGCTCAATACCGTTAACCTGCTCGCCGGAGGCGGTATAGATCTCAGACATAATTGTCGAGACGTTGCCGATCGCCGTGACGATCCCGGTCATGGTTTTGCCCGCCTGCGCGACCAGATCGGTGCCCTCCGATATGCGGTAATTCGACGTTTCAATCAGCGCTTTAATCTCTTTTGCCGCGGTCGAACTGCGCTGCGCGAGCGCGCGGACTTCGCTTGCCACCACGGCGAAACCGCGGCCCTGCTCGCCAGCGCGAGCCGCTTCCACCGCGGCGTTGAGCGCCAGAATATTGGTCTGGAAAGCAATGCTTTCAATGGTGCCGATAATATCGACCACGCTTTTTGAACTGTCAAAAATGGCCGCCATGGTGACGACGACTTTATCCACCACGTCGCCGCCCTGTTTCGCGACCTCGGACGCATCGGACGCCAGGCTGCTGGCGCTTTGCGCGTTAGAGGCGTTTTGCCTTACGGTCGCCGTCAGTTGCTCCATGCTGGCTGAGGTCTCTTCCAGCGAGGCGGCCTGCTGTTCCGTTCGCGCAGAGAGATCGGTATTGCCCATCGCGACTTCTTTAGAGGCGTTGTCGATAGAGGACGCGGCGGTCTGAATATCAGCGACCACCTTTTTGAGCTGCTCCTGCATGGCGGTAAGGGTGTCGATCAACACACCGGTTTCATCTTTTGAATGCGCCACCAGACGGGTAGAAAGATCGCCTGCGGCAATCGCCTGGGCCGCTTTTACCGCTTCCCCAAGCGGAAGGGTAATGGAGCGGGCAAGGACATAGCCTAAAGCGGAAGCGACGAGGACACCTAATAGCGCGCCGATAAACAGGGTCAGCTGGGTCTTCGTTTCAACGGAGTCGACAGAATGCTGGCGTTCGCCGAGCAGATTTTTTTCGTCGTTGACGATGTCATCAATGGTTTTACGCATTTGATCCATCTGCAGCTTGCCCGTGTTGGCTTCAAAGGCGGCATTGAAATCTGCCTGCGTCATTGTTCCGGCATTAAGCGCGCGACGGTTTTCCAGCAGTTCAGTGACAAACTTATCCCGCCACTCTTGCTCCTGTTTAAGCAAATTATTCAGGCGCGTCTGCTGAGCAGCGTTATCCGCCGTTAAGCCTTTCGTTTCCTGCAAGAGTTTACCGAAATCCTCTTTGCCTGCATTCCACGGAGCCAGCATTTCCTCTTTACCATTAATGGCATAGCCGCGCAGACCGGTCTCCATATTCACCAGACTTTGAGTAAGGCCACGGCTTTTATCAATGACGCGCCAGCTATGAATGTTCCATGCGTTGGTATTAACGATGCTGGAAAAGTTATTGTAGAACGTTGCACATAATAACAGCAGCAAAGCTAAAACAGCGCCAAAGGCAAAAAAGAACTTTTTCGTGATAGGTAAATTCCTGAACATTTAAACCTCGTCCTGAATAAGGTGACAGAGCCGCGTGAAGCGCCGTAAACAGATAAGTTATCGGCATGGCTTTTTCTGGCTTTAACTAAAATTGATAAAAGCAGGGGAGGCGGAGAATATATCCTTTCAGGCTTTTTTGTTTTGTGGCTGTTTTCAAATGGATAGCTCACGATAAAGGCAGGCGCCGCTGTCAGAGTCTATTCGTTGCGGCGTTTCTGCGGCCCCAAAAATGAAAGGAGAGCCTTTACGAGCCAGCGACATCAGACGGTAATCTTCTCCCTGACTGTGCAAAACGGGGGAGGCGCCGTTTCCTCACGCGGCCAGCCTCAGGCGACGATGAAGTGAGTTCATCTCCTGTGCGCCGCGCTGTAACGCGCTGCCAGTTACCGTCCGCGTACAGCAACTGGCCTGGCCATTACCGGCAAACAGTACGGCAGAGATATATACTCGTCAGATTCAACTGCGTTGGCGCATAAATATTCCGTTTGTGATGAGAGATTTAAATAAGAACTGAATCATGATGATCCTCATTAGCTGATGACTACAGATGAGTAAAACAATTGAGTTAATGCAGCGCTATTAAACGACACGGCTAAAAATAATAAATTCAATAACATGTTTGCTTTCATTATGGATTACTTTCATGGCAGAGAATGCCCCCTACGAGAATGTAAGGTTTGATTTATCCATTTTTTACGGCGAGCCACGAAGCATTAAGAGGGGCTGCTTGTCGCGCATACCGAAGCCCCGGCCGGGGACTTTTATGCTGACAGCGTTAGCGGGAAGCTTTATTGTGACAACCGATAACGAAAGACGGCGGTTGCTCTGAGAAAACGATGCGACCGCTCTGCTGAGAAAAAAAGGAGCACCCATGCTGACGTTTCGCCCTATGCGTGAGGAGGAATATCCCGCTTATCTGGAGTATTTCATTACGGATTATGCGCAAGAAATTGCCGCCAACTATCGGCTTTCTGAGGAAGAGGCGCTGACAAGCGCAAAACAGGAGATTGCCGCCACGCTTCCCGAAGGCGTGAATACACCGGGCCATGTATTGTTGTGTCTGCTGGTGCAAGATGAGAGCAACCACAAGCATACGGGTTACCTCTGGTATAAACCCGATCCCGGTATGCAAACCGTTTTCATTTATGATTTTCATATTTTCACCGCCTGCCAGGGGCGGGGACTGGGTAAAGACGCGCTTCGGGCGTTTGAGGATGAAATGCGGGCCAGGGGTGTTGAGCAGATCAGGCTTCGCGTGGCAGGCGATAATGCGCGAGCACGCCATGTCTACGAGGCCAGCGGGTTTGGAGTGACGGGCATCAATATGAGCAAGAGTATCAAACGTGAATAAGGGCAGGCGGGCGAACGTATTGGGGCATATTGCTTGTAAGTGAAAGCTGAAGCGTTCCGCTGATATCCCGTTTTCTTATACGTCTGTCTTTCTGCCCGAGGTGAGCGCCAGAGGGCATTTAATTTTACAAGGATCCAAACCATGCCATTGCCGGAAAGGATGAGACCGACCAACGTCAGCAATAAAACCATTAATGCGCTGTCAAAAAAAGCGGAAATGATCCTTGCTAAAATTGATGAAGGCGCTGATCAGGATGATCCCATGTTGTTAAACATGATGGCCGAATGGAATAAGCCGGTGGCGTGCCCCTGCACGTTTTCTGATTTCAGAGACTTTTCCTCCTGGACCAGCGCCAGTAATTTTACCCGGATGGCCTTTAATCTGTCGAAATTTTACCCGGACTTTACCTGGGCCGAGTTAATTCAAACCATCACGTTCATCTGTGAATGTGAGGGCAAAGAGTCTGAACAAGACTTCGCGATTTCATTACTTGAGAGCAATTTTGACGCTAATCCATCCGATTTGATTTTTTGGCCGGATAGCTGGTTCCAGGACCCTGAAATGTCAGAGGTTGATCTCAGCGCCGAAGAGATTGCCGGATACTTGATGGCCCGCTCAGGCAGACATTTAGCTGATGCGCCTGAGATAGCGTTGAGATACCCGGTACCTGCAAAATAAGGCGTATGACACAGTTGGCAGCAACAGGTTAATGCGCCCTGTTTTATAAAATAGCAGCAGGGCCAGCGTCCGCTTTCCGCGCCAGGGCCCGCTTAAACAGCACGCTCACCATTTTACCCTGAGCAGTCTGGTTGCTCAGGCGTAGCCTTCACCTCATAAACCCCTTTGCCGCCGCAACAGGCAACACCGGATGACCGCTGAGGCGCAGCTGCGCGCGTTCGCCATCGTGGCGCAGTTCGCCATGCGCGCCGAGCGGCAGCGTGACGGTCTCCTGCTCATGGCCGAACGCAAGGCCGGTCAGCACCGGGATCGCGAGCCGCTCGCGCAGAAGGGCGGCAACGCTCTCAAGATTATAACCGTCGTCGTAATCGTTGACGGCGGCGGCGGTGAAGCTCCCCAGGATAAGCGCTTTCTGGCGCGCCAGAATTCCGGCGGCGTGCAGTTGCAGTAACATACGTTCAACGCGGAACGGGTGTTCATTGATGTCTTCCACCACCAGAATGCCGCCCTCAATGACCGGCATCCACGGCGTACCGGTGATGGACGCCAGCATCGCCAGATTACCGCCCCAGACGGTGCCTGCGGTTTCGCAGGGCGCGCCGTCGCTGCGCCACGCCAGCGTAAATTGCGGTTCGGTCAGCGCCTGCCAGAAGTGTCGCCAGGTAAAATCGTTCATCTCCGGCGCGCCGAAATTACCGGCCAGCATCGGCCCGCTGAACGTCACCGTATTGCTGCGGGCCAGCAGGAGCATCTGTAGCGCCGTGAAATCGCTGTGGCCGCAAATCAGCAGCGGATTTTCCCGCTGGCGGGCGATTAAGGGCTGCGGATCAAAGCGCTCCAGCAGGCGTGTCATCCCGTAGCCGCCGCGTACCGGCATCACGATCGGGGTATTTTCAGACAATGCGCTTAAGGTCTGTAAATCGCCAAGACGCTCATCGTCACACCCGGCGAAACGCTGCATCCGGCGTGTGATAACCTGCTGATTTTTTACCGTTATTCCGGCATCTTCCAGACGGCGCACCCCGCGCCAGGCGGCGTCCTGATTAATGCAGTAACCCGACGGGGCGATGAGATGAACAGAGACCATAACAAATCCTTGCTGACATACCAGGCGAAACCGCTATCATGCCGCTAACCTTAGCGGTTGTCATCCGGATGCCTGCGCGGCCTCCCGGCGTGATGCGTCGTTTAGCACTGATATCGAAAGGAAAGTTGCGTGAAATTAAGATGGTTGATGTGGTTAGTGGTGTTCCTCGCCGGGTGTTCTTCCACGCCGGATTATAAAAACCCGCCCTGGAACCCAGAGGTGCCGGTGAAACGCGCAATGCAGTGGATGCCGATTACCGAAAAAGCCGGCAACGCCTGGGGCGTGAGCCCGCGTCTGGTGACGGCGATTATCGCGGTGGAGTCCGGCGGCAACCCGACTCTCGTGAGTAAATCCAACGCCGTTGGCCTGATGCAGATTAAAGCGTCCACCGCCGGGCGCGAAGTCTACCGTTATATGGGCTGGAGCGGTCAGCCGACATCCAACGAGCTGAAAAACCCGGAGCGCAACATTTCGCTCGGCACTGCGTATTTAAGCATTCTTGAGCACGGCGTGCTGAAAGGCATCGAAGCGCCGGAAACCATGCAGTATGCGCTGGTGGTCTCTTATGTGAATGGCGCGGGCGCGCTGCTGCGCACCTTCTCCTCCGATCGCAAAGCGGCGATTGAGAAGATTAACGACCTGAGCCCGGATGAATTTGTCGAACATGTCGCGAAAAATCATCCGGCGCCGCAGGCCCCGCGTTATATCTGGAAAGTGCAGCAGGCGATGAACGCCATGTAATCAGCGCACCCGGCTGGCTTTTTCCCGGGCGATACGCTCCAGCGCGAAGATAATGCGCTGGAGCTCGCGCTCAGTGCCCGGGCTTACGTTTAAGAAGCGAAAGCTCAGGCGCGGCGTGGCGATGGTCTCGTTTTTACTGTCCACCACTTTGCGCTCGCTGATGGTTAACAGCTGCGCGTCGACGCGAAATTTTCCCCACTCCAGCAGATCAAGCTCCAGCGGCGAGAACTGCATACCCGCTTCCAGCCCTTCCGGCAAAGCGCCTTCCAGCAGCGTTCCCATGCCGCCGAGCGACAGATCCTGCAGGCGGCCGCGAAACAGTTTGCCGTCCGGCATCCGCGCCAGGCTGTAAAATTGCGGCTGCACCGGCGCCGTGATGCGAAAATGCTCGCGGCGCTGCACAAACCAGACGGCTTCCGGCAGCGGGGCGACAAAGGCAGGCAGATCCTGAAACTCCCCGACGTTCAGCGCAGGCAGATTAAACTCCACCTTCGCGCCCTGGGCTTCAGCGCTGAACTGGATATTTTTCGCTTTTTGCACGGCCTGGTTTTCGCCCGTCTGGCTGCCGAAATCCAGCACCAGCTGTTCCGGCGACGCCTCAAGAATACGGCTGATAAACTGCCAGCCACCCCAGGAGAGGCGGATCGGCGCCTGGCTTTTTTGCAAGTCGCGTAAAATCCCCAGCACGGCCAGCGGATTTTGCTTCAGAAACTGCTCACTGTAATTGCTCACGTCGCGTGATTCCTCAGATGACTGACAGAGAGATGTGGACGGTTATCGGCCCGCTCGTCCGAAACTTAAGATTTATCCTAAAATATATTTATTTCAGTATGAGGATAATCCGAGCTTACCGGAAGAATGTTTTTTTATTACCTATACTTGAACCACTTCGGTTTGTCGCGCTTTGCGCCAGACCATTCAGTGAGACTTAACCAAGAGGGTGGAGACTATGGGTATTTTGTCATGGATCGTATTTGGACTTATTGCGGGCATCATCGCCAAACTGATCATGCCGGGCCGTGACGGCGGCGGTTTTATTCTGACCTGCGTGCTCGGTATTGTCGGTGCGGTGGTCGGCGGCTGGCTGGCGACGTTCTTCGGGATTGGCGGCAGTGTGACGGGCTTTAACCTGCCGAGCTTCCTGGTGGCGGTGGTCGGCGCCATTGTGGTGTTGCTGATTTTCCGCATGCTACGCAGGGATTAAAAAACGGTCCCTGCGGACCGTCTGAATCAGCCAGAGAAAACGGCCCCGCGGGGCCGTTTTTTTACGTCTGAATCAGAAATCGTAGCCGACTGTAGCGGTCACGCTCCGCTCCGCGCCCCAGTAGCAGTTAGTGGTATAGCAGCCGGAGATATAGTCGCGATCGGTCAGGTTATTGGCCGTCACCTGTACAAATGCGCCTTTCAGCGCGCTGTTCCACGCGCCGAGATCGGCTTTCACCATCGCATCCACCAGCGTTACGGAAGCGACGCGGCGGGTGTCCTGGTCGTCCGCCCACTGTTTGCCGATGTAACGCACGCCCGCGCCCGCGCTGATACCGTAATCAAACTGATAATGCGCCCAGAACGACGCCATCTGATCCGGCGTCAGCAGCGGCGTATTGCCATCTTTCCCGCCGAGAGAATCTTCAAAACGCACGCGATTCCAGGTGTAGCCCGCAATGGTGCTCAGACGCGGCGTCAACTGGTTGCGCGCTTCAATCTCCACGCCCTGCGATTTCACGTTGCCGACCGCCTGGTAGCTGGAGGTGGCGATGTTCTCATCGCGCTGGGAGACATCTTTCTGCTTCAGATCGTAGAGGGCAATGGTGTACATATCCGACGTGCCCGGCGGCTGATATTTCAGGCCGCCTTCATACTGTTCAGAGGTGCTCGGCTTCAGCATATCGCCGCGCGCGTCATACAGAATCGACGGCGTAATCGCCTGGCTGTAGCTGATATACGGCGACAGGCCGTTTTCAAAGGCGTAGAGCAGCGAGGCGCGACCGCCCACGTGGTCATCCGAGCGGCGAATCGTCGTACCCGCAGTGTCGCTGACCTGTTTCGCCACAATACGGTCATAACGCCCGGAAAGCGTGGCGTGCCAGCGATTCCAGGTCATCTCATCCTGCAAATAGACGCCGGTCTGGTAGTAACGACGGTTAAAGTCGTTGGTCGAGGTGATGACGTGACCGGTCTGCGGTGTATAGCCGGTGAACGGGTTATACGGCGCGGCGGTGCCATAAGCGCCCTGAATGTCATTACGGAAGCGATGATATTCCGCCCCCAGCACGGCCGTGTGATTCACCTCGCCCGTGGCGAAATCGGCCTGCAAACGGTTGTCGGTTGACCAGGCGTTCAGCGACTCCTGATACCCGACATAACCGCGGGAAAGGGTGTTGGTGTCGCCAATCCAGCCATTCTGGTAAACCTGAGCCAGCGAGGCGTTGCTGTGGGTATAACTGCCGCTGGAGTGTACTGACCAGGTCTCGTTAAAGCGGTGATCAAACTCCGCGCTGTAAATCTGCTCGCGGCGCTGATAACCATCGCCCGGATCGCCTTCGTTATAGCTCGGGCTGACTTTGCGGCCATTGTGGGCGTAGAGCGAGCCTTCGGCGGGCGACGAGCCGTGATAACCGCCGGACGGATCTTTTTGCAGATAGGCGCGCAGCAGCAGGCTGGTATCGCTGTCCGGCTGCCAGAGCAGAGAAGGCGAAATGGCGTAGCGCTCCTCGCGCGTGTTGTCGTACTGCGTATCGGTGTTGCGGGTGATACCGATAATGCGATAGGCCCACTGATCGTTAATCGCGTCCGTGTAATCAAACGCCGCGCTTTTCGTATTCTGCGTACCGGCGGAGAGACGGAAGTGACCTTCGGAATCGAACTGCGGACGCTTAGCGGTGAGATTCACCAGCCCGCCCGGAATGGTCTGGCCGTAAAGGGCGGAAGACGGGCCTTTGATAATATCCACGCGCTCAATAAACCACGGATCGATTTGCAGCACGTTATGGCTGCCCCCGTCGCTCATAAGCCGCATGCCGTCGAGGAAGATATTGTCCACGTCGCCGCCGTGAAAACCGCGTAGCGCCAGCGCGTCAAAGCGGGTCGCGCCGCCGCCAACATTAGAGAAGACGCCAGGCGTGTAGTTGAGCGCCTGCGTAAAGGTGCTGGCCCCCTGATCCTCCATCTGCTGGCGGGTGACCACGGAAACTGACTGCGCGGTGGTGATCAGCGGCTGATCGGTTTTGGTCGCGCCCGTACTGCTTTTTACCGTATAGCCTTCGGTGGGCGAGGCGGCGGTTTGCGCGGGAGCGGCGCTTACGGTGATAGTCTCTTCGGCGAACGTGGCGTGAGGCGCGGCCAGCGCCAGCGCGCACAGCGCTGCGGAGCGTTTCAGGGTTAAAGCCATGGTCATTGTTATCTTCTCTGGTTGCCAGCTGCTCCCTGCGTGACAGGGACGTAACGAGATGTAATAAAGAATGCGAATTATTATCGTTAACAACAAAAGATACAACTAACAGAATTGGCGGGGAAGATATATTCGGGAGGGGATGACGCGGCAGAAGTAAAAACTGCCCTCGTGAGAGGGCAGTGTCGTTGAGGAATGGCGTTACTGTGCCGGAGCCGGAGCCGGAGCCGGAGCCGGAGCCGGAGCCGGTGCCGGTTGCGTGCCGGATTTTTCCGGCGCGGCAGGCGCGGCTTCAGCAGGCGCTTTTTCGCTGGCCGGTGCTGGCGTTTCCGTTTTTGCTGGCGCAGAGGTTTCCGCTTTCGCCGGTGCAGCCGCCTCTGCCGGTTTACTCAACATTTTCCCTTCCTGCTGCTGTGGCGCGCGCTCGCTCCCCGGACGGTTCTGCGGCACGTTGTCGCACGGTTTTTCAGTACCGCACAGCAGGTCGAGCATTTTCAGCGTCACGCCGTTGGTCCAGCCGAAGCCGTCCTGGAGCGGGTATTCACCGCCGCCGCCGCCGCCCGTACCGGTAGAGGAGACGTCATATTTCTCCACCAGTTTCTGCTCGCGATTATAGGTATGCTGAACGTTGGTCAGGAACCGCCAGGTGACGTCCATCGCCAGATCTTTCTGCCCGTAATTCATCAGACCTTCGGTGGCGACCCATTGCAGCGGCGCCCAGCCGTTCGGCGCATCCCACTGCTGGCCGGTCTTCTCGGTGGTAGTGACAATGCCGCCCGGTTTCAGCAGCTGCGCGCGGGTCGCGGCCGCCACTTTCTCGGCGCGATCCTGCGCCGCTGCTTTCACATACAACGGGTACAACGCCGCAGCGGTCAGCTGATCGCGCACTTTATTGGTTTTCAGATCGTAATCCGCATACCAGCCATGTTTCGCGTTCCACAGATGGGTTTCTATCGCCTGCTGACGCTGGCTCGCGAGCGATTCATAGCGGGCGGCGCCTGCGCTGTCGCCAGCGGCTTTGCTGGCGCGCGCCAGGGTTTTCTCCATCTGGAACAGCAGGGCGTTGAGATCCACCGGCACGATGCTGGTGGTACGGATAGAGCCGAGCTGTTGCGGGTTATCCATCCAGCGCGAGCTGAAATCCCAGCCGGACGCCGCGCCCGCGCGCAGATCGCGGTAGATATCGGTGGCCGGGCGATCCGGGTTATTTTTGGCGGTGGTCACGTCATCGAGCCAGGATTCGGTACGCGGCGCGGCGCGATCGTCCCAGTAGCGGTTCAGCACCGCGCCATCTTTCAGTTTCACCACGCGCTCGTGGGCATCGCCAGGCGCCAGATTTTCGCTGCCTTCCATCCAGTACGCGTACTCTTTCTGCAACTGCGGCAGATATTTTTTCAGCGTCTCGTCGCCGCCGTCATGGGTGGCCAGCAGTTCCACCATGAAAGAAAAGAACGGCGGCTGGGAACGGCTTAAGTAGTAGCTACGGTTGCCGTTCGGGATATGGCCCCAGGCGTCGATTTCATGGGCGAAGTTATCGACCATATCCTGCACTTTATCCCAGTGGTTGCTCTCGGCGAGCCCCAGCATGGTGAAGTAGGTGTCCCAGTAGTAGACCTCGCGGAAACGCCCGCCCGGCACCACATAAGGCTTCGGCAGCGGCAGCAGGGAATCCCATTTGCTGGCGGAATCCGTCGAGCGGGTCAGCACCGGCCACAGGCCGTCGATATGCTCGCGCAGGCTCTGTCCGGCGGGCGGAACATAGGCTTCGCCTTTCTGCGGCAGGGTAAAATTCAGCTCAACGAAATGGCGCAGGTCAAAGCCTGACTGGTTACGCTGCATACGGTAATCGGCCAGGATCATCAGCGGATCGCTGTTCGGCACCGCGTCGGCGAAGGTCTTCTGATCGGGGAACAGCTTCGCGCTCTGCACATCCGTAAACAGCGGGCCGAGAAGCTGGTCCGGCGGCTGCGGCGCGGTGCGCTCGGCGCCCGGCGCATCTTCCGCGCTGGCGGGCAGGGTGGAGAAAGCCAGCAGCGCGCCGCTAAGGGCGACCTGAATGGCGAAAAACAGCGTCCGGGGACGGCGCGTGACGGATTGTGACATCAATGAATTCTCCTTAAGGGGCGCAGCGCACACCACTGCGAATCAACCATATGAAAACCTTAGACGAATATTCCCGTTTCGAGAGTGGGTAAAGGGGATATTTCTGTTTTTCGCCTCCGGTTCAGCCGTGGTTTAACTCTGCCGTGGCGACGTGCGCCGGTGTATAAGCGTCACGGGCACCCGTTCGATGCGCGCCGGGCCATCCGGATGCCGGGCGCGTTCGGCAAGCGTCGTCAGCGCCCGCGCGGCAAGCGTCGTCACATCCTGATCGAGCGTGGTGAGCTGGTAAGCCTCCCAGGCCGTTTGCGGCGTGTTATCGAACCCGATCAGATGAAAATCCCGCGGCGCGCTTTTCCCCAGCCGCCGCATACCATCGAGAAAGCCGCAGGCGAGCTGCGCGTTGGCGCAGAAAATGCCGTCCGGCAATGCGCGCGCGTCGAGCGCCGCCGCCAGCCCGCCCTCGTAGCCCTCCTGCGGCGCGTGAAGCGTCGTCACGTGCGTCTCCACGCTGACGCCGCGCGCGCCAAGCGCTGTCAGAAACGCCGCGCCGCGCTGCTGTCCGGCCCAGGTCGAGTGTTGATAGTTAAGCCAGCCGAAGCGCTGACAACCCGCATTACGCAACTGAACGGCGGCAAGCGCCGCGCCTTGCGCGTTGTCAGAGCAGACCGTATCCACCGTGGCGCAGGCAGGCGGGCGGTTGATGCCCACCACCGGGATCTGATGCTGTACGCACTCCTTGACGATAGCCTCCGGCGGCTGGCCGGAGGTCACCACCACGCCAGAAACGCGGTACTGCATAAAGCGGCGCAGGGTTGTTTCAAGGCCGTTCGCGTCGGAAATCTCCGTCACCAGCGCCTGATAACCGCGCCGTGAAATGGCATTAAGCAGCGCCTCCAGCAGCGCGCTGCGAAACGGATCGCCGATGCGCGCGACCACCACGCCGATAAGCTGGCTGCGCTGGCGGTTCAGCCCTTGCGCCAGAAAATTGACCTGATACCCGAGCTCAGCGGCGGCGGCCAGCACCCGCGTTTTGGCGTCCGGCGAAATGCTGCCGCTGTCGCTGAACGCGCGGGAGACCACGGCGCGCGAGACGCCCGCCCGCGCGGCGACATCCTGCGCCGTGACGGTCCCCCGCGGCTGGCGCGGCTTCATGGGCGCGCCAGCGTGTATTGCTGACCCTCTTCAACGAAAAACAGCGCCGGATGGCGCGCGCAGGCGTCGCGAATAGCCGGAATATCCGCTTCCCGGCAGTGATAAAGCCCCAGCGCGGGCAGCCGCAGGCATTCGCACACCGTCAGGCAGGAGGGGAAATCGCCGTGGGAGGCGTCATCGTCCAGCGCCTGCCAGGAGGCGCACTCCTGAAACGCGAGCGTCGCGCCCGCCATCAGCGCCAGGCTGTCGGGCGTCGGCCTGCCGTCGCCGCTGTAGAACAGCGCCGCGCCGTCCGCATCGATGCGCAGCGCCCGGCACGGGATCTCATGCTGGGTCGGCGCGCTGCGGATGCGCCAGTCGCGCCACGCCATGTCGCCGGTGATATCCCGCCAGTCGATGGCAAAACAGAACGTCGTCTGCGGCCAGACCGCCAGCAGCGCCTGCTGCTGCAACACCGCGCGCTGGTCGGGCTGGCAGTAAATGGTGAGCGGCTTCACGCGCCCGACGCTTTTCCACTGGTTCAGCAGCGGGGCCAGCCCCGCGCAGTGGTCCGGATGCACATGGGTAAACCAGATGACATTGATGGCGTTAATATCGGTCTGTCGCTGCCAGAGCGCGCGCGGAATGGTCGGGCCGCAGTCAACCAGCCACTGCCCGTCGCCCTTAATTAATATCGCGGAGGTATTTTGCTGCGTGGCGAAAGCGCTGCCGCTGCCGAGCACATCGATAATCATTTTCTCACCTGTTTTATCGCTCACTTAATTAAATTGTCACAAAGGCGCGACAAAGTAGGCGCCTATCATGTCGGGGCGAGGTTGCAATTTTTTTACAGCGCAATGAACACGTGTTCATTGATAAAAAAACGCGCCGGAACGCAGGTGGAAAGAATGAGTTATTTACAGATATCGCAATTAACGCTGCGCTACGGCGACAATACCGTACTGCATGGGATTGATTTACCGGTGGATCGCGGCGAGATGATCGCGCTGCTCGGCCCCTCAGGCTGTGGGAAGACCACGCTGTTAAATGCGCTGTGCGGATTTGCTGAGGTGAATAGCGGCGATATTCTCCTGGGCGGCAGAAATATTACCGCGCTGCCGCCGGAGCGGCGCAATATTATTATGGTCTTTCAGAGTTACGCCTTATGGCCGCATTTAACGGTGGCGCAAAATATCGGTTTTGGATTAACGGTGCGTAAATTACCGAAGGCCGATATTCAGGCTCGCATTCAAAAAATGCTGGCGCTGGTGAAATTATCCGGCTTTGAAGAACGCAAAATCAGCGCGCTTTCGGGCGGCCAGCGGCAGCGCGTGGCGCTGGCCCGGGCGCTGGCGGTGGAGCCGGATGTCCTGGTGCTCGACGAGCCGCTTTCCAACCTCGACGCCCGCGTGCGTCTCAGCGTGCGCCACGAAATCAAAACCCTGCAACAGCAACTCGGCTTTACCTCGCTCATCGTCACCCACGATCAGGAAGAGGCGCTGGTCATGGCGGATCGCGTGGCGGTGCTGAACCAGGGGCGCATTGAGCAGACCGGCACGCCGCAGGCCATCTGGCAGCAGCCGGCGACGCCGTTCGTAGCCGACTTCATGGGCGCGACCAACCGCCTGCAGACGCAGGCGGAGATGGTGTGCTTTCGAAGCAGCGACGTGACGATAAGCGCCGGGCAAGCGGCTGCGTCGTGCGCCGGACTGACGCTTGACGGCGTTATTGAGCAGAGCGCGTTTATGGGCCATCAGTACCGGCACAGCGTGCGGGTCAGTCAGCAGTTAATTCAGGCGGACAGCCCGCAGTGCTGGCCCGTCAACGCCGCCGTCGCGCTGCATGTTCCGGCGCAGGCGCTGCACCGTTTTCATTCGTAATTTTTTACTCACACAGTCGGGGATATCTCATGTTTGCGAAAACCACTCTTGCGCTTATGGCGGCGCTTTCGTTCGGGACGGCGGCCAGCGCGCAGGCGGAAACGGTACTGAACGTGGCGACGGCGGGCGACCAGAATATGGTCGATTACGTCAAAACGTTCCTGGCGCCCCGTTTTGAGGCGACCCATCCGGACGTCACCATTCGTGTAGTCGGCACGGGGCCAGGGGACGCGGGCTCGAACAAAATTATCGAAAAACTGACCGCGCAGCAGCAGAGCGGGGCTGCGCAGTGGGATATGGATGTGGCGGTGGTGCACCAGAAAGCGGGCGGAGAGCTGGTGCAAAAAGGGCTGCTGGCCGCGTTTCGCGACCAGATCCCCACCGGGAAAATGGTCTCCCAGGAGAGCGCGCGCACTGCGCTTGGCGTTAACGTGGACGGCTATGTAATGCCGATGTTCCTGAGCCAGACAGCGCTGGCGTATAACAGCGAGCTGGTGAAAACGCCGCCTGCCTCTTATGACGAACTGGTGCAGTGGGCGCAGAAAAACCCGAAGGCGTTTGGCTATAACGGCATCAAAAACGGCATGTCTGGCGTGAGCTTCGTGGTGGGCTGGATCTACGCTTACGGCACCGACGCGGCGCGTCTCAGCGCGCAGCCGTACGATAAAAGCGTCGAGAAAAGCTGGGCGCCCGCGTTCGAAAAACTCAAAGCCTTTAACCAGAACGTGACCTTTACGCCGGGCAACGCCGGGACGCTCGACATGCTAAGCCGTGGTGAAATCGCCATGGGCCCGGTGTGGGTGGATATGTTTTACAGCTGGAAAGATCAGGGCAAAGTGCCGCCGTCAATGAAGCTCGCGCTGATTGCGCCGGGAATGCCGGGCCAGCCGATGTATTACGTCGTGCCCGCCAAAGCGGCGCAGGCAAAACTCGCCAGAGAATTCATCGCGCTCGCGACCAGCCCCGAGGTGCAGGCGCAGGGCATTGTGAAGCAGTTCAACTGGTATCCGGGCATCGACGCGCAGTATGTCAAAGCGCAGCTCGACGCGCCGACCTGGCAGAAACTGTTTGCTGAAATTTCGCCGCAGACGCTGGCCCGTTATGGCAAAAGCTTCCCGATAGCGCCGTACTTTGACGACATCAAAGAAGGCTACGAAAGCCAGGTATCAAACTGATCCCCCGCGCCCGGCGGCCACGTCGGGCGCTTTCCGGTGACTATGCGGAATTGCCGATGAAACACTCCCTTCGTTACGGCCTGCTGGTGGCGCCTGCCGCGCTGCTGACCGCCGTGCTGTTTTTATACCCGCTGGGCTTTTCGCTGGCCTCGGCGTTTATCACCGATGCCCCGGCGTTCACGCTGGCGCACTTTACCAAAGTCGTTGACCTCTACTCGCAGGACATTCTGTTCTCGCTGGTGATTGTGCTGGTCTCGGTGGCCGTGCTGGCGCTGATTGCCGTGGCGCTCTCCGGCGTGATTGTGCTCTCGCCATACCGCGGGCTGGCGCGCGCTTTCGGGCTGCTCTACCGGTTGCCGCTGTTTATTCCGTTTATCGTGACGGCGCAGATGATGCGCACATTTCTCGCCAAAAACGGCCTGATGAATAACGCGCTGGTGGCAAGCGGGCTTTTCATGCCGCTGGAAACCGTCTCGTGGCTTGGCTGGAAAGGCATCCTTATTACGTTCGTCTGGAAACAAATGGCGTTTGTGACTCTACTGACCTGCGGGGCGATGGCCTCGGTGGAGCCGGCGCAGATCCAGGCGGCGAAAAATTTCGGCGCCTCGCGAACAAGGATCCTGTTGCAGGTGCTGTTGCCGCAGGCCTTGCCGACGCTTGGCGTGGCGCTGGTGCTCTCCACCGTCACGATGCTCTCGGTGCTGTCGGTGCCGCTGATGATAGGCACCGGCACGCCCACCATGATGACCGTCGATATGGCGTTCCGCGTCAGTTCCTACGGCGATTACCACGTGGCGAACGCGCTGGGCGTTATTTCGTACCTGATATGCGCGCTGCTGTCGTGGTTTTACCTGCGCCATACGCTTAAAGAAAAAGGAGCCCACGCATGAGCCCGATGGCTGACAATACGCTCGTGGCCCCGGTGCGGCGCGCGCGCCTGACGCCGTTTCGCGCAGGCCTCTTCTGGCAGACGCTGCTGCTGGTTTTGCTGATGCTTATCCTGCTCGGCCCGGTGCTGAACCTGCTTATCTGGTCGGTGGCCGAGAGCTGGTACTTTCCGCACGCGCTGCCTGCGCAGTGGGGGATGAAATACTGGTCGCAGGTATTCAGCCCGTACAGCGATGTCTCCGGCTCGCTGCTCACCAGTATCGGCGTCGCGCTGCTCACCGTGGCGGTGTGTCTGGCGGTGGCGGTGCCCGCCGGCTACGCGCTCTCGCGCCGGGGAATGCCGCTGCGTTTCTTCTTTATGCTGCTGTTTCTGATCCCGCAGGCGTTTCCGGGGCTCACGGTCTACATGAACGTGGCGCGGCTTTTTTATGAGTGGGGGCTGAACGGGACGGTGACGGGCGTGGTGCTGGTGCACAGCGTTCACGGCATGATGTACGCCATCTGGATAAGCGTGGCGGCCTTCAGCAGCGTCGATCCGCTGCTCGCCCGCGCCGCGCGCAACCTCGGCGCGAGCGCGACGTATACCTTTTTTCGCATCGTGCTGCCCCAGGCGGCGCCCGGTATTATCGCCGCCAGTATTTTTGTGTTTCTGGAATCGCTGGATGAGTTTACCGGCGCGTTTTTCGTCGGCGCGCCGGATATCAGCACGCTGCCGCTGCTGCTTTATAACGCCAGTATGTCCGGCAACTACCAGATCTCATCCATTACCGCGCTGATCCTGCTGGTGCCGTCGGTGGTGTTTATGCTGGTGGTGAATAAATTCATGCGCCCGGAGATGCTTTCAAAGCTCGGCAAGTAGCCTTTATGCATCTGCGCCGAGCAGCGTCTGCGTCGCATGGCGGGCGCGCGTGAAGAGGGCGGCGGCTTCTTCTGCCGAACGCAGACTGGCGTAGCCGATAATCAGCCCATAGCGTTTGTCGGGTCGCCGGTACCAGGGCGACAGCGCGCTTACGTGCAACTGGCGCTGCTGCCAGAGGCGGGCAAGCGCCTCGTCGCAGGTCGCGGTTTTCAGATACGCCACCACGTGCATCCCGCCATCCTCCAGCGGGGTCTCAAACACGCCGGGGTAAACGGCGTGCAGCGCCGTGATAGCCATCGCGCGCCGCTGCTGGTAAAGCGCGCGCATTTTCCGCAGGTGCGTATAGAACTCGCCTCCGGTGAGAAACGCCGCAAGGATCTTTTGCATCAGCAACGGCTGACCGCCCGTCAGCAGCGCGCCGCTCTGCAGAAACGCGTGCCGCGCCGCGCGCGGCATCACCAGATAGCCGATGCGCACCGACGGCATAATGGTTTTACTGAAGGTGCCGATGTAAATCACGCGATCGTCGGTGTCGAGGCTTTTAAGGGACGGCAGCACGTTGCGGGTGAAGTGAAATTCGCCGTCGTAATCATCTTCCACAATCCATGCGTGATGGCGCGACGCCCACGCCAGCAATTGCTGTTTACGCGGCAGCGACAGCGACACGCCAAGCGGGCTGTGGTGCGTCGGCGTGACAATCGCGAGCCGCGCGTCCGGGTGGTGGCGTTGCAGATAATCCACCTGTAAGCCCTCGTTATCCACCGGCACGGCGTAGAGATGCGGCGTGAGCGTTTTCAGTAATCGCTGGCCCAGGAAATAAGCCGGGTCTTCCATCGCCACGCTTCCTTCACGGCCCAGCAGCGCCTGCACAGTGAGCAGCAGATTGCCGCGATAGCCGTTCGTGATAAAAATATCGTCGGCTGTGCACGCCACGCCGCGTGACAGGGTCAGGTAACTCGCGATAGCGGCCCGCAGCGGCGCGTAACCCGCGACCGGCGGGTTCACCATCTCTTCCGGGCGCATGGCGCGCGTCGCTCTCGCGCTCAGCAACAGCCACTTTTTATAAGGAAATTGATCCAGCGAGGGAAGTCCGGGGCGCAGAAATCCGTCATGTTCGTCAGACGCCAGCAGAGCGTCGTCATCACCCGTTACCGCGGGCGCTGTCTGCGCCAACTGCGCAGGCACCGTGAGCGCCGGATTCACCAGCGTGCCCTGCGGGCCGCGGCTCACCAGATACCCTTCGCCCACCAGCACCGCGTAGGCCGCCTCCACGGTTTTCTTCGCCACCTGTAATTCCTGCGCCAGCACGCGGATCGACGGCACGCGATCGCCCGGCTTCAGAAGCCCGTCGTGGATATTCTGGCGGTAGCGCTGGTAAATCTCGCGATAGCCTGGCTTCATGTCCTGCCTCATTAAACGTTTTTTGACCCTTTTTACTATGTCATGGGCCCGTATGATAGACGAGAAGAATCTGACGCATTCCGCATCGCGCGGGGTGCTTTCTCTTGTGATGTAAGGAGTTTCCATGAGTACGCGCGTAAACCATTACCAGGCCGCTCCGGCGCTGGTCAACACCCTGATGAACGCCAGCGCGGCGCTGAAAAAAAGCAGCCTGGCGCCTGCGCTCAAACACCTCATTGATCTTCGCGCCTCGCAGCTTAACGGCTGCGCGTTTTGTGTCGATATGCACGTGAAAGAGGCGAAGATGGCGGGCGAGCGCGAACTGCGTCTGTATCATCTGCCGGTGTGGCGCGAATCGCCGCTGTTTAGCGCGCCGGAGAAAGCGGCGCTGGCCTTAACGGAAGCGATGACACACATTGGCCAGGAAGGCATCAACGATGCGCTCTACCATGAAGCGCGCGCGCATTTCTCCGAAACGGAGATCGCGGAGATTGCTTTTGCCATTGCCATTATCAATAGCTGGAACCGTCTGCAACTGGTGTCGCAAATGGCGCCCGGCAGCCAGGACGCGGCGTTTGGTCTGGAGCGCGCCGGGCTCGAATAACCTTTTTTGACGTCTGAAAAGCCCGCACTGGCGGGCTTTTTTTATGGGCGCTGGTGGCGGGCATCGCGGAGGGTTAGCGGGAAGGGCTTAATTTTTAATCACATAGCAGACCACACGTCTCAGGCCGCGTCTCGCCTGAAACTTAAGTAAAACCGCTTAAAAAATCTACTGGATATTTAACCAGGTCACTGTATACTATTTCTACAAAGCACCAGGTGTTGTTGTAATTGAGTCAGTGAATGAGTGGTGAAACCTATGATGATTCCGCTGGAAAATCTTAATGCTCAGGATCAATCGGTCACAATGAGCAGCCGTGAAATCGCGACGTTGACAGGTATTGCCCACAGTGAAGTGAAGCGCATGATTAAAAGCCTGGAAACGGCGCAGCGTCTGTCCCAGCCCATCGGCATTAATCTGTACGAGCGGGAAGGGGAGATGCGTCAGGAGTTCTTGTTGAATAAACGCGACTCGTTGCTCACGGTGGCGCGCATTTCGCCTGCGTTTACCGCCGAAATGCTCGATCGCTGGCAGGAGCGCGAGCGTAACGCCAGCCTGCCGGACTTTACCAACCCGGCCGCCGCCGCGCGCGCCTGGGCCGAGCAGTATGAAAAGCGTCAGCGGGCGGAGCAGCAGCTGGCTCTCTTCGCCCCTAAAGCCGAGTTTTTCGACCGTTTCGTACAGGTCGAAGAGTCGCTTGGCTTTCGCCAGCTGTGTAAAATGCTGAAGGTGAAGGAGCCGGAATTCCGCCAGTTCCTGCTGGAGCGCAATATTATGCAGCGCGCCAATGGGACGCTGGTGCCGCAGCATCACCACCTGCAGGCCGGTTACTTTACGCTGCGCTCAGGCGTGGGCGAAAACCTGCATACGTTCGCCCAGCCGCGCTTTACGGCACGCGGCGTGAAATGGGTGGCGAGCCTCTGGGCCGCGCACCTCGCCGCACAGACCAACGGCGCCGCGGCCTGACGGCCCGGCGCGCTGTGAACGCCCGGCGGCGTTTCCTTACGCTTTCCGCCTGTGATTATCCGCAGGCGCAGACGGCATAAACGCGACGCGCCGGGACAGTTTTCTCCCGCTTTGTTTTCCCCACTGAACCGTTCTGCAAACCACCATGTCTGATGCGCGTTACACTGGCGCGGTAAAAATTCTCGCGCCCAGCGCGCGCGCCTGTTCCAGGGCGACGTCCGGCGTGCTGAGATCCGGCAGAAACAGCGTCTCGTTCGTCACAACCGGCGCGCCGCAGTAATCAAAAATCCCGTGGACAATTTGCGCGTCCCAGGCCTGGTGATAACCATGTTTATCGTAGGTTTTGCGATCCGCGCCGCCGATGCTCACCAGGTGCACTGGCAAATGTCCCAGTTTTTTGACTACCTTCCCTTCCGGGCTCTCTTCATACGCCCAGCCGTTCGCGAACACGCGATCGATCCAGCCTTTCAGCAGGCCCGGCATTGACCACCAGTACACCGGAAAGACCAGCACCAGCGCGTCGGCGTTATCGATGCGCGCCTGCTCGCGGGCGACGTCCGGCGGCAGCGGCGCGGTTTTCATAAACGCCGCGTAGTCGCTCTCGTTGAAGACCGGGTTAAAGCCCTCGCGGGTGAGATCGGCGATGTCGGCGCTGTTTTCGCTGTGGGTACTGGTAATACCTTCAGCCAGCGCGTGCGCTACGCGGTGGGTCAGGGATGACGCTAACGGATGGGAAACGACGATTAATGCGTGCATATTCACTCCTCCTGCGTTGCCATCAGGCGATGACAGACGTAATCTGATATACCAAAGGTAACCTACCCTTAGTAAGTTACTTTTAGTAGGTAATGCTGTCAAGGAGAATACGTATGACCGAAAACCGCACGCGCCAGCGGTTGAGCCGCGAGGCGCGTCACACCCAGTTGACCGAAGTGGCCTGGCTGATTATTCGTGAAGAAGGCACCGAGGCGCTGACGCTCGGCAGACTGGCGGAACGGGCGGGCGTCACTAAGCCGGTGGTTTACGATCATTTCACCAGCCGCTCTGGCCTGCTGGCGGCGCTTTATCATGAGTATGAAGTGCGCCAGAACCGCAAAATGGACGAGGCTATCGCGCGCACCCCACCTGAACTGACGCCGCTTGCCGCCGTGATCGCCGATGCCTATATCGAATGCGCGTTGTTACAGGGGCGCGAAATGCCGAACGTGATGGCGGCGCTCACCGGCACGCCGGAGCTTGAAAAGCTGCGCCAGGATTACGCGGTCGATTTCATTGCAAAATGCCGCGCGCTGTTTGCGCCGCTACGGGCGGATAACGCGCTGCGCGACGCCGCGCTGTGGGCGATGTTCGGCGCCGCCGAAGGGCTCTCCTGGGCCGTGACGATTGGCGCGATTGATGCCGACCAGGCGAAAGCGGAATTGCGCGACGCGATTGTCGGGATGGTGGAGAGGAAATAAGCCGCAAGTGATGGAAATAGCGCCCTGTCACTGCAGGACATTTTCACTCGCCAGTCGTCTGGCTTGTTGTGCCATCCGTAGCACAAAACGGGCTATGCTGGATATAAACACAGCGTTAGGATAGCGTCATGTCATGACGTATTTTTAACCGTAACTGGCCCCGCATGTTGCTTATCAAAACGCTTTCATTGAGTTTTCTTTGTATCACCCTGCTGTCGCTTGCCGCGAGCGTCGGACGGACGTTATATCACCACGATCCGCAGGCGCAGCGAGGATGGTGGGCTGCCCGCAGCGATTCCGCCGGACTGGCCCCCGATCCCCGGAAAAACGCCGGGCTGGCGGTGGTACAGGTTTACGCCGCCCCGACCTGGGGCTGGAAAGGCGTGGTAGCGGTGCATCCGTGGATAATCTATAAGCGCGCCGGGGAAACGCACTATAACCGCTATGAAGTGATTAGCTGGGGCGCGGGTAAGAAAGTGAGACGCAACCAGAACGCGCCGGACGGCTACTGGTACGGATCGAAACCCCGCCTGCTGGCCGATCATCGTGGGGCGAAAGCCGAAGCCATGATCCCGCAGATTGAAGCGGCTATCGCCTCCTGGCCGTGGCCAGAGACCTATCGCGTCTGGCCTGGCCCAAACAGTAATACGTTTATCGCTCATATTGGCCGGGAAGTCCCGGCGCTAAAGCTGGATATGCCCGCCAACGCTATCGGTAAGGATTTCCGCTCGCTGCGCCATGTTGTTGGCTTACCGCCGTCAGGACGCGGCGTTCAGGTTTCTGTCCTGGGCGTTGCAGGGATCACACTGGGTGTGGAAGAAGGGGTTGAGGTCAACATCCTGGGGCTGAGTATGGGCGTGGATGTGTCGCCGCTTAAACTTCGACTGCCCTTTATTGGCGGGGTGGGAAGGGATAATTTGCAGAAGAACAGGGAAGGCGACGAATAAATAATAGACAAACCGTTCCATTACTTTTTTATCAGGCTTATCCGTCCCGTAAGCGATGGCTTATCGCGAAATCGCCGATGATGCTTTCGCCGCGCCCGTAAAAAAATGCGCCCGCAGGCGCATAGTGTTCAGTGCAGGCAGCACTGCTTGTATTTTTTACCGCTGCCGCAAAAACAGGGATCGTTGCGCCCCGGTTTTTGCTCGGCAACGATCGGCTGCTGCGGCTCAGGCACCGCTTGCGGCTGCGCAATCCAGTAATCGTGGAGCGCCAGCGCGGCAGGGCGGATCGCGGCAAAACGCGCTTCCATCTCTTCCGGGGAAAGCGCCTCCAGCTGCGCGAAGTTCTCTTCCTTGCCGTGCAGGGCGATGGCGTCCAGCGCGGGCTGTAAATCTTCCGGCAGCGACGACCAGTCGCTTAGCCCCACGCCGCGCAGATAGCCAAAGCACCACTCTTCAACGACGGTGAAATCCTGGCCTTCGGTCTCGCGCACGCCAAACAGCGGATCGAACTGATCGGGAAACTCCGCGAGGCGATCGGCGATATCGTTCATATGCTGGAAGCACAGCTCCATAAAACGGTTCATCTCACGCTCGTTGCTCCAGCGCGGAATGTGGTTTTGTCCGCCCCAGAGCGCCACCAGCCATTCGCTCGGCTCAATGGTTCTCGGGCCGGAAAGCACGGCGGTCAGCAGACCATCCAGCTCGGCGACATCCACAATCGAATCCTCGCTGCCATATTTTTCCAGCATCTCGTCAAGCCATTGCAGCTCTTTCTCGGTCAGCGGGCCTTCTTTCATACTGTTTCCTCCTGGGCACTTACGTTTACGACCGCGGCAGTGTACACGCTTATGACCTGATGTTAGCCATAAATCTGGCCGCAGCAGGTTTATTGGCGGGAACAGCGTCGATCTCAATACTTCAGAAACATCGATATAAAAAGAAAAATCCACGCCGGAGCGTGGATTTTAATAACGCTATCTCATGAGGGGGAATACCGCCTCATAAGGTGAAAGAGGATTAGACGTTGAACAGGAAGTTCATGATGTCGCCGTCTTTCACAATGTATTCTTTCCCTTCGGCGCGCATTTTGCCCGCTTCTTTCGCACCCTGTTCGCCTTTGTAGGTAATGAAATCGTCATAGGCGATGGTTTGCGCGCGGATAAAGCCTTTCTCGAAATCGGTATGGATCTTACCGGCCGCCTGCGGGGCAGTCGCGCCGACCGGGATGGTCCAGGCACGCACTTCTTTCACGCCAGCGGTGAAGTAGGTTTGCAGGTTCAGCAGGGAGTAGCCCGCGCGGATGACGCGGTTCAGGCCCGGCTCTTCCAGACCCAGCTCCTTCATGAACTCGTCGCGATCTTCGTCGTCGAGCTCAGCGATATCGGATTCCACCGCGGCGCACACCGGCACCACGACAGAGCCTTCTTTCTCGGCAATCTCACGCACCTGGTCCAGGAACGGGTTGTTCTCGAAACCGTCTTCGTTGACGTTCGCGATGTACATGGTCGGTTTAAGCGTCAGGAAGCTCAGGTATTTAATGAGCTCTTTCTCTTCTTTGCTCAGATCCAGCGCGCGCAGCATACCGGCGTTCTCAAGTTGCGGCAGGCATTTTTCCAGCACGGCCAGCTCAGCTTTGGCGTCTTTATCGCCGCCTTTCGCTTTCTTGGAGATACGGTGAATGGCGCGCTCGCAGGCGTCGAGATCGGAGAGCGCCAGCTCGGTATTTATAGTATCAATATCTTCCGCCGGGTTTACTTTGCCCGCGACGTGAATGATGTTGTCGTTTTCGAAGCAGCGCACCACGTGGCCGATGGCTTCGGTTTCACGAATGTTGGTCAGAAACTGGTTGCCCAGGCCTTCGCCTTTGGACGCGCCTTTCACCAGACCGGCGATATCCACGAATTCCATCGTGGTCGGCAGAATACGCTGCGGCTTCACGATCTCGGCGATTTTATCCAGACGCGGATCGGGCATAGGCACGACGCCGGTGTTCGGCTCAATGGTACAGAACGGGAAGTTCGCCGCCTCAATACCTGCTTTGGTCAGCGCATTGAACAGAGTGGATTTACCGACGTTCGGCAAGCCGACGATACCGCATTTGAATCCCATGGTTTACATTACCTTAATTGCTTGTTTATCACGGGGTTAAAATTAACCCGATGATGAGAAATGATGTTATTTGGCTATTATACACGTAACAGGCGCGCAACGGGGGAGAAATCGCCCTCGCGACGCGCCGCCGCGCGGTTTATTGCGCTTTAAAACTGTGCAGTCGATTGGTGGCTTTGGTTAAGCCATCCTGCAGCCAGATTTCGGTGCAGCGCGCCGCTTCGTCCACGGCGTCGTCAATCAGCTTTTGCTCGCTGACCGGCGGTTTGCCGAGCACAAACCCGACAACTTTGTTTTTATCGCCCGGATGACCGATACCGAGGCGTAAACGGTGAAAATTGGGGTTATTACCCAGCTTGCTGATGATGTCTTTCAGGCCGTTATGCCCGCCATGACCGCCGCCTAACTTAAATTTCGCCACGCCTGGCGGGAGATCGAGCTCATCATGCGCGACCAGGATTTCATCCGGCGCGATGCGGTAAAACGTGGCCATCGCCGCCACGGCTTTGCCGCTCAGGTTCATAAATGTGGTGGGCACCAGCAGACGCACATCGTTGCCATTAATGTTGATGCGCGAGGTATAGCCGAAAAACTTGGCTTCCTCTTTCAGCGGCGCGCGAAAGCGATCCGCCAGCAGATCCACATACCATGCGCCCGCGTTATGGCGAGTGGCGGCATATTCCGCGCCCGGATTCGCCAGCCCCACAATCAGTTTAATCGTCACGTTACTGTTCCTGAATACCTCTGTTTGCGGCGTAGTTTACTGTGGTGTCGCGCAGATCACAAAACCACGTCGCTCCGCTTAATGAAAATCAATAATCACTGACATGAATCATTAGATTTTCATTCAATTCATTGGCTTATTTGTAAAGTTTCGTCCTCAGAATGTTCATAAATGTGATCCCCGGCGCAACCCTCATACATAAGCGTTGCCTATACTTTACACATAAATCGCAGGGATACTTTCCCGCCCACCATTCCGGAGGTAACTATGAAACGCAAAAACGCGTCGTTGCTCGGCAATTTTCTGATGGGCCTGGGGTTAGTGGTTATGGTTGTCGGCGTCGCTTACTCCGTTCTTAACCAGCTGCCGCAACTTAACCTGCCGCAGTTTTTCGCGCATGGCGCGATATTAAGTATTTTTGTTGGCGCCGTACTGTGGCTGGCGGGCGCCCGCATCGGGGGGCACGAACAGGTGTGCGACCGCTACTGGTGGGTGCGCCACTATGACAAACGCTGTAAGCGCAATCATCACTCCAGTTAATGCTAAACGCTGTGAAAAAAGCTCCCGCCGGTCGGGAGCTTTTTTTATGGTACGCTCTTGACCCTTACGTTACGTCAGGGCTCACCGTGGGCTTCGCAAGGGAAGAGGAGAGGCGTTATGTTGCTGCAGGTAGGTGAACTCGCGAAACGGGCCGGTCTGACGGTTCGCACGCTGCATCATTATGAAAGCCTCGGGCTGCTCATTCCCTCCGGCCGCACGGCCGCCGGCTACCGGCTCTATAACCGCGACGATATTCAACGCCTGCATCATATTCAGGCGTTGACGCGGATGGGGCTGAGTCTGGCGCAGGTGCGGGAGTGCCTGGAGAGCGGCAGCATGACGCTGCCGGAAGTCATCGACACGCAAATCACCCAGCTTAACGCCCAGCTTACGCGTACCGCGATGCTGCGCGACCGGCTGGTGGCGCTACGTGAAGGACTTCTGGCAGGCGATGAGCCGGATCTTCAGGAATGGCTTAAGACACTGGAGTTGATGACGATGTATGAGAAATGGTTTTCGCACGACGAGCTGAAGCAGCTGCCGTTTGCGCAGGAGAGTGCCGAGCGCGAGGCGCAGTGGGCCGCGCTTATCCGTGAGGCGAATGACGCGGTATTGAAAGGCATACCGGTCAGCGACCCGGCTGCGCAGGCGCTCGCTACACGCTGGATGGAAACGCTGGAGCGGGATACCGCGGGCAATCCGGCGTTTCTGACCCGCCTTAATGAAATGCATGCCGCCGAACCTGCCATGCGCGACAAAACCGGCATTACGCCCGCGATAATCGACTGGATAACGCACGCGTTTGCCGAAAGCAAACTGGCGATTTACCAGCGTTATTTAACGCCTGAGGAGTTCGCTTTTACCCGCGAGCACTATTTCGATCGCATGATGGAGTGGCCGCCGCTGGTGGCGAAGCTGCACGCCGCGGTGAAGACGCCGCTCTCGCCATCAAGCGAAGAGGCGCGCGGGATAGCGCTGCACTGGCTGACGCTGTTTTCCTCGTTTGCAGGCGATAACCCGCAGACGCAACAGAAGTTTCGGGAGGCGATGATGCGGGAGCCACATCTTTCCAAAGGCACCTGGATGACGCCGGAAACGCTCGGCTGGCTGCAACAGGCGTTTGGCGCATTGATGCAGGCGCAGGGAACTGCGCCTGCACGTTGATTTACGGCGCGGCTAACGCGGCGTCGCGATCGGGGAAGAAAGCAAGACGCCCAGGGATGGGCTGAACGCCTGCCCGCGCCAGCGTGCGCAGCGGCTGGAATTCGAGATGGCAGATGCGCAGCTCGCAGCCTTCCGGCAGACGTTCAATAAAACGTTGCAGGGCGTCGAGGCCGCCCGCATCCAGCACCGGCACCGCGTCCCACTGCATCACGATAACGCGTTTGCCTGCCGCCTGCGCCAGCAGCGGCGTAAAGACGCCTTCCGCGGCAGCGAAGAACAGCGGCCCGGTCACCCGCACGGCCAGAACATCGTCCGGTACGACGACATTCAGCGGCGCGAGCCGCGTCATGCGCGCCACCCGGCGCATAAACAGCAGGGAAGCCAGCACCACCCCGACGCTAATGGCAATCACCATGTCAAACAGCACCGTCAGCGACATGCAGATAAGCATCACGACGATGTCATCCTTCGGCGCGCGGCGCAGCAGGCCAATCACCTTATGCGCCTCGCTCATATTCCACGCCACCATCAGCAGCAGGGCCGCCATCGCCGAGAGCGGAAGCCAGGAGAGCAGCGGGGCCAGCGCCAGTAACGCTAACAGTACCAGCAGCGCATGAAACACCGCGGCGACAGGCGACGTCGCGCCCGCGCGCACGTTCGCCGCCGAACGGGCAATGGCGGCGGTGGCGGTAATGCCGCCAAAGAAAGGCGCCACCAGATTCCCCAGGCCCTGGCCGATAAGTTCGCTGTTGGCGTTGTGGCGCGTGCCGGTCATGCCGTCCAGCACCACCGCGCAGAGCAGGGATTCGATAGCGCCCAGCACCGCCATGGAAAACGCAGCGGGCAGTAGCGCGCGCAGCGCATCAAGGCTCAGCGTAAACGAAGACCCGGGCAGATCCCAGGGGAGCACCAGCTGCGGCAACAGCGGCGGGATACCGCTGCCCTGGGTGCCGTCCGCCAGCAAATAGTGAAAACGCGATCCGATGGTCGCGACATTGCCGCCCAGCAGATGGACGATGCCCATCACCGCACAGCCCGCCAGCAGCGCGGGTAAATGCCCCGGCAGACGAATGCCCAGACGCGGCCAGATAATCAGTGTGCCCAGCGTAACGATGCCGATCGCCGCATCGCCAGGATTCAGACCGGGCAGGGCCACCGCCAGCGCCGCTACTTTCGGCAGGTAATGCTCCGGCATATGGGCGATTTCCAGGCCGAAGAAATCTTTGATCTGCATGGTGGCGATGGTGATGCCGATCCCGGAGGTAAAGCCCAGCGTGACCGGCAGCGGAATGTATTCGATCAACCGCCCGAAGCGCGCCAGGCCGAACAGCACCAGAAAGACGCCGGAGAGCAGCGTCGCCACCAGCAGCCCTGAAAGCCCGAACTGTTGGGCGACGGGGTACAGAATAACCACGAACGCGGCGGTTGGCCCCGAGACGCTGTAGCGCGAGCCGCCGCTCAGCGCGATGACAATGCCTGCAATCGCAGAGGTATAAAGACCATACTGCGGCGGCACGCCGCTGCCGATAGCCAGCGCCATGGCAAGCGGGATGGCGATAATGCCGACGGTGATGCCGGCAATCAGGTCGCGGCTCAGCCGGGAAACGGTATATTTTTCACGCCAGCAGGCATCCACCAGCGCGCGGAGAGGAAGAATTTGCGAGAGATACTGTGTGTTCACGATACTTCATCCATGAGTTCACCATCATGTAAATAAATATAAGACGGCGAATACATAAATCATACAAATAAAACAAAAGAATAAAAAAACCCGCCGGGGCGGGTTTTTAAGCACAGTCCGATTAATGTTCGAACATGGCGGAGATAGATTCTTCGTTGCTGATACGACGAATCGCTTCGGCCAGCATACCGGAGAGGGTCAGCGTGCGAACGTTCGGCAGCGCTTTGATCTCGTCAGCCAGCGGAATGGTGTCGCAAACCACCACTTCATCAATCACGGAGTTGCGCAGGTTGTTCACCGCGTTACCGGAGAAGATCGGGTGCGTGGCGTAGGCGAAAACGCGTTTTGCGCCGCGCTCTTTCAGCGCTTCAGCCGCTTTGCACAGCGTGCCGCCGGTATCGATCATGTCATCAACCAGCACGCAGTCGCGGCCTGCGACGTCACCGATGATGTGCATCACCTGAGAGACGTTAGCGCGCGGACGACGTTTGTCGATGATAGCCATGTCGGTATCGTTGAGCAGTTTAGCGATGGCGCGGGCGCGCACGACGCCGCCGATGTCCGGAGAAACCACAATCGGGTTATCCAGGTTCTGCTGCAGCATATCTTCCAGCAGAATCGGGCTGCCGAAGACGTTATCTACCGGCACATCGAAGAAGCCCTGAATCTGTTCTGCGTGCAGGTCCACAGTGAGAACGCGGTCAACCCCTACGCTGGACAGGAAATCCGCCACCACTTTCGCGGTAATAGGCACACGCGCGGAACGCACGCGACGATCCTGACGAGCATAACCAAAGTAAGGAATAACGGCGGTAATACGACCTGCGGAAGCGCGGCGCAGGGCGTCGACCATCACAACCAATTCCATCAGGTTGTCGTTGGTGGGGGCACAAGTGGACTGGATGATGAAAATATCACCACCGCGTACATTTTCATTAATTTGTACGCTGACTTCGCCGTCGCTAAAGCGACCGACAGCAGCGTCGCCGAGGGAAGTGTACAGGCGGTTGGCAATACGTTGTGCTAGTTCCGGGGTGGCGTTACCAGCAAAAAGCTTCATATCAGGCACGAGAAGAACCTCAGGCATGCGTCCAGTGGTGGATGGCGGCGCCGCAAAACGCGACAGGAAGCAGGTTCGCCATCCAGGCGGTGTATTTAAAGAGCATGGCGCAACGTCTGGAACAGGGGTGACGTTGTCACCAGGACTCAGTTTGCCCGGCGATGGCTTGCTGTAACGGGGAGTGGTTAACGCCTCGCGCAACAAAACCCTTCAACCATTCCGGGGCTTTCTTAAGCACCCGGCGGGCCTCGGATTCGGTGTCAAATTCAGCAAACACACAAGCTCCGGTGCCGGTCAGGCGCGACGGCGCGTATTCTAACAGCCAGGAAAGCGCGGCATCAACCTCACGAAAACGTTTTCTTGCGATATGCTCGCAATCGTTGTGAAATTCACATTTCAGCAACGTTTCCATTGACCGGACGGGCGTATCGCGCGTGAGCTCCGGATCGCCGAAAATTACCGGCGTCGGAATGCTCACGCCCGGGTGCGCCACCAGATACCATTTCTCGGCCGGGCTGGCGGGCGTCAGCAGTTCGCCCACCCCTTCGGCGAAGGCGGCGCGGCCGCGCGTAAACACTGGCACGTCAGCGCCGAGCTGCACGCCAAAGCGCGCCAGTTCATCTTCGTTAAAGCCGGTCTGCCAGAGATGGTTGAGCGCCACCAGAACCGTCGCGGCGTTGGATGAACCGCCGCCGAGTCCGCCGCCCATCGGTAAGCGCTTCTCCACGCCCAGATCGGCGCCAGCGCCCTCCGGCAGCCGCCCGGTCTTTCGGGCGTTCTCCATGAGGAGCCTTGCTGCGCGCACGATGAGATTGTCGTCTTCCGCCACGCCGTCGACCGGCGTCACCAGCCGAAGCTGACCGTCCTGGCGCGGCGCGATCAGCACCGTGTCGCCGTAGTCGAGAAACTGAAACAGCGTCTGTAAATTGTGGTAGCCGTCGTCACGACGGCCAGTGATATACAAGAAAAGATTAAGCTTCGCCGGAGAAGGCCAACGGGTCATTATTTAACAATCCAGTTATCCATTTTGAGCTTGATGCGCTGGTCGCCTTCGCGCAGCTCCAGATTAGACGGCATGGCGGGCTGGGTTTTGGTGTCATAACCGCCATACACCACTTTCCAGGTTTTGCCGTTCTGGGTGTAGTTCACTTCGCGTAAGCGATATTGATCGTCGAGCGAGTAATCGGTCGCGTCGCCCGGCAGGCCGACAATCCACTGGCGCAGGCTGTTAAGTGGAATCGGCATGCCGGTCAGCTTGCCGATCATCTCTTCCGCGTCCGTTGCCTGGTAGTGCTTGCCCTTGTTATCCACCAGTTCCACCGTACCCGGCTTCGCGTTCAGCTCAAGCTCGGTGCTGCCGAGCGGATTGGTGAGCAGCAGGCGATAGTTTTCTTTGCCAGTCTGCTGCCAGAAGAAACGCGCGTAGACTTTCTGCTGATCGGAAAGATAGGCGAAGGCGCCGCGGGTCTGGAACTGAGCGAGGTTTTGCACCTGCTGTTGATGCTGCCGCCACTGGGGGGCGTCGGGGCTTTTGCCAGGACCTTGCGGGGCGTGGCTGACACAGGCGGTCAGCACCAGGCTCGCCAGCGGGGCGAGAGACCAAAAACGCACAGAAGAAATCGCCATAACAGGAACAAATCCTTGATGTTGATTGAGGTTATAACCCTTCATGCTAGCGTCAGGGGCTGAGGGCGTCTATGGTCTAGTTGTCTTAAATCATGAAACTGCCTATTACTCCAAAAGAGGCGGTTCTCTTTTATTGACCTTACGCATCCTGTATGATGCGCACAGCAAACCTTATCAACGCTGGTACTATTCCCGCTCCATGACCCTGTTAGCTCTCGGCATCAACCACAAGACGGCTCCTGTTTCGCTGCGAGAACGCGTGACGTTTTCGCCGGATACGCTCGACCAGGCGCTGGAAAGCCTGCTGTCGCAGCCGATGGTGCAGGGCGGCGTGGTGCTCTCGACGTGCAACCGTACCGAGCTTTACCTCAGCGTTGAGGAACAAGACAACCTGCACGACAAACTCGTGCGCTGGCTGTGCGACTATCATCATCTTGATGAAGAAGAGGTGCGCAACAGCCTTTACTGGCACCACGATAACGACGCTGTCAGCCATCTGATGCGCGTCGCCAGCGGTCTCGATTCGCTGGTGCTGGGCGAGCCCCAAATTTTAGGCCAGGTGAAAAAAGCGTTCGCCGATTCCGGCCGCGGCCATGCTAATGCCAGCGAGCTGGAACGCATGTTCCAGAAATCCTTCTCCGTCGCCAAGCGCGTACGCACCGAAACCGATATCGGCGCCAGCGCCGTGTCGGTGGCGTTCGCCGCCTGTACGCTGGCGCGGCAGATTTTCGAATCGCTCTCAACGGTCACCGTGATGCTGGTCGGCGCGGGCGAAACCATCGAGCTTGCCGCCCGTCACCTGCGTGAACACAACGTGCAGAAAATGATCATCGCCAACCGTACCCGTGAGCGCGCCCAGCGCCTGGCGGATGAAGTCGGCGCGGAGGTCATCGGGCTTGGCGATATCGACGAACGTTTAAAAGACGCGGATATCATCATTAGCTCCACCGCAAGCCCGCTGCCGATTATCGGCAAAGGCATGATGGAGCGCGCGCTGAAGGCCCGTCGCAACCAGCCGATGCTGCTGGTGGATATCGCCGTACCGCGCGATGTCGAGCCGGAAGTGGGCAAGCTTGCCAACGCCTATCTCTACAGCGTCGACGATCTCCAGAGCATCATCCAGCATAACCTGGCGCAGCGTAAAGCGGCAGCGGTGCAGGCGGAGTCTATCGTCGAGCAGGAAGCCTGCGAATTTATGGCCTGGCTGCGCGCCCAGAGCGTCAGCGAGACCATCCGTGAATATCGCGCCCAGGCCGAGCAGGTGCGCGAAGAGCTCACCAGCAAAGCCCTGGCGGCGCTGCGCACCGGCGGCGACGCCGAAGCCATCATGCAGGATCTGGCGCGCAAGCTGACCAACCGCCTGATCCACACCCCAACCAAATCTCTTCAGCAGGCTGCCCGTGACGGGGATGATGAACGCCTGCATATTCTGCGCAACAGCCTCGGGCTGGAGTAGCACAACACAATTCTAATTACAGGGTGATCTACCGCCTATGAAGCCTTCTATCGTTGCCAAACTGGAAGCCTTGCAGGAGCGTCATGAAGAAGTTCAGGCTCTGCTGGGCGATGCGGGTACGCTTGCCGATCAGGAGCGTTTTCGCGCTCTGTCGCGCGAATATGCCCAGCTGAGCGACGTTTCGCGCTGTTTCCTTGAATGGCGCCAGGTCCAGGAAGATATGGAAACCGCGCGCCTGATGCTAAGCGACCCGGAAATGCGCGATATGGCGCAGGACGAGCTGCTGGAAGCCAAAGCGAAAGGCGAAGCGCTGGAGCAGGAGCTTCAGTTACTGTTGCTGCCCAAAGATCCGGATGATGAACGTAATGCCTACGTGGAAGTGCGCGCGGGCACTGGCGGCGATGAAGCCGCGCTGTTCGCAGGCGATCTGTTCCGCATGTACAGCCGTTACGCTGAATCGCGCCGCTGGCGTGTGGAGATCATGAGCGCCAGCGAAGGCGAGCATGGCGGCTATAAAGAAGTGATTGCCAAAATCAGCGGCGAGGGCGTCTACGGGCGGCTCAAGTTTGAATCCGGCGGGCATCGCGTACAGCGCGTCCCGGCGACCGAATCTCAGGGCCGTATTCATACCTCCGCCTGCACCGTGGCGGTGATGCCGGAGCTGCCGGAAGCCGAGCTGCCGGACATCAATCCGGCGGATCTGCGTATCGATACCTTTCGCTCCTCCGGCGCGGGCGGTCAGCACGTTAACACCACCGATTCCGCCATTCGAATCACCCACCTGCCGACCGGCATTGTGGTGGAGTGCCAGGATGAGCGTTCGCAGCATAAAAACAAAGCCAAAGCGCTGGCGGTGCTGGGCGCGCGCATCCATGCCGCGGAAGCGGCCAAACGCCAGCAGGCGGAAGCCTCCACGCGCCGCAACCTGCTGGGCAGCGGCGATCGCTCTGATCGCAACCGCACCTATAACTTCCCACAGGGCCGCGTGACCGATCACCGCATCAACCTGACGCTCTACCGTCTCGACGAAGTGATGGAAGGCAAGCTGGACGCGCTCATTGAGCCGATTATCCAGGAGCATCAGGCCGATCAGCTGGCGGCGCTGGCTGAGCAGGAGTAATGGAATATCAGCAGTGGCTGAAACAGGCCATCCATCGTCTCACTGAAAGCGAATCGCCACGCCGCGATGCGGAGATCCTGCTGGGGTTTGTGACCGGCAGGACGCGCACGTTTATCCTCGCCTTCGGCGAAACCGCGCTGACTGACGATGAACTCGCGCGGCTCGAAACTCTGCTGGCGCGCCGCGCCGCGGGCGAGCCGGTGGCGTATCTCATCGGCCAGCGTGAATTCTGGTCGTTGCCGCTGGAAGTGTCCACGGCAACGCTTATCCCCCGTCCCGATACTGAATGTCTGGTGGAGCAGGCGCTGGCGCGTCTGCCCGCGACGGCGTGCCGCATTCTCGATCTCGGCACCGGCACCGGCGCGATTGCGCTGGCGATCGCCTCCGAGCGGCCGGACTGCCACGTCACCGCGCTGGATGTCATCCCCGAGGCCGTCGAGCTTGCTAAACGCAACGCGCAGCGGCTCGGCATCGATAACGTCACGGTTTTGCAAAGCCACTGGTTTTCCGCGCTGACGGACGTGCGTTTTTCGCTTATCGTCAGCAATCCGCCGTATATTGACGGCGACGATCCGCATCTGACGCAGGGCGACGTGCGTTTCGAACCGAAAAGCGCGCTGGTGGCGGAAAACGCCGGCCTGGCGGATCTTAAAACGCTGATTGTCGGGGCGCGGCATTTCCTTGAAGATAACGGCGGGTTATTGCTGGAGCATGGCTGGCAGCAGGGCGGGGCGGTGCGCGAACTTTTTGAGCGCGCGGGCTATCAGGGTGTTGAAACCTGCCGCGATTACGGCGGTAATGAACGTCTGACGCTGGGACACTATCGCAACACACAGGAGTAAGGCAGCATGGCCGCTTATTTTGCAGTAAAACACTTACATATTCTGACGGTGGTCATTTCCATCAGTCTGTTTATTTTGCGCTACTGGTGGCAGTACCGCAGCTCGCCGATGTCCTCAAAGCGCTGGGTGCGCATTGTGCCGCACGTCAACGATACCGTATTGCTCGGCAGCGGCGTGGCGCTGGTGCTGATCACGCATTTTTATCCGTTCACCCCGCAGGGCGCGTGGCTGACTGAAAAACTCTTTGGCGTTATCATCTACATCGTTTTAGGCTTTATCGCGCTCGGGCGTCGCCCGCGCAGCCAGCAGGTCCGCTGGATTGCTTTCCTGCTTGGGCTGGTGGTGCTCTACATCATCGTGAAACTCGCCACCACCAAAATACCGCTATTGGGGTTGATATGAAGTCGTTGGCCGATTTCCAATTTAACAACGCGCCGCTCTGTGACGGCATGATTCTGGTATCACAGCATATCCGCGACGATTTTCCGGCGCAGGACGTTTACGACCAGCTCGAAAGCCTGGTGCGGCTGGCTCGCGAAGAGATCTGCGAAGGCTCGCATCAGGATACGCAGCTTGAGCGCCTGTTGGAGCTGTTTTACGGCGAGTGGGGCTTTAGCGACGCGCGCGGCGTTTACCGCCTGTCTGACGCGCTGTGGCTGGATAAGGTGCTGAAAAAGCGCCAGGGCAGCGCGGTCTCTCTCGGGGCTATCCTGCTGTGGATCGCCGGGCGTCTTGATATTCCGCTGATGCCGGTGATTTTCCCGACGCAGCTCATCCTGCGCGCCGACTGGATGGATGGCGAAATGTGGCTCATCAATCCGTTTAACGGCGAAACGCTGGATGAACATACGCTCGAAGTGTGGCTCAAAGGCAACATCAGCCCGGTGGCCGAACTCTATATGGACGATCTCGAAGAGTCTGAACACAGCCTGGTTATCCGCAAGCTGCTCGATACGCTGAAATCGGCGCTGATGGAAGAGCGGCAGATGGAGCTTGCGCTGCGCGCCAGCGAAGCGCTGCTGGAGTTCAACCCGGAAGATCCGTATGAAATCCGCGACCGCGGACTGATTTACGCCCAGCTCGACTGCGAGCACGTGGCGCTCAATGATTTAAGCTATTTTGTGGAGCAGTGCCCGGAAGATCCAATCAGCGAGATGATTCGGGCGCAGATTAACTCTATTTCGCACAAGCAGATTACCCTGCACTAAGCGCGGCGTGTACCGATTTACACAGGATAAAGGCGATAATATGAAACAAAAAGTGGTTAGCATTGGCGATATCAACGTAGCGAACGATCTGCCGTTCGTCCTGTTTGGCGGCATGAACGTGCTGGAATCGCGCGATCTGGCGATGCGCATCTGTGAGCACTACGTCACGGTGACCCAGAAGCTCGGCATTCCTTACGTTTTCAAAGCGTCTTTTGATAAAGCCAACCGCTCGTCCATTCACTCCTACCGTGGCCCGGGCCTCGAAGAAGGGATGAAAATCTTCCAGGAGCTGAAACAGACCTTTGGCGTGAAAATCATCACCGACGTGCACACCGCCGAGCAGGCCCAGCCGGTTGCGGATGTGGTGGACGTTATCCAGTTACCGGCCTTCCTGGCGCGCCAGACCGATCTGGTTGAAGCGATGGCGAAAACCGGCGCGGTTATCAACGTGAAGAAACCGCAGTTCATCAGCCCCGGCCAGATCGGCAACATCGTCGATAAATTCAAAGAGGGCGGTAACGACCAGGTGATCCTGTGCGATCGCGGCACCAACTTTGGTTATGACAACCTGGTGGTCGACATGCTGGGCTTTGGCGTGATGAAGAAAGTGTCTGGCAACGCGCCGGTGATTTTTGACGTGACCCACGCGCTGCAGTGCCGCGACCCGTTCGGCGCTGCGTCCAGCGGTCGTCGCGCCCAGGTGACGGAGCTTGCCCGCGCGGGTATGGCGACCGGCATCGCGGGTCTGTTTATCGAAGCGCACCCGGACCCGGAACACGCGAAATGCGACGGCCCGTCCGCGCTGCCGCTGGCGAAGCTTGAGGCGTTCCTCACGCAGATCAAAGCTATCGACGATCTGGTGAAAAGCTTCCCGGAACTCGATACCGAGAATTGATCGGCCCGACCGTAAAAAGAAAAACCCCGCGATGCGGGGTTTTTTTATGGGCGTGACGAGGCGGGTGCGCTGCGCTTACCCTCCCTACGAAAACATATTTAGCCTCTTATTGTAGGATGGGTAAGCGCAGCGCACCCACCATAACCCCTACGCGAAAATCGTCATCAGATAGGCCGCGAACAGCGCCAGATGCGCGCTGCCGTTCAATACATTCGTGCGCCCGGTGGAAAACGAAATCTGGCACAGCATCAACGCTGCGAGCATCACCACCATCTCCGGCGCGCCGAGCGCGAAATGGAGATCGTTGCCGGTCAGAATCGCGATAATCGTCACTGTCGGCACCGTCAGCGAAATGGTCGCCAGCACCGAGCCAAAAAAGAGATTCATCGCGCGCTGCACCTGATTATTCAGCACCGCTTTCAGCGCGCCCAGGCCTTCCGGCGAGAGAATAAGCAGCGCCACCAGGAAACCGGTAAACGACACCGGCGCGTTAAGATGGCTTAACAGCGCTTCCAGCGGGTTGGCGTTCATCTTGGTGACCGCTATCACCGCAATCAGATGCACAATCAGCCAGACCGCGTGCCACAGGCTGCTGTGCGCCGACGGTTTCCCGTGGTGCGGGTCGTCGCCTTCGTCTTCATGTTCGTAGACAAACAGGCTCTGGTGCGTTTTGGTCTGGATCAGCAAAAACACGCCGTACATCGCCGCCGAGATAGCCGCCACCAGCAGCGACTGCCCGGTAGAGAAGTTGCCGCCCGGCAGCGCCATCGGGAAGACCAGCACAATCACCGCAAGCGGGAAGAGGGCAATCAGATACTGTTTAATACCGAAGAGATTCACATACTGCGTGGCGAATTTTCGCCCGCCCAGCAGCAGCGCCACGCCCACCAGACCGCCGGTAACAATCATGATTATCGAATAAAGCGTATCGCGCATCAGCGTCGGCGCGGCGTCGCCGGTAGCCATTAACGCTGAGATCAGGCTCACTTCGAGGATAACGACTGACAGGCTCAGAATCAGCGACCCGTACGGTTCGCCAAGGCGGTGCGCCAGCACATCCGCGTGGCGCACCACGCTAAACGCGCTGCTGAGGATCCCCACCAGCGCCAGCGCGTTGATGCCGACAATCACTGGCAGCGACTGGCTGGAACCCCAGAACGCCAGCACCGCCAGCGCTAATACCGGGAAAATGAGAGAAGACTCCTTATGGCGGGTCTTCACCGCCTCATGGCTCGTTTTGGTCACGTTAATTCTCCAGAGAAGCAGGTCATTATCATTATAGTGAGGAGGAAGGCTGACCGTAAAACTACCAAAAAACGCGCTGTCATGAGGGTTTATTTACGAATTTTTACGGCTATGCGCTAATTTTTCATTAAGTTAGCCAAAAATCGCAGTTTTATTGAGAATCCATTTATCAAACAGGGCATTGTGAATAAACCATTTACGCTTCGCTTGCGGCTGGCGCGCTGTCCGATTGTGTTCCACACTTATCTTTTGGCCAGTAAAGGAGCGTAGCGATGCCCTATTCCTCCAGAACCGATTTACCCGATAACGTGCGTAACGTCCTCCCGGCGCACGCGCAGGATATCTATAAAGAGGCGTTCAACAGCGCCTGGGATCAATATAAAGACGAGGACGACCGGCGCGGCGATGCCAGTCGGGAAGAGACGGCGCATCGCGTCGCCTGGGCCGCCGTTAAACATGAGTACGAAAAGGGCGATGACGACAAATGGCATAAGAAAAAATAATGCTTAGTTAATCGCCTGATTCCTCTCCATCTTTATCTTTATCTCCGCGTATGGCGCGGGGACAGATAAGTTTTTTGTCGGTCGAAAACGCCGCTGCGGTCTTGTCAGCGGCGCGTTAATCCCCTATCGTCACCCCGTAATTGCTTTCTGATTGAGCGATAAAAAGATTCTGAAAGCGCTTAAAATCGCAGGGAAGCAGCCGTGGTGGAGGTAGAAGGTGTTAACACGTGATTTCTTAATGACAGCAGACTGTAAGACGGCTTTCGGAGCCATTGAGGAATCGTTACTGTGGACGCCAGAGCAGCGGGCGGCGTCACTGGCCGCCACGCTCGCCTGTCGTCCTGAAAACGAACCGGTCTGGATTTTTGGTTACGGGTCCCTGATGTGGAACCCGGCAATGGTGTTTGAAGAGCGCTGCGCCGCGACCCTCAGCGGCTGGCACCGCGCGTTCTGCCTGCGGCTCACCGCCGGGCGCGGCAGCGCCTGCAAGCCAGGGCGCATGCTGGCGCTGAAAGAGGGCGGCGCCACGACTGGCGTCGCGTATCGTCTGCCCGAGGCGGAGCTTGAAACCGAACTGACGCTGCTGTGGAAGCGCGAGATGATCACCGGCTGTTACCTGCCCGGCTGGTGCAAACTCACGCTCGATGATGGCCGCACCGTGCACGCGCTGGTCTTTATCATGGACCCGAGCCACCCGCTGTATGAAGCCGACACCCGTCCCGCGACCATCGCGCCGCTTATCGCCCGCGCGAGCGGCCCGCTTGGCACGAATGCGCAATATCTCTTCTCGCTGGAGCAGGAGCTGAAAAAGCTCGGCATGTGTGAAGCGTCGCTGGATGCGCTTGCGTCTGAAGTGCGCGCCTGTCAGGCGCAAGATGATGGTGAGAGCGGCGATCTGCAACCGCATTTCGCCTGAAAAAACCCCGGCGGGTGCCGGGGAGAATGGTCAGGCCGGAACGTAGCTGATGGAGTGCTCCAGCGTCTGGCTGTGACTGTCGATAAGCACATCCCAGAGACCGCTGTAAGGCACGCTGATATACGCGCTGTTGCGGTTCTGCACGCTCAGAATATCCGCACCGGCACGCTTAGCGCGCTCGCCGGCGTTCATTAAATGGATGTGGCAGTTCGCTGAACAGCGCACCACTACCGTGTCTCCGCCAAACAATTTCAGGCTTGCTTTTACCCGCGCCATTTTTAACCCCTCTGTCAATGATAAAACCTGTCAGGACAGCCTTTCGTACGTGAGGCTGTTCACAAAACCTGTCGGAAATAACACCAAAGAGGGAGGCGGGGAATGCTGATTTTGATCAAAAAATGCGGTCACAATACGATATTCATCACATTGTTCGCCAAAGCGGGGAGCAGGCGCGCGGAAAATGTCTGAATGCGCGCCTGCGCCTGATTAAATGCGGAAATGGCCGGCGGTCTGGGCGAGTTCTCCCGCCTGGCCCTGCAACGCGCCCGCGGCGGCGGCGGACTGCACCACCAGCTCGGCGTTCTGCTGCACCATCTGATCGAGTTGCACCACCGCGTGGTTAATCTCCTGGATGCCTTTCATCTGCTCGCTGGTGGCGACCGTGATTTCACGCATGATCCCGGAAACATTGCTGATGCTGCTGACTATCTCTTCCATCGATTCCCCCGCGAGGCGAACGTAGCGCGAGCCGGTCGCGACGCTCTGGGTCGTGGAGTCGATAAGCGATTTAATCTCTTTCGCCGCCTGGGCGCTGCGGCTGGCGAGGTTACGCACTTCGCCCGCCACCACCGCGAAGCCGCGGCCCTGTTCGCCTGCGCGCGCGGCTTCCACCGAGGCGTTCAGCGCCAGGATATTGGTCTGGAAAGCGATGCCGTCGATGACGCTGGTGATATCGCCGATTTTCGCCGAGGCGCTTTCAATCAACTGCATGGTGGAGATAGCTCTGGACACCACCTCACCGCCGCGCGAGGCGGCATCCGTCGCGCTCTGCGCCTGGCTGTTGGCCTGCGCCGCCGCATCGGTGGAGTTGGCGACCGACGCGGTTATCTCTTCGACGGCGCTCGCCGTCTCACGCAAGCTGGAGGCAGCCTGCTCGGTGCGCCCGGAGAGATCCTGGTTCCCGGCCGCGATTTCATTCGCCGCCACTTTCACCGAGGCGCTGGCGTCGCGCAGCTGGCCCATCACGCCTGAGAGCTTGTCGCAGAAGGCGTTAAAGGCATGGGCTATCTGCGCCACTTCGTCACGGCCATCTTCCGGCAGGCGCTGCGAAAGATCGTTGGTGCCGCTGCTGATAGCCACCAGCGCGTCGCGGATCATCAGCAGGCGTTTTAACAGCTTTGTGACCAGGAAATGCATCAGCGCGCCGGTAATCAACAGCAGCACCAGCACGGAAATAGCCGAGGTGTTGAGCAGGGCGCGCATGCCGGACGTCGCGTCGTTTTCATCCAGCGCGATGACCAGATACCACTGGGTGCCCGGCACCGGCGTCGCCAGCAAGGCTTTTTGCGCGCCGCCGATATCGCCTTCCAGCGCCGTATCGCTCGCTTTCAGTTCGCTGAACGCGACGCCCGACACTGCCTTATCAAAGGGCTTTGACGTCAGCGCAGGATCTTTCGCCGCAATCAGCGTGCCGTCGTCGTTTACCAGCAGCCCGCTGCTGTTTTCAGTGGGGTGAATGCTGCGCACGTTAGCGATAACGCTGTCCATGGAGAGATCGCCCGCGACGACCGCCGCAATCGCGCCGTTTTGCTTCACCGGCACCGCGAATGTCACCACCAGCTTGCCGGTTCCGGCATCCACATAAGGCGCGGTAACCACCGGCGCATCGGCTTTCACCGCCTGCTGATACCACGGGCGAATGGTCGGATCGTAATCCGCCGGCACGCCTTCCGGGTTAGAGAATTTCGCGGTTTTGGCGGCGTAACCGACGTAGACGTTCATAAAGCCGCCCGCTTTCGCCATCTGCGTAAAGACCGGCACCGGATCGGCGCCCAGCGCGACGGTATCCAGCGACTGGATCATGGCGATTTTACCGCTGACCCAGTCGCCGATCGCCAGGTTATGGCTGGCGCTGGTGCTGCGCAGCGTATTCAGGCTCGCCTGCTGATTATCCAGCCGGGTGACCTGGTAGTTCATGATGGTGTTCAGTAACAGCGCACCGACCAGGCAGCCGGCGGTGGCTGCGATGATGCGCGCGCGAATGGACGTTAACATAGGCGTATACCCTGCTGTGTGTTGTGTAAGTGTTGTGTGTCGGGACGAGCGTGTTGTTATGGGTTTTAAGTAAAATATCGGCACACGGGGCAGGGACTTGATGGGCAACGCAGGTGAATAAGAAAATATTATTACACCTGCGTAATTATCAGAAGGTCAGGACTTTGTCGGCCTCCAGCGTCCACTGGGCCAGTTCCACCAGCGTGCCGATTTCCACACCCTCAATCAGCGGCAGCGCGCTCACGCCGCGTCCGTCGGCGCAGGTCTTGCACAGCTTCACCGGGACGTTCTGCGCGGTGAGGATCTCCAGCATCTGCTGCACGTTATACCCCTCGGCGGGCTTCTGGCCGCGCAGACCTGCGGTGACGGCATCTGACATCAAAAACAGCTTCAGCGCGGGGGCCTGCGGCTGGTCGCGCAGCGCGATGGCAAGACGCAGGCTGTTAAACAGCGATTCGCTGCCGTAAGCCGCGCCGTTGGCGATAATCACGATCTTTTGCATCCGGAACTCCTTTGCCATGACGGCATAGTTATTGCTTGGTTCCTGTAAAGGCGATAACAGGAGAATGAGCGATGGCAATACCCGCGACATCCTTGCAGGACGCGCAGGCGTGGTTTCGTTTCGCCCGGGAGAGAAAACGCAGCCAACTGGAGGCGTGGTCGGGCGTCGGCGACTGGGTCAGCCAGATAAGCCATCTGGTGCATATGCTACAGCGCGAGCGCGGCGCGTCCAACATCTGGCTCTGTTCCGGCGGGCAGCTTTTCGCGCGCGAACGCGCCTTTTGCGTGACAGAAACCGACCAGCGCGCGGCGCAATTTCGCGCCGTCCCTGTGCCGCTCGCCGCCGCAGGCAGCCTGCTTTCCTGGCGCATGGCCTGCGCGCTCTGGCAGCTTGAGCAGTTGCCTGCGCTTCGCGCGCGCATTCTCGCCCGTGAGGTGGAGCCCGGCGAGGCGATGGATCATTTTAATCTCACTATCCGGTATCTGCTGGATCTGGTGCCGGAGGCGAGCGAAAGCGTCGATGAAGCGTCGCTTGCCCGCGCGCTGACAGCGCTCTACAGCTTTATGCAGGGCAAGGAGCTGGCAGGCCAGGAGCGCGCCACCGGCGCTATCGGCTTTACGCAGGGGGCGTTTAGCGAGCCGCTGCGCCAGCGGCTGGCGGATCGTATTGACGGGCAGCAGCGCTGTTTCGAGACGTTTTTATCGCTCGCCAGCGCCGGGATCCGCGACCGTTTCTACCGTGACGGCGAAGCCACGCGCGAGCTGGAGCAATTGCGGCGTCTCGCCTGTACGCGGCTGCCGGCCGATGATGACAACCGCGCGCGGGCGGTGCGCTGGTTTGCGCTGCAAACCACACGGCTGGACGCGCTGCGCGATATCGAAGAGGCGCTGATTGCCGCGCTGCTTGCCGAGGCTTGCAGGCTGCTGGCGCAAGAGACAAGTAGCGAAGCGCCGGAAACGGCGCTGGCCTGCCGCGCGCCTTTGCATGACGAGCCGCAGACCCCGGCGCTTGAGCGTCATCTGCTGCCGCTGGTGCGCCAGCAGGCCCGCGAGGTGGAATCGTTGACGCGCCAGCTCGCCTCGCTGCAGGCGAATCTTGAGGAGCGCAAGCTTATCGATCGCGCCAAAAGCTTGCTGATAAGCCATCAGCAGCTCAGCGAGGAGCAGGCGTGGCACCAGTTGCGTAAGCTCGCGATGGATCAAAACAAACGGATGGTGGAGATTGCCGAGGCGATGCTGGCGGTCGCCCAGCTCTGGCCTGTAACCCCAAAGGAGTAGCTGCACAGCAAGCGGGCATTTTGTGCATGGAAATGGGGCAGCGCGGGGGAGTTGCGCGGTGCGTTTTGGCGATGTCACTGGCGGGTGCTGCGCTGCGCTTACCCGCCCTACAAAAGAGACCTAACTGCATTCGTCGGATGACGTAGGGTGGGTAAGCGCAGCGCACCTACCATCAGGATTACATCTTTTCCTTCAGGCTGAGGGAGATATATACACGACCGGTGAACATGTTCCGTTCGCCATAATCTCACCTTTATATGAGCGCTCCCCTGACGCGAACGTGCAAAGGGGGCTCGCCGCCGCCCCCTTTGCAATCCCGGCTCCCGGCGGAAAATCGCCCCGTTGGGGCGATTTTTTTTAGCCGGAGCAAAACCACCGGATTTGACCATATCTCCTGTGTAGGGCGGGTAAGCGAAGCGCACCCGCCACGGTACTCACCCTAAAACCTGGCACACCTCTTGCTTAATAAACCCTGACAAACATTTCCCGGCGGCTCGCCAACGGCGGCGGGCAGACCGGAAAGGATAAAGGCGTCCTGCAATGTCTTCGGACATTGGCGGACGCCTTTTTTATTTTCAGGAGCAGCCATGAGCGATTCATCCTTTTCTCTTTCCCGCCGCCGCCTGTTGCAGGCCGGGGCCGCGTTGGGCGGGGCAATGCTGTTACCGGGGCTGATGGGCAGCGTGTGGGCCGCGGGCTCGGACAAACCCGAGCTTGAGACCGTGCGCGTCGGTTTCATTCCGCTTACCGACTGCGCGCCGGTGGTTATGGCCGCCCTCAAAGGCTTCGATAAAAAATATGGCATTCGCATCCTGCCCAGCAAAGAGGCGAGCTGGGCGGCGGTGCGCGACAAACTGGTCTCCGGCGAGCTCGACGCCGCCCATGCGCTCTACGGTCTGATCTACGGGCTGGAGCTCGGCATCGCCGGTAAGGCGCAGCCGATGGCGAACCTGATGACGCTCAACCAGAACGGCCAGGCGATTTCGCTCAGCGCCGATCTCCTGGAGAAAGGCATCACCACGCCCGACGCGCTGAAAAAACGGATCGCCGCAAGCGAGCCTGGCGCTTACACCTTCGCCCATACCTTTCCGACCGGCACCCACGCCATGTGGCTGTACTACTGGCTGGCGGCGGCGGGCATCCATCCCTTTAACGATGTGCGCACCGTGGTGGTGCCGCCGCCGCAAATGGTGATGAACATGCGCATCGGCAATATGGTCGGCTTCTGTGTTGGCGAGCCGTGGAACGCCCGCGCCATCAACGACCGCATCGGGTTTACCGCCGCCACCTCGCAGTCCATCTTCCCGGATCATCCGGAAAAAGTGCTCGGCACACGCCGCCTGTGGGTGGAGCAGAACCCGAATACCGCCCGCGCGCTCACCGCCGCCGTGCTGGAGGCCGCCCGCTGGATAGACGTCTCGGACGATAACCGCCGCGAAACCGCCCTGGTGCTGGCGAAACGCGCATACCTCAACACCAAAGCGCAATACGTCACGCCGCGCATGCTCGGCGAGTATGACGACGGCGCCGGAAAGCGCTGGCAGGACCCGCACGGTATGCGCTTCTTCCGCGACGGCGAAGTGAGCTACCCCTGGCACTCCGACGGCATGTGGTTCTTAACGCAGTTCCGCCGCTGGGGCCTGCTGAAAACCGACCCAGACTACGCGGCCATCGCCGCACGCATCAACCGTACCGACATTTACCAGCAGGCCGCAGAGGCGGTGGGCGGCATCGCGCTGCCTGCGTCAACGCGTCGCGCCAGTCGTCTGATGGACGGCATCGTCTGGGACGGGCGCGATCCTGCCGCGTATGCGGCCCGTTTTGCCATGAAACGTTAAGGGGAAACCATGAAAGAGCTTAAACAGACCGTGAGCGCGGCGCCCGAACAGCCCGCCGGTGAAGTGATAGTGATGCCCCGCGTGGCGGTGCGTAAACGCCGCACGCCTCTCGCGGCTACGGTGAACGCGCTGCTGGCCCGTGTGGTACCAGCCATTCTGGGCCTGGCGCTGCTGGTTATCGCCTGGCAAATCGCGGCCGTCAGCAGCAAAGGCTTTCCGACGCCGCTCAGCACGCTCGACTCGGCGCTGACGCTTTTCGCCGACCCGTTCTACAACGAAGGGCCGAACGATCAGGGCATCGGCTGGAATGTGCTGGCCTCGCTCAGCCGCGTGGCGGTGGGCTTCGGGCTGGCAGCGCTGGTGGGCATTCCGCTCGGCTTTCTGATTGGCCGCTTTACCTTTCTCGGGCGGATGTTCAACCCGCTTATCGCGCTCCTGCGTCCGGTCAGCCCGCTCGCCTGGCTGCCCATCGGCCTGCTGTTGTTTCAGAAGGCCGAGCCCGCCTCCAGCTGGACCATTTTTATCTGCTCAATCTGGCCGATGGTCATTAATACCGCCGAAGGGGTGAAGCGCATTCCGGACGACTACCTCAACGTGGCGCGGGTATTACAGCTCTCCGAATGGACGGTGATGCGCCGCATTCTCTTTCCGGCGGTGCTGCCTGCGGTGCTCACCGGCGTAAGGCTCTCGATCGGCATCGCCTGGCTGGTGATTGTCGCCGCCGAAATGCTCACCGGCGGCCTCGGCATCGGCTTCTGGATCTGGAACGAGTGGAACAACCTCAACGTGGAAAACATTCTCATCGCCATCGTCATTATCGGCGTGGTGGGGTTGCTGCTGGAGCAGGGGCTGATGCTTATCGCCCGCCGCTTCAGCTGGCAGGACAAATAAGGAGCGACCATGAAACCCGTCATTCAGGTACAGAACGTCAGCCAGCGCTTCAACACCGCCAGCGGCGAATTCCTGGCGTTGCAGAACGTCAGTTTCGACATCAACGCGGGCGAAACCGTGAGCCTTATCGGCCACTCCGGCTGCGGCAAATCGACGCTGCTCAATCTTATCGCGGGCATCACGCTGCCGAGCGAGGGCGGCTTGCTGTGCGATAACCGCGAAATCGCGGGGCCGGGTCCGGAGCGCGCCGTGGTGTTTCAGAACCACTCGCTACTGCCCTGGCTCACCTGCTTTGAGAACGTGGCGCTGGCGGTGGATCAGGTATTTCGCAAAACCATGGATAAGGCGCAGCGCCGGGAGTGGATTATTCACAACCTGGAGCGGGTGCAGATGGGGCACGCGCTCAACAAGCGCCCCGGTGAGATCTCCGGCGGCATGAAGCAGCGCGTCGGCATTGCCCGCGCGCTGGCGATGAAGCCCAAAGTGTTGCTGATGGATGAACCGTTCGGCGCGCTGGACGCGCTCACCCGCGCCCATCTGCAGGATGCGGTGATGCATATCCAGCAGGAGCTCAACACCACCATCGTGCTGATTACGCATGACGTGGACGAGGCGGTGCTGCTCTCCGACCGCGTGCTGATGATGACCAACGGCCCGGCGGCGACGGTGGGCGAGGCGCTGGAGGTGGATCTGCCGCGTCCGCGCAACCGGGTGCAGCTCGCCGACGACAGCCGCTATCACCAGCTGCGCCAGCAGATCCTGCATTTCCTCTACGAAAAGCAGCCGAAAGCGGCGTAAGGAGCGGCGATGGCGCAACGACTGGTGATTATCGGCAACGGCATGGCGGCGGTGCGTCTGGTGGAGCAACTGCTGGCGCGCGCGCCGGAGCGCTTCGCCATCACGCTTATCGGCGACGAGCCGGTGCCCGCCTATAACCGCATCCTGCTCTCGCCGGTGCTGGGAGGCGAAAAAACCGCCGCGCAGACGCAGCTTCACGACGCGTCATGGTACACGCGTTACGGTGTCACAGTGCTAACCGGCGAGCGGGCGCTGGCGGTGGATCTGACCGCGCGTACTGTGACCACTGCCGCGCGCACGCTGCCCTGGGATGAACTGGTATTCGCCACCGGCTCGACGCCGTTTATTCCGCCGATTGAAGGCAGCGAGCTGCCGCACGTGCGCGCCTTTCGCACGCTGGCGGATGTCGGGGCGCTTCTCGCCACGCCTGGCCCGGCCGTGGTGCTGGGCGGCGGGCTGCTCGGCGTGGAGGCCGCCGCAGCGCTCGCCCGGCAGGGCGCGGCGGTGACGCTGGTGCATCGTCACCCGTGGCTGATGGAACAGCAGCTGGATGCGCAGGCGGGCGAGTGGCTTGCCGAAAGCCTGCGCGCGCGCCGCATTCGCGTGGTGACCGACAGCGGCATTACGCGCATTACCTCAGATGACGTGACGCTCGCCGACGGCGAAACCGTTGCGGCGCAGCGGGTGGTGATCGCAACCGGCGTGCGTCCGACGATAGCGCTGGCGCAGGCCGCCGGGCTTGCTTGCCAGCGCGGCATTGTCGTTGATGACGCGCTTTGCGCCTCGTACCCGGCGGTGAGCGCCATCGGCGAGTGCTGCGAAATCAACGCGCAAACCTGGGGGCTGGTGGCGCCCTGTCTGCAACAGGCGGACGTGCTGGCGGCGAGGCTGTGCGGCGAGACGGCGCGCTTTGGTTATGAAGAAAAAGGGACGCGCCTCAAGGTCGCCGGTATCGCGGTCTTCAGCGCGGGCGTGGTGACGCCCGGCCCGCAGGCGCAGACGCTGATAAGCCTTGACCCAATAGCCCGCCACTATCGCCGTCTGATCATGGAGCACGGCAGGCTCACCAGCGTGCTGCTGTATGGCGATACCGACCGCGCCAGCGCGCTGATGAATCACTTCGGGCAGCCGCTGCGCGCCAGCGCCGGGCTGCTGTTTGATGAAACCGATGAAACGCAGCCCGCGGCTGCAGGATATGACACGATGACAAAACAAACTCTGGTGGTCGTGGGCCACGGCATGGTTGGGCATCATTTTCTGGAGCAGTGCGTCAGCGCCGGGCTGCATGAGCGCTTTCATATCATCGTCTTTGGCGAAGAGCGCCACGCGGCCTACGATCGCGTGCATCTCTCGGAGTATTTCGCCGGACGCAGCGCGCAGTCGCTCTCCATGGTGGAAGGCGATTTCTTTGCGCAGACGGGCATTGAGCTGCGCACCGGCTGTCAGATTGTGGCGGTGGAGCGCGCGCGGCAGATCGTGCGCGACGCGCAGGGCCATGAAACGCATTTCGACCAGCTGGTGCTCGCCACCGGGTCCTGGCCGTTCGTGCCGCCGGTGCCGGGGCGTGACCTGCCGGGCTGTTTCGTCTACCGCACGCTTGACGATCTCGACGCCATCCGCGAACGCGCGCAGCACGCCACGCGCGGCGTGGTGGTGGGCGGCGGTCTGCTGGGGCTTGAGGCGGCGAACGCGCTTAAACAACTGGGGCTGAAAACGCATGTCGTGGAGTTTGCGCCGGGGCTGATGGCGGTGCAGCTCGATGCGCCAGGCGCTGCGATGCTACGCGAGAAAATCGAGGCGCTGGACGTCAGCGTGCATACCAGCAAATCCACCACGGCGATTGTGGAAGAGCATGGCGGCCTGACCATGCAGTTTGCCGACGGCGACAGCCTGCATACCGATCTGATTGTCTTTTCGGCGGGCATTCGCCCGCAGGACAGTCTGGCGACATCGGCGGGGCTTGCTACCGGCGAGCGCGGCGGCATCGTGATTGACGACCAGTGCCGCACCAGCGACGCGCATATTTTCGCCATCGGCGAATGCGCGCTGTGGGAGAACAAAATTTTCGGGCTGGTGGCGCCGGGGTATCAGATGGCGCGGGTCGCTGCGGCGACGCTTGCGGGCGAAGCGGCCGCATTCCGGGGCGCGGACATGAGCACCAAACTGAAGCTGCTCGGCGTTGAGGTGGCGTCGTTTGGCGACGCGCACGGGCGCACGCCCGGCAGCCAGAGCTATCAGTGGACCCACGGGCCGAAGCGGATCTACAAGAAAATCGTCGTCTCGGCGGACGGCAAAACGCTGCTCGGCGGCGTGCTGGTGGGCGACAGTAGCGAATACGCCACGCTGCTACAGATGATGCTCAACGGCATGGCGCTCCCCGCCGAGCCGGAGACGCTGATCCTGCCCGCCAGCAGCGGCACGCCTGCGAAAGGGCTCGGCGTGGCGGCGCTGCCGGAAAGCGCCCAGATCTGTTCGTGTCATAACGTCAGCAAGGCGGACATCTGCGCGGCGGTGTCGGGGGGCGCAGGCGATATGGGCGCGGTGAAACGCTGCACCAAAGCGGCGACCGGCTGCGGCGGCTGTAGCGCGCTGGTCAAACAGGTGATGGAGTATCAGCTCGAACAGCAGGGCGTGACGGTCAAAAAAGATATCTGCGAGCACTTTGCGTATTCGCGCCAGGAGATCTACCACCTGGTGCGCGTCAACCATATCCGCACGTTCGACCAGCTTATCAGCCGCTACGGCCAGGGCCACGGCTGCGAAATCTGCAAACCGCTGGTGGGCTCGGTGCTGGCGTCGTGCTGGAACGAATATGTGCTGAAACCGGCGCACCTGCCGCTCCAGGACACTAACGATCGTTACTTCGCGAATATCCAGAAAGATGGCACGTACTCGATAGTACCCCGGATGGCGGCGGGCGAGGTGACGCCGGATGGGCTTATCGCCATCGGGCACATCGCCAAACGCTATCAGCTCTACAGCAAAATCACCGGCGGCCAGCGCATCGATCTCTTCGGGGCGCGGCTTGAACAGCTCCCGGCAATCTGGGCGGAGCTGGTGGCGGCGGGCTTTGAAACCGGCCACGCCTACGGGAAATCGCTGCGTACCGTGAAATCCTGCGTCGGCTCCACCTGGTGCCGCTACGGCGTGCAGGACTCCACCGGGCTCGCGGTGGATCTTGAGAACCGCTACAAAGGGCTGCGCGCGCCGCACAAAATTAAAATGGCGGTCTCCGGCTGCACCCGCGAATGCGCCGAGGCGCAGGGCAAGGATGTGGGCGTGATCGCCACCGACAAAGGCTGGAATCTCTACGTCTGCGGCAACGGCGGCATGAAGCCGCGCCACGCGGATCTCTTCGCAAGCGATCTCGACCGGGAGACGCTGCTGCGCACCATCGACCGCTTTCTGATGTTTTACATCCGCACCGCCGACCGCCTGCAACGCACCAGCACCTGGATGGATAACCTGGAAGGCGGCATTGATTATCTGCGCGACGTCATTCTTGAGGATTCGCTCGGGATTGGCGAGGAGCTGGAGCGCGAAATGGCGCAGGTGGTCGAAAGCTACCAGTGCGAATGGCAGACCACGCTGGCGAGCCCCGACCGGCTGGCGCTGTTCCGCTCGTATGTGAACAGCGATAAACCGGATGAAGCCGTGCAGCGCCGCGAGCTCAGAGGCCAGCCGCAGCCGGTGGACGTGGTGCAGCCGTTGACGCCGCGCGCGCCGGAGCGCCCGTGGCAGGCGGTGTGCGACGTGAATGATATTCCGCCGCAGGCGGGTATCGGCGCGCGGCTTGGCGAGATGCAGATTGCGCTGTTCCGCTTCGGCGATCGTATCTACGCGCTCGACAATCTGGAGCCGGGCAGCGACGCCAACGTGCTGTCGCGCGGGCTGGTGGGGGACGTTGGCGGCGAACCGGTGGTGATTTCGCCGCTCTACAAACAGCGCATCCGGCTGCGCGACGGACGGCTCGCGGAGGGGCTCGCCGAGGCGGTGCGCGCCTGGCCGGTGAAAGTGGAGGGCGGCAAGGTGTGGGTGGCCGGTCAGGCGCTGCTGTTACAGGCGCAGGCGTCATGAACGGCGTTAAGACCACTTGCCCCTATTGCGGGGTGGGCTGCGGGGTGGTGGCGCAGCGCGACGACAGCGGCGCGGTGAGCGTGCGCGGCGATGAAAATCATCCGGCGAATGTTGGGCGGCTGTGCGTCAAAGGCGCGGCGCTGGGCGAGACGACCTGCCATGACGGACGGCTGCTGTACCCGGAAATCGACGGCGAGCGGGCGAGCTGGGAGGCGGCGCTCGACGCGGCGGCCTCGCGCCTTGGCGCGATTATCGATAAACATGGCCCGCAGGCGGTGGCGTTTTACGCCTCCGGGCAGCTGCTTACCGAGGATTACTACGCCGCCAATAAGCTGATGAAGGGATTTATCGGCGCGGCGAATATCGATACCAACTCGCGGCTCTGCATGTCTTCCGCCGTGGTGGGCTACAAGCGGGCGTTCGGCGCCGACGCGGTGCCGTGCAGCTATGCGGATCTGGAGCAGACCGATCTGCTGGTTTTCGTCGGCTCCAACGCCGCCTGGGCGCATCCGGTCCTGTATCAGCGCATCGCGGCCGCGAAGCAGGCGCGCCCGACGATGAAAATCGTCGTCATCGATCCGCGGCGTACCGCGACCTGCGATATTGCCGATCTCCACCTGGCGCTGGCGCCCGGCAGCGACGCCGGGCTGTTTGTCGGGCTGCTGAACGCGCTTTCGGACTCGCTCGCGCCGGAGGCTTTCGACGGCCAGGCGCAGGCGCTTGCGGCCGCGCGGGAGTGGAGCGTGGGGCGCGTGGCGCAGTTCTGTGGGCTCACGGAGACCGAGGTGGCGCGCTTTTACGACTGGTTTTTGAGCGCGCCCACAGCGATGACGCTCTACACCATGGGCATTAACCAGTCGTCCAGCGGCAGCGACAAGTGCAACGCGATAATTAACGCGCATCTGGCGAGCGGGAACATCGGGCGGCCCGGCTGCGGGCCGTTTTCGCTGACCGGTCAGCCGAACGCGATGGGCGGTCGCGAGGTGGGCGGGCTTGCCAACCAGCTCGCCTGTCATATGGGTTTTGATCCGGCGGATATTGCCCGTCTCGGGAGGTTCTGGGGCAGCGAGCGCATCGCGCAGACGCCCGGCCTGATGGCGGTGGAGCTGTTTGACGCCATCGGGCGCGGCGAGGTGAAAGCCGTCTGGATCATGGGCACTAACCCGGCGGTGTCGCTGCCGGACAGCGACGCGGTGCGCCAGGCGCTGGCGCGCTGCGAACTGGTAATGGTGTCCGACATTACCGCGCAGACCGACACGGCGAATTTTGCGCATTTTCGTTTTCCGGCGCTGGGCTGGGGCGAGAAAAACGGCACGGTCACCAATTCAGAGCGGCGGATCTCGCGCCAGCGCGCCTTTCTGCCCGCGCCCGGCGAAGCGCGTCCTGACTGGTGGATAGTCGCGCAGATGGCGCGCCGCCTGGGCTTTGGCGAGGCGTTTGGCTGGCAACACCCGCACGAGATTTTCTGCGAGCACGCGGCGCTGTCGGGCTTTGAGAACGACGGCGCGCGGGCGTTTGATATCAGCGCGCTGGCCTCTCTCACCCGCGAGGCGTATGACGCGCTCGCGCCGGTGCAGTGGCCGGTGACAATCAAACAGCCGCAGGGCACGCCGCGTCTGCTGGAAGCAGGCGCAGGCTGGCGCGGCGGGAGGCTCAACATGGTGGCGGTCTCCCCGGCGCTGCCGCAGGCGCGGCCCGACGCGCGCTACCCGCTGTGGCTCAATACCGGGCGCATCCGCGATCAGTGGCACACCATGACCCGCACCGGCCGCGTGGCGCGGCTGATGCAGCACCAGCCGCTGCCGCAGGTGGTCATGCATCCTGACGATGCGGCGCGCCACGCTGTGCGTGAAGGCGATCTGGTGGAGGTGGCGTCCACGCAAGGTTTTATGGTCGGCTGGGCGACGTTAAATGACGCCCAGGCGCCAGGCGCGCTGTTCGCCCCGATGCACTGGAACGCGCAATTCGCGAGCCACGGGCGCGTCAATACGCTGGTGGCGCCGGTCTGCTGCCCGCATTCCGGCCAGCCGGAAAGCAAACAGACCGCCGTGCGCCTGCATAAACGCCGCACCGGGTGGCAGGGCGAGCTGTTCTGCCGCACGATGCCGCCGCTTGCGCCCGATCTGCTGTGGTGGCGCAGGGCGCTGGACGGGTGTCTGCACTTCACGCTGGCGGGCGTTGCGTCGCCGCAGCGCTGGCTGCGCGAGCTGGCCGGGCGGGAAGGCTGGCAAATGCAGTATGCGCAGGGCGAGGGGTTTTTTCATCTGCTGGCGTGGCGCGACGGCGCGCTGATGCTGGCGTTTTACAGCGCGGCGCGTCGTCCGGCAGTGGAGACCGAGGCGATCGCGACGGCATTCGCCGCTCCGCCTGCGAACGCTGCCGCGCGTCATGCGCTACTGGCAGGAAAGGGCGCGCGCCATGCGCCCGCGAAGGGGCGCACGATCTGTAGCTGCTTTGGGGTGGATGAAAACGCTATCCGGACCGCCATTAGCGCGGGCTGCGACAGCCCCGGAAAGCTCGGCGACACCCTGCGCTGCGGCACGAACTGCGGCTCGTGCATCCCGGAACTCAAAGCGCTGCTGGTGCAGACGGCGTCACTGCCCGAAGCGGCCAATCAGGCCGGTGGCGGCGAGCGCATGGCCTTTGAGCTTCGCGAAGAGTTCATCGCGCGTCAGGCCGGGCGGGAGATCGGTCGGTAAGTCTGTTGCGATAAGCGTGAAAGTGTAATGGTGCGCGCCGCTGCCGGGCGGCGGGCAGGGGCCGTGCCAGGCGCGGGTGCCCGGCGTATTTTTCCCGGCGGTGAAGCCTTTGCCGTCGGTCAGCGCATTGGCGGCAAGGCCGGTGGTGGTAGCGGGAATGTTATAGGCGACCAGGTGCGTCACGCCGAGCCCCTTCGCGCCTTCCGGATCGTGAACTATCAGCGCGAAACGCGTCGTGCCCTGCGGCGCATGGCTCCAGATAAGCGCGGGCGACTGATTCTCACCCGTGCAGTTCGGATTTTGCTTCGCGTTACCGGCGAATTTTTTCTCCATCATGCCGTTATCGGCGAACGACGGGGATTGCAACATGAAGATACCGTCGTCAGACTCCGCGGCGAGGGCGTTAACAGCGGCAACAGCAAACAGGCAAGCGAGCAGCGATTTTTTCATCAGCGTGTCTCACGCAGGGTGGGAACGTTAAGCGTAGCGCACCGCGCGCAAACGGGCTGCGGATTATCCTTAAAAGGGGCGTCGGGGCTTGTCGGGAGCGGCAAACCCGATATGGTATACTGTGTAAATGTATCCATTTTCCGGCAAACCCGGCCCAGGAGAGAAAAATTCACACGTGATGCGGTGGTTATTGGTTGTCCTCCCCTCTGTTGTTACCGCCGCGCTGTTGCCGGTCCGGGCATTCCCGGCCAGCCAGAGCGACGACTACGTGCGCCAGGCGCAAAATCCCTTCGATGAAAATGGCGATAACCTGCCCGACCTCGGCCTCGCGCCTGAAAATAACGCGGCGGAAAAGCATTTTGCCCACGTGTTAAAAGCCTTTGGCGAAGCGAGCCAGACCGACAGCGCGCTTTCACCCGGCCAGCAGGCGCGCCATTTCGCGTTTACCCGCCTGCGTGACGCGGTCAGCAGCAGCATTACCAGCGAGGCTGAAAGCCTGCTGTCGCCCTGGGGCAACGCCACGGTGGATCTGCTGGTGGATGAAGAGGGGAATTTTAACGGCAGCAGCGGCTCGCTGTTTACGCCCTGGCAGGACAATAACCGCTATCTCACCTGGAGCCAGGTCGGCGTCAGCCAGCAAAATCAGGGGCTGGTCGGCAACGCGGGCATTGGCCAGCGCTGGACGGCTGGTCACTGGCTGCTTGGCTATAACACCTTTTACGATCGCCTGTTTGACGACGATACGTCGCGCGCCGGGTTTGGCGCAGAGGCGTGGGGCGACTATCTGCGTCTTTCCGCCAACTACTATCAGCCGCTCGGCGGCTGGGAGCATCGCGCCGGCTTGCTGGAGCAGCGCATGGCGCGCGGTTACGACGTCACCGCCCAGGCGTATCTGCCGTTTTACCAGCACATCAATACCAGCGTCAGCTTTGAGCAATATTTCGGCGATCAGGTGGAGCTGTTTGACAGCGGCTCCGGTTATCACAATCCGGTCGCGGTGAAAGTGGGGCTGAGCTATACGCCGGTGCCGCTCGTCACCGTGAGCGCGCATCACCGCCAGGGCGAGAGCGGCGTGAGCCAGAACGATTTAGGGCTGAAGCTCAATTATCGTTTTGGGGTGCCGCTGAACAAGCAACTCTCACCCGATGAAGTGGCGGCCTCGCGTTCGCTGCGCGGCAGTCGTTATGACCGCGTGGAGCGTACTAACGTGCCGGTCATGGAGTTTCGTCAGCGCAAGACGCTGTCGGTATTCCTCGCGACGCCGCCCTGGGATCTTAGCGCGGGTGAGACGGTCGCGCTGAAGCTACAGGTGCGCAGCCGCCACGGCATTCGTCAGCTCTCCTGGCAGGGCGACACCCAGGCGCTGAGCCTGACGCCGCCGATCGACAGCACCAGCGCCGACGGCTGGACGGTGATTATGCCTGCCTGGGATAACTCGCCGGGGGCCAGCAACAGCTGGCGGCTGTCGGTGACGGTGGAAGATGAGCAGGGCCAGCGGGTGACGTCGAACTGGATAACCCTGAAACTGTCGGTGCCGGTACAGACGCTGCCCCAGGACGATCCGCGTTACGAACTGCTGGCGCCCGTGCCTTAGAAAATACGTTCCTGATGCACCCAGACCGCCGCTTCAACGCGCGATTTAAGCTTCATTTTTTTCAGCAGATGTTTCACGTGCACTTTGACGGTGCTTTCGGTGATATCGAGCTTACGGGCGATCATTTTGTTCGGCAGGCCCTGGGCGATGAGTTTCAGAATGTCGCGCTCGCGCGGCGTGAGCTGGGAAACATCGCGGCCTGATGTGGCGCGGCTTGCGCGCAGGCTTGCCGCCAGCACCGGCGTTAACGCTTCGCTTAACACCATTTCGCCTGCCGCCGCCTGTTGCAGCGCCTTAAGCAGATCTTCCGGCTCCATATCTTTCAGCAGATACCCGTCCGCGCCGCGCTTGAGCGCCGTGACCACGTCTTCTTCATGGTTGGAGACGCTGAACACCACCACCCGGCCCGACAGCGCTTTTTCGCGCAGCTTATCGAGCGTTTCCAGGCCGTTCATACCGGGCATGTTGAGATCAAGCAGGATCAGATCCGGGTCGAGCGCTTCGGCCATTTCAATGCCTTGCTCGCCGTTTCCGGCTTCGCCGACCACCGTGATAGCGGGCGCCATGCTGACCAACTGTTTTACGCCGCTGCGCAGCATCGGGTGATCGTCTATCAGCAGAATGGTTGCCGGTTCCGGGTTATTCATGAACTTCTCCTTCTGGAAGTGCGGGTACGGATGAGAACGGCGCATCGGGAATAAAGGTCACCACCACTTCGGTGCCGCCTTCTGTCCGTCGCCGTACCTGACAGTCGCCGCGCAAACTCTGCGCGCGGTCGCGCATAATAATTAAGCCGTAATGATTGGTGCGCCCGGCGTTATCCGGCAGGCCGCGGCCATTATCGGCCACGCACAGCCGCACCTGGCCCTGATGCAGCGTGACGCTGACATGGATAGCGCTCGCCTCGGCGTGTTTGAGCGCATTATTTAACGCCTCGCGCGCAATTTGCACCAGATGGATCGCCTGATGCGACGGCACCAGCCGCGGCGGAAGCTGATAATCAAGCGCCACCGGGAAGCCGAGCCGCGCGCTGAATTCCTGACAGCTCGCCACCAGCGCCGCTTTCAGGCCCGGCTCGTTAAGTTGCAGGCGGAATGTGGTGAGGAGTTCGCGCAACTGTCGCCAGGAGGCGTTGAGTTCGTGGCGGATCTGGCCGAGCAGTTCGCGGCTCTCTTCCGGCAGCGCGTCGCCCTGCATTTGCAGGCAGCTGACCTGCATCTTCATACAGGAGAGCGACTGGGCGATGGAATCGTGCAGTTCGCGGGCGATGGCGGCGCGCTCTTCCATCACCAGCAACTGCTGTTTGCGCTCCTGCTGACGCTCCAGCGCCAGCGTCGCGGTGAGCTGCTCCATCAGCGTGTCGATCATCTGCTGCTGGTCGCGGCTCAGGTGGCAGCCTGCAGGCAGCGTCGCCAGCAGAAGCCCGTATTGCGTGTGCAAATCGCCCAGACGCCACTTCAGCGTGGTGCCGGTTTCACTCGGCGCAGACAGGTCGCGCGGGCAAAGATGGCAGCCGATTTCGTCGCAGCGCTCGTCCGGCTGCCAGACAAATTCCTGATAGTGCTCTTCGTCATCCACTTCATAGACGCGCAGCGCGATATCACGCAGCAGCGTAAGATGTTGCAGGCGCGTCAGCACCGGCGCCAGCCGCTCACACAGCGGCACGTCAGAGTGCAGGCGGCGATTCGCCTCCCACAAAAACGACAGGATCTGGTTTTTCTGCTCAAGCCCGGCGGTTTTCTCCTGTACGCGCTGTTCAAGGCTCGCGTAGCTCTCGGCAAGCTCCGCCGACATGCTGTTAAGCGCATGGCCAAGTGTGGCCATCTCATCGCGCCCCGAAACGCTGGCGCGCTGGCTGAAATCGCGGTGGGCGACGGCGTGGGCGATGTCGAGCAGCTGACGCCACGGGCGCAATAGCCGACGGCGCAGCCAGAGCAGGGTGAAGAGGAGGAGCAGGCCCATCAGCAGCGCCATGCCGCGTTGCAGCATCACTATCCGGGCGATGCGGTGCTCGGTGGAGCTGTCGAACGCGCTGACCAGCGCGTCTATCTGGCCGACAAACTGCGCTACCTGCGCGCTGACTTCCTGCGGGGAACGGGCGTCGCGCAGCGCGGGCGCCAGATGCTGACGCCAGTAGCGCTGGATAGCCAGCAGCGCCGCCTGCTGCCCGTCGCGCACGGCCGCCTGCTGAAGTTCATCGCTCCAGGCGGTGCGCTCCATATCGCTGAACATTTCCGCGCGGGCGGTGCCAACCGGCACGGCGGCGAGCAGGCGGTAGCTCTGCATGCGCAGCGAGCCTGCTTTGTTAATGGCATGCGCGCTGCCCTGAACGCCCTGGGCCAGCCAGCCCGCCAGCGCCATGCCGCCCATGCCGAGACCGGCGAGCAGCAAGACGATGATCGCCAGTTGATTGGCAAGCGTCAGCGGGGAAAAGCGTCGTTTCAGCATGGCGATGCGCGCTCCTTTACACGGCGTCGGGACAGGCGTGGGACTTATTCTCAGGTATCCCCTGGAGTATACCCATACCCACTGTGGATTACTCCTTTATTGCCATTCATGTCACCCATTGTAAACCCGGCGCGTACAGACACGCGGGACGCCTGAAAAACCACACTTTTTTTAGCGCTTACGCCTACTCCCTGGGGGGTAAGGCGATTTTTTGCTCAAATTACAGAGAGAATATCCATTGATTTACATCAACTTAAGCGCGCGGCCAGGCTCTATCGTGGCGGCAGTATTCCCTTAATGTTTGAGGTGTTTATGAGTGACTCTTCCGCTGCGGCACGTCCCACAAGCGGGTTGATTACCGACTGGCGACCTGAGGATAATCAGTTCTGGCAGCGTACCGGCCAGCACACCGCACGTCGTAATCTGTGGATCTCCGTGCCTTGTCTGCTGCTCGCTTTCTGCGTCTGGATGTTGTTCAGCGCAGTGGCGGTCAATCTGAATAAGGTAGGTTTTCGTTTTACCACCGATCAGTTGTTTATGCTGACCGCGCTGCCGTCGGTCTCCGGCGCGCTGCTGCGTGTGCCGTACTCCTTTATGGTGCCGATTTTCGGCGGCCGTCGCTGGACGGCGTTCAGCACTGGCATTTTGATTATTCCGTGCGTGTGGCTGGGTTTCGCGGTGCAGGATACCTCCACGTCGTTTGGCACGTTTATTATCATTTCACTGCTGTGCGGCTTTGCCGGGGCGAACTTCGCCTCCAGCATGGCGAACATCAGCTTTTTCTTCCCGAAACAGAAACAGGGCGGGGCGCTCGGCATTAACGGCGGTCTCGGCAACCTGGGCGTCAGCGTGATGCAGCTGGTGGCGCCGCTTGCGATTTCGCTCTCCATTTTCGCCGCGTTTGGCAGCGAAGGCGTGGTACAGGATGACGGCACGCGGCTGTATCTGGAAAACGCCGCGTGGGTGTGGGTGCCGTTCCTCGCCGTCTTTACGCTGGCGGCCTGGTTTGGCATGAACGATCTGGCGACGTCAAAAGCGTCTTTCCGGGCGCAACTGCCGGTGCTTAAACGCGGCCACCTGTGGATGATGAGCCTGTTGTATCTCGCGACCTTCGGCTCGTTTATCGGCTTCTCCGCGGGCTTTGCGATGCTCTCGAAAACCCAGTTCCCGCAGGTGAACGTGATGCATTTCGCCTTCTTCGGACCGCTGCTCGGCGCGCTGGCGCGCTCGGCCGGTGGGGCGATTTCCGACCGCCTCGGCGGGACGCGCGTGACGCTGGTGAACTTCATTCTGATGGCGGTATTCAGCGCGCTGCTGTTCGTCACGCTGCCGTCAGGCGGCGTCGGCGGCAACTTCGCCGCGTTCTTCGGCGTGTTCCTGGCGCTGTTCCTGACCGCCGGGCTCGGCAGTGGTTCTACCTTCCAGATGATTTCGGTGATTTTCCGCAAGCTGACGATGGACCGCGTAAAAGCGGCGGGCGGCAGCGATGAACAGGCGATGCGTGAAGCGGCGACTGACACCGCGGCGGCGCTCGGGTTTATCTCCGCCATCGGCGCTATCGGCGGGTTCTTTATCCCGAAAGCCTTCGGTACGTCGCTGGCGCTCACCGGCTCACCGGCTGGCGCGATGAAAGTCTTCCTGGTGTTTTACATTGTTTGCGTGGTGCTGACCTGGCTCGTTTACGGGCGTAAATCAGCACGCTAACCGGTTAACCTTTTGGTTATCCTTTGCGCGGCCTGGCCGCGCTTTTTTTATGCCTGTGTTAGTTACAACATACTTTACGTTTGCACGGGCGTTTCAGCGCGGGCGGCGCACTGGAAAACCGCACATTAGCGTGGCGGGGAGAGCAGTCACTTTCAGACTACCCCTTAATACCCGACGGTTAACCGAAAGCGCTTAAAAATACGCCGATTTTGTAAAAAACATAATATATCCAATGGGTTGGTCGATTTATTCAGATCATCCTTTGGGGGTAGCGGCGTTATGGCGCGCTTTTTTTAAGCCAGGCCGCGTTGATCGTTGTCAATTCTGAAGGTTAATCCGCGCGTTACCGTGCCGTCCATTGAGCCAATGTCGATTTGACCAGAGAGCCAACAGGCTCCACACAGGAGAACACCCCCGATGAGTAAATTCCTGGACAGGTTCCGCTATTTCAAACAGAAAGGCGAAACCTTTGCCGATGGGCATGGACAACTTCTGGATACGAACCGGGACTGGGAAGAGGGTTACCGTCAACGCTGGCAGCATGACAAAATTGTCCGCTCCACCCACGGCGTTAACTGCACCGGTTCCTGCAGCTGGAAGATTTACGTCAAAAACGGTCTCGTCACCTGGGAAACCCAGCAGACCGACTACCCGCGCACCCGCCCCGATATGCCGAACCACGAGCCGCGCGGCTGCCCTCGTGGCGCCAGCTACTCCTGGTATCTTTACAGCGCCAACCGCCTGAAATATCCGCTGATGCGCAAACGTCTGATCAAACTGTGGCGCGAAGCGAAAGCGCAGCATAGCGATCCGGTGAACGCCTGGGCGTCCATCATGGAAGACAGCGAAAAAGCGAAAAGCTACAAACAAGCGCGCGGACGCGGCGGCTTTGTCCGCTCCTCCTGGCAGGAAGTGAATGAGCTTATCGCTGCCGCCAACGTCTGGACCGCCAAAACCTACGGCCCGGACCGCATCGCGGGCTTCTCGCCGATCCCGGCGATGTCGATGGTTTCTTATGCCTCCGGCGCGCGTTACCTGTCGCTTATCGGCGGTACCTGCCTGAGCTTCTACGACTGGTATTGCGACCTGCCGCCCGCCTCGCCGATGACCTGGGGCGAACAGACCGACGTGCCGGAATCCGCCGACTGGTATAACTCCAGCTACATCATCGCCTGGGGCTCTAACGTTCCGCAGACCCGTACCCCGGACGCCCACTTCTTTACTGAAGTTCGCTATAAAGGCACCAAAACCGTCGCCGTCACGCCGGACTATGCCGAAATCGCCAAACTGTGCGACTTATGGCTGGCGCCGAAACAGGGCACCGACAGCGCGATGGCGCTGGCGATGGGCCACGTGATGCTGCGTGAATTCCACCTCGACAAACCGAGCCAGTATTTCACCGACTACGTGCGCCGCTACACCGACATGCCGATGCTGGTGATGCTCGAAGCGCGCGACGGCTTCTACGCCGCAGGCCGCATGCTGCGCGCCTCGGATCTGGTCGATAACCTGGGCCAGGAAAATAACCCGGAATGGAAAACCGTCGCATTCGATAACCGCGATGGCGACATGGTGGCGCCGAACGGCTCTATCGGTTACCGCTGGGGCGAAAAAGGCAAATGGAACCTGGAACAGCGCGATGGCACGACCGGCGAAGAGACCGAACTGCGCCTCTCGCTGCTGGGCCACCACGACGAAGTTGCAGAGGTTGGCTTCCCGTACTTCGGCGGCGAAAGCAGCGAACATTTCCAGAGCGTGAAGCTTGAAAACATCCTGCTGCATAAACTGCCGGTGAAACGCCTGCAGCTTGCCGACGGCTCCAGCGCGCTGGTGGCGACGGTCTATGACCTGACGCTCGCCAACTACGGCCTGGATCGCGGTCTTGGCGATGCCAACTGCGCGGCAAGCTACGACGACGTGAAAGCCTACACCCCGGCCTGGGCCGAGCAGGTGACCGGCGTGCCGCGCGCGCAGATTATTCGTACTGCCCGCGAGTTTGCCGATAACGCCGACAAGACGCATGGCCGTTCGATGATCATCGTCGGCGCCGGTATGAACCACTGGTATCACATGGACATGAACTACCGTGGGCTTATCAATATGCTGGTGTTCTGCGGCTGCGTCGGCCAGAGCGGCGGCGGCTGGGCGCACTATGTGGGCCAGGAGAAACTGCGTCCGCAAACCGGCTGGACGCCGCTGGCGTTCGCGCTGGACTGGAACCGTCCGCCGCGTCATATGAACAGCACGTCGTTCTTCTACAACCACTCCAGCCAGTGGCGCTATGAATCCCTGACGACCGACGATCTGCTGTCGCCGCTCGCGGATAAATCACGCTACAGCGGTCATCTGATCGACTTTAACGTGCGTGCAGAACGTATGGGCTGGCTGCCGTCCGCGCCGCAGCTTGGCACTAACCCGCTGCGCATCAAAGCCGCGGCGGACGCCGCCGGAATGAGCCCGGTGGATTACACCGTCAATGCGCTGAAATCGGGCGACATTCGCTTCGCGGCCGAAGAGCCTGAAAACGGCAAAAACCACCCGCGCAACCTGTTCGTCTGGCGCTCCAACCTGCTGGGCTCCTCCGGTAAAGGGCATGAGTACATGCTCAAATACCTGCTCGGCACCGAGAACGGCATTCAGGGTAAAGATCTGGGCCAGCAGGGCGGCGTGAAGCCGGAAGAGATCGAATGGCAGGACAACGGCCTCGACGGCAAACTGGATCTGGTGGTGACGCTCGATTTCCGTCTCTCCAGCACCTGTCTCTATTCCGATATCGTGCTGCCGACCGCCACCTGGTATGAGAAAGACGATATGAATACCTCGGATATGCATCCGTTTATTCATCCGCTTTCCGCCGCGGTTGACCCGGCATGGGAATCCAAAAGCGACTGGGATATTTACAAAGGCATCGCGAAGAAATTCTCCGAACTGTGCGTCGGTCATCTCGGCGTGGAAACAGACGTCGTCACGCTGCCCATTCAGCACGACTCTGCCGCCGAACTGGCGCAGCCGCTTGATGTGAAAGACTGGAAAAAAGGCGAATGCGAGCTGATCCCGGGCAAAACCGCGCCGCACATCATTGCGGTACAGCGCGACTACCCGGCGACGTATGAGCGCTTTACCTCCATCGGCCCGCTGCTCGACACCATCGGCAACGGCGGCAAGGGCATCGCCTGGAACACCCAGAGCGAAATGGATCTGCTGCGCAAGCTTAACTACACCAAACAGGACGGTCCGGCCAAAGGCCAGCCGATGCTGAACACCGCGATTGACGCCGCCGAGATGATTTTAACGCTCGCGCCGGAAACCAACGGTCAGGTGGCGGTAAAAGCCTGGGCGGCGCTGAGTGAATTCACCGGTCGCGACCATACGCACCTGGCGCTGAACAAAGAAGACGAGAAGATTCGCTTCCGCGATATCCAGGCGCAGCCGCGCAAAATTATCTCCAGCCCCACCTGGTCAGGGCTTGAAGATGAGCATGTTTCTTACAACGCCGGTTATACCAACGTTCACGAGCTGATCCCGTGGCGTACGCTCTCTGGCCGTCAGCAGCTTTATCAGGATCATCCGTGGATGCGCGACTTCGGCGAGAGCCTGCTGGTGTATCGTCCGCCGATTGACACCCGTTCGGTGAAAGCCGTGATGGGGCAGAAATCCAACGGCAATCCGGAGAAGGCGCTGAACTTCCTGACGCCGCACCAGAAATGGGGCATTCACTCCACCTACAGCGACAACCTGCTGATGCTGACGCTGTCGCGCGGCGGCCCGATTGTCTGGATGAGCGAAGACGACGCGAAAGATCTCGGCATTGCGGATAACGACTGGATTGAAGTGTTTAACGCCAACGGCGCGCTGACCGCCCGTGCGGTCGTGAGCCAGCGCGTGCCTGCCGGGATGACCATGATGTACCACGCGCAGGAACGCATCGTGAATATTCCGGGCTCGGAAATCACCGGCCAGCGCGGCGGTATTCATAACTCGGTAACCCGCATCAGCCCGAAACCGACTCACATGATTGGCGGCTATGCGCAACTGGCCTACGGCTTTAACTACTACGGCACCGTCGGCTCTAACCGCGATGAGTTTGTGGTGGTACGTAAGATGAAGAACATTGACTGGTTGGACGGCGAAGGCAACGACCAGAAACAGGAGAGCGTAAAATGAAAATTCGTTCACAAGTCGGCATGGTGCTGAACCTTGATAAGTGCATCGGCTGCCACACCTGTTCGGTGACCTGTAAAAACGTCTGGACCAGCCGCGAAGGGATGGAGTACGCGTGGTTCAACAACGTCGAAAGCAAGCCGGGCGTCGGCTTCCCGAACGACTGGGAAAACCAGGAGAAGTGGAAGGGCGGCTGGATACGCAAAATCAACGGCAAACTGCAGCCGCGCATGGGCGGCCGCGGGATGCTGCTCGGCAAAATTTTCGCCAACCCGCATCTGCCGGGCATTGACGATTACTACGAGCCGTTCGACTTCGACTATCAGCATCTGCATAACGCGCCGGAAGGCAAACATCAGCCGATTGCCCGCCCGCGCTCGAAAATCACCGGCCAGCGGATGAACAAAATCGAAACCGGCCCGAACTGGGAGGAGATCCTGGGCGGCGAGTTCGAAAAGCGTTCGCAGGACAAGAACTTCGAGAACATGCAGAAGGCGATGTACGGCCAGTTCGAAAACACCTTCATGATGTATCTGCCGCGCCTGTGCGAGCACTGCCTGAACCCGGCGTGCGTGGCGACCTGCCCGAGCGGCGCGATTTACAAGCGCGAAGAAGACGGCATTGTGCTGATTGACCAGGACAAATGCCGCGGCTGGCGCATGTGCATCACCGGTTGCCCGTACAAAAAAATCTACTTCAACTGGAAGAGCGGGAAATCCGAGAAGTGCATCTTCTGCTATCCGCGTATCGAAGCGGGGATGCCGACGGTCTGTTCCGAAACCTGCGTGGGCCGCATCCGTTACCTCGGCGTGCTGCTGTATGACGCAGACGCCATCGAGCAGGCGGCAAGCACCGAGCACGAAACCGATCTCTATCAGCGCCAGCTGGATGTGTTCCTCGACCCGAACGATCCGGCGGTTATTGAACAGGCGCTGAAAGATGGCGTGCCGCAGAGCGTGATTGACGCGGCGCAGCAGTCGCCGGTGTGGAAACTGGCGATGGACTGGAAGCTGGCGCTGCCGCTGCACCCGGAATACCGCACGTTACCGATGGTCTGGTACGTGCCGCCTCTGTCACCGATTCAGTCTGCCGCTGATGCGGGCGAGCTGGGTCGCAACGGCATTCTGCCGGATGTCGACAGCCTGCGCATTCCGGTGCAGTACCTGGCGAACCTGCTGACCGCGGGCGATACCGCCCCGGTGCTGCTGGCGCTGAAACGTATGCTCGCGATGCGTCACTACAAACGTGCGCAAACCGTTGACGGCGTTAACGATACCCGCGCGCTGGAAGAAGTGGGGCTGACCGAAGCGCAGGCGCAGGAGATGTACCGTTATCTGGCGATTGCGAACTACGAAGACCGCTTCGTGGTGCCGTCAAGCCACCGTGAACTGGCGCACGACGCATTCCCGGAACGTAACGGTTGCGGCTTCAGCTTTGGCGATGGCTGCCACGGTTCGGATACCAAATTCAACCTGTTCAACAGCCGCCGCATCGACGCTATCGACGTGACGGTGAAAACGGAGCCGCGCCAATGACTGAGCTGCTGATTATCTCCCGCCTGCTGGAGTATCCGGATGCTGCCCTGTGGCAGCATCAGCAGGAGCTGTTCGACGCGCTGACCGATACGCAACATTTATCGCTGCAAAACGCCCATCACCTGGGCGTCTTTATCCGCGATCTGCTGCAGGAAGATTTGCTGGATGCGCAGGCGGCTTACGGCGAGCTGTTCGACCGCGGCCGCGCCACCTCGCTGCTGCTGTTCGAGCATGTGCATGGCGAATCGCGCGATCGCGGCCAGGCGATGGTGGATCTGCTGGCGCAGTATGAGCGCGCCGGACTTATGCTGGACAGCCGCGAGCTGCCGGACCATCTGCCGCTCTATCTGGAGTACCTGGCGCAGCTTCCGGCGCAGGACGCCATTAACGGCCTGCGGGATATCGCGCCGATCCTGGCGCTGCTCGGCGCGCGTCTTCAGCAGCGCGAAAGCCGCTACGCGGTGCTGTTTGATCTGCTGATTGCGCTTTCCGATACGCAGGTGGATACCCGCAACGTGCACGAGAAAATCGCCGATGAGGCGCGCGACGACACGCCGCAGGCGCTGGACGCCGTCTGGGAAGAAGAACAGGTGAAATTCTTCGCCGACCAGGGCTGCGGCGAGTCTGACATCGCCGCGCACCAGCGCCGCTTCGCCGGAGCGGTCGCTCCGCAATATCTGAATATCTCTGCCGGAGGACAGCAATAATGCACTTCCTGAATATGTTCTTCTTTAGTATCTACCCGTACATTGCCGGTACGGTATTCCTGGTGGGCAGCTGGCTGCGTTACGACTATGGGCAGTACACCTGGCGCGCCGCCTCCAGCCAGATGCTGGACCGTAAAGGGATGAACATGGCCTCAAACCTGTTTCATTTCGGTATTCTCGGCATTTTCTTCGGCCACCTGTTCGGGATGCTGACCCCGCACTGGATGTATGAGTCGTTCCTGCCGATTGCCGTGAAACAGCAGCTGGCGATGATCGCAGGCGGGATCTTCGGCGCGATGACGCTTATTGGCGGCCTGCTGCTGCTCAAACGCCGTCTGTTCAGCCCGCGCGTTCGCGCGACCTCTACCGGCGCTGATATTCTGATCCTGGCGCTGCTGCTGACGCAGTGTTCGCTCGGCCTTATCACCATTCCGTTCTCCGCGCAGCATATGGACGGCAGCGAGATGATGAAACTGGTGGGCTGGGCGCAGAGTATTGTGACGTTCCGCAGCGGCGCGGCTGAGCATCTTGATGGCGTGGCGTTTATCTACCGCGTGCATCTGGTGCTGGGCATGACGCTGTTCCTGGTGTTCCCGTTTACCCGCCTGGTGCACGTCTGGAGCGCGCCGGTCGAATATCTGACCCGCAGATACCAGGTGGTACGCGCGCGTCGCTAAGCGTTTTGTTCCGCAACACCAAACGCCAGTCCCGTCGGGTCTGGCGTTTTTTTACGGCCTTGCCAGCGGGTAACGATGTTGCCCGCTTTTTCCTTCCCCGATGTTTCCCCCCCACCGCCAGCCGTATTAACGCGCCGCCTGCATACGACGCCCCGCGCAATACGCTGATGATCAAAAGCACGCCGGTTAAAAGACGATTGCCAGTGGTCTGAGATGCCACACAAAACCGGTATCTTTTGCGCTATTTCCGGCTATGGTGAAATGAGCGCTGGCGCGTGCAAAACAGGCATTTTCTGACTGGCGCCAGGTTGACAGATTACTCAACGACGGAGAACACGCTATGTCCCATCGTCCTGCGATAGCCCTTGTTGGGCCAGGGGCCATCGGCGCCACGGTTGCCGCGGCGCTCCATGAGGCGGGCCGCACGCCAGTGCTTTGCGGCCGCACCGCGCATGCACAGTTAATTGTGCGCGATGACGAAGGCGAAATCATCGTGCCGGGGCCGGTCCTGAACGATCCGGCCGCTATCAGCGCGCCGTGTGATCTGGTCTTCGTGGCGGTGAAAACCACCCAGATTGCGGACAGCGCCGGGTGGCTGGCGGCGCTGTGCGATGAAAGTACGGTGGTATGCGCGCTGCAAAACGGGGTGGAGCAACCGGCCCTGCTGGCGCCGTATGTTAACGGTGCCACGGTGCTGGCGTCGGTGGTGTGGTTCCCGGCGCAGCGCGAGCCGGATGCATCGGTATGGCTACGCGCGAAACCGCGCCTGACGCTGCCGGATCTCCCGGCAGCCCGACGCGTCGTGGACGCGCTCGACGGCACACGCTGCGCCGTTGAGCTGGCGGAGGATTTTACCTCCATCGCCTGGCGTAAATTGCTGCAAAACGCGCTGGCAGGACTGATGGTGCTGGCCAATCGCCGCGCGGGGATGTTTGCGCGCGCGGATATCACCGGCCTGGCGCTGGCATATCTGCGCGAGTGCCTCGCGGTTGGCCGGGCGAAAGGCGCGATGCTGGACGACAGCGTGGTGCAGGCGATCGTGGAGGGTTTTCATCGCTCGCCGCCAGATTTAAGCACGTCTATCCTTGCCGACAGACAAGCTAACCGCCCGCTGGAGTGGGATATCCGTAACGGGGTTATCCGGCGCTATGGGGCGGCATGCGGGATCCCCACGCCCATCAGCGATATCGTCGTTCCGCTGCTGGCGGCCGCCAGCGAAGGGCCGGGCTAAAAAACCATACGGTCATCCGCGGTACTCATCAGGTCAATAGCTCCTCCTCGTGCAGGGCGGGCTGAACCGGCCGCGCTGTTCTGCTCCGGCGGCGAAATTCACCCGGCGGCATGCCGGCGTGTTTCGCGAAGGCGACGCTAAACGCGCTCGCCGACTGGTAGCCTGTCCGCAAGGCAATCTGTTCGATGTTATCCTGGCCGCTTATCAGGGCTTTTCTGGCCAGCGACATGCGCCAGAAGAACAGGTATTGCATGGGAGACATGCCGACGGTCTCGCTGAACACGGCGAAAAAAGAGGAGCGGGACATGGCGCACTCACGGGCGAGCTGCGCGATTTGCCAGTCAGCGCCGGGTTTTTCATGAATAAGATGCAGCGCGGTGGCTACCCTGTCGTGTTGTAACCCTCGCAGGATACCTGCGGTTTTCGACAGCGCCGGATCGCTTCGCAATGATTCCACCAGCAACAGTTGCAAAAGATGCATCATGACCACGTCACGCCCCGGCCGCCGGGCCCGGCTTTCATCCAGCAGGAGTTCAAACAGCGTGATAAAACGGCGTTGCCCTTGTATCAGGATCTCACTGGGGAGTAACGCGACGATAAGCGCTTTGTCCGGCGTGTCGAATTCACAATGACCCACATTCATCAGAAGCTCAGCCGGCCCCGTTGTTGAGCCAATCCTCACGTGTCCGTCGCCAAGGACGGTGGGCTGCGAGAAGTCAACGGGAGGGGCGGCGCCCGCACTGGTGGTCTCAAAGGCGTAAGTGGCGGGGATCAGAATGAAATCACCGGCAACCAGTCGCCTCGGCGCTTTACCGTTAACGCTCATCAGGCATTCGCCCTGCAGCACGGCGCAGTAAAACGCCTCTCCGCCAGACTCGCGGAGAATTCGCCACTGACCTGCTCCCTCAACGAGTTTTGCACGTGTGGGCCTGGGATTGAGTAACGCAACAATATCGGTTAAGGGATCTGCCACTGGACGCTCTCTCAAGTTAAGTGGATTTTTGATTATATATTGTCCAACTGGCGGCGGCTATGATTACCGCTCTTGCCAACAGAGAGGATTAACCATGTCAACTGCACTGATTACCGGATGCTCTTCAGGTTTTGGGCTGGCAACAGCCACCCTTTTTTTAGCCAAAGGCTGGAACGTGATCGCCACCATGCGAACGCCAGACCCGTCGCTTTTTCCTGAAAGCGATAAGCTGACTATTTTGCCGCTGGATATCACGTCGCAGGCGAGCATTAATGAGGTGGTGAAAAAAGCGGGCGCGATTGATCTGCTGGTGAATAATGCAGGCGTCGGCGCGCCGGTGCCCGTTGAACTGACGCCGCTGGCCACCGCGCAACAATTAATGAACACCAATGTTCTGGGCACGCTGTTATTAACCCAGGCGTTTCTCCCGCTGATGAGAGAGAAAAAATCAGGGGTGATCATTAATGTTTCGTCGTCCGTCACCACCAAAGCGATGCCGCTGATTGGGGTTTATCGTGCCAGTAAAGCGGCGCTGAATGCCTGGAGCGAGTCACTGGCCATCGAAGCCCGGCCTTTTGGTATTCGCGTGCATGTGGTGTTACCGGGGCGCTCGCCCGAAACGAAGTTTGGCGAGAATGCGCGGGCGTATTTTGGCGGACAGGACGATCGGGTGTACGGCGAGATGGTGAATGAGTTTATCCGCCAGGCGGGCAATGCCGACTCGCCGGTGACGCACGCAGACGATGTGGCGAATGCCATTTTTGCCGTCGCTCGCGATCAAAACGCGCCGCTGTACACCGCTGCGGGTGAAGATGCCCGGCAATTTCTTACAGAAGCACAGCAACATTCCCCGTTTGCTTACTGATAGTCCAGGTGAAGCTCTGAAGAGAGGGGAGCCCCTCTCTCTGTTTCGTAGCCACGCGGCGAGCGCGCTTACGGCTCACGGAGTCGTCGCTTCGTGTTGTCGCGCATAGACCACCAGCCTCAGATGCCGGTCTTCATCCACGGTCAGAGACGTAAATTCGAACGGCACGGGGTTTTCTTCTATCAGCAAACGGCGAACGCCGTTGCATGGCGCGTGAACATGATGTTGTCGCCACCAGGTTTTGAACTCTGGCGAGACATGTTCCAGTTCATCGACCAGTTCCTGAATATCCGTACTTTGGCTGGCGCGCGTGAAGTCCCGGCGAAAACTTGAGAGCATCAGCGGGGCCTGTTCCTCCCAGTCAACCACCCGCATCCGAAGGGCGGGATCGGTGAACAGGAGCCAGAGAAGGTTACGCCGCTCGGGTTGGTGGCGCGCGAAATGAAACAGCGCATCGGCGGAGGCGTTAAAACCCAGAACGTCCCAGCGCAGATTGAGCACAAACGCGGGGTGTGGCAGATCATGCATCAGGCGTCGCACCAGGGGGGGCAGCACGCACCAGGTTTTACCTGGCTCGGCCGGTGGGCGCTCATGCGCCAGCATAAACAGGTGGCGACGTTCGGCGGCATCCAGTTTCAGCACCCTGGCCAGATTATCCAGAAAGGTGGACGACACCCCGATATCCCGGCCCTGTTCAAGCCAGGTGTACCAGGTAAGGCCGACGCCCGCCAGCGCCGCGACCTCTTCACGCCGAAGCCCTGGCGTCCGGCGCCGCGTTCCGCTGGGAAGGCCGACATCGGCGGGTGACAGGCGCTCCCGCTGCGTCCTTAAAAAGGCGGCCAGATCGGTACGCGTTCGATTCAGTGTTCGCATCGCTTATCTCATTGCTTTTAGTAATAGCATAAACTGTTAAATTGTAATGGTTTAAAAGGACGGTGAGAATCGTCGCATATTCTTCTGACAATGGATACGCGATATGAAATTACCCCACTCCTTTACGATGCCGACCAAACGCGCCTCCCGCGCCGCGCCGCCGTGGACAGGCTTGTCCGTACTCCTCCTCGCGGGGTTCGTCACCATTTTCGATCTGTTTGTCGTCAATGTCGCCATTCCCGGCATTCAGAGTGGTCTGCGCGCGGATTTCGCCCAGATTAGTCTCGTCGTCGCCGGATATGAACTCGCTTTTGGCGTGTTGCTGATTACTGGCGGGCGGCTGGGCGACCGCTTTGGCCGCCGCCAGCTGTTCATTGTCGGTATGGCGGGCTTTACCCTGGCATCAGCGTGTTGCGGCCTGGCGCCCGGCATCGGTTATCTTATTAGCGCCCGTGTCTTGCAGGGGCTGGCGGCAGCGCTGCTGTTCCCGCAGGTGTATGCCTCCATTCGGGTTAATTTTGAGGGCAATGACAGACGCAGAGCCTTTGGCCTGCTGGGGATGACGCTGGGCCTGGCCGCGATTGCCGGTCAGGTGTTGGGCGGTTGGCTGGTACATGTCGATCTGTTCGGGCTGAGCTGGCGTAACATTTTTCTCATCAATATACCGGTGGGGGCGATCGCCATTCTCGCGGCACGCGCTATTCCCGAATCCACCGCCCCGCAGAGGCCTCAGCTGGACTGGATGGGCGTGGTGCTGGTCAGCATCGGGCTGACGCTGTTACTGGTTCCGCTAATTGAGGGGGCGGTGCAGGGCTGGCCTGCGTGGAGCTTGTGGTCACCGGGTGTGGCGCTGGTGTTGCTCGCGCTTTTTTACCGGCAACAGGAACGACGCCGCAGAGCAGGGAAGTGGCTGCTGGTTGATATGCGTCTGATGTCGAAGCGCCAGTTTGCGCTGGGCACGTTACTGGTGCTGCTGGTCTACTCGACCTCCAGTTCATTTTTCCTCTGCTTTGCCTTACTCGCGCAGACGGGATTGGGGCTGGATCCTTTCCTTGCGGGCAGCCTGTTTGCGCCCTGTAGCGTGGGGTTTGTGCTCGCATCGCTGGCGGCGCCGCGTCTGGTGGCGAGAAAGGGAACCCGGACCCTGTTTTGGGGCGGCCTCATCTATGCGGTTTTTATCGGGGTGTTAATGGCGCAGGTCGGAATATCTGGCGCTGAGCTTAAACTCGCGACGCTGATCCCGGCGCTGATGATGATCGGCGCCGGTCAGGGTTACATTATGACGCCCTTACTGAACCTGGTGCTGGGTTTCGTCGACGAAGCGGAATCGGGCATGGCATCCGGCGTGATATCGACCGTGCAGCAGGTTGGCGCGGCGCTGGGCGTCGCTGTTGTTGGCATCCTGTTTCATGGCGCGCTTTCAGAGGCGACGTCTCTGCCACAAGCCGGACAGTATGCCTCTGCGTTTGTGTCCGGGATGCTGTACAACCTCGGAGCGGCTGTCGCTACCTGCCTGCTGTTGCTGATTCTGGTAAAAACGCAGCGGGCAACATGCTGATCGCGCGTCATCACTGACAGTTGTGGTTTGCCTTTCCGGTATCAGCGGATGCCGGAAGCATCATCCTTCGCCGGTCAATGGCATATGGGAAGTAAATGTAGGGTGGATAAGCGAAGCGCATCCACCGAAAGCCGATGATGCGAAATGCGATTTCTCTGTCGCTCGTCCCGAACCTTAGTCGAAGGATCTCATTCTTCGCCGGTCAATGGCATACAGGACGTGGCAAATAAATGTAGGGTGGATAAGCGAAGCGCATCCACCGAAAGCAGATGGCGTGAAATGCGATTTCTCAGTCGCTCGCCTCGAACCTTGTCGAAGCTTCTCATCCTTCCCCGGTCAATAACATATGGGAACGGGAGAGTGTATCAGCGAGAGGAGTATTCAAAGGAGATGGTGGTGGGGGAAGGATTATTCGTCGCTCCGCTCCTCACCCTTCGGGCCGTTGCCTGCGGCAACGTTGTCTCGCTGTCGCTCGACTCGAACCTTGTCGAAGCTTCTCATCCTTCCCCGGTCAATGCTATAGGGAAACGGGAGAGTGTATCAGCGTGAGGGGTATTCAAAGGAGATGGTGGTGGGGGAAGGATTCGAACCTTCGAAGTCTGTGACGGCAGATTTACAGTCTGCTCCCTTTGGCCGCTCGGGAACCCCACCACGGGGTAATTCATATTGTAGAGATACTGCGTGAGAGGGTGGTGGGTGAAGGATTATTCGTCGCTCCGCTCCTCACCCTTCGGGCCGTTGCCTTCGGCAACGTTGTCTCGCTGTCGCTCGACTCGAACCTTATCAAAGGTTCTCACCCTTCCCCGGTAAGTTTTCCCTTCAGGTCAACTTAACTGGGTAACCACAGTGCTGTGGTTGAAGATGGTGGTGGGGGAAGGATTCGAACCTTCGAAGTCGATGACGGCAGATTTACAGTCTGCTCCCTTTGGCCGCTCGGGAACCCCACCACGGGGTAAAACGCTTTACTTCGCATTGACGTTGTAAGGAAGGATTATTCGTCGCTTCGCGACTCACCCTTCGGGCCGTTGCCTTCGGCAACGTTCTCTCACTACGCTCGAGTCGAACCTTCGAAGTCGATGACGGCAGATTTGCAGTCAGCTCCCTGATGTACGCTCGGAAACCCCACCACGGGGTAATGCTTTTTACTGGCCTGCCTCCACTGCGGGAAGCGGGGCGCATCATATCAAATGTCGCGCCCCTGTAAAGTCTTCCGTTAGCCAATAACGATTGTTTGCGTACTTTTTGCCCGTAACGTTTTAAAGCTAAACAGAAACGGGCAATGGCTTACAGAATAATCGTGCGGTTGCCGTAAACAAACACGCGCTGGGCCAGTACCTGGTACAACGCGCGGCTGAGAACATTTTTCTCAACGTCGCGGCCCGCGCGCATCATATCTTCCGCGGTATACGTGTGATCCACATGAATCACGTCCTGCATGATGATCGGACCTTCATCCAGATTATCATTCACATAGTGCGCGGTCGCGCCGATAATTTTCACGCCGCGCTCGTACGCCTGATGATAAGGACGCGCGCCGATAAACGCCGGCAGGAACGAGTGGTGAATGTTGATAATCTTGTTCGGGAAGCGGGCGACAAAATCCGGCGTCAGGACACGCATATACTTCGCCAGCACGACGTAATCCGGCTGATGCGCCTCGATGGCGTCCGCCATCAGCTTATCGTGCGCCTCGCGGGTGAGGCCCTCGTGACTGACCAGCTCAAACGGAATGTCGAAACGCTCAACCAGCGAACGTAACGTCTCGTGGTTGCCGATAACCGCAGCGATGTCGACATCCAGACCGCCGTAATTGGCTTTCATCAGTAAATCGCCGAGGCAGTGCGCTTCTTTGGTCACCAGAATGACGATGCGGCGACGTCCGGCCGGATTCAGCTCGCGTACGGAGCCCGCAGGCAGCGCGCTGTCGAGATCGGCCAGCAGTGTGGCGTCGTTGAAAATGCCTTCCAGTTCGGTGCGCATAAAGAAGCGGCCGGTGCGGTGATCGACGAATTCATTGTTCTGCACGATATTCAGCTCGTGCTTGTAGCAAATATTGGTGATGCGCGCGATGAGCCCTTTCTGATCCGGACAGATGGTGCGCAGTACTTTACGTTGTAATGCTTGCATTGCAGGGGTGATCCTGTTGATGGTTTGCCAGTGTGTTGTCAGTCAGCGGTGTTATTGCCCGCAACACTTTTTAAATTTTTTCCCGGAGCCGCAGGGGCATGGATCGTTGCGTCCAAACACCGGGCGGGTGCCGTCGATATAGTACCAGCGGCCCTCTTCGTTCAGAAAACGCGAACGCTCGATAATCGCGCCGGATTTGCCATTTTCCTGGAAACGCGCCACGAAACTGACGTACGCTTCGCTTTCGGTATGACCCGGCGCTTCTTCAAATATCGTCAGGCCAAGCCACTGCGTATGAGCGAAGCCCGCTTCGATATCGGCGCGGAAGCGGTCTGCCTCACAGGCGGGATGCCAGGTCTTTATCAGATATTGCGCATTTTTCATCACGAAAGCGCAGTATCGGGAGCGCATAAGTTGTGATGCGAGGGCTGCGCTCTTGTTACCAGAAAGATAAGGCTGGCAACATAGGCTATACTCCAGAGCGCTACCGCAAGGACAAAGTTGCGACACGATTTCTCCTTGAGGACAAAATTAAGGCGTTAAACGCCACAGCGGCACTATGTTAACCGAGCGACGGCCTTGATGCCACGCCGCCGCTGATATGCAGACTTTTACGCCCGTGGCGCCTGATGCCGGGGCGAACCAACACACAGCAAGGCTTAGCCTTACATAAAGGTATAAAATAAAGTATCCACATGCTGCAGTTTATCTTTTGGTCACAGGGCACGATTACCCCCGCTTCATTGCACCAGGCGCAAAAGCGTTATGTTTCTTCCTGTTGCGTTGACATTCTTCGGGCAATTCTGACAGGCACAGCCCGCCTCAGCATGCCAAACTTGGCAACAAGTCATTCAGGGGGGGAGAGATGACGCAACCATTAGCCGGCAAACAGATCCTCATCGTTGAAGATGAAGCCGTTTTTCGTTCAATGCTTGACGCATGGCTTTCATCGCTGGGCGCAGAGACGCATCTTGCTGAAGATGGCGTTGACGCGCTGGAGAAAATGCACGACGCCGCGGCAGATCTGCTGATCTGCGATCTGGAAATGCCGCGAATGAATGGACTGAAGCTCATTGAGCGTCTGCGCAACGACGGCAATCAAATCCCCATTCTGGTCATTTCCGCGACCGACAATATGTCTGATATCGCCAAAGCGCTGCGTCTTGGCGTGCAGGATGTGCTGCTAAAACCCGTCAAAGATTTTAACCGGCTGCGTGAAACCGTTTACGCGTGTCTCTATCCCACTATGTTCAACTCGCGCGTCGAGGAAGAAGAGCGCCTGTTTCAGGACTGGGATGCGCTGGTGAACAACCCTCACGCCGCCGCGAAGTTGCTCAAAGAGTTACAGCCGCCGGTGCAACAGGTGATGTCGCACTGCCGCGTCAATTATCGCCAGCTGGTTGCCGCCGACGAACTGGGGCTGGTGCTCGATATTGCGCCCATTTCCGACAACGACCTGGCGTTTTATTGTCTCGACGTTACGCGCGCCGGCGACAACGGCGTGCTGGCCGCGCTGTTATTACGCGCGCTGTTTAATGGATTACTTCAGGAACAACTGTCACAACAGCGTCAGCGTTTACCTGAGCTTGGGGCTTTACTTAAGCAGGTAAATCAATTGTTGCGCCAGGCGAATTTGTACGGACAGTTTCCTTTGCTGGTGGGTTATTACCACAGCGAATTAAAAAATCTCATATTAGTCTCCGCCGGTCTTAACGCAACGTTAAATACCGGAGATAACCAAATTCAGCTCAGCAACGGTGTTCCTTTGGGCACTTTGGGCAATACTTACTTAAATCAAATCAGCCAGCGCTGCGAGTCCTGGCAGTGTCAGGTCTGGGGCGCTGGCGGTCGTTTAAGACTCATGTTGTCTGCAGAATGAGCATTTGATTTATCTGATGCAGATAGCTTTTCTTGGCTATCTGCGCAGGTGGTAATATCGCGTCAGTTTTCTTCGTATTTGTCCTAAATTGCCATGACACAAGGGTATTCAGACTCTTTCCCCATTTTTTAACTGATATACTCGAACGCGTTTTTAATTGACGAACAAGTGTGAAACTTGAACAGTCCAGGAGAATATTCAATGGCTGCCATTAATTCGAAAGTGAAAAAAGCAGTAATCCCGGTTGCGGGATTAGGAACCAGGATGTTGCCGGCCACGAAGGCGATTCCAAAAGAGATGCTGCCGCTGGTGGATAAACCGTTAATTCAGTATGTCGTTAATGAGTGTATTGCCGCTGGCATTACTGAGATTGTTCTGGTCACTCACTCCTCAAAAAACTCCATCGAAAACCACTTCGATACCAGCTTTGAACTTGAAGCGATGCTGGAAAAACGCGTTAAGCGCCAGCTGCTGGAAGAAGTACAGTCCATCTGCCCGCCGCACGTGACTATCATGCAGGTGCGTCAGGGTCTCGCGAAAGGCCTGGGTCACGCGGTAATGTGCGCGCATCCGGTGGTCGGCAACGAGCCGGTGGCCGTGATCCTGCCGGACGTTATCCTCGATGAGTTTGAATCCGATCTCTCCCAGGACAACCTGGCGGAAATGATTAAGCGTTTCGACGAAACAGGCCGCAGCCAAATCATGGTTGAGCCGGTGGCTGACGTGACCGCGTACGGCGTGGTGGATTGCCAGGGCGCGCAGCTGCAGGCAGGCGACAGCGTGCCGATGGTTGGCATCGTTGAGAAACCGAAAGCCGATGTGGCGCCGTCTAACCTCGCGGTTGTCGGCCGTTACGTGCTTGGCGCTGACATCTGGCCTCTGCTGGCGAAAACCCCTCCGGGAGCGGGTGATGAGATCCAGCTGACCGACTCCATCGCGATGCTGATGGATAAAGAAACCGTCGAGGCCTACCACATGAAAGGCAAAAGCCACGACTGCGGCAACAAACTGGGTTACATGCAGGCCTTCGTGGAATACGGAATTCGCCACAATACGCTGGGTGAAGAGTTCAAAACCTGGCTTAACGACACCGTCGGCGACAAGAAGTAATTAATCACCCGGGACAACGTAATGAAAGTAACCGTATTTGGTATTGGCTACGTAGGGCTGGTACAGGCCGCTGTGCTGGCGGAAGTTGGGCATGACGTCATGTGTATCGACGTTGACGCCAACAAGGTTGAAAACCTGAAGAAAGGGATTATCCCGATCTATGAGCCCGGCCTGACGCCGCTGGTGAAGAAAAACTACGAAGAAGGGCGTCTGCATTTCAGCACCGACGCTGCGGAAGGGGTTAACCACGGCGTAATGCAGTTTATCGCCGTGGGTACGCCGCCGGATGAAGATGGCTCAGCTGACCTGAAATATGTCACGGCTGTGGCGCGCACTATCGCTCAGCATATGACCAGCCATAAAGTCGTGCTGGATAAATCCACCGTTCCGGTCGGTACCGCCGATAAAGTGCGTCAGGTGATGAGCGAAACGCTGAAAGCGCGCGGCGCGGATTTCCCGTTCGATGTGGTTTCCAACCCGGAATTCCTCAAAGAAGGGGCGGCAGTCGCTGACTGCATGCGTCCTGAGCGTATCGTGGTGGGTACCGACAACGATGATGTTGTCGAACTGCTGCGCGAGCTCTATGAGCCGTTCAACCGCAATCACGATCGTATGATCCTGATGGATATTCGTAGCGCCGAGCTGACCAAATATGCCGCCAACTGCATGCTGGCGACCAAAATCAGCTTTATGAACGAGATCTCAAACCTGGCGGAACGCCTGGGTGCGGATATCGAGAAAGTGCGCCAGGGTATCGGCTCCGATCCCCGTATCGGCTATCACTTTATTTATCCAGGCTGCGGCTACGGCGGCTCTTGCTTCCCGAAAGACGTTCAGGCGCTGATCCGTACCTCTGAGCATATCGGTTATGTGCCGCGTCTGCTGAAAGCGGTAGAAGACGTCAACAACGATCAGAAGATGAAGCTGCCGGAGTTTATCCGCCGTCATTTCGGCGAAAATCTGGAAGGCAAAACCTTCGCGCTGTGGGGTCTCTCTTTCAAACCGAATACCGATGACATGCGCGAAGCCTCCAGCCGCGTGCTGATGGAAGAGCTGTGGAAACATGGCGCGACCGTCCAGGCTTACGATCCGGAAGCGATGGATGAAACCCAGCGTATTTACGGTCATCGTGCAGATCTGCGTTTGATGGGCACTAAAGAAGCGGCGCTGCAGGGCGCGGACGCGTTGATTATCTGCACCGAGTGGCAGGCATTCCGCGCGCCGGATTTTGATTTCATCAAAAATTCCCTGAAAGAACCGGTTATCTTTGATGGCCGTAACCTGTATGATCCGGCAAGGCTCAGCAAACGCGGCTTTGTTTATTATGCAATCGGCCGTGGAGCGTCCATTAACATTGCATAATTAATGAGGATCGTATGAAATTTCTGGTTACCGGCGCAGCAGGCTTTATTGGTTTTCATGTTAGCGAACGTCTGCTGGCAGCCGGTCACCAGGTTATCGGTATCGATAACCTGAATGATTATTATGACGTCAACCTCAAACTCGCCCGCCTCAATCTTCTTAAACAACATAGCGCCTTTCATTTCGAAAAAATTGATCTGGCAGATCGCCAGGCGATGGAAACGTTATTTGCTCAGCACCAGCCGCAACGCGTCATTCATCTGGCTGCGCAGGCAGGCGTGCGTTATTCGCTGGAAAATCCTCACGCTTATGCGGATGCCAACCTGACGGGGCATTTAAACGTGCTGGAAGGGTGTCGTCACCATAAAGTTGAGCATTTATTATACGCGTCTTCCAGTTCCGTTTACGGGCTGAACCGTAAAATGCCTTTTTCCACCGACGATTCTGTCGATCATCCGGTCTCTTTATATGCGGCTACGAAAAAAGCCAATGAGCTGATGTCGCATACTTATTCGCATTTGTATGGTCTGCCGACAACAGGGCTGCGCTTTTTCACCGTATATGGCCCCTGGGGTCGTCCGGATATGGCGTTGTTTAAATTTACCCAGGCAATTGTCAAAGGCAGCAGCATTGACGTTTATAATCACGGCCAGATGCGACGCGATTTTACTTATATCGACGATATTGCTGAGGCGATTGTCCGTTTGCAGGATGTCATTCCGCAGGCTGATCCGCAATGGACGGTGGAAAACGGCTCTCCGGCCACCAGCTCAGCACCATATCGTGTTTATAATATCGGCAACAGTTCTCCCGTTGCGTTAATGGATTATATTTCCGCTCTCGAAAAAGCCCTTGGCAAAGAAGCGCAGAAAAATATGCTGCCGATGCAGCCGGGTGATGTGCTCGAAACGAGTGCTGATACGTCCGCGCTGTATAAAGTTATTGGCTTTAAGCCGCAGACCTCGGTAGAAGAGGGCGTTAAACGCTTTGTAGAGTGGTATAAAGGGTTTTATAACGTTGAAGGGTAAACCCTGCAGCTATTGCCGCTGAGCGCCTCTTGCTTACTGTGAGAGGCCTAAAAAACAAAAATCCCGCCGAGGCGGGATTTTTTACAGCACCAAAAGCACTGCCTGAACGGAATTAATCCTTGATCAGGAAATCGTCCAGCTGTTTACCCTGCTCGTCGATCGCTTTTTTGATCACAGCAGGCGTACGGCCCTGGCCAGTCCAGGTTTTGCTTTCGCCGTTTTCGTCGGTATAACGATATTTAGCCGGGCGTGCAGCACGTTTAGCTTTAGTACCGGTTTTAGCGGCAGACATGCTGTTCAGCAATTCATTCGGGTCAATACCGTCAGCAATCAGCATTTCACGGTACTGCTGTAATTTACGGGTACGTTCTTCGATTTCCGCAGCGGCGGCGCTTTCTTCTTCACGGCGCTCATTTACAACCACTTCTAATTTCTCCAGCATCTCTTCCAGAGTTTCCAGAGTACATTCTCTCGCCTGTGCACGAAGAGTACGGATGTTGTTCAGAATTTTAAGTGCTTCGCTCATTGTAGTAATCTCAAACTTATAATGGGGTGGTGTGTTGAGGTAATAATAGAGCCTTAAATTCAGTTCTGCAATAGGCCGAAATGTAAGGAAGTCAAAATATCGGATTATTTGTGCGCATTTAAAAAAGCGACACTTAAATTTTTCTTGAACTGACGCACAAAGTTGATGGGGTAAAATGCGCCGTCCTGCGCGGCGTCAGGCTCCAATTCTCCAGAGAAACACCATTTTTTAAGGGATTATTATCGGTCCAGAAAAATATCCTGCCTATGTATTAGTGGTTCCTCCAGTAGCCCAGGACAGGCTTTTATTAGAATAGTCAGCAAGCAATGCCTATTTGATTAACTGGCTAAAATGGCTGCTCTCTCCACACTTTATCCACAATATGAGAGGCAATTTGTTTCAAAGTGTGGAGCGTTGTTCCTTTCGCGTATCACTATATAAGATATGTCTGCGCCGGGTCTGGGCGGCGGGATGCCTGGCGCAGAGAATATGATACACTGGCGGCAACGTATCAACACTTTAGCCAGGGTTATCGAGCAGATGGCGCAACTTTATTTTTACTATTCAGCAATGAATGCTGGTAAATCGACAGCATTACTCCAGTCGTCATATAACTACCAGGAAAGGGGAATGCGCACGCTGGTTTATACGGCGGAAATTGACGATCGTTTTGGCGCCGGGAAGGTGAGTTCCCGTATAGGATTATCCTCGCCCGCGCGGCTTTATAATGCTCAGACATCTTTATTCGAAGATATTCGCGACGCCCACCAGGAGGCCCCGGTTCATTGCGTACTGGTGGATGAAAGCCAGTTTTTAACGCGTGAGCAGGTTTATGCGCTGTCTGAAGTGGTCGATAAGCTGGATATTCCCGTGCTCTGTTATGGCCTGCGTACTGATTTTCGTGGCGAACTCTTTGGAGGCAGTCAGTATCTGCTGGCGTGGTCGGATAAACTGGTGGAACTGAAAACCGTCTGTTTTTGCGGTCGTAAGGCGGGCATGGTGCTTCGTCTTGACCATGAAGGCCGGCCTTATAATGAAGGTGAACAAGTCGTCATTGGCGGGAATGAACGTTATGTGTCGGTGTGTCGTAAGCATTATAAAGAAGCGCTTGAGAAGGGCTCTTTAAAGGCCGTACAGGGGCATTAACACGTTAACGTTATTCCCCTGGGACCCTGTCAGAAAAAGCCTCAGAGACGCGCTGAGGCTTTTTTATGGAGTAGAGGCTGGCGTGTTCGCGTAGTGGTCTACAGGTCGGTACGACGTATATCAGGCTGCGTGGGTATATAAAAGCTGAGGTGCTACAAAGGACAGGTTGTGCGGCATTGATTAGCCGCGTTTCTGATACGCGCGCTGCGCAGCGCGCCTGACTGATTTTCGCAGGGCAAAAAAAACCCGCCAGGCGGCGGGTTTTTACGTTCAGATAATAATCTTAAACGGTTTTCTTCGCTTTTTTGTCAGCTTTTACAGCAGGTGCGGCTTCGGCCTGAACTGTTTCAACGCCTTCTTTGTACTCACGGCCGTAGAAGCTATCCAGCAGGATCTGTTTCAGCTCGGAAATCAGCGGATAGCGCGGGTTAGCGCCAGTACACTGGTCATCGAAGGCATCTTCAGACAGCTTATCGACATTGGCCAGGAAGTCAGCTTCCTGAACGCCTGCTTCGCGGATAGATTTCGGAATACCCAGCTCTGCTTTGATGCTTTCCAGCCATGCCAGCAGTTTCTCAATTTTCGCGGCGGTACGGTCGCCCGGAGCAGAGAGACCCAGGTGGTCGGCAACTTCAGCATAACGACGGCGCGCTTGCGGACGGTCGTACTGGCTGAAAGCGGTCTGCTTGGTCGGGTTATCGTTCGCGTTATAGCGGATAACGTTGGAGATCAGCAGGGCGTTCGCCAGACCGTGCGGAATATGGAACTGCGAACCCAGTTTATGCGCCATGGAGTGGCACACGCCCAGGAAGGCGTTCGCAAACGCGATACCGGCGATGGTCGCGGCACTGTGAACACGTTCACGCGCAACCGGGTTTTTCGAACCTTCATGGTAGGACGCCGGCAGGTTTTCTTTCAGCAGTTTCAGAGCCTGCAGCGCCTGGCCATCGGAGAATTCAGACGCCAGTACAGAAACGTAAGCTTCCAGCGCGTGGGTTACCGCATCCAGACCACCGAACGCGCAGAGCGATTTCGGCATATCCATCACCAGGTTGGCGTCGACAATCGCCATATCCGGGGTCAGCGCGTAGTCCGCCAGCGGATATTTCTGGCCGGTTTCGTCGTCGGTAACCACCGCAAACGGGGTCACTTCAGAACCGGTACCGGAGGTGGTGGTAACAGCGATCATTTTCGCTTTCACGCCCATTTTCGGGAACTTGTAGATACGTTTACGGATATCCATAAAGCGCAGCGCCAGTTCTTCGAAGTGGGTTTCCGGGTGCTCATACATGACCCACATGATTTTCGCAGCATCCATCGGGGAGCCGCCGCCCAGCGCGATGATAACGTCCGGTTTAAAGGAGTTCATCAGCTCGGCGCCTTTGCGAACTACGCTCAGGGTCGGGTCAGCTTCGACTTCAAAGAACACTTCAGTTTCAACGCCAGCAGCTTTCAGCACAGAGGTGATCTGATCGGCGTAGCCGTTGTTAAACAGGAAGCGGTCAGTCACGATCATGGCGCGTTTGTGACCATCAGTAATCACTTCATCCAGCGCAATCGGCAGTGAGCCGCGACGGAAGTAGATAGATTTCGGAAGTTTATGCCACAACATGTTTTCAGCTCGCTTAGCAACGGTTTTCTTGTTGATCAGGTGTTTCGGACCAACGTTTTCAGAGATGGAGTTACCACCCCATGAGCCGCAACCCAGCGTCAGAGACGGTGCCAGCTTGAAGTTGTAGAGATCCCCGATACCACCCTGAGAAGCCGGCGTGTTGATAAGGATACGCGCGGTTTTCATTTTGTCGCCGAAGAAGGAGACGCGAGCTGGCTGGTTATCCTGATCGGTATACAGGCAGGAGGTGTGACCGATACCGCCCATCGCTACCAGTTTTTCCGCTTTTTCTACCGCATCTTCAAAATCTTTCGCGCGGTACATTGCAAGAGTAGGGGAGAGTTTCTCGTGAGCGAACGGCTCGCTTTCATCAACCAGAGAAACTTCACCAATCAGAATCTTGGTGCTGGACGGCACAGTAATGCCTGCCATTTCCGCGATTTTAACGGCCGGTTGACCAACGATAGCTGCGTTCAGACCGCCATTTTTCAGGATGATATTTTGAACGGCTTTCAGTTCAGCGCCCTGCAGCAGGTAGCCGCCGTGGCTCGCAAAACGTTCGCGCACCGCGTCATAAGCAGAGTCGACAACAATGACGGACTGTTCTGATGCACAGATAACGCCGTTGTCGAAGGTTTTGGACATCAGGATAGACGCGACCGCACGTTTGATATCGGCAGTTTCGTCGATAACCACCGGGGTGTTACCGGCGCCTACACCGATAGCCGGTTTACCGGAGCTGTATGCTGCTTTCACCATGCCTGGGCCACCGGTGGCCAGGATCAGGTTGATATCCGGGTGATGCATGAGCGCGTTAGACAGCTCAACGGAAGGCTGGTCAATCCAGCCGATCAGATCTTTCGGCGCGCCGGCTGCGATAGCCGCTTGCAGTACGATATCCGCAGCTTTATTGGTTGCGTCTTTCGCACGTGGATGCGGGGAGAAAATGATCGCGTTACGGGTTTTGAGGCTGATCAGCGATTTAAAAATGGCGGTAGAGGTCGGGTTAGTCGTCGGAACGATACCGCAGATAATACCGATAGGTTCAGCGATGGTGATAGTACCGAAGGTATCATCTTCATCGAGGATGCCGCAGGTCTTCTCATCTTTATAGGCGTTGTAGATATATTCAGAAGCAAAGTGGTTTTTGATCACTTTATCTTCGACGATACCCATTCCGGATTCGGCAACGGCCATTTTAGCGAGGGGGATTCGAGCATCTGCAGCGGCCAGAGCGGCGGCGCGGAAGATTTTGTCAACCTGTTCTTGGGTGAAGTTGGCATATTCACGCTGGGCTTTCTTGACGCGCTCTACGAGGGCGTTTAGTTCAGCGACATTAGTAACAGCCATAATGCTCTCCTGATAATGTTAAACTCTTTTAGTAAATCATCTGCTCGAAACCACAGTATAGTCAGCCCCAAACAGCGTGCGTTACAGACAGGTTTACCAGTACGACGACCCTAAACCCCCGCTGATTTACTAAAAGAGCCTTACCTGAATACATTTTTCTGGAAAATGTTTTACTCCCTGGCGGCATCATCAAGATACTCACTTCTGGTTATCAAAAGCGTGATCTAAATCAATTTAACCCGATGCTGACTCCTTTCAGCAGGCCTTATGACGGCAATTCAGCGGTGATTAATATATTTGCTACAGTTGTGGAAATGAAAACTGCCATAAACTCAACAAAATAATAACACAGGTCGACGCGGTCAAACGGGCGCGAGATCAGGAATGTATAAAGGTGTAATGCCGTAGCGTAGCCTGGGGTTTTGGATTACATTACGCACGCCGTCGCCCTACCAATCTGCGGAGCTTCCCTTGAATTCTATGCTGTTTGATTTGCCTACATTTTTTAAATTTTTTATCGGTTTGTTCGCGCTGGTAAACCCGGTGGGCATCATTCCTGTCTTTATTAGTATGACCAGCTATCAGACGGCGGCCGCGCGCAATAAAACCAACCTGACTGCCAACCTCTCGGTCGCCATTATTCTCTGGACGTCACTTTTTTTGGGCGACGCCATCTTGCAGGTGTTCGGCATCTCGATTGACTCCTTCCGGATCGCAGGCGGGATTCTGGTCGTTACCATCGCGATGTCGATGATTAGCGGAAAACTCGGCGAGGATAAACAGAATAAGCAGGAGAAGTCAGAAACCGCGATTCGCGAAAGCATTGGCGTGGTGCCGCTGGCGTTGCCGCTCATGGCGGGGCCAGGGGCTATTAGCTCGACGATCGTCTGGGGCACTCGCTTTCACAGCTGGCAGTATATGCTGGGCTTTACCCTAGCGATTGCGCTTTTCGCCGCCTGTTGCTGGGGCGTGTTCCGCCTGGCGCCATGGCTGGTTCGTCTGCTGGGTCAGACTGGCATCAACGTCATCACCCGTATCATGGGCCTGTTGCTGATGGCCCTGGGCATTGAATTTATTGTGACGGGGATTAAAGCGCTCTTTCCGGGCCTGGTAAGTTAGTCATTTTATTTCTTAAGAAAAGCGGAGCGGAAGCTTCGCTTTTTTCTTTTAGTATTAGCATTTCCTATAACCTTCCTCATCACGCTTTTTTCTTCATAACTTTATCTGATATCTCGCAAAGCATTATTAAAACAATGAATTACAGTATCAGTAACCTCTTGTGCGTTCATAAATAAAGCAATCAGTCTGTTATTTTTATCACATGATACTTTGAGTATTGATGCGGGTTTAACGAAATGATATTAGTAAATTCATCACCACTGCAGATAAATGTGCTAATTTTTGTTCAATTGTTAATTTTATGTTGTGATGCGCTGTGAGCGAAGTGACACGCCGCACCTTCAGCGTAGAATTGGGTTAACTGACTGATAATAATTGTAAAAAAGGCAAAAATCGCGGTTTCTTGATGGGTTGCCGCGACGACATCTTTCGCGACAAAAGAGAAGCGGTTAACAAATTTGTAAATTGTATTGGCGCACAATTCACGCATTTGATACTTTCCGGCAAAACATTTGCCTGCGAATTATCAGCAGACGAGAATGATTTTCGTATGAAAGCGCTTTCTCTCAACAGGTAGCGCGAAAAGAGACTGTCCTTAAACAGGGAAGGGCAGCAAAAGAATCGACGCCAGGCTGCCAGAGAGCAGCCGTGATAAATAAAGTCGGTGATAGCACGTAGTAAAAAAGAAAAACCACCTGGCGGACGCGAAAGCTCCTGCGCTGCACAGGTCCCCATCAGGGGAGAACGGGCTGACTTTCGTCAGTAATAATAATGAGTGGAGTACCAACACAATGTCCATCATCACAAAAAAAAGTCTGGTAGCAGCGGGAATTCTTTCTGCGCTAATCGCGGGAAACGCAATGGCTGCGAATATTCCTGCGGGTGTGCAACTGGCGGAAAAACAAACGCTGGTGCGCAACAACGGTTCAGAAGTGCAGTCGCTTGACCCGCATAAAATTGAAGGCGTGCCTGAGTCCAACATCAACCGCGACCTGTTCGAAGGCCTGCTGGTAACGGATGTGGAAGGCCACCCGAGCGCGGGCGTTGCCGAAAAGTGGGAAAACAAAGATTTTAAAGTCTGGACCTTCCATCTGCGTAAAGACGCCAAATGGTCCAACGGCGAGCCGGTTACGGCACAGGATTTCGTCTACAGCTGGCAGCGCCTGGCTGACCCGAAAACCGCTTCTCCGTATGAAAGCTATCTGCAATACGGTCATATTACCAATATCGACGACATCATCGCCGGTAAAAAACCTGCCACCGATCTTGGCGTAAAAGCGATCGACGACCATACGCTGGAAGTGACCCTCAGCGAGCCGGTCCCGTATTTCTACAAACTGCTGGTGCACTCTTCAATGTCTCCGGTGCCTAAAGCCACCGTTGAGAAATTTGGCGAGAAATGGACCCAGCCGGTGAACATCGTGTCTAACGGCGCGTACAAACTGAAATCCTGGGTGGTGAACGAGCGCATCGTGCTTGAGCGCAACACCAACTACTGGGATAACGCGAAAACCGTTATCAACGAAGTGACCTATCTGCCTATCTCTTCTGAAGTCACCGACGTTAACCGCTACCGCAGCGGCGAAATCGACATGACCTATAACAACATGCCGATTGAACTGTTCCAGAAGCTGAAAAAAGAGATCCCGAAAGAAGTGCACGTCGACCCGTATCTGTGCACTTACTATTACGAAATCAACAACCAGAAAGCGCCGTTTAACGATCCGCGCGTACGTACCGCGCTGAAGCTGGGTCTGGATCGCGATATCATCGTCCATAAAGTGAAAAACCAGGGCGACCTGCCAGCCTATGGTTACACCCCGCCTTACACCGACGGTGCGAAATTCACCGAACCGGCCTGGTTCAAAATGACCCAGGAACAACGTAACGCCGAAGCGAAAAAACTGCTGGCCGAAGCGGGCTATACCGCCGACAAGCCGCTGACATTCGATCTGCTTTACAACACCTCCGATCTGCACAAAAAACTGGCGATTGCGGCTGCGTCCATCTGGAAGAAAAACCTGGGCGTGAACGTGAAACTGGAAAACCAGGAGTGGAAAACCTTCCTGGATACCCGTCATCAGGGCAACTTTGACGTGGCGCGTGCGGGCTGGTGTGCGGATTACAACGAACCGACGTCCTTCCTGAACACCATGCTGTCCAACAGCTCAAACAATACCTCGCATTACAAGAGCGAAGCGTTCGATAAAGTGATGCAGGAAACGCTGCAGGTGAGCGACGAAAGCCAGCGCAGCGAACTCTACAATAAAGCGGAGCAGCAACTGGATAAAGATTCCGTCATCGTGCCGGTCTATTACTACGTGAACGCCCGTCTGGTGAAACCGTGGGTAGGTGGTTATACCGGTAAAGACCCGCTGGATAATGTCTACGTTAAAAACCTGTATATTATCAAACATTAATGGCAATTCGTGGGGCAGGATCTTCTGCCCCACTGTGTCTTATTTTTCCGTGAGTCAAAGGCACACGCCAGAAGGTACGGGCAATGTTGAAATTTATTTTACGTCGCTGTCTGGAAGCGATTCCGACGCTGTTTATCCTTATTACTATTTCCTTCTTTATGATGCGTCTCGCGCCGGGGAGTCCTTTTACCGGCGAACGTAATTTGCCGCCGGAAGTGATGGCGAATATCGAGGCAAAATATCATCTTAATGACCCCATCATGACCCAGTACTTCAATTATCTGAAGCAACTGGCGAAAGGTGATTTCGGTCCGTCCTTTAAATATAAGGACTATTCGGTTAACGATCTGGTGGCTTCCAGTTTCCCGGTTTCTGCGAAATTAGGGGCTGCGGCGTTTTTACTGGCCGTTATTTTAGGCGTAGCGGCAGGTGTTATGGCCGCGCTCAAGCAAAACACGAAATGGGATTTCGCCGTCATGGGGGTGGCGATGACGGGCGTGGTCATACCGAGCTTCGTGGTCGCGCCGCTGCTGGTCATGATCTTTGCCATTACGCTGCACTGGTTGCCGGGCGGCGGCTGGAACGGCGGGGCGCTGAAATTCATGATCCTGCCGATGGTCGCGCTGTCGCTGGCTTACATCGCCAGTATCGCGCGTATCACCCGCGGTTCGATGATCGAAGTGTTGCACTCCAACTTTATTCGTACCGCCCGCGCCAAAGGGCTGCCGATGCGCCGCATTATACTGCGTCACGCGCTGAAGCCTGCGCTGCTGCCGGTGCTCTCCTATCTGGGGCCGGCATTTGTCGGGATCATCACCGGTTCGATGGTAATCGAAACCATCTACGGCCTGCCGGGCATCGGCCAGCTGTTCGTGAACGGCGCGCTGAACCGCGACTACTCGCTGGTACTGAGCCTGACGATTCTGGTCGGCGCGCTGACCATTCTGTTTAACGCGATCGTCGATGTGCTGTATGCCGTTATCGATCCGAAAATTCGTTACTGACACTGGAGCACGCCATGATGTTGAGTAAGAAAAACAGCGAGGCGCTGGAAAACTTCAGTGAAAAACTGGAAGTAGAAGGACGTAGCCTGTGGCAGGACGCCCGCCGTCGCTTTATGCATAACCGCGCGGCGGTCGCGAGTTTGATTGTTCTGGTGCTGATTGCGCTGTTCGTGACCCTTGCGCCGATGCTGTCGCAGTTCAGTTACTTCGATACCGACTGGGGCATGATGTCGAGCCCGCCGGATACCGAATCCGGCCACTGGTTCGGCACCGACTCTTCCGGGCGCGATCTGCTGGTGCGCGTCGCGATTGGCGGGCGTATCTCGCTGATGGTCGGCGTCGCGGCGGCGCTGGTGGCGGTGATTGTCGGCACGCTTTACGGTTCGCTTTCCGGCTATCTCGGCGGCAAAGTGGATTCGGTCATGATGCGTCTGCTGGAGATCCTCAACTCCTTCCCGTTCATGTTCTTCGTGATTCTGCTGGTGACCTTTTTTGGTCAAAATATCCTGCTGATTTTCGTCGCTATCGGGATGGTTTCCTGGCTTGATATGGCGCGTATCGTTCGCGGTCAGACGCTGAGCCTGAAACGTAAAGAGTTCATCGAGGCAGCCCAGGTGGGCGGCGTGTCGACGGCAAATATCGTGGTGCGTCATATCGTACCAAACGTGCTGGGCGTGGTGGTGGTTTACGCCTCCCTGCTGGTGCCAAGCATGATCCTTTTTGAATCTTTCTTAAGCTTCCTCGGCCTCGGTACGCAGGAGCCGCTTAGCTCCTGGGGCGCGCTGCTGAGCGATGGCGCCAACTCGATGGAAGTATCGCCCTGGCTGCTGCTCTTCCCGGCGGGTTTCCTGGTGGTCACCCTGTTTTGTTTTAACTTTATCGGCGATGGCCTGCGTGATGCCCTCGACCCGAAAGATCGTTAAGGAGTGCCGCCATGAGCACCATTGAACTCTCTGCGCCGCAACAGACCGCGGCGTCTCAAGCGACGCTGCTTGACGTTAAAGATTTACGCGTCACATTTGAAACTCCGGATGGCGATGTCACCGCCGTCAACGACCTGAACTTCAGCCTGCGCGCCGGGGAAACGCTTGGCATCGTCGGCGAATCCGGCTCCGGCAAATCTCAGACGGCGTTCGCGCTGATGGGCCTGCTTGCCGCCAACGGCCGCATCGGCGGGTCGGCGAAGTTCAACGGCCGTGAAATCCTCAACCTGCCGGAGCGCGAGTTAAACCGCCTGCGCGCCGAGCAGATTTCGATGATTTTCCAGGATCCGATGACCTCGCTGAACCCGTATATGCGTGTTGGCGAGCAGCTGATGGAAGTGTTGATGCTGCATAAGAGCATGAGCAAAGCCGAAGCGTTTGAGGAATCGGTCCGAATGCTGGACGCGGTTAAAATGCCGGAAGCGCGTAAGCGCATGCGCATGTATCCGCATGAATTCTCCGGCGGTATGCGCCAGCGCGTGATGATCGCCATGGCGCTGCTGTGTCGTCCTAAGCTCCTGATTGCCGATGAGCCGACCACCGCGCTCGACGTGACCGTTCAGGCGCAGATCATGACGCTGCTGAATGAGCTTAAGCGTGAATTCAACACCGCTATTATTATGATCACCCACGACCTCGGCGTGGTCGCGGGCATCTGTAATAAAGTGCTGGTGATGTATGCGGGCCGCACCATGGAATATGGCGCAGCGCGCGACGTGTTCTACGATCCGGCGCACCCGTATTCCATCGGTCTGCTCAACGCCGTCCCGCGCCTCGACGCGGAAGGCGAATCTCTGCTCACTATTCCGGGTAACCCGCCGAACCTGCTGCGACTGCCGAAAGGGTGTCCGTTCCAGCCGCGCTGTCCGCACGCGATGGAAATTTGCAGCACGACGCCGCCGCTGGAAGCGTTCGCCCCTGGCCGCCTGCGCGCCTGCTTTAAACCGGTGGAGGAGCTGAAATGAGCACCGTAGCTGAAGAGAGAAAAGTTCTGCTCGAAGTGGCCGATCTCAAGGTGCATTTCGACATTAAAGACGGCAAACAGTGGTTCTGGCAGCCGTCCAAAACGTTAAAAGCGGTCGACGGCGTCACGCTGCGCCTGTATGAGGGCGAAACGCTGGGCGTGGTAGGGGAATCCGGCTGCGGAAAATCCACGTTCGCGCGCGCGATTATTGGTCTGGTGAAAGCCACCAGCGGCCGCGTGGCGTGGCTTGGCAAAGATCTGCTGGGCATGAAGCAGGAAGAGTGGCGCGATGTACGCAGCGACATCCAGATGATTTTCCAGGATCCGCTGGCGTCACTGAACCCGCGTATGACGATTGGCGATATCATCGCCGAGCCGCTGCGCACCTATCATCCGAAAATGCCGCGTCAGGAAGTGCGTGACCGCGTCAAAGCGATGATGATGAAAGTGGGCCTGCTGCCAAACCTGGTTAACCGCTATCCGCATGAGTTTTCCGGCGGCCAGTGCCAGCGTATCGGCATCGCCCGCGCGCTGATCCTTGAGCCGAAGCTGATTATCTGCGACGAACCGGTCTCCGCGCTCGACGTATCCATTCAGGCGCAGGTGGTGAACCTGCTGCAGAAACTGCAGCGTGAAATGGGACTGTCGCTGATTTTTATCGCCCACGATCTCGCCGTGGTGAAGCACATTTCCGATCGCGTTCTGGTGATGTATCTGGGGCATGCCGTGGAGCTTGGCACCTACGATGAGGTTTATCATCATCCGCTGCACCCTTATACCCGCGCGCTGATGTCGGCGGTGCCAATCCCGGACCCGGATCTCGAAAAGAATAAAACCATTCAGTTGCTTGAGGGCGAGCTGCCGTCGCCTATCAATCCACCGTCGGGCTGCGTTTTCCGCACACGTTGCCCGATGGCCGGCCCGGAATGCGCCCAGACGCGTCCGGTGCTGGAAGGCAGTTTCCGCCATGCGGTTTCCTGTCTGAAGGTGGACCCGTTATAATCGCAAGGGCTGGCAGGTGCCAGCCCTTTTCTTTTGCGAGGACAACGTGTCACGGATAACCGAATATCGTCAGCGCGCCTACCACTTCCTTTTCGATCAGCATCAACGCAGCGGCCGACGCTTTGAAGCGTTGTGCGGGCTGTTCGCGCTCTTCAGCGTCATTGTCGTTTTTATCGAGTCCGGCATCGGCACGCAGTATCATCTCTCTTATGACGAATGGCATATCTTCGTCCTGCTGGAGATAGGCATTACGGGCGTCTTTACGGTGGAATATCTGCTGCGCCTGCTGGTCTGGCCGAATCCGGCGCGCTATGCGCTGAGCTTCTGGGGCCTTATCGATCTGGCGACCGTGCTCCCGCTCTACGTGTTGTGGCTCTGGCCGGAACTGGGCATTAACTATCTCTTTATCTGGCGAGCCTTACGCGCTGTGCGTGTGTTGAGGATCCTGAAGCTGCTGCGCATGATGTCGTCCACCAGCGTGCTCTGGCAGGCGATAGTCAATGCGCGTCATCAGCTCATCGCGTTCTATGCGTTTATTTCCATCGTCATGGTGATTGCGGGCGCGCTGATGTATGGCATCGAAGGCGCGGCGAGCGGTTTCAATACGCTGGGCACGTCGGTCTACTGGGCGGTGGTGACGGTGACGACGGTCGGTTACGGAGATATCACGCCGCATACCGCAGGCGGGCGCGCGGTGGCCTCGCTGCTCATTCTGATTGGCTATTCGGTGATTGCCATTCCGACCGGCATTATTACCTCGCAAATGACCAACGCGCTGGCGGAGAAAAAAGAGGCGCAGCGCTGCCCGGCCTGCGGCGCGAAATATCAAAAGCAGGCGAATTATTGTCAGGCGTGCGGAGTGAAAGTGACGGGCAGGAAGCCATAGCGCGGCGAAAGCCGCGCCGCTGGCGATTACTCACGCCACAGAATATGGCACAGCTTGTGGTCTTTTTCGCGGCACAGCAGCACGCGGGCGAAGACGTCGGTAATTTCGTCGCCGTCATTCTCCGCAAGGCCGATAACCACTTCCGAGAAGAAATCCGGGTTCAGATCGTAATCGACATGCGAAAGCCACTCTTCAGACGGATCGAACAACTCCGCGCCGCCGCGCTCTTCAAACTGTAAATTAAACAGAATGATATCGGCCGGGTCGAGATTATCCGGCGCCAGCTCCAGAAAAATATCGTAAGCCTGTTCGAGCGTTTCGTCTTCCGTCAGGCGGTTATTCAGATCCATTTCCATCGTGACTACCCCAGTAAATGATGTTGGGCACGTTTTACAGCAACGGGCTGAAGAAGTAAAACAGTCGCTCCACCACACGCTGCCAGAATGGACGTTTCACCCACAGGCGTGCATCCAGCAGGCGCGAGCGGGAGATATAATCATCCTGCACCTCGGCCAGATCGGCGCCAAAACCGGCGTCGTCAATGACCAGCGTAATTTCAAAGTTAAGCCACAGACTGCGCATATCCAGATTGACGGTGCCGACCAGGCTCAGCTCGCCATCGACCAGCACGCTTTTGGTATGCAGCAGCCCGCCTTCAAACTGATAAATCTTCACGCCCGCCGCCAGCAGCTCGCTGAAGAAGGCGCGGCTCGCCCAGCCTACCAGCACGGAGTCATTTTTACGCGGCAGAATAATGCTGACATCCACGCCGCGCTGCGCCGCCGTACAGATGGCGTGCAACAGGTCGTCGCTTGGCACGAAGTAGGGCGTGGTCATAATCAGATATTCGCGCGCCGCATACACCGAGGTCAGCAGTGCCTGGTGAATGAGATCTTCCGGGAAGCCCGGCCCGGAGGCGATGGTATGGATCGTGTGCCCGCTGGCCTGCTCAAACGGCATGATATTGGCATCCGGCGGGGGCGGCAGCAGGCGTTTGCCGGTTTCAATCTCCCAGTCGCAGGAGTAGACGATGCCCATCGCGGTGGCGACGGGGCCTTCCATGCGCGCCATCAGATCCACCCACTGGCCGACGCCCGCGTCCTGTTTGAAAAAGCGCGGGTCGACCATATTCATACTGCCGGTGTAGGCAATATAGTTGTCGATCATGATCATTTTGCGGTGCTGGCGCAGGTCCATACGGCGCAGGAATACACGCATCAGGTTGACCTTCAGCGCCTCAACCACTTCGATGCCTGCGTTACGCATCATGCCCGCCCAGGGGCTGCGAAAGAACGCGACGCTACCTGCGGAGTCCAGCATCAGGCGGCAGTGCACGCCGCGCCGGGCCGCCGCCATCAGCGATTCCGCGACCTGATCGGCCATCCCGCCGGGCTGCCAGATATAAAAGACCATCTCGATATTATGGCGGGAGAGCTGGATATCGCGGATCAGCGCCTGCATCACGTCGTCGGAGGAGGTCAGCAGTTGCAGCTGATTGCCTTTAACGCCTGCGATGCCCTGACGGCGCTCGCATAGCTGAAACAGGGCGCTCGCCACCGCGCTGTTTTCTTCGGCGAAGATATGTTTACAGGCTTTAAGATCGCTAAGCCATTTGGCCGTCGAGGGCCACATGGCGCGGGCGCGCTCGGCGCGGCGTTTGCCCAGATGCAGCTCGCCGACCGACAGATACGCGACTATCCCGACCAGCGGCAGAATATAAATGACCAGCAGCCAGGCCATGGCGGAAGGGACGGCGCGGCGTTTCATCAGAATACGTAACGTGACGCCTGCGATGAGTAGCCAGTATCCCAGAATGATCAGCCAACTCACTACCGTGTAGAAGGTGGTCATAGTTTAAAAATCCTTTAAAAAGCGTATCGTTAAGAGTTTACGCACAACCCTGTCGCGCTCCAATCAGAACCTGTCAGAAAAGGGCTGGTCTGCGGGCGGGAAGGGGCTATAATGACGGTTCTGTTTCAGTCAAGAGTATCAGAAATGAGGCGTAGTAGAACCGAAGTTGGGCGCTGGCGCATGCAGCGGCAGTCTCAACGGCGTAAAGCTCGCTGGCTGGAAGCACAATCCCGACGCAATATGCGAATTCACGCTATCAGAAAATGTCTTGTGAATCGTCAGCGCAATTCGTTGCTGTTCGCCATCCACGATCGCTAAACGTAGTGAAAGGGCACCGCCTGCGGTGCCCCGAAATACCCCCGCAACGGCCCCTGTTTTCACCTGCATTTTCGCCGCGCGAATTACGGCAAATTCCTCCTTTTTTCACCTCATTACTCTTCATGGCAATAAGATAAATTTGACGACGCGACTTCCCGCGTCGCGCTAATGGATTTAAATAAAATTAGGAATATTCTGGTATAAGAAATCGACAGCCTGAAAGTGAGAATTTTAAATATTTTTAATCTGGGAATATGCTGAGTAAACCAAAAGAACATTATTTAAATCATGAGTTTAAAATACTTTTCGAAACTTAACGTAAATTCACAATTTGTAATATATGGTGTATTCCCGCCGGTGATAATTGCTCTTATGTAAAATGAAGCATTTTTAATGTTATTTCCGGCGATTGTTTCTGGTCAGGCCAGGGTAGATTAAGGTTATCGACAGCTTGTATTCCTACAGGTACAACTTACATCCGTGACTGCTGGAGCGTTTATGACTAAGCAAGAGGAATTTCTGACAGAAATCCATAAATTTTTGTTACGCAAGGGAGCCTGCGGCGCAAGACCCAGAACCGTTGAAGACAGAACATTAACGAGTGGAATTTTCGGCTTTGCTAAAGAGGCCGTGACCGTCAGCCAGCGCCTGCCTGAGAGCGTCTCCGCCTGCGAGGCGGCGCGTCAGTTCGTGACGTCCCATAAATGTCATAGCGCACGAAACCACGCCCCGGCAACGGTGCTGCAACTGGTGCAGGGCGGCAAGTAACACGCTATCAGGTAAAATGACCGCGCAAAAAAAGGGCACACCGAAGGTTAATGCCCTTTGCACTACGCAGCCTGTCGGCCGCGGTCAGAATACTTTTTTATAAGGCTTCACCGCGACGGTTTTATAAACGCCCGCGGCGATGTACGGGTCTGCCTCAGCCCAGGCCTGCGCCTCCTCCAGCGAGGCGAACTCCGCAATTACCGTTGAGCCGGTAAAACCCGCCGCACCCGGATCGTTGCTGTCAACCGCAGGCATTGGCCCTGCGGTCAGCAGACGACCCTCATCCCGTAACAGCTGCAAACGCGCCAGATGCGCAGGGCGCACCGACTGACGCTTGTCCAGTGAATCAGCCACATCTTCCGCGTAAATGACATAAAGCATGTCGCACTCCTTTTTATGAAACGGCAAGGTAAATAACGGTAGGTGAAAGCCAGCAGGTGTGCAACGCAAAGTTGAACGGGCTGTTAAATCCTTAACATTCAAGCGGGTTTTTTCAGCGACTCGCCAGAGAAACCGCACGGAACCGGGCTGACTTGTTGAATATGATTGCTATTTGCATTTAAAATTAAGCTCTCATTCATTCAGTGAAACGACTATGACTTCCATGACCCTTGATATGCCTCGCCGTTTTCCGTGGCCGACGCTACTGTCCGTCGCGATCCACGGCGCCATCGTGGCGGCGGCCGTGCTTTATACCTCGGCAAATCAGGTGGTTGAAATGCCTGCGCCATCGCAGCCGATTTCAGTAACGATGGTCGCGCCTGAATCGCTGGAGCCGCCGAAGCCTGAAGTCGTAACGCCGCCGCCGGAGCCTGTGGCAGAGCCTGAGCCGGAACCCGAGGTGGTGCCGGAGCCGCCGAAAGCGGCGCCGGTTGTTATCGAAAAACCGAAGCCGAAACCGAAGCCTAAGCCGAAACCTAAACCGGTGAAAAAGGTGGAGGAGCCCGCGAAGCGGGAAGTGAAACCGGCCGAACCTCGCCCGGCGTCGCCGTTTGAGAATAATACGCCGACGCGCACTACCGCGACGGCGTCGCGCCCGGCACCGGCCGCGCCTGCGAATGTCGCGCCCGCTGGCCCGCGCGCGTTAAGCCGCAACCAGCCGCAATACCCGGCGCGCGCCTATGCGCTGCGTATGGAAGGGCAGGTGCGCGTGAAGTTTGATGTGGCGGCGGATGGCAGCGTGGAAAATGTACAGATCCTGTCCGCTAAACCCGCCAATATGTTTGAGCGCGAAGTGAAACAGGCGATGCGCAAATGGCGCTACGAAGCCGGTAAGCCCGGCACGGGCCTGATTGTGAATATCGTGTTCCGCATCAATGGCGGCGCCACCATGCAGTAACGCTGCATGTGAAAAAAAGCCAGAGCATTGTCTCTGGCTTTTTTACGTCGTCACGCCACAGGCGGCAGCGGGCGCGGTTTGCCGTTGTCATCGACCGCAACATAAATGAACAGCGCCTCGGTCGCGCGGTAGCGCTGGCCAAGCGGCTCGGAAGAAACCTTCTTCACCCACACTTCAATATTAATCGTCACCGATGTATTGCCGCGCTTCACGCAACGGGCATAACAGCACACCACATCGCCAACCGCGACCGGGCGCAGGAACGTCATGCCGTCAACGCGTACCGTCACCACGCGGCCATGGGCTATCTCTTTGGCAAGGATCGCGCCGCCAATGTCCATCTGGGCCATCAGCCAGCCGCCAAAAATATCGCCATTGGCGTTGGTATCGGCGGGCATCGCCAGGGTACGTAAAACCAGTTCACCTTGAGGCGTGGTTTGCTCTGTCGTCATGGGGCTTCTCAGCTAGTGTTATCAGTGAATGGCTTGCGCCCGAAGAGCGCGAAGCGACGGTATAATAACATCGGTTGCGGGCGGGTAAAGGCTGGAAAAAACGGGGAAAGCGGGGCTATCTTGCTGTGGTGAAAGGGGAGGCGCGAACCTCCCCCTGCATTTATCAGAACGACATCGTTACACCGGCGTAGTACGCGCGGCCCGGTTCGTTATACGTGGAGGCGCCTTCGTTTTCGCGGTACAGCGTTTTGTCGAACAGATTGCTGACTCCGCCGTTCAGGCGCAGATCTTTCGTCAGCGCATAGTTAACGCCCACGCCGACGATGGAATAGGCGCCCACTTCTTTACGGGAAAGATTGCCGTCGCCTTCAACACGAATTTCAGCGGCCTGGCGCGGTTTCTGGCGGCCGTAGAAGGTCCAGTTCAGGTTGGTGGAGAATTTGTCATTCACCTGCCAGTCGAGCATCGTATTAACGGTATATTTCGGGATAACCGACAGCGGGTTGCCGTTCTTTTTCATCTCCGACTTAATCATATACGTCGCGTTGGTGCGCCAGCTCAGCGTGTCTTTCATTACCGGAATGGTCAGGTTGCCTTCAAGACCTTCCACCACAGCTTTACCGCCGTTTTCCCAGCGCAGAATATTGTTGCCGTTAGACGCAAATCCCACCACGCGCTCGCCGGAGACGATTTTGTTGCGGTAGTCATTACGGAACCAGGTCAGGCCCGCGTCAAAACTATCCTGGGTGTATTCCAGCCCAATCTCTTTATTGATGCTGATTTCCGGCTTGAGCTCGTCATTGCCAAGGAGATAGCAACTGCCGCTCACGCCAATCGGGCAGCCGTTTCCGCGCGTGGCGAGCAAATAGCCTTTGCTTGACTGATACAGGTTTGGCGCTTTAAACGCGCGCGCGATACCGGCTTTCAGCTTCACGTTATCGCCAAGCTCCTGAGACAGGTTCAGGCTCGGGCTCCAGTTGCCGCCAAACTGGTTGTGGTGATCGTAACGCAGCCCCGGAATAACGGCGGTGCCGGGCAGCACGTCGATATTATCTTCAAGCCAGACCGCGCCCGTGGTGGCGCTGTTTTTACTGCTGCGCGAGGCGGCGTCGCCGGAAATATCGCCAATGGTGATGTTACTGGCATTGGTGGACTGCATGGAGGCCGGATCGTCAAGCTCCTCACGATCCCATTCGGCGCCGAGCGTGACGGTTTGATCCACAAGCCACGTCAGCGGCACGTTGATTTCGCTGCTGGCGCGATAGTTTTCCAGGCGGCTGGTAGTGTATTTCTCATTGGTTATCATGCCTTCGACGCGGCCAGTGGTGCCCTCCTGAAGACGGGTATTATTGGTTTTCTCATAATAGAAGCCGGTTTTCGACTGGCCCCAGTCCCAGATGCCGTTATGGGTAATGCCATAGCTCTGGCGATACATCCGGTTGGTTTCGTGGCCGTAAAGCAAAGGAATGAGACCGTTCGGGCTGGCGTTACTGTTGCTGTTCTGCGTGTCGCCTGCGTAGATATTGCCCTGGCGGCTGTAGCCATATTCAAAATCGAGGATCTGCTCCGGCGTCATTTTCCAGGAGATAACGCTGTTGATGTCTTTATTGCGCACGCCTTCGCGTCCGGCGGCGTAAGAGCCGTTCTGCGCGGTATTGATATCGTCATCGTCAGCGTCGGTTTTGTTGAAATTGCCGTACAGGCGCATCGTCAGCGCATCGCCCGCCAGCGGGCCGCTCAGGCTGAAGTTAGCGCGTCGGGTGGCGCCTTCTTTGTCATTTTCCGGCTGGTTGGTGAAAAGCGAAAGGGAGCCGTGCCAGTCACGGGTCGGGCGTTTGGTGATGATATTTACCACACCGCCCGCGGCGCCGCTGCCGTAACGCGCGGCCGCCGGGCCGCGCAGCACTTCGATGCGCTCAACCATTTCCGCAGGCACCCAGTTGGTGTCGCCGCGCGTGTCGCGCTCGCCGCGCCAGCTGTAGCGTACCGCGTTGCGTGAGCTGACCGGGACGCCGTTGACCAGAATCAACGTGTTTTCCGGGCCCATGCCGCGAATGTCAATCTGGCGGTTGTTGCCGCGACTGCCGCTGGCGCTGTTGCCGGTCAGGTTGACGCCGGGCATTTTACGAATAATGTCTGAAAGGTCGTTTACCGGCGGATCTTTCTCGATGTCATCCGCCGTAATAATGGAGACGCCGGGCTGCTGTTTCAGCGCCTGTTCAGCCGTCGCCTGAACCACCATGACATCGCCGTCGTCCACGTCAGCCGCCTGCGCCGCTGTCGCGCCGCTACCGAGAAGTGAGGCTACCGCCAGCGCCAGCGGTGTGCGAATCCCGTGCTTTTTTTCAAACATTATCAATTATTCCATTATGTGTAGAAATGTAATCATTGGTCCGCATGATAATGATAATAATTATCATTACAATATAAAGCTGGAATTCTCCATGATTTCTCCACAATTGCTTCATCATTGCGCATGTGACTGTAATGGCTTACAAAAAAGTGGGATAACTAGAGCGAGGGGGAAATCGCGCATAAAAAAACGCCCCCGGGCGCTAACCGCAGGGGCGTTTTTTCAGCAAAACAGCAGGAGGATTACTTCTCTTCTTGCGGCATATGACGGTAGATGTAAACGCCGCTCAGCAGCGTAAAGACCAGCGTCAGGCCGGGAATAGCGAACACTTTGAAATTCATCCATACCGCTTCCGGAAGCCAGAACGCGACGTAGATATTCAGCAGACCGCAGAAGATGAAAAAGAGCGCCCAGGCGATGTTAAGCCGGGACCAGGCGTGTGGCGGCAGCGTTATCTCTTTGCCCAGCATGCTCTGGATCAGCGGCTTTTTCATTACCCACTGGCCAATCAGCAGCGCACCCGCAAACAGCGCGTAAATGATGGTGACTTTCCACTTGATGAATTCCGCATTGTGGAAATAGATAGTCAGCCCGCCGAACACCGCGACCAGCACAAAAGTCACCAGGGTCATTTTTTCGACCTTGCGGTATTTGTACCAGCTAAAAATCACCGCCAGCGCGGTAGCGACGATCAGCGCCCCGGTCGCCCAGAAAATGTCATGTAATTTATAAAAGACAAAAAAGACGATCAGCGGCAAAAAATCGAGTAACTGCTTCATACATCGGTTCCGTAAGAAGGCCCGCGAGCGACTATCGCCGCGGGCAGAAGGGTTATTCCCGGATAAGCATATACAACCGGAATAGATAAATAAGGAGCAGCGCGGTCAGCAGGTTGCTCAGCGTACCCGCGACCACGGCGCCGATTTGCGGCGTCAGCGCGGCAAAGGCGGGCGCAAACAGCAGCAGGGCGGTGCGGGCCAGTAACCATACCAGTACCGCAGGGGCGACCAGGCGCATATTGCGCCACGCCAGACGCATACTGTTGCGCATCGCGCCAAATATCCCGGCTTTATCCTGCGCCATCATCACCGGCGCCAGCGAGAGCAGAATCGCGAGGATCACGCCCGGCACTACCACCAGCAAAATCCCCATTTGCACCAGGAAGGTTGTCAGGAAAATAAGGATAAACAGGCGCGGCAGCAGCGGGGCTGAGGCGCCGATGGCGCGCAGCGCGCTGACGTTCTGCCCGGCGGACACCGCCTGAATGAGCAGCAGCACGCCGCCCACCAGCAACGTATTGCCGAACATGCCGGAAAAGGTCGACGCCGCCGACGCTTTCAGCAGGACCTGCTGCTGCTCCGGCGTCATATTTTGCACCAGTTCGAACAGGCTGGCGCTGTTGCTCATCGCGTCGCCCTCGCTAAGAATCGCCAGTTGATCCGCGCCAGGCGTAAAAGCGTGGCCGAGGATCATGGAAATAAAGGCGCAAAGCAGCGCAATCAGCAGGATGGTGACCAGCTGATTGCGGAAAAAATTACCCGTGTCACGGTAAACGGATTTTGCCGTGATAGACATGCACTCTCCTTGGGTTGGCAGATATTATTCCGCCGGCAATTGTACCCTGGATGATGGCGCAGTGGCAGCGCTGTAAAGCGGCGCGGCAGGTAAGGAATTGTCAGGAAGCGGCGGCAGGCCGTAGCGGGCGCGGGCGCGATTGCACGCCTCGTTAATCACGCCGCCTTCGCCGGACATGGCGAACTCACGACACGGCGACGGCCGGTTTTCATACACTGTGCAGCGCACCGCCTCGCCGGGCGTACCTTCCAGCGCCACGCAGCGGCACTGTTTCTGGTTGGTGCCGCTCATGCAGCGCAGAAAAGGGGTGAGCGGTTCGGTAAGCGCCGCCGGGACAAGGCCGCCCGCGTCATCCGCCTCGGCCCAGTAAAAAGAGACACGAAAATAAGCACAACAGGCACCGCACGTCATGCACGGATTGAGATCGCTCATCATTCACCTGCAACTAAACAACGTATCGTTTCAAAATTGTGAAGAAACTAAATTATTCCCGCCTGGAAGGACTTGCAAGAGGGCATGCGAGATATATTTTGGGGCTGCGGAAAGGGAAAAATTGACCTGAAATCAATTTCATCGACGATGCAAGGCTGGCAAAAATTAATTCAGATCAATGAATGTTAAATTAGCAGCGCGAATGTGATCTATGTTGGATCACTTCTTAACTCGTAGTGAGTATATTCACCCGGCAAATAAAACCACAAAAGGGAAACGGGAATGAAAAAACTCATCGTGGCGGTGGCGTTAGCGGGTTGTTTTTCGGGTATGGCGTCTGCGCATGAAGCTGGTGATTTCTTTATGCGCGCGGGTACGGCGACCGTGCGTCCGTCAGAGGGCTCGGACAACGTGCTGGGTATGGGCGGCTTTAAGGTCAACAACAACACGCAGCTCGGCCTGACCTTTACGTATATGGCGACCGACAATATTGGCGTGGAACTGCTGGCGGCGACGCCGTTCCGTCATAAAGTGGGCCTCGGGCCGACGGGCGATCTCGCGACCGTGCACCAACTGCCGCCCACCTTAATGGCGCAGTGGTATTTTGGCGATTCGCAAAGCAAAGTGCGTCCTTATATCGGTGCGGGTATTAACTACACCACCTTCTTTGACGAAGATTTTAACGATACCGGTAAAAAAAGCGGCTTAAGCGATTTGAGCGTTGACGATTCCTGGGGCGCGGCAGGTCAGGTGGGTCTGGATTACATGGTGAATAAAGACTGGCTGATTAACATGTCCGTCTGGTACATGGATATCGACACTACCGTGAAATTCAAAGCGAACGGTCAGCAGCAGAATATCGATACGCGTCTCGACCCGTGGGTCTTTATGTTCTCGGCGGGTTACCGTTTCTGAGTACGCGTCAGCGCGTTTCTCAGCAATAAAAAACCAACCGTACGACGGGTTGGTTTTTTTATTGCTGCCGGGTGAAGCGGAAAACCGGCGTCTCGCAGCTTGCGGCACTTAACATCCTTCGGCACCATACGTCAGTTAAACGCGCTGGCGGCAGCCTGACGCATAATGCGGTTGGCCTCATCCCATTTGCGGGCGTTTCGTTTGGTTAACGCTTCACGTGCTGCACGGCGAGCTTTATTCATCATATGCTGGTTAATCATCTTCACCTCCACCCTTTCCCGTAATCCAGCCAGACCGTTCTGGCTGCGATTGCGCGTTACGTTTTCACGCGGTTTATGGTCTGAAGTCAGTTGCCACACATTCTCCGACGATCCGGCCGGGGCGGCGTCTGCGCCGCAGTGCGTGGCTCCAACGCTTTCTGTCACCGAAACCTGCCGTTTCCCTTCCGGCGGGCCCACAAACCATGTGGCGTTTGCAGCCGGGGCTTCGTTGTCATGAGAATAAGTTTTGGTCAGGAATGCGACGACCGCCTTAAGATTTTGCTCAAAAGACGATCGTGTCGCTGGACTCGCAGGGAAAATTGTGAATGAAAATCGGGATGTCCCTGATATTCAGGGAAATAAAAAGCGCGAGGGCTCGCGCTTTTTTTTTAAAGAAAAACGTTATGCGGGCAAACTGGCCGCTTTCAGCTGGCGGACAAACGTTTTCAGCGCGTCAAGCATCGCCGCGCGATCGTTTAGATTGTTCTCAATGATCTTCACGATCGCCGAGCCGGAGATCGCGCCAGCGGCACCCGCTTCAATGGCGGCTTTGACCTGCGCAGGCTCAGAGATCCCAAAGCCCTGCAACGGGGGAGCTGCGTGATATTCGGTAAGCTTCTCTATGAGATGGTTTAGCGGCAGCGCGGCGCGGTTTTCCGCGCCCGTCACCCCGGCGCGCGAAAGCAAATAGGTGTAGCCGCGGCCGTAAGACGCTATCTGGCGCAGCAGATCGTCATCAGCGTTCGGCGGGCAGATGAAAATCGGCGCGACGTTGTGGCGCATCGCCGCCTGGCGGAACGGGGCAGATTCTTCCACCGGCACGTCGGCCACCAGTACCGAATCCACACCCACCGCGGCGCAGCGGGCATAGAACTCATCCACGCCGCGGCTGAACACCAGGTTGGCATACATTAAAAGCCCGATGGGCAAGTCCGGGTATTTCTGGCGTACCGCGGCCAGCATTTCAAAGCACTGATCCGGCGTGGTGCCAGAGGCGAAGGCGCGCAGCGTCGCGCTCTGGATAGTCGGCCCGTCCGCCAGCGGATCGGAGAAGGGAATACCAAGCTCCAGCGCGTCGGCGCCGCCTTCCACCAGCGCGTCGATAATCTGCAACGACTGCTCAGGCGACGGATCGCCGAGCGTCACAAAGGGAACAAACGCGCCTTCCTTACGGGCTGCCAGGCGGTCAAACAGCTGCTCATAACGCTCCATTACATTTCCCCTCGTGCTTTGAAAATATCGTGAACGGTGAAGATATCTTTATCGCCGCGCCCGGACAGGTTAACGACCAGCAACTGCTCTTTTTCAGGATCGGCGCGCATCATTTTCAGCGCATGGGCGAGGGCGTGAGACGATTCCAGCGCCGGGATGATCCCCTCCTGACGGCAGAGCGTTTTAAAGGCTTCCAGCGCTTCGTTATCGGTAATCGAGACATATTCCGCGCGTCCGATGCTGTTCAGGTACGCATGTTGCGGCCCGACAGACGGGAAATCGAGACCGGCGGAGATAGAGTAAGACTCTTCAATCTGGCCGTCGTCCGTCTGCATCATCGGCGCTTTCATACCGAAGTAAATTCCCACGCGTCCGTGTTTGAGCGGCGCGCCGTGTTCGCCGGTTTCAATACCGTGACCGGCAGGCTCGACGCCAATCAGGCCGACGCTCGTTTCGTTAATGAAATCCGCAAACATGCCGATGGCGTTGGAGCCGCCGCCGACGCAGGCGATCACGGCATCCGGCAGGCGGCCTTCTTTTTCCATGATTTGCACGCGCGTCTCTTCGCCGATCATGCGCTGGAATTCACGCACGATAGTCGGGAACGGGTGCGGGCCTGCGGCGGTGCCGAGCATATAGTGCGCGCGGTCATAGCTGCCGGACCAGTCGCGCAGCGCCTCGTTGCACGCATCTTTGAGGGTCGCGGAGCCGCTGTACACCGGAATGACTTCCGCGCCCATCAGCTTCATGCGGAACACGTTTGGCGACTGGCGCTCGACATCTTTCGCCCCCATATAGATGCGGCACTTCAGGCCAAGCAGAGCGCTCGCCAGCGCTGACGCCACGCCGTGCTGGCCTGCGCCGGTTTCGGCGATGATTTCAGTTTTGCCCATGCGTTTGGCAAGCAGCGCCTGTCCCAATACCTGGTTGGTTTTATGCGCGCCGCCGTGCAGCAGATCTTCACGCTTGAGATAGAGCGTGGTGCGGGTGCCTTCAGTGAGGTTCTGACATTTGGTCAGCGCCGTCGGGCGCCCGGCATAGTTTTTTAAGAGATCGGTAAACTGCGCCTGGAATTCCGCGTCGCTCTGGGCGCTGACGAACGCCTCTTCCAGCTGACGCAGGGCGGGCATGAGGATCTGCGGCACATACATGCCGCCGAATTCGCCAAAATAGGGATTTAACAGTGTGCTCATTATTGTCTTCCTTTAGTAAGCCCGCAGGGTTCTGAATACCGCCGCCAGTTTGTCGCTATCTTTGATGCCCGGCGCGCGCTCCACCCCGGAGTTAAAATCGAGCCCCGCGCAGCCGAGCTGTGCGGCCTGCACGCAATTATCGGCGCCAAGACCGCCCGCCAGCATCACGTTGTCCAGCGTCTGCCCTTCAAGCAGAGACCAGTCGAAGCGCTGGCCGCTGCCGCCCTGGCCGTTATCCAGCACGTAACGGTCAACGTACTGCAGATTACGCGGCGGCAGCACATGGCTGACGCTCTGCGCTTTCCAGATAGCGGTCGTTTCCGGCAGACTGGCGCGCAGGGCGCTGATGTAAGTCTGGTCTTCATCGCCGTGCAACTGGACGGCGGCAAGGGAAAACGCGTTGGCTTTCGCGACGACATCCTCCACCGGCGCGTCGCGGAACACGCCGACATAGCGCAGCGGGGCGGCGTCGATCACCGCACGCGCCTGTTCATCGGTGACGGCACGCGGCGACGCGTCGACAAAAATCAGGCCGCCGAAGACCGCGCCCGCCTGCAGCGCGCTCTGCGCGTCCTCCGGGCGGGTCAGCCCGCACACTTTGTTTTCGCCAAGCAACACCTGACGCACCGCGGTTTCCAAATCGTCATGCTCCATCAGCGCGGAGCCAATCAGGAAGCCGTTGGCGAAGCGGCTTAACTCGCGCACCTGGCCGTAGGTATGAATGCCGGATTCGCTAATCACCGTTACGCCGTGACCCAGGCGCGGCGCCAGTTCACGGGTGCGGTTCAAATCGATGGAGAGATCGCGCAGGTCGCGGTTATTAATGCCGACCACTTTCGCCTCAAGGCGCAGGGCGCGCTCCAGCTCCTCTTCATTGCTGACTTCGGTCAGCACGCCCATGCCGAGGCTGTGCGCCACCGCCGCGAGCTGGCGATACTGGTCATCATCCAGCACCGAGAGCATCAGCAGACAGGCGTCCGCCTGGTAAAAGCGCGCCAGGTAAATCTGGTACGGGTCGATAATAAAGTCTTTGCACAGCACCGGCTGGGGGGCGATAGCGCTGACGATGGGCAGAAAATCGAAGCTGCCCTGGAAATATTTCTCGTCGGTCAGCACCGAGATCGCCGAGGCGTGATGCTTGTACACGCCAGCGATGCGCGCCGGGTCGAAATCGCTGCGGATCACGCCTTTGGACGGCGACGCCTTTTTGCACTCCAGGATAAAAACGGTGCGGGCGCCACGCAGCGCGTCATAAAAGCGGCGCGTGCTCGGCACGACATCATTCTGAAAGCTCGCCAGCGGCTGCTGTGCCTTGCGGGCTTCCACCCACAGCGCTTTATCCGCGACGATTTTCGCTAAAACGGTTTCCATCTCTTATCCTCTTGCTGCCAGTGCGGTAACACGGTCATAAGCGGCGCCGCTGCGCAACACCGCCAGCACTTTACGTGCGTTGGCCTGTAAATCCTCTTCGCCGTGCAGACGCATCAGCATGGCGACATTGGCGGCCACGGCGGCTTCGTGAGCACGCTCACCTTTACCTTGTAACAGGCGGCTGAGAATGTCACGGTTTTCTTCCGGGGTGCCGCCCGCCAGCTCCGCCTGCTCATAAGGCTCAAGACCGAAATCCGCAGCCAGAAGCTGATAGCTGCGGATCTCGCCGTCGCGCAGCTCCGCCACCTGCGTCGGCGCGTGCAGCGACACCTCATCCATACCGCCGCTGTGCACCACGGCCGCGCGCTGATACCCCAGCACTCGCAGGGTTTCGGCAATCGGCAGCACCAGTTCCGGGCTGTAGACGCCAATCAGCGCCAGCGGCGGATGCGCCGGGTTAATCAGCGGCCCCAGCACGTTAAACAGCGTGCGGGTTTTCAGCTGCTGGCGCACCGGCATGGCGTGACGAAAACCGGTGTGGTATTTCGGCGCGAACAGAAAGCAGACGCCCAGCTCGTCCAGCGCCTTACGCGACGCCTCGGCGTTCATCTCAAGATTAATCCCGAACGCGGCCAGCAGATCCGACGAACCAGAACGGCTGGAGACGCTGCGGTTGCCATGTTTGGCGACTTTCAGCCCCACGGCGGCCGCCACGAAAGCGCTGGCGGTGGAGATATTAATGCTGTTGCTGCCGTCGCCGCCGGTGCCGACGATATCCGCGAAAGCGTAATCCGGGCGCGGGAACGGCGCGGCATTCTCCAGCAGGGCGCTGGCGGCCCCGGCAATCTCAACCGGGTGTTCGCCGCGCACTTTCATGCTCACCAGCGCCGCGGCCAGTTGCTCGGGCTTCAGTTCGCCGCGCACCACCGCGCTGAAAAGCTGGTGGCTCTCTTCACGGCTCAGTACTTCAGCCTGATAGAGTTTTTCCAGAATCGGCTGAACGCTGTTTTGCTGCTCGGCGCGGGTCAGCGCCCAGGCGAGCGTCTGCTCCAGCAGGCGAGCGCCCTGCGTGGTCAGAATCGATTCCGGGTGAAACTGAAAACCGCAGACGCGATCGGCGTCGTGACGGACAGCCATCACCATGCCGTTAAAGTGCGCGTTCACCGTCAGTCCGGCCGGGATGTCACTGCCTACCAGCGAGTGGTAGCGGGCCACCGGCAGCGGGTTCATCAGACCGCTGAACATCGCCTGGCCGTCATGTTCAATGCTGGAGGCTTTGCCATGCAGAATTTCGCCCGCCTGGCCGACATAGCCGCCGTAGGCTTCGACAATAGCCTGATGACCCAGACAGATACCGATAATCGGCAGTTTGCCGCGCAGGCGGGTTAACAGCTCCGGCATACAGCCCGCGTCTGACGGCGCGCCGGGGCCTGGCGAGAGCATCAGCACCGGGTTATGCATCGTGGCGAGACGCTCAATCAGCGTCTGGGCCGGAATATGGTTGCGGTAAATCACCACGTTATGCCCGTTCGCGCGCAGCTGATCCGCCAGGTTGTAGGTAAAGGAGTCGATATTGTCGAGCAGCAGAATGTCGGCCATCAGAAAGTCTCCTGTGCGTGATGGGCAGCGGCGATGGCGCGCAGTACCGCGCGGGCTTTATTACGGGTTTCGTCAGCTTCAGATTGCGGGACGGAGTCGAGCACCACGCCCGCGCCCGCCTGCACCGTGGCGATGCCGTTTTCCACCCACGCGGAGCGGATAACAATGCAGGTGTCGAGATCGCCATGGCCGGTGAAATATCCGACCGCGCCGCCGTAGCTGCCGCGACGCTCGCCTTCCGCTTGCGCGATAAGCTGCATGGCGCGCACTTTCGGCGCGCCGCTCAGCGTGCCCATATTCATACAGGCGCGGTAGGCGTGGAGCGCATCGAGATCGCGGCGCAGTTCGCCCACCACGCGGGAGACCAGGTGCATGACGAACGAATAGCGGTCCACTTTGGTTAAATCCGCCACATAACGGCTGCCCGGCGTGCAGATACGCGCCAGATCGTTGCGCGCCAGATCCACCAGCATCAGGTGTTCGGAGAGCTCTTTATGGTCGGTGCGCATTTCAAGCTCAATACGGCTGTCGAGATCGCGGTCCAGCGAGCCGTCCGCACGGCGGCCGCGCGGACGGGTGCCCGCTATCGGGTAGATTTCAATCTGGCGTGACAGCGAATCATATTTCAGCGAACTCTCCGGCGACGCGCCGAAAAGCGCGAAATCGCTGTCCTGCATGAAGAACATATACGGGCTCGGGTTGCTCTTTTTTAGCGTGTCATAAGCCGCGAGCGGCGACGGGCAGGGCAGGCTGAAGCGACGCGATGGCACCACCTGGAAAATCTCGCCCGCGCGAATCGCTTTTTGCATCTCGCGCACGACTGCGCCGTACTCTTCATCACTCTGGCTGCATTCGCACTGCATCTGCGGCACGGTGTCCACCGGCAGCGGCGCGGGCGGCTCCTGAAGTTGCAGCTGGATCTGCGCAAGGCGCTGGTTCAGGCGGGCTTTTTCCGCGTCATCCGGCGTAAACAGGCTTGCCTGAATACGGGTGGTGCGCGTCTGGTGATCGATAATCAGCAGCGTTTCGGCGAGATAAAAGCAGTAATCCGGGCAGCTATTGTTTTGCGCAAGCGGCGGCAGTTCTTCAAACCCGGCGACCAGGTCATAGGCAAACAGCCCGCCGAAAAACATCGCTTCGCGCTCGTTCTGCGGTAGCGTCACGACATCCTGCAACAGGCGGAAGGCGTCGAAAACAGACAGCGAACACAGACGCGCGTCTTCATCCAGCAGTGTGCTCACCGGCGGGAAGCGCAGCGTGCGTCCCTCGGGGCGAGCGTCGACGGCGACTGTCTCCGGCAGGGCGTTATCCAGCAGTGAAAGCAGCGATACGCCGTTAGCGCTTAATGCTTCAATCGTGACAGTGTCACCTTCAGCGGTAATGCGCAGCGCGCTGTCTACCAGCAGCAGGCTTTTGAGATCGTCTTTGCTGTCGATATCTGCCGATTCCAGCAGCAACGTCGCCGGGCGATCGCCGCAAAGCTTGTGAAACACGGCGGTCGGGTTTTCGCGATAAAGGCCGTCGCAGGTAAGCAGTTCAAGTGCCGGTTTGTCTGTTTGCATGGTCTGCATCTCTGTATTGTGTTCAAAAAAAAGCCCGCGGTGAGCGGGCCTGGTATCTGAATGCTTGCGCATACGTGAAAACACCGCCCGGGATCAGGAGGTACGCCACCAGCCATGCAGAGAGAAAACGTGAGTCATTATCAGATACCTTCTTTGTGTGAACTTGCGTACTAGTTAACTGGTTCATGACGAGAATGTCAACACTGATTTTTGATAATTTCCACAAACCGTTATGATAAAGAGGACGATATAAAAGACCATAGCCACGGGAGCCGTTTTGAGCGAACCTGAATTAGCCATTATTTACGACCTGCACAGCCATACAACGGCATCTGACGGCCTGCTGACGCCGGAACAACTGGTACACCGCGCCGTTGAGATGGGCATTCATACGCTCGCGATAACCGACCACGACACCACGGCGGGCCTGCCGGCTGCGCATCAGGAAATTAAACACGCGGGCCTGGCGCTGCGGCTTATTGACGGCGTCGAAATTTCCACGCTCTGGGAAAACCACGAAATTCATATCGTCGGACTGGGTATTGATATCACGCACCCGGACATGATCGCCTTTCTCGACGGTCAGGCGCAGCGCCGCATGCAGCGCGCCGAGATGATCGCCGAGCGGCTGGAGAAAGCGCGCATTCCGGGGGCGCTGGAGGGCGCGCGACGCCTGGCGGACGGCGGTGTCGTCACCCGGGGGCATTTCGCGCGGTTTCTTATTGAAGATGGGCGCGCCACCAACATGGCGAACGTCTTTAAACACTATCTGGCGCGCGGGAAAACCGGTTACGTTCCTCCCCAGTGGTGTACAATAGAACAAGCTATTGATGTGATTCATCATTCTGGCGGACAGGCGGTGATAGCGCACCCCGGGCGCTATCAGCTCAGCGCCAAGTGGCTTAAGCGCCTGTTAAACCAGTTTGCTGCGGCGGGCGGCGACGCGATGGAAGTGGCCCAGTGCCAGCAGGCGCCCAATGAGCGCGACCAGCTGGCAAGCTACGCCGGGCAGTTTGGACTGCTGGCGTCGCAGGGCTCTGATTTTCATCAGCCGTGCCCGTGGATTGAACTGGGCCGCAGGCTGCGGCTGCCGGAAGGGTTAGCGCCCGTCTGGCACCGCTGGCCGCCGGAACTGAGTAAAGAGAGGGTAGTATGAGTCAATTTTTCTATATCCATCCGGACAACCCGCAGCCGCGTCTTATCAAACAGGCGGTAGAGATTGTGCGTAAAGGCGGCGTCATCGTTTATCCGACCGATTCCGGCTACGCGCTCGGCTGTAAGCTTGAAGATAAAGGCGCGATGGAGCGTATCTGCCGCATCCGCGACCTGCCGGACGGCCATAACTTTACGCTGATGTGTCGCGATCTCTCGGAGCTGTCGACCTATTCCTATGTCGATAACGTCGCGTTCCGCCTTATCAAAAACAACACGCCCGGCAACTACACGTTTATCCTTAAAGGGACGAAAGAGGTGCCGCGCCGTCTGTTGCAGGAGAAGCGTAAAACCATCGGGCTGCGCGTGCCGTCAAACCCGATTGCGCTCGCGCTGCTGGAGGCGCTCGACGAGCCGATGCTCTCGACGTCTTTGATGCTGCCGGGCAGCGATTTTACCGAATCCGATCCGGATGAAATTAAAGACCGCCTGGAAAAGCAGGTGGATCTGATTATTCACGGCGGTTATCTCGGCCAGCAGCCCACGACGGTGGTCGATCTGACTGACGATGCGCCGGTCGTGTTACGTGAGGGCGTGGGCGACGTTAAGCCTTTCCTGTAAGAGGGCTTACCGCTATACTACGCGGCCTGAAATCGGGGGGCGGCCACACGCTGGCACGCCCCAGCCCGGTTATCCTGTTCGACGCCTGGGAAGGCGACACCTGAAGGAAGCTCCATGAGCGAAAAGTTACAAAAAGTGCTGGCGCGAGCCGGTCATGGCTCCCGCCGTGAAATCGAAGCCATGATCGAAGCCGGTCGCGTCAGTGTCGATGGCAAAATCGCCACGTTAGGCGATCGCGTTGAAGTCACGCCCGCGCTGAAAATCCGTATCGACGGCCATCTGATCTCGGTAAAAGAGTCCGTAGAGCAGATTTGCCGCGTACTGGCCTATTACAAACCGGAAGGCGAGCTGTGTACGCGCAGCGATCCGGAAGGCCGTCCGACCGTCTTTGATCGTTTGCCGAAACTGCGCGGCGCGCGCTGGATTGCGGTGGGGCGTCTTGACGTCAATACCTGCGGCCTGCTGCTGTTCACAACCGACGGTGAACTGGCGAACCGCCTGATGCACCCGAGCCAGGAAGTTGAGCGCGAGTATGCCGTGCGCGTGTTCGGCCAGGTGGATGACAATAAAGTTCGCGAGCTGGCGCGCGGCGTTCAGCTTGAAGATGGCCCGGCGGCGTTTAAAACCATTCGTTTTAGCGGCGGCGAAGGCATCAACCAGTGGTATAACGTGACGCTGACCGAAGGGCGCAACCGCGAAGTGCGTCGTCTCTGGGAAGCCGTTGGTGTGCAGGTAAGCCGCCTTATTCGCGTGCGTTACGGCGACATCCCGCTGCCGAAAGGCCTGCCGCGCGGCGGCTGGACGGAGCTTGATCTGGCGCAGACCAACTATCTGCGCGAGCTGGTGGGTCTCCCGCCGGAAACCGCAAGCAAAGTGGCGGTGGAAAAAGATCGCCGTCGTATGAAGGCGAACCAGATTCGTCGTGCCGTGAAACGCCACAGCCAGACCGCAGGCGGCCCTCGTCAGGGCTCACCGGCGCGTCAGGGCCAGGGGCAGGCAGGTGCCGCTCGTCCGGCAGGCAGCGCGCGTCCGGCGGAAAACACCCGCGCGGGTAATAATACCTCGCGCGCCAGTGGCAATGCGCGTCCGGGCGGCAACCCTCGCGCCAGTGGCGCACGCGCTACCGGCAGCGGCCGTCCAAACAGCGGCAGTGGTCGTCCGAACAGCGGCGGCAACCGTCGCTCCGGCGGCGGTGGTCGCGGCAACTAAGAAAAACGCCCTCTGATGAGGGCGTTTTTTTATGGCGGCGAGGCAGTCCACGCGTTAATAATCGATACCGATCTGCGCTTTAATGCCCGCGTCAAAGGCGTGCTTCACCGGGCGCAATTCGCTCACCGTATCGGCATAGTCCAGAATATCGCGGTGGCAACCGCGACCGGTGATAATCACCGTCTGGTGCGCCGGACGCCCACGCAGCGCCGTCAGCACGTCCTCCAGAGCCAGATAATCGTAAGCCACCATATAGGTGAGCTCATCCAGCACCACGAGATCGAGCGAGGCGTCTGCCAGCATCCGTTTACCATGCTGCCATACGGCCTGACAGGCCGCGGTATCGCTTTCACGGTTCTGCGTGTCCCAGGTAAAGCCGGTCGCCATCACCTGAAACTCAACGCCGTGCGGCTCCAGCAAATTGCGCTCGCCGTTTGGCCACTCGCCCTTAATAAACTGTATGACCGCCGCTTTTTTACCGTGGCCGACGGCGCGTGTGACCGTGCCGAAGGCCGCCGTGGTTTTACCTTTGCCGTTGCCGGTAAAGACGATAACAATGCCGCGCTCGTCCTGGGCGGCGGCGACGCGCGCCTCCACTTTCTCTTTCACGCGTTGCTGGCGCTGCTGGTAACGTTTATCGCTCATTCGGCTATCCCCGGTTTACGGCCTGGCTGGGCATCAAAACTGATGCCGGTTTTCCGGCGGCTGTCGTCGCCCATCAGCCACAGATACAGCGGCATAAGATTGGCGGGTGTTTTAAGCTTATCGGGATCTTCCGTCGGGAAGGCGCTGGCGCGCATTTTGGTGCGGGTGCCGCCAGGATTGATGCAGTTCACGCGCAGCTGGCGGCTTTGATACTCTTCGGCAAGCACCTGCATCATGCCTTCGGTCGCGAATTTCGAGACGGCGTAAGCGCCCCAGTTCGCCCGGCCCTGACGACCGACGCTTGAGGTCGTGAACACCAGCGATCCGGCTTCTGATTTCAACAACAGCGGCAGCAACGCCTGGGTTAAAAAGAAGGTGACGTTGACATTTACCTGCATCACTTCGCTCCACACCGCCGGGTTTTGTTGATCCATCGGAACGATATCCCCCAGCACGCCCGCGTTGTGCAGCACGCCGTCGAGGCGGGGCACGCGCTCGCCGACCGCCTGGGCTACGCGCTGGCACGCTTCGGGTGTCGCGGTGGCGTAATCCAGAGTAAACCAGTGCGCCTGGGCGAGCCCTTCCTGTTCTATTTCACGGGCGACACCGCGCAGTTTCTCTTCGCTGCGGCCAAGCAGCAGGACGTGCGCGCCGTAGCGGGCGTAAGTCAGCGCCGCCTCGCGGCCAATACCGTCGCTGGCGCCGGTGACAAGAATGATTCGGTTTTGCAGCAAATCGCGTTGAGGTTGATAGTGCACGGGTCACTCCTTGCAGGGGCGAAACGGCGCGCCATCAGGCTTCGCTTCGCATCAGGTAAACACGCTTTATGCCTTAATCTATCGCGTATTTCAATCGGGCTACGGGAGGGTTGTGCCGCAGCGCCATCATTTGCAACTGTTTCATCGATAAAGGAATCTTCGTCGAGAAGCCTCGCACAGTTTCGCTTTGCTACAAGACGCGAGCGTGGGGCTCAGTTACACTAACGCCCGAGTCATGCCTGAATAAAAGGTGGAGAAGTGAATTTACTTGCAGAGTATGGACTGTTTTTAGCCAAAATCGTCACGGTGGTCGTGGCGATTGTCATTGTCATCGCGCTTATCGCTAACCTGACGCAGCGCAAGAAAGCCCAGCGTGGCGAGCTACGCGTCACACGGCTCGGGGAAGAATATAAAGAGATGAAGGAAGAGGTGGCTGCCGCGCTGCTCGATCCTCATCAGCACAAGCAGTGGCATAAAAATCAGAAAAAGAAAAACAAGCAGGAGGCGAAAGCCGCCAAAGCGCGCGCAAAACGTGGCGAAGCGGCGCCTGCCGGTAAACCTACGCTTTACGTTCTCGACTTCAAAGGCAGCATTGACGCCCATGAAGTGACTGCGCTGCGTGAAGAGGTGACCGCCGTGCTGGCTGTCGCAAAACCTGCCGATGAAGTCCTGCTGCGTCTGGAAAGTCCCGGCGGCGTGGTTCATGGGTACGGGCTTGCCGCATCGCAGCTCCAGCGTCTGCGCGAGCGTCAGATCCCGCTAACCATCGCTGTGGATAAAGTCGCCGCCAGCGGCGGGTATATGATGGCCTGCGTGGCGAATAAAATCGTGGCGGCGCCGTTCGCCATCATCGGTTCCATCGGAGTAGTGGCGCAAATCCCTAACTTCAACCGCCTGCTGAAGCGCAACGATATTGATATCGAGCTGCATACCGCCGGGCAGTACAAGCGCACGCTGACGCTGCTTGGCGAGAACACCGAAGAGGGGCGTGAGAAATTCCGCGAAGATCTCAACGAAACGCATCAGCTCTTTAAGGAGTTTGTGCACAGCATGCGTCCTTCGCTGGATATCGAGGCGGTTGCGACCGGCGAGCACTGGTACGGCGTGCAGGCGCAGGAAAAGGGACTGGTGGATGACATCAGTACCAGCGACGATCTGATCATCGCCCGCATGCAAGAGCGCGACGTGGTCAGCCTGCGTTATCTGCAACGTAAACGGTTAATGGACCGCTTTACCGGCAGCGCGGCGCAAAGCCTGGATCGCCTGCTGTTGCGCTGGTGGCAGCGTGGACAGAAGCCGCTGCTGTAAGGCGAAATAAAAAAGCGAGGCGTAAAACCTCGCTTTTTTTCTGGCTGCATGATGATGGCCTCATCATGTTGCGAAAGCGCTCAAGGCAGCAGGTGATATTTCTCGGAAAGCTGATGGGCCAGGTATTTAAACATATTAAATACCGCCGTGGTTTTTGCCGTTGGCAAGCCTTGTTCGTCCATAAAATATTCGCCGCGAAAGACGAGTACGCCATTTTTCTGCTCAACATCGGTGGCCACCATGCCGGCAATATAGTCCTCATGTTCGCGGATCATTTTATTGGCCTGCGCCAGCAGCGTGGCGCGGTCGATAGGCTGAGTCATCTCTTGCATAATCATCTCCTTACTAACAGGAGGATAGTGTACGTCCCACCGGGTGTAATGGGCAAATTTTCCCTGCACTTCAAAGGGCTTTTCAAAAACGCCCCATGGTGGCGTTAATCACTTTTGCATGCTAATAAAGTTGCGTAACGAATTTTATCAGGTAGAGTGTGACGCTTTCGCAAATCTGGCAACAGAATTGCTTGACATTCGACCGAACTTCCGTCGTGCTGTAGCGCATTTGCACGATAAAACCTGACGACTCAGCCACCGGTAATAGCGTGAACCGCGCCTGGTGATGGATTAAGGGGTTGATAAGCTTTGCGATGGCCTCAATATACGGGGCTTGTCGCCAGAGAAGGCGAATCAACGTGCGACGTATTCTGGAAGAATCAAATCAGGTAAAGGTGAATATGGGTAAAGCTCTCGTCATCGTTGAGTCCCCGGCAAAAGCCAAAACGATCAACAAATATCTCGGTAAAGACTTCGTGGTGAAATCCAGCGTCGGTCATATCCGGGATTTGCCGACCAGTGGCTCCGCCCCTAAAAAAAGCGCTGAATCCGCCCCGACTAAACCGGCTAAAAAAGTCAAAAAAGATGAACGCGGCGCGTTAGTCAACCGCATGGGCGTCGACCCGTGGCATAACTGGGAAGCGCAATACGAAGTGCTGCCCGGCAAAGAAAAAGTGGTTTCTGAACTGAAATCGCTCGCCGAAAAAGCCGACCACATCTATCTCGCAACCGACCTTGACCGCGAAGGGGAAGCCATTGCCTGGCACCTGCGGGAAGTGATCGGCGGTGATGAAACACGCTATAGCCGAGTGGTGTTTAACGAGATTACCAAAAATGCGATCCGTCAGGCGTTTGAAAAGCCGGGCGAGCTGAATATCGATCGCGTTAACGCCCAGCAGGCGCGCCGTTTTATGGACCGCGTGGTGGGTTACATGGTCTCCCCGCTGCTGTGGAAGAAAATCGCCCGTGGGCTGTCCGCCGGTCGCGTGCAGTCCGTGGCGGTGCGTCTGGTGGTCGAACGCGAGCGTGAAATCAAAGCGTTCGTCCCGGAAGAGTTCTGGGAAGTGGACGCGCTGCTTTCCACGCCGAAAAGCGATCAGCTCAGCGTTCAGGTGACGCATCACAAAGATAAACCGTTCCGCCCGGTAAACCGTCAGGACACCGAAGCGGCGGTAGCGCTGCTGAAAGCGGCAAGCTATCAGATTGTCGAACGTGAAGATAAGCCGACCAGCAGCAAACCGGGCGCGCCTTTTATTACCTCTACGCTCCAGCAGGCGGCGAGCACTCGTCTGGGCTTTGGCGTGAAGAAAACCATGATGATGGCCCAGCGTCTCTACGAAGCGGGTTACATCACTTATATGCGTACTGACTCCACCAACCTGAGTCAGGATGCGGTAAGCATGGTGCGTAACTATATCGGCGAGGAGTTCGGTAAGAAGTATCTGCCGGAAAACCCGAACCAGTACGCCAGCAAAGAGAATTCTCAGGAAGCGCACGAAGCGATTCGTCCTTCCGATGTCAGCGTGCTGGCGGAATCGCTGAAGGATATGGAAAACGACGCGCAGAAGTTGTATCAGCTGATCTGGCGTCAGTTCGTCGCCTGTCAGATGACGCCGGCGCAGTACGACTCTACGACGCTGACTGTCGCCGCTGGCGATTTCCGCCTGAAAGCGCGCGGTCGTATCCTGCGCTTCGACGGCTGGACCCGTGTGATGCCCGCGCTGCGTAAGGGCGATGAAGACAGAACGCTGCCTGCGGTAAACCAGGGCGATAAGCTTTCTCTGCTGGAGCTGACGCCTGCGCAGCACTTCACCAAGCCGCCTGCGCGCTTTAGCGAAGCATCCCTGGTGAAAGAGCTGGAAAAACGTGGTATCGGCCGTCCGTCTACCTATGCGTCTATTATTTCGACCATCCAGGATCGCGGCTATGTGCGCGTGGAAAACCGTCGCTTCTATGCGGAGAAAATGGGTGAAATCGTCACCGATCGTCTGGAAGAGAATTTCCCGGAGCTGATGAACTTCGACTTCACCGCGCAGATGGAAGATTCTCTCGACCAGGTGGCCAACCATGAGGCCGAGTGGCGCGGGGTGCTGGACACCTTCTTCGACGATTTCTCAAGACAGCTTGATACCGCCGAAAAAGATCCTGAAGAGGGCGGTATGCGCCCGAATCAGATGGTGCTTACCAGCATCGACTGCCCGACCTGCGGCCGCCCGATGGGTATCCGTACTGCCAGCACCGGTGTCTTTCTGGGCTGTTCCGGCTACGCGCTGTCGCCGAAAGAGCGTTGCAAAACCACCATTAACCTGGTTCCGGAAAATGAAGTACTGAACGTGCTGGAAGGCGACGACGCGGAAACCAACGCGCTGCGCGCCAAACGTCGCTGCCAGAAATGCGGCACGGCGATGGACAGCTACCTTATCGATCCTAAGCGCAAACTGCACGTGTGCGGCAACAACCCGACCTGCGACGGTTATGAAGTCGAAGAGGGCGAATTCCGCATTAAGGGTTATGACGGCCCGGTAGTCGAGTGTGAGAAATGCGGTTCTGAAATGCACCTGAAGATGGGACGTTTCGGTAAGTACATGGCCTGCACCAACGACGAGTGTAAGAACACCCGTAAGATCCTGCGTAACGGCGAAGTAGCGCCGCCGAAGGAAGATCCGGTTCCGCTGCCAGAACTGCCGTGCGAGAAGTCAGATGCTTACTTCGTCCTGCGTGACGGCGCAGCCGGTGTGTTCCTGGCGGCGAACACCTTCCCGAAATCGCGCGAAACTCGCGCGCCGCTGGTTGAAGAGCTGCAACGCTTCCGCGATCGTCTGCCGGAAAAACTGCTTTATCTGGCCGATGCGCCTGCGCAGGACCCGGAAGGCAACCCGGCGGTGGTTCGCTTTAGCCGTAAAACCAAACAGCAATACGTGGCGTCTGAGAAAGACGGGAAAGCCACCGGCTGGTCTGCGTTTTATGTTGACGGTAAGTGGGCGGAAGGCAAAAAGTAAGCCTGACGCAGTGCAAAAACGAAGGCCAGCGTATGCTGGCCTTTTTGCGTTTATAACTTCCTTATTATTTATTTCACTGAACTATACACATAAGCTATAAAAGGTTGCCCGGTTATAGTATCTTCCTTTTTTATTATCAAATCGTCTTAAGCCTGCGTGCAGGCGACTCTGATTCTGGATGGTCGGTCATGAAACTACAGCAGTTGCGCTATATCGTTGAGGTGGTGAACCATAACCTGAATGTCTCATCCACGGCGGAAGGGCTTTACACGTCGCAGCCCGGCATCAGTAAACAGGTGCGTATGCTGGAAGATGAGCTCGGGATTCAGATTTTTGCCCGTAGCGGCAAACACCTGACGCAGGTAACCCCCGCGGGTCAGGAAATTATCCGCATCGCACGTGAAGTGTTGTCTAAAGTGGATGCCATTAAATCGGTAGCCGGAGAACATACGTGGCCTGACAAAGGCTCGCTGTATGTCGCCACCACGCACACGCAGGCGCGCTACGCGCTGCCAGGCGTCATCAAAGGCTTTATTGAGCGTTACCCGCGCGTTTCGTTGCATATGCATCAGGGCTCGCCCACACAGATTGCTGAAGCGGTCTCCAAAGGCAACGCCGATTTCGCTATCGCCACCGAAGCGCTGCATCTTTATGACGATCTGGTCATGCTGCCTTGCTATCACTGGAACCGTTCGATAGTCGTCACGCCGGATCACCCGTTGGCGTCCAAAGAGAGCGTGAATATCGAGGAGCTGGCGCAATATCCGCTGGTGACTTATACCTTCGGCTTTACGGGCCGCTCAGAGCTCGACACCGCGTTTAATCGCGCCGGACTGACGCCGCGTATCGTCTTCACTGCAACCGACGCCGATGTGATTAAAACCTACGTCAGACTGGGGTTAGGGGTAGGGGTGATTGCCAGCATGGCGGTAGATCCGGTCTCTGACCCGGATCTGGTGCGTCTCGACGCGCACGATATTTTCAGCCACAGCACCACCAAAATCGGTTTTCGCCGCAGCACCTTCCTGCGCAGCTACATGTATGATTTTATTCAGCGTTTTGCGCCGCATTTAACCCGCGATGTGGTCGATGCCGCCGTCGCATTGCGCTCGAATGAAGATATTGAAGCGATGTTTAAAGATATCAAATTACCTGCCAAATAATTCCCGCGCGTACCTTTTCACTGGTGCAAAGGTACGCCGCTTTTCCCTGCCTTTATTCAAATTAAAAACATAATCATTCGCACTAAGCGCAATTAAAATCGCGCTTTTCCATATTAAAAGTATGGACAAGGTGTCGTCTCGTCACGACAAAAGTAGGAAATAATTCTCAGCTACGCAAATTCACAACTTCAATAATTTATTTCACGTCAAAAGATTGAATATTTTCTCCAAAAATGATCGTAAAGGTGCTGGATTTTTGGCTGGTTTTTATTTAGGATTTATCTCAACTGATGATTACTTCTGCCAATTGTTTGGTGCCTATATGATAAGCAATGTCGATTGTACGAGGTTAACAATGCCTGCAGAAAGCGACGATTCGCAAAGAGATCCTGATCTTAAGCGTAAAGCGTGGCTGGCGGTGTTCGGCATCTCAACCCTGTTCTGGATTGGGATTGCGCTTCTGGTATGGACATTTTGGGGTTAAGCATGGCTCTACAACAGCACGCTTTCACTCGTTCGCCAATATGTCAACCAGATGACAGGCACGAAAACAGCCAAACTGGGGGTTTTTCAACCCTTCCGGCAGGCTGGAAGCTAACAAAAGAGCAACAAGATTTTATCGCGTTATTTTCGGAAGAAGATCACAAAAACAATAAACGCTGAATAGCGTAGATAATAAAAAACAAGAATTTAATTTAACCTAAATTTATCTGTTCTCGTTGTTAACGCAGCGAGAAAAATTACACACAGCAATCTTTACAACGCTGGCAAGCGCCAGATTGATCAACGGTTTTAATTATTGGTGTAACAGGTATGAATAATCAGCTCACGCTCAAATACTGGTCATGGATTGGCGTATTTACGGTTTCTTCCTTGTTCTGGTGTCAGCTTGTCTGGATGCTTGCTCACTGATTCTTCTGCGCCTGGCTCCCGCCAGGCGCTTTGTTTTCTCCCTCCCGGTTTCCTCACTTTTAGCGATTTGGGTTGTTATCAAATCGTTACGACATGTTTGTGTTATCTTTAATACAGACCCTGATAACAATCGGGGCATCGCTATCTCAGGACTGAAGGAGGAGCTATGTCGTCGACCCTACGCGAAGCCAGTAAGGACACATTACAGGCGCAGGATAAAACCTATCACTACTACAGCCTGCCGAAAGCCGCCCGGGAGCTGGGCGATATCGCGCGGTTACCCAAATCACTGAAAGTTTTACTCGAGAACCTGCTGCGCTGGCAGGACGGCGAGACCGTCACGCTTGAGGATATCCAGGCGCTGGCGGGCTGGCTTGAGCATGCGCATGCCGATCGCGAAATCGCGTATCGCCCGGCGCGTGTATTGATGCAGGATTTCACCGGCGTTCCGGCGGTGGTGGATCTGGCGGCCATGCGCGAAGCGGTGCAGCGTCTCGGTGGAGACGTCTCGAAAGTGAATCCGCTCTCGCCAGTCGATCTGGTGATTGACCACTCCGTGACCGTCGACCACTTCGGCGACGATAACGCGTTTGAAGAGAACGTGCGTCTGGAGATGGAACGAAACCACGAACGTTACGCATTCCTGCGCTGGGGCCAGCAGGCGTTCAGCCGCTTCAGCGTGGTACCACCGGGTACCGGCATTTGCCATCAGGTTAATCTTGAGTATCTGGGTAAAGCCGTGTGGAGCGAGCTTCAGGACGGCGTGATGGTGGCGTACCCGGACACGCTTGTCGGCACGGATTCCCATACCACGATGATTAACGGCCTTGGCGTGCTCGGCTGGGGCGTCGGCGGTATTGAAGCGGAAGCGGCCATGCTCGGCCAGCCCGTGTCGATGCTTATCCCGGATGTCGTCGGTTTTCGTCTCACCGGTAAGCTCAGCGAAGGGATTACCGCCACCGACCTGGTGCTGACCGTCACGCAGATGCTGCGTAAACATGGCGTGGTCGGGAAATTCGTCGAGTTCTTTGGCGACGGGCTGGATTCACTGCCGCTGGCAGACCGCGCGACGATTGCCAACATGGCGCCGGAATATGGCGCGACCTGCGGTTTTTTCCCGATTGATGACGTGACGCTTGGCTATTTACGCCTGAGCGGACGTAGCGAGGAGCAGGTGGCGCTGGTCGAGGCCTATGCCAAAGCGCAGGGCATGTGGCGCAACACCGGCGATGAACCTGTGTTTACCAGCACGCTTGAACTGGACATGGGCACGGTCGAGGCCAGTATCGCCGGGCCGAAACGTCCGCAGGATCGCGTAAGCCTCGGCGATGTGCCGAAGGCCTTTGCCGCCAGTACTGAGCTTGAAGTCAACTCGCCGAAAAAAGATCTGCATTCGATTGGGTATACGCTGAACGGGCATCAGTATGAGTTGCCGGACGGCGCGGTGGTCATTGCGGCGATTACCTCCTGCACGAATACTTCTAACCCGAGCGTGCTGATGGCGGCGGGCCTGCTGGCGAAAAAAGCCGTTCAGCTGGGGCTTAAGCGCCAGCCATGGGTGAAAGCGTCGCTGGCGCCTGGCTCAAAAGTGGTATCCGATTATCTGGCTCATGCGAAGCTGACCCCGTGGCTTGATGAACTGGGCTTTAACCTGGTCGGGTATGGCTGTACCACCTGTATCGGTAACTCCGGTCCGTTGCCTGAGCCAATCGAACAGGCGATCAAGAAAGGCGATCTGACGGTTGGCGCGGTGCTTTCGGGCAACCGTAACTTCGAAGGGCGTATTCATCCGCTGGTGAAAACCAACTGGCTGGCCTCCCCGCCGCTGGTGGTCGCGTATGCGCTGGCAGGGAATATGAATATTAACCTCGCCACCGATCCCATCGGCCACGATCGCAAAGGCGATCCGGTTTACCTGAAGGATATCTGGCCAACAGGGCAGGAGATTGCCCGGGCGGTGCAGGAAGTCTCTACCGATATGTTCCGCAAAGAGTATGCGGAAGTCTTCGAAGGAACCGAAGAGTGGCGTTCCATCCAGGTGCAGGCGTCAGACACCTATGACTGGCAGAACGACTCCACCTATATTCGCCTGTCGCCATTTTTCGATGAGATGCTCTCCGAACCGGCGCCGGTGCAGGATATCCACGGCGCGCGTATTCTCGCAATGCTGGGCGATTCCGTCACCACCGACCACATTTCCCCTGCGGGCAGCATCAAGGCGGACAGCCCCGCCGGTCGCTATCTGCAAAACCATGGCGTAGAGCGCGCAGACTTTAACTCCTACGGCTCCCGACGCGGCAACCATGAAGTGATGATGCGCGGCACCTTTGCCAACATTCGTATCCGTAATGAAATGGTGCCGGGCGTGGAAGGCGGGATGACGCGCCTCATTCCGGGTAATGAGGTGATGTCGATTTACGATGCCGCCATGCGCTACCAGGAGCAGAGCACGCCGCTTGCGGTTATCGCCGGGAAAGAATATGGCTCAGGCTCCAGTCGCGACTGGGCGGCTAAAGGCCCGCGCCTGCTCGGTATTCGCGTGGTGATTGCCGAGTCGTTCGAACGTATTCACCGCTCCAACCTGATTGGTATGGGCATCCTGCCGCTGGAGTTCCCGCAGGGCGTGACGCGTAAAACGCTGGGGCTGACCGGCGACGAGACGCTGGATATCGGCAATCTGCAGTCGCTGACGCCGGGCAGTACGGTGCCGGTTACGCTGACGCGAGCTGATGGCTCAAGCGAAGTGCTGGAGTGCCGCTGCCGTATCGATACCGGTAATGAGATGACCTATTACCGTAACGACGGCATTCTGCACTATGTGATCCGTAACATGCTGCGCTAAAGGCGCGGCATACGGTGAAACAAAAAGGCCTGCGTTTGCAGGCCTTTTTTATGGCGCCGGTTAGTTACCGGAGAGCAGATGCCCCATCTTGGCGGCTTTGGTGTCGAGATAGTGCTCGTTCTTCGGGTTGCGACCGACAATCAGCGGCACCCGTTCGACGATATTAATCCCCGCTTCGGTCAGAATCTCTACCTTGCGTGGGTTGTTGGTCAGCAGGCGCACTTCATCTACGCCCAGCAGCTTAAACATGTCCGCACACAGGGTGAAATCGCGCTCGTCGGCGGCAAAGCCAAGCTGATGGTTCGCTTCAACGGTGTCGTAACCCTGATCCTGCAACGCATAGGCACGAATCTTATTCAACAGACCAATGTTACGGCCCTCCTGGCGATGATAGAGCAGCACGCCGCGCCCGGTTTCGGCGATTTGCGACAGCGCGGCTTCCAGCTGGAAGCCGCAGTCACAGCGCAGGCTGAACAGCGCGTCGCCGGTCAGACACTCGGAATGCACGCGGGCCAGCACCGACTCTGCGCCGGTAATATCACCAAATACCAGGGCTACGTGATCCTGTCCGGTGGCCAGTTCTTCAAAACCCACCATCAGGAAATCGCCCCAGGGGGTTGGCAGTTTGGCTTCTGCCACACGTTTAAGCTGCATGTGATTCTCCGGATATTATGACGCCCGCAGGCGCCTGCCAGTCTGTTGGCTTTCTGTCGTTACCCTGTATTTTGCCACATCCCGGCGGGGTTCGCCTCTCTCTGTCGTGCTCTTAATATTAATCGCATCAATAGGTAACTATCCTGCAGACCATGATTTTCGGTTATTCTTGAGGGACTTCAGGAAAAAGGAGAGAGCATGCTGGCAATTGCAAAACGTACCGCGGTCGGCGCCGCGCTGTTACTCATCATGCCGCTGACCGTCTGGATCTCAGGCTGGCAGTGGCAACCGGGCAGCAGCTCGTTATGGCTGAAAATGCTGTTCTGGATGACGGAAACGGTCACGCAGCCCTGGGGCATTCTTACTCACGTTTTGCTGTGCGGCTGGTTCTTGTGGTGCCTGCGCTTCCGGTTGCGTCCGGCGCTGATGTTATTTGCGATTCTGGGCATGGTCATTATGGCGGGGCAGTGGTCTAAGTCGCTGATTAAAGAAAAAGTTCAGGAACCTCGCCCGTTTGTTATCTGGCTTGAAAAAAACCGTAACATCCCGGTGGACGAGTTCTACAATTTAAAGCGCAAGGAACGCGGCGAGCTGGTGAAAGCGCAGTTGAAAAACGAGACCGATATCCCGGCCTGGCTGCGTAAACACTGGCAAAAAGAGACCGGTTTTGCTTTTCCATCGGGGCATACCATGTTTGCCGCAAGCTGGGCGATGCTGGGATTCGGGCTGCTCTGGCCGCGCAGGCGAACCATTACGCTTGCGGTGCTGACGCTCTGGGCCATCGGCGTAATGGGCAGCCGAATGCTGCTCGGCATGCACTGGCCGCGCGATCTGGTAGTCGCCACGCTGCTCTCCTGGCTGCTGGTAACTATCGCCGCCTGGCTTGCGCAGCGTCTCTGCGGCCCGCTCACGCCGCCGGTGGAGGAGAAAGTGGAAATCGCCCGGCGCGAGACAGAAGAGTGACGGCGGCTTGAGTTTCGCCGTTACGCCCCTATTTATAAAGGATGTCCTGGCGCTTTATCATTTCACGCAAAGGGTGGAAATGATAACGTATAGCGCGTTGAGCCGAGGCCGGGACATTGGTCGCACAAAACACATACGGGATGTCATGTGAAATATCTGATTATTTTTTTAGTGGTATTAGCGATTTTCGTCGTTTCCGTCACGCTGGGCGCGCAAAACGATCAACAGGTCACCTTTAACTTCCTGCTTGCGCAGGGCGACTATCGGATCTCTACGCTGCTGGCGACCTTATTCGGCGCAGGGTTTATTATCGGGTGGATCATTTGTGGGCTGTTCTGGTTGCGCGTTCGCCTGCAACTGGCGCGTGCCGAACGTAAAGTGAAACGCCTTGAGCAGCAACTCGCGCCTGCAGAGCCGGTTCCGGCAAACGCCGCCGCGCCTGCTGTTAAGGATTAACCCTCTATGCTGGAGTTGTTGTTTCTGCTGTTGCCTGTCGCCGCTGCGTATGGCTGGTATATGGGCCGCAGAAGTGCGCAACAGGATAAAGAGCAGGAAGCGAATCGCCTGTCACGCGACTACGTCGCAGGCGTGAACTTTCTGCTGTCCAATCAGCAGGATAAAGCGGTGGATCTGTTCCTTGAAATGCTCAAGGAAGATACTGGCACCGTCGAGGCCCACCTGACCCTCGGCAACCTTTTCCGCTCGCGCGGCGAAGTGGACCGGGCTATCCGCATTCACCAGTCGCTGATGGAAAGCGCGTCGCTGACCTACGATCAGCGTCTGCTCGCCGTTCAGCAACTTGGGCGTGACTACATGGCCGCCGGGCTCTACGATCGCGCCGAAGACATGTTTAATCAGCTGGTGGACGAAACCGATTTCCGCATCGGCGCGCTCCAGCAACTGCTGCAAATCTATCAGGCCACCAGCGACTGGCAGAAAGCCATCGATGCCGCCGAACGCCTGGTCAAGCTCGGCAAAGAACATCAGCGCGTTGAAATCGCCCATTTTTACTGCGAACTCGCCCTTCAGGCGATGAGCAATGAAGATATGGATCGCGCCATGTCGCTCCTGAAAAAGGGCGCAGCGGCGGATCGCAACAGCGCGCGCGTCTCCATTATGATGGGCCGCATTTTTATGACGCGCGGCGATTACGCGCACGCCGTCGAAATGCTGGAAAAAGTCATCAGTCAGGATCGCGAACTGGTGAGCGAAACGCTGGAGATGCTCCAGGTCTGCTATCAGCAGCTTGGTAAACCCGCCGAATGGGCCGAATTCCTTAAACGCTGCGTGGAAGAAAACACCGGCGCGGAAGCGGAACTGATGCTCGCACAGGTGCTTGAGCAGCGTGAGGGCGCAGACAGCGCGCAGGTCTATATCACGCGCCAGCTTCAGCGTCACCCGACCATGCGCGTGTTCCATCGGCTGATGGATTACCATCTCCATGAGGCGGAAGAAGGGCGCGCGAAAGAGAGCCTGATGGTGCTGCGCGATATGGTGGGCGAGCAGGTACGCACCAAGCCGCGTTATCGCTGCCAGAAGTGCGGCTTCACCGCTTTCACGCTCTACTGGCACTGCCCGTCGTGCCGCGCCTGGTCCACCATCAAGCCTATCCGGGGCCTTGACGGCCAGTAATTTCTCTTCTTCTCTGTCCCTGCCGCACATTCTGTCGCGGCAACGTTCTATGTGCGATTTAGTTACAACATACTTATGATTTTGCAGAGCGTCGTTGTGGCGACAGCGCGTTAACGGTGAGCCAGGCGGCCTGGCAGGGCGATCTTGCCTGTAAATTTTCGCTGACGGCGGGTAGAATGCTTGCCGTTTATCAACCTCGCGCCACGCCGGTGCGCCTGTCAGAAGGTCTGGTCATGACATTAATTGCCTCCTCTCATTCTGTAACTCATTCTCCCGTGGTCGTCGCGCTCGATTACGACAACCGCGACAGCGCGCTGGCCTTTGTGGATGGCATCGATCCGCGCAGCTGCCGTCTGAAAGTCGGCAAAGAGATGTTTACGCTGTTCGGACCGCAGCTGGTGCGCGATCTGATTTCACGCGGCTTCGACGTTTTTCTGGACCTGAAATTTCACGATATCCCGAATACCACCGCGCGCGCCGTTGCCGCCGCGGCGGAGCTCGGCGTCTGGATGGTGAATGTCCACGCGGGCGGCGGCGCGCGTATGATGACGGCGGCAAAAGAGGCACTGGCGCCTTTTGGCAATGACGCGCCGCTACTGATTGCGGTCACCGTGCTCACCAGTATGGAAGCCGACGATCTGCAAGGGCTCGGCATTACCCTTAGCCCGGCCGAGCAGGCGGAGCGTCTTGCGCGCCTGACACAGCAGTGTGGCCTTGACGGCGTGGTCTGTTCCGCGCATGAGGCGGTGCGTTTTAAAGCGACATTCGGGCGCGATTTTAAACTGGTCACGCCAGGCATTCGTCCAACCGGCAGCGATGCGGGCGATCAGCGGCGCATTATGACGCCTGCCGAGGCGCAAGAGGCGGGCGTAGACTATATGGTTATTGGACGTCCCATCACCCGCGCGGCGAATCCGGCACAGGCGCTGCGGGATATTCTGGCGTCTCTGAAGCAGGAGGGGTAATGCGCGACACGAACAGCCGTCTGGTCTATTCCACGGAAACCGGACGTATCGATGAGCCCAAAGCCGCGCCCGCGCGCCCAAAAGGCGACGGTGTGGTGCGTATTCAGCGCCAGACCAGCGGACGCAAAGGGAAGGGCGTATGCCTTATCACCGGCATTGACGCTGACGACGCGACGTTAAATAGCCTCGCCGCCGAGCTTAAGAAAAAATGCGGCTGTGGCGGCGCGGTCAAAGACGGCGTGATTGAAATTCAGGGCGACAAACGGGAATTAATTAAAAGCCTGCTTGAGGCAAAAGGAATGAAAGTTAAACTGGCGGGCGGTTAATTGTTAGCCACGGCAAAAATGCCGTGGCTATTTTGTTATGTTTACTGCGGTATAGCCAGACCTGTAATTATTCGGTGATGCGAGTAATACGTCAAAGCGTTATGCTTTTGCGGGCCGCAGATTAATGAACCTGATGACCGATAATACCGCCTACCGCTGCGCCGCCGAGCGTGCCGAGCGCGCTACCGTCGGTCAGCACGGAGCCGCCGATTGCACCTGCACCCGCGCCGATAGCGGTGTTGCGGTCACGTTTAGACCAGTTTGAGCATGCGCTCAGAGAGGCTACCAGAGTAACGGCCAGGACTGCCGCGGCTACTTTTTTGTAATTTAATGACATAATACTTTCTCCTGAATAATTGATTCACGGAAAGGCTGCTCACTATAAGTATAGTGGCTAAATCGCAGCTTAAAGCGCCAGTCCATGAAACGGTGCAGCGATACGGAATAAAGAATCACGCAGGTGACAATCAACACTCAGTAATATCGCTAAGGTTAATTTTAATTTCTTAAGCGAATTCAGACAGGTAAAAAGTCTTAATTGATGCTGAGAATAGTCTCAAGCGAGGCGCGCCAGTAGCGACGCGCCAGCCATGATTCAGGCAGGAAAGGGAGAAAGGATATCAAGCGCCAGACCGGAGGCGCCGAGCGCGTCGCGGGCAGTTTCATTCAGGCCGTCATCGGTGATAACCCGACTGAAGCGTGACGCAGGGCCGAGCGTATACGGATGCACCGCGCCGAATTTACTGCTGTCGGTGAGGATAATCGCCTCGCTGCCTTTTTCCAGCACCGCATTGACCACATCGGCGCGCATCATGTCGCGGCCGGTAAAGCCCGTCTCCGGCGACCAGCCGTCAATCCCGATAAACGCTTTGCTGAAATGCACCTGTGAAATGTACTGGCGCGTCAGCGGGCCGACCATGGTTTCGCTTTTCTTCTGGTAGATGCCGCCGAGCAGGATAATTTCACACGACGTTTCTTTTAGCAGGTGCGCAATAAAACTGCTCACGGTGATAAGCGTGATTTTCTTTTGCTCGGCCAGCGCCCGCGCCAGAAGGGCATTGGTGCTGCCGTTTTCGATAAACACCGTTTCGCCGTCATTCACCAGCGAGCAGGCGAAATCCGCGAGCCGCCGCTTCAGGGCGAAATTATTCATCATGCGGGTTTCCACATCGTCGCTGTCGAGCGGCACGGCGAAGCCATGTGTGCGGCGCAGATAGCTCTGCTTTTCGAGAAAATTAAGATCCTGACGAATGGTGACTTCAGAAACGCCGGTGATTTTTGCCAGTTCCGCCACGCTCATGCGACCGCGGTCAATCACCATCTGTAAAATGATTTGTTGTCGGGAGTTCATATCTGCATCGTTATGCGCGGTGGCATGGCGCCACCGCGGTTTCATTTAAAGCGTATGTTCGGTACGGGCGATAATATCATCCTGCGCATCAGGGGATAAGGCCGTAAAGAACGCGGAGTAACCCGCCACGCGCACCACCAGATCGCGGTACTTATCCGGGTGTGCTTTGGCGTCCAGCAAGGTTTCACGCGAGACGATGTTGTACTGAACGTGCCATCCCTTATGCACCTCAAAGAAGGTGCGGAGCATCTGCATCAGTTTCTGGCGATCGCGTAAGTTATCCAGTGTGGACGGGTTAAGCTTCTGATTCAACAGCACGCCGCCAAGTATTTTCGCCACCGGCAGTTTCCCGACCGAGTTAATGACCGCGGTTGGCCCCAGACGGTCAGTGCCTGACGCCGGGCTTGCGCCTTCCGCCAGCGGCGTTCTGGCCTTGCGTCCGTCCGGCGTCGCCATCGTCGCCGCGCCAAAAGGTACGTTCGCGGAGATAGACGACGTACCCGCGTAGTAGGTGCCGCCGATGGGGCCGCGCCCGAACCGGGTATTGTGATACTGCTTCAGCTCGTCGATGTACGTCTGGTACGCGCGCGCCAGCAACAAATCCACATCGTCGTCGTCATTGCCGTACTTCGGCGCGCTGTTAATCAGCCGCTGGCGCAGCTGTTCGCCGGTAAGGCCCGAAAAATCATCGTTCAGCGCCTGCGCCAGTTGCGGCTGGGTCACCACCCCCTGTTCAAACACCAGCCTGCGCACCGCGGCGAGGCTATTGCCCAGGTTCGCGATCCCCACCTGTAACCCCGAAACCCAGTCATATTTCGCGCCGCCTTGCTTAATGCTCTTGCCGCGCTCAATGCAGTCATCCACCAGCGCCGAGCAGAGAATATCGTGCGCGTTCTCTTCCAGAACTGTGTCGACCACGCACTCTATTTCAATCGATTTGCGGGTGTAGTAGCGGATCTGGTTATCCCAGGCGTCCATCACTTCGCTAAAGTGGCTGAAATTACCGGCGGAGAGCGCCTTTTCCTGCGGCAGGAAAACCTTGCCGGTCGTCGCGTCGCGACCGCCTTCCAGCGCCGCCAGCATTACACGGGCGAAGTTAATAAAGCTCATGCCAGTGCAGCGATAACCCCATTTCCCGCCGACCGCCGTTTCGATGCAGCCGATGGCCGCGTAGTCATACGCATCTTCGCGGCTGACGCCAAGCTTAATAAACTCGTCGATGACGATTTCATCGTTGTTGAACGCGGGCATCCCGAAACCGCAGCGGATCACCTGAACGCAGGCGTCGAGGAAGTCATTGCTCATCCCGGCGTGGTAGCGCACGCTCAGGTTCGGCTGGGTGGAACGCAGGCGGCCGCACGACTCCAGCACCGCCCAGGAGAGCGGGTTGACCGCGTCCACCGGCTCGCCGTTAAGCAGACGCTGGCCGCCAATCGTGACGTTCTGGTAGAGCGGACTGCCCGCCGAGGCTTTCGAATGCGAGCCAGAGCGGATTTTGTTGACCTCCAGCAGCTTCAGCCAGCAGCTCTGCAAGAGTTCGATAGCGCGTTCGCGCTCAAGCGTATGTTCAAGTTCGACATCGCGGCGATACCACGGATAAAGGTATTGATCGAGGCGACCAAACGACACGGAGTGGCCGTTGGACTCAATCTGCAACACCAGCTGCACGAAATAGCAGAGCTGCAAGGCCTGCCAGAAGGACGCGGGCGGCTGATGCGCGATATGTTCGCAGTTAGCGGAAATAGCAAGCAGCTCATCGCGCCGCGCCGGGCGGCTCTCTTCCTGCGCCATACGGGCCGCCAGCGCCGCATACCGCTGAATATGCTCGCTGAGCGCGCTAAAGGTAATGTCGATCGCTTTCAGAAACTGTTCTTTATGCAGGTCATCCTGATCGGTCAGCAGCAGACGCGCGCGGCGCTCCGCCACTCTGGCGCGCAGGCCGTCGAGACCATTCTCCAGTAGCAGCGGGAAATTCACCGCCAGATGCGCGTCGCCGGAGGTCATATTCCCTTCCGCTTTGATAATGCCTGACGCCAGCAGTTCTTTTTGCTCATCAGTAAACATGCCGTAGCAACGATCCTGCACGGTCTGGCCGCGCCACCACGGGCAAATTTCGTGCATTACCGCTTTGTCCTGCGGGCTGACAGAGAAACCGGCGCCTGGACGGTCGGCGAGATCGTCTATCTCTTTCTCAATCCAACTGACGGTGTACTCCGGGAAAAAGGGCGCCGCGCGCACCTGGCTTGCCTGATTGCCGACAATCAGCTCGTCATGTTTGATCCAAATGGTGCGGTTCGCCAGATGATGCGCCAGCGCCAGCGCGCGGCGTACCGGCAACGGTTTATCCTGATGCTGCTGATAGACTGCGGTGTAGTGCTGCGCCCGCTCGGTACAGACCGGCGGACGGACGATGTGCACCAGCGCCGCTTTATGGGCTTTGATGCGTTCAGGCAGAAAACTGAGATTGAGTTCGGTCATGGTGGTTATCCTCTTATCCAGGCGGTGAGTCCTTTCTGGCGGGCGTAATCTTCGGCAAACGCCAGCAGCGCCGGTTCGTCGAGCGGCGTTGCCGGTGCCAGATAGGGCCAGTCCAGCAGGCGATACTTGTTAATGCCAAGGGTGTGGTAGGGCAGAAAATGAATATGACGAGCGCCGGTTTCATCAGCGGCGAAATCCGTAATGGCGCGAATAGAGGCTTCATCGGCGTTAAAGCCAGGGATCAGCGGAACGCGAATGGTCATCTCCACGCCCGCCGCCGCCAGGCGGCGAAAATTATCTACTACGCGTGCGGCGCTGCCGTCGGTCCAGGCGTGAAAGCGCTTGGGGTCGACATGCTTTAAGTCGGCCAGCAGCAAATCAAGAAACGGCAATGACGGGGCGATATGTTTCCACGGCACATGCAGACAGGATTCCACCGCCGTATGGATGCCCGCCTCGCGGCTGCGCTGTAACAGCGCTTTTGCCATCTCCGGTTGCATGAACGGCTCGCCGCCGGAAAGCGTAATCCCGCCGCCGCTGCGGGCGTAAAACGGCCGGTCGCGCAGTACGGTTTCCATGATCGACTCGACGCTGCGGGATTCGCCGCACACGCTCAGGGCCTGCGTGGGGCAGCAATCGGTGAGCGTATCGAGCGCGGCATCATCCAGCGCCGCACGGTCAATCACTAAGGTCTCGCCATTGCGGTCAATCGCCTGCGGACATGCCCGCGTGCAGAGATCGCAGCCGCTCAGGCACAACCGCTCGTCAAACAGCACGTCGCGCTGACGGCGTCGGCTCTCCGGGTTCTGACACCAGCGGCAGCCGAGTGAACAGCCCTTCAGGAAGACCACGGTACGGATGCCCGGCCCGTCATGGGTGGAGTAGCGTTGCAGATTAAAGATCATGGTGAATACGCCTTTTATCTTTCATTAGAAAATGATGTAACTTTCGAATGAAAGTTTTATTGACGGCGATCAGCTTTATCCGCACCAACTGATTTAAGATGACGGCAATGTTAACTTGCTCAAAACAGGAGTCGTTATGGAACTGTATCTCGATACGGCAGATGTCGCGGCCGTCAAACGCCTGGCGGGCATTCTGCCGTTACAGGGCGTGACCACTAATCCTTCCATTGTGGCGCGCGCGGGCGTGAAGCTCTGGGATCTGCTGCCCGCCTTACAGGATGCGTTGAACGGCGAAGGCAAACTTTTCGCGCAGGTCGTCGCGGTCGACACACCGCAAATGGTCCGTGAAGCGGAACAGCTGGCGCAGCGGGTGCCAGGTCTGGTGGTGAAAATTCCGGTCACACCAGCGGGGCTCGCGGCGATGAAAATCCTTAAACCGTCCGGCATTCCGCTGCTTGGCACGGCGGTGTACGGCGCGTTGCAGGGATTAATGGCGGCGCTGGCAGGGGCGGAATATGTCGCGCCTTATGTGAATCGTCTGGATGCGCAGGGCGGTGACGGCGTGGCGACGGTCAGCGAGTTGCAGGAACTGCTGACGCTGCACGCGCCGCAATCAAAAGTGCTGGCGGCAAGCTTTCGCACGCCGCAGCAGGCGCTCGGCTGTCTGCTGGCGGGGTGTCAGTCGATCACGCTGCCCGTGGATGTCGCCGATCAGTTACTGAATACGCCCGCCGTCGCGGCGGCGGTTGATGGTTTCGGGCGCGAATGGCAACAGGCGTTCGGGACGCTCAGCCTGTAAGCACTTTCAGGCGTCAGATCTCCCAGGGCGCCTTTTCTTTCTTATCCCCCGGTTCTTCTCCCTGCTGGCCCAGCGCCAGCAGTTCCGCCTTCAGAATTTCCAGATTGTGGATGGCGGAGTGGTAATCGCCCGCCACCAGAATATCCAGAACGGTATCGATACGGTCAGCCAGCTGCTGCGGATTTACTGTCGGCATAATGCTTCCTTTTTACGGTTGATACAGGCCCATGATGCAGAAAAGCGGCGTTAAAGAGAAGCGGGCGGCTCTCTTAATACGCCACCAGAATCAATCATTTCGCTTTAAAAGATAAATTATGGTTATAAAACAGGCCGGCTCCCCGTGCGAAACGCTGCTGTGAATTAGTCTGATCCTGCGCATAACGCGTTAACTTACATGAGGAAAGACTATGTCAGTATTCAACCAATCGACCTGCAAACTCTTTACCGATACAGCGCGTTTTACTCAGCTTTCCGGCTTTTACGAGGAAGAACGCCGCATTATCTGGATGATGTTGCGGGCCCAGCCGCGTCCGTGTTTTAACCATGTTCTTATCGAAGAGATAATGAACCTCAGCTATCTGGTGCAGGAGGCCAGGCTGGAGGTGGATTTCTGGGTCACCGGCTCGCTGGTTCCCGGCATGTATAACACCGGCGGCGATTTGCAGTTTTTCGTCGACTGCATTCGCAACGGCAAACGCGAAGCGCTGCGCGCCTATGCACGCGCCTGCGTGGATTGCGTACACGCCGCCTCGCGCGGGTTTGACTGCGGCGCCATTAGCCTTGCGATGGTGGAAGGCAGCGCGCTCGGCGGTGGTTTCGAGGCGGCGCTGGCGCACCATTTTGTGCTGGCCCAGCGTGACGCCCGCATGGGGTTCCCGGAGATCGCGTTTAATCTCTTCCCCGGCATGGGCGGCTATTCGCTGGTGACAAGGCGCGCCGGGATGCGGCTCGCCGAGGAGCTCATCTGGCAGGGCGAATCTCACACCGCCGAGTGGTATCAGCCACAGGGGCTGGTGGATCAGCTCTTTGAGCCAGGCCAGGGGTTTGTGGCGACGCGAACGTTTATCGATACTCTGAAACCACGCCTTAACGGGGTGAGGGCGATGCTTCGCGCGCGCCAGCGCGTGCTGCGGCTTTCGCGTAATGAGCTGATGGAAATCACCGAAGACTGGGTGGACGCGGCGTTCAGCCTGGAGCCGAAAGATGTGGGCTACATGGAGCGCCTGATCCTGCTGCAAAACCGCCATACCGCCGCGGCGCTGCGTAAAGCAGGCTAACGGCCATGACCTCAGACGCCGTTTACGGCGTCTGTTTCCCTTTGCGATAGTGTTGATACCAGCGCTCAAGCTCACTCGCGGTCATTGGGCGGGCGAATAAAAATCCCTGGCGCTGATCGACGCCGTTTTGCGTCAGAAACGCATCTTCCTCTTCACTCTCCACACCTTCAGCGATCACTTTCAAATCGAGCGCCTTCGCTACCGCGACGATGGCATGCACGAGCGACTGCGATACTGGCTGCTTATGGATATCGCGCACAAAGCTTTGATCGAGCTTAATGGCATCCAGCGGAAACCGCGCCAGCTGCGAGAGGGACGAATACCCGGTGCCGAAATCGTCCAGATGCACCTGCGCGCCCAGCGCGCTGAACGCGCCAATTACCGACAGCGCCAGGTCGGCGTTATCAATCAGACAGCTTTCCGTGATCTCGACGTCAATTGGGCTGCGGGTGAAGTGCATATCGGCAAGCGCCTGGCGCAGATCGCTTATCAGCGTCTGGTCGGCCAGCTGGCGCGCCGAGACGTTCACCGCGACCCGCAACAGCATGCCGTCATCGCGCCACTTCGCCACCTGGCGCACCACGTCCAGCATCACCCAGCGCCCCAGCGGCACGATAAGCCCGGACTCTTCGGCATAGGAGATAAAATCGAGCGGCGGGATCAGGCCCCGCTCCGGCGACTGCCAGCGCACCAGCGCTTCCAGGCTGTCCACCTCGCCGCTGGCCGTTATTTTGGGCTGATAGTGGATAACCAGCTGATTTTTCTCCAGCGCTTTGCGCAGGTTGGTGTCGAGCCAGAGATACTCAAACACCCGCTGATTCATCTCCGGGCAGAAGACGCAAAATTTGCCGCGTCCGTTCTCTTTGGCGGTGTACATTGCCGTGTCGGCGTTGCGGATCACACTCTCACGATCGTCGCCATGCTGCGGCGCCAGCGCAATCCCGAGCGAGCAACCGGTATAGACCTCAATCAGCCCGATACGAAACGGATGCTTCAGCCGGGTGATGATCCGCGACGACATCGCCTCCAGCGCCGCCTGGGACGTATCGGTCGCCATCACGATAAACTCGTCGCCGCCGAGCCGCGCCAGCACCTGATCTTTCTCAAGGCAGCTTAGAATGGCGAGCGACACCGCCTGGAGTAACTGGTCGCCGAACATATGTCCGTAGGCATCGTTGACCTTTTTAAAGTTATCGAGATCGAGATAAACGATGCCCACCTGGGTTTCGCCGCGTTTAGCGATGGCGTCGCTTATCATCTCATGGATAGCGTTGCGGTTGGGCAGGCCGGTGATGGCGTCAGTATTGGCAAGCACGCGCAGACGCTCCTGCGCGCGACGCTCTTCGGTAATGTCGGTGCCGGAGCAAATCAGGAATATTTCGTTTCGCCCGCTGCCGCTGTGGACAAACTTATTGCGAAACAGAAACAGCCGCTGGCCCTTGCGGGTTTTGATCCAGCGTTCGACCTCATACGAGCTGCCGTTGCGAAAAAAACCTGTGACGTTGCGACGTGAGGCGGAGGCTTCAGCGGGAGACATAAACAGCGTAAAGACATTCTGCCCGATCACTTCCTGTTCTTTCAGGCCGGTATACTCTTCGCTCAACCGGTTAAAACGCTGGATATTGCCGTGGCGGTCGAGAATAACGATGACTGAATTGGCTTCAGACACCACCTGTTCGGCGAAGGAGAGCCCCTGCACCAGATCGCGCGCCACGGAAGTGGTGTCGTGCCATGCCGAGGCCGTGCCAGCCCACTCCTTGCGCGAGACCTTACGTCCCACCAGATGCACCGGCACCAGTTCGCCAAACAGCGATAACGAGAGCGTGACGCTTGAGGTAATCACACTCATGGTACGGATCTGCGCGGCCTGCTCCGGCGTCAGCGGCACCACGTGGCTGGTGACGGCCTCTTCGCTGGCGGCAAGCTGTAGCGCATTGCTGTCCAGCGGCAGGCGCCAGAAAGGGCTGGTGGCGCCGCAGTAGCGGTACAGCAGATTATTATCCAGGTCGTCTTTCATGCTCTCTCCCGAACCCACACCAGGTGCTGCGCAAACGGCACAGCCGGACTCTGCCGGCAATAAGAGGCAAAACAATTGTTTTTACGGGAATATATTTTGGCGAAGGCGGCAGACCCGGTGCGGTCACGGCCATTTCGCTTAATTCTCAAAGCGTTAAATTACGACGCACTCTGTTAGTGTGATCGTTTTTTAGAAAAATGCCCAAGTGAAACGGGAAAAATGTGCGCGCTCACACAGAGGAGGAAACGAAACGGGAGAGAAGAAGAACTCCCCGGCGGGGCCGGGGAGTGGAGGGTCAGGCGACCGGGCGTGCGATCACGCTGCGGGTTTCCATACGCACTTCGGCGATGGTCACGTCGATAACGTCGGTGACCTTATAAACGGTTTCGCCTTTAATCTGTACGGTGCCGTTTTCCTGGCTGCATACCAGTTCATCACGTACCGCGTGCAGGAACGGCGCCGGAATAAAGGCGACCGCGCCGTTATCCACCAGACGCACGCGCATGCCGCCGCGGCTGACATCGATAATTTCCGCCGCGAAGCGGGTATCGGTACCGGCTTTGTCTTTCAGGAAACGGGCATACAGCCAGTCGCCCACATCGCGCTCCGCCATGCGGTTGAGACGACGGCGCTCTGCCATCTGCACGGTGGACTCTTCCTGCGGACGCGCAGCACTTTCGCCTTTGATGATGGCTTTCAGCAGACGGTGGTTGACCATATCGCCATATTTACGAATCGGCGAGGTCCAGGTCGCGTAAGCTTCAAGGCCCAGGCCAAAGTGCGGGCCTGGCTCGGTGCTGATTTCCGCAAATGACTGGAAGCGGCGAATACGGCTGTCGAGGAAACCGGACGGCTGCGCATCGAGCTCACGGCGCAGCTTGCAGAAGCCTGGCAGGGTCAGCACGTCACTGGCATCCACGTGCATGCCGTGGCTTTGCAGCAGCGTCGCCAGCTGTTCGGTGCTGGCCGGATCGAAGCCCGCGTGCACGTTATAAACGCCGAAGCCCAGCTTGTCGCGCAGCACGCGCGCGGCGCAGATATTCGCGGCGATCATGGATTCTTCAACGATACGGTTAGCGATGCGGCGCGGCTCGGCAATGATATCCAGCACTTCGCCTTTTTCGCCCAGTACGAAGCGGTAATCCGGACGGTCTTTAAACACCAGCGCGTTTTTCACACGCCAGGCGCTGCGGCGCTGGCAAATCTGCTGTAGCAGACGGATCTGCGCGGCGATCGCCTCGCTGCCCGGCTGCCAGTCGCCTTTTTCTTCCAGCCAGTTGGAGACGTCGTCATACGCCAGCTTGGCTTTCGATTCGATGGTCGCGGCGAAGAAGTGGATCTCATCGCTGATAGCGCCTTCCGCGTCGATAATCATGCGGCACACCAGCGCCGGGCGCTGTACGCCTTCACGCAGCGAGCAGAGATCGTCGGAAAGTTCGCGCGGGAGCATCGGGATGTTAAAGCCCGGCAGGTAGTTGGTGAATGCGCGCACTTTGGCAATATTGTCGAGCTTGCTGCCTTCGGCGATCCACGCGGTTGGATCGGCAATCGCAACGGTCAGTTGCAGGCGGTCGCCATCCAGCGTTTCAACGTACAGCGCATCGTCCATATCTTCGGTGCTGGCGCTGTCGATGGTGACGAAATCGAGCGCGGTTAAATCTTCACGCGTCAGGTTTTCATCAAGCATCTCGGTCGCCACGCCGTCCGGCGCTTCGCGCTCAAGATTATGGCGTGCGAGCGTCACCCACCACGGCACGAAATGGTCGTCGCCGAAGGTAATAAACTGGGTCAGTTCCGCGTAAAAGCCGCGATCGCCTTTCAGCGGATGACGGCGCATCTCCGCCACCGCCCAGTCGCCATTCTGGAAATCATGGCTGACGCCGCGTTCAGCGCGGCACGGGATGGCGTCTTTCAGCAGCGGATGATCGGGAACGATAGAGAGACGATCGTCTTTCTTTTGTACCCGGCCCACAAAGCGGGTCAGGAAGGGTTCGATAAGCTCTTCGGGCTCGGCGGATTCTTTTTCCTTTTCCGTATGGATAACGGCAATGACGCGATCGCCGTGCATCACTTTCTTCATCTGCGGAGGCGGAATGAAGTAGCTTTTCTGCGCGTCAACCTCAAGGAAACCAAAACCTTTTTCCGTGGCTTTTACTACCCCTTCGGCGCGCGGCGTCTGGGAATGCAGTTGCTGTTTAAGCTGCGCAAGCAGCGGGTTATCCTGAAACATAGTGTCGAATTTTCGTGGCCAAAAGAGCGGCTGACAGTTTTACGCGATTGCGCGCCTCCCGGCAAGCGCTCTTTAGACCGCTGCGGGCTGGGTCGTGACGCCAAGGCCGAGGCGCAGACGATTTACCCAGCCGCAAACGCTGCCCCAGGCGAGCAGACGTAGCGCCGTCTGCGCGTCAAAACCGGCGTCTGTCAGCGGCTCAAGCTGGGCGTGGCCAAACCGCGCCGGCGCGCGGGTCAGCATCTGCATCGCCTGGATAATGGCGCGCGCGCTCTGGTGGTTATGGCTCCAGGCGAGCAGCGCCCGTTCGCCGTTGCGCGCCGCATCCGCAAGCCCGGGTGCGTCGCGCAGGCGCAGCGCGGCCTCATCAAAGCAACTGACGCTGCCGTTGATGCGCGCCGACACCAGGGCCACCAGCGCGGCGTCAGGCGTGATTTCGTGTCCGCGAAGCGAGGCGAGCAGGGCGGCGAGGCCCTGCAGCGCGCAGGCGTCATGCGCCAGCAGGGAGAGCAGCGGTTGCAGCAGCGGTTCGTCAAGCGCCGCATTGTAGGCCGCCTGCTGTTCGGCGCTGGCCCAGCCCATTTCGAGCGTGGGGAGATCGGGTTGCCAGCGGGGTTCGTGCGCGGTGAAAAGCGACGCGGGCGCATCCTGCTGCATATCGATACCGGGCAACCAGCGCGCTGGCTGGCCGGGCTGCGCCTGCAACAGGGCGACCGCGCGGGCCTGAAAGCCCACGAAGCCGATAATCTGCGTAAAGGTGACGATGTCATGCACCGACAGCCCGGCGTCTTCCAGTTGTGTCCGCGCCGCGCTGTCGATAAGCGTCGGCGAGCTGGCGAGCTGGCGCGCGGTTTGCGTAAGCAGCGTCAGGCGGCGGTTGCTTTCGCGCGACGAATCTGGCCCCGGCTCTGGCGCCAGACGGGCGGCGTAATGGTTGCACAGTCGCTGCACGCCGCAGACCTGGGCTACGGTCAGCGCGGTGCTGAGGCGGTCATACACGCTGAGCGTATGCAGGCGGGTGACGTCGTGTTTATCAGGTAGCAGGGAAGGGATAAGCGCACGCGCGGCGTCGCACCAGGGCGCATGGGCGGCGATGTTCACGTCGTCCAGCGGCAGGTCGAGCAGAAAACGGTCCTCCACCTTTGCGGCTTCGGGAACTAACGGCAGCGGATCTGCCGGACAGAGGCTGGACTGGGTTTCATGATACCAGTGGCTTTTGCCGGTAAGGCGGCGTTGTTCCATGGTCGTTCCTTGTCTGAAAATGAGCGCCCGGAACAGCGGAAACAATGCGCAGCGCCGGGCAAGTCACGCACAACTATCCTGGCGTAACACGTCACGGCGATAAAAGATTGTTCGGTGATAACAAATATCAGAAAGGCATAAATAAAAAGGGCAGGTTGAAAACCTGCCCTTTGGCGAGAAGCCGGAGGATTATTTCAGTTCCAGCTCATTCATCGCAGCGATGCTGAAGCCGCCGTCAACGTGAACCACTTCACCGGTGATACCGCCGGAAAGGTCGGAGCACAGGAACGCGGCGGAGTTACCCACGTCTTCGATGGTGACAGTGCGACGGATCGGGGTGACCGCTTCGCAGTGCGCCAGCATCTTACGGAAATCTTTAATGCCGGAAGCCGCGAGCGTGCGGATCGGGCCTGCGGAGATGGCGTTAACGCGCACGCCGTCCGGACCCATCGCGTTCGCCATGTAGCGTACGTTGGCTTCCAGAGACGCTTTCGCCAGACCCATCACGTTGTAGTTCGGGATAGCGCGTTCTGCGCCCAGGTAGGAGAGGGTCAGCAGCGCCGCGTTCGGGTTCAGCATAGAGCGGCACGCTTTCGCCATTGCCACAAAGCTGTATGCGCTGATGTCGTGCGCGATTTTGAAGCCTTCACGGGTCACGGCGTTAACGTAGTCGCCATCCAGCTGGTCGGCCGGCGCGAAACCGATGGAGTGTACGAAACCGTCAAATTTCGGCCAGACTTTGGCAAGCTCGGTGAACAGCGCGTCGATGCTTTCATCTTCCGCAACGTCACACGGCAGCACGATGCTGGAGTCCAGTTGAGCGGCAAACTCTTCCACGCGGCCTTTCAGCTTGTCGTTCTGGTAGGTGAACGCCAGTTCAGCCCCTTCACGGTGCATAGCCTGTGCGATACCGTACGCGATGGACAGTTTGCTGGCTACGCCAGTCACCAGAATGCGCTTACCGGTAAGAAAACCCATAGCTTTTAATCCTTATCGTCATTGTTATGGCGGCAGGCCGAAAACGCCAGCCGTCGTTAAAACGCGGCGATTCTAGCATGACTCGCCGGAGGAGTTAATCCGACCACTACAGATGGCGGATTAGCGGTCTTTCCGCCAGGCGTCGGCGGTTAAGGCTTCGCCGAAATGACTGGCGATAAGCCGTTTGGTTAAATCGTGCAGCGGCGAGGCGAGAACATCGGCTGTGCTGCCGCGCTCCACCACTTCGCCCTGATGCATCACCATCACCTGATCGCTGATGTGTTTCATCATGCCGATGTGCTGGGTCACATAAATATAAGAGATACCCTGTTTTTCCTGTAATTCCAGCATCAGGTTGATTAACTGCGAACGCATCGACATATCGAGCGACGCCAGCGCCTCGTCGGCGATAATCACTTTCGGGCGCAGGATCAGCGCGCGCGCCAGGCCCAGACGCTGCTTCTGACCCGGCGCCAGCATATGCGGATAGTAGCTCACGTGATCGGGCAGCAGGCCGACCATGCGCAGCGTCTCTTTAATGCGTTTCGCGCGCGCTTCCGGTTCCAGATCGGTATTGAGCCGCAGCGGGAAGTCGAGAATCTGCGAAATCCGCTGGCGCGGGTTGAGCGATGTCGAGGGGTCCTGGAAAATCATGCGGATCCGCTGGCTGCGAAACGAATAATCGCCAAACGTCAGCGGATGATCGTCAATCACCAGATCGCCCGTGGTGGGCGCGACCATGCCGGCCAGCATTTTGGCGAGTGTGGATTTGCCAGAGCCATTCTCGCCGATGATGGCCAGCGTCTGGCGTTCGCGCAGGGTAAAGCTCAGCGGCTTTACCGCCTCGACGGTCTGGCGGCGAAACCAGCCGGTGCGGTAGCGATAGGTTTTACTCAGGTTGCGAACCTGCAACAGCGTTTCCACCATTTCACTCTCTCTCCATATTCAGCGGGAAATGGCAGGCGAAAAGATGATTTTTCGGCCCGTCGAGACGCGGGGTTTCGATGCATTTGCGCTGGGCATACGGGCAGCGCGGCCCGAGGCGGCAGCCAATCGGCAAATGCTCAAGCAGCGGGATGGCGCCCGGCAGCGTATTAAGGCGGCTTTTATGCGGCATCGCGCTGCCGAAATCCGGGATCGCGCGGATCAACGCCTGGGTGTAAGGGTGATGCGGCGTGGAGATCAGCTCCTCGCTCGGCGCGGTTTCCACGGTTTGCCCGCAGTAGAGCACGTCGATACGGTTGGCCCACTGGCTCAGCATCTGTAAATCGTGGCTGATAAGCAGAATGGTGGTGTTGTTATTCTGGTTAAGCCGCGAGAGCAGGCGGAAAATCTGCGCCTGGGTGGTCGGCTCCATTGCGTTGGTCGGCTCATCGGCAATCAGCAGACGCGGCTGGTTAGCGAGCGCAATCGCGATCATGACCTTCTGGCATTCGCCTTCCGTCAGCTCATACGGGAAGCTGCGCATAGCGTCTTTATGATCTTTGATCCCGACGCGGTGCAGCAGTTCGATAGCCCTGCGCTTGCGCCAGCCGAAACGCTGCCACCAGCGGCCTTTGTACGTCCAGCCAGGGATGTTTTGCATCAGCTGGCGGCCAATTTTTTCCGACGGATCGAGACAGGACTGCGGCTCCTGGAAAATCATCGACACGTTATGGCCCACCAGGCGGCGGCGCTCGCGCGGCGAGAGGCGCAGCAGGTCGATATCGTCAAAGCGCATACGGTCGGCGGTGATGCGCCAGTTGTCTTTCGTCACCCCGCAGATCGCTTTCGCAATCAAGCTCTTACCGGAGCCCGATTCGCCCACCAGCCCGCGGATTTCACCTTCCGGCAGGCTCAGGTTCACGCGGTCGACCGCTTTCACCCAGCCTTCGCTGGTCTTAAATTCAATCGTCAGATTACGGATATCCAGCAGCGGCATTACTCCACCCCCGCGTCAATAGCGCGACGAATGCCGTCGCCCAGTAAATTCACCAGCAACACGCTAATCATGATGGCAGCGCCCGGCAGCATGACCGTCCAGGGCGCGACGTAGATAAGCTCCAGCGCGTCGCCGAGCATCGCGCCCCATTCGGGCGAGGGGAGCTGCGCGCCGAGATCGAGAAAACCAAGCGCCGCGATATCGAGAATCGCAATCGACAGCGCGCGGGTAATTTCGCCGACCAGCACCGACGCGGTATTAGGTAGCACGGCGAACCACAGAATATTAAAGGTGGTCGCGCCATCCAGCCGCGCGGCGATGACATACTCTTTTTCCAGCTCGTCATGCACCATGCTGTACACCGAGCGCACCATGCGCGGCACCAGCGCCAGCCAGACGGCCAGCATCGCATGGCTGAGCTGCGGTCCCGCGAAGGCCACGACAATAATCGCCAGCAGCAGCGACGGAATGGAGAGCAGCGTGTCGAGCACATGATTCAGCACCGCCGAGCGCAGCCCGTGGGTGGCGCCCGCCAGTACGCCCAGCAGCAGCCCGCAGAGCGTCGCGGCCAGCGTCACCACGAATGCGCCGCCGATGGTCGGCGCGGCGCCGCTCAAAAGACGACTTAACAGATCGCGCCCTAAATCGTCGGTGCCGAGGAAGAACGAAACTTCGCCGTAGCGCGACCACGACGGTGGCAGCAACTGATAGCCGAGAAATTGTTGATCGATGCCGTAGGGCGCGAACACCCTGCCGAACACGCATAACAGCACCAGACCCGCACAGCCGTACAGGCCTATCATCGCGACGGTGTCGCCGTAGAATTTGCGCCAGACGGTGCGCAGCGCGCCCGGCGGGCGTTTTTCGCGATAGACGCTATCGTAAGGCATACCATTCCTTATGTTTCAGCGGGTTCGCCAGCGCGCCCAGAATATCGGAAATCACGTTCACCAGGATAACCAGCGACCCCACGACCATCACGCCTGCCGAAATCGCGGCGTAGTCCTGCTGGCGAATGGCGTTAATCAGCCAGCGGCCAAGCCCCGGCCAGCTAAAGACCATTTCCGTGATCATCGCGAGCGTCAGCATGGTGGAGAATTGCAAGCCCAGGCGCGGGATAACCGGCGGCAGGGCGTTATGCAACACGTGGCGGCGCAGAATGGTCAGGCGCGACAGACCGCGCGTGGACGCCGCTTTGATGTAGTTGCGCTCCAGGATCTCCACGGTGCTGACGCGCACGAGGCGGATCACTTCCGTCGTTGGCGCGACGGCGAGCGTCAGCACCGGCAGCACCATATGGCGCAGCGCGCTAAAAATCATCTCGTGGCGCCACGGCGAGTCAGAAAGCCAGGCATCGATCAGCGCGAAACCGGTCACCGTTTTCACTTCATACAGCAGGTCGAAGCGCCCGGAAACCGGGAACCAGCCGAGCGTCAGCGAAAAGAAGAGGGTGAAGAGCAGCGCCAGCCAGAACACCGGGATCGAAAAGCCGAGCAACGCCACCGCGCTGATAAGTTTATCCTGCCATTTATGGCGCAGGATGCCTGCCGCCATACCGACCGGAATGCCCACCAGCAGCGCCAGGCCGAACGCCAGCACGCAAAGCTCCATGGTGGCAGGGAAAACCTCACGCAACTGCGTTGAGATCAGCTGGCCGTTAATACTGGAGACGCCGAAATCCCAGTGCAGCACGCTGTCGCACCAGAACAGCCAGGCGTTCCAGAGCGAGGCGCCCTGGAGCGGCGCGTGCGGCGTGAAATAGCTCAGGCAAAAACCGACGACGGTCAGGAAAAACAGCGTGATAACCAGCAGCACCAGCCGACGCAGGGTAAAGATAATCATGGCTGTTTATCCTCAGTGGGTTCGCGCGAGACGCCCGCGAACGAGGCGTTGCCAAACGGGCTCAGCACCAGGCCTTTCATATCGTAACGATATGCCTGCAGCCGCAGCGATGACGCCAGCGGCAGCACCGGCAGCTGTTCAGCGAGGATCGTCTGCGCGCGGGTGTAGGCTTCAATCCGGTACGCCAGCTGTTGCGATGAAAGCGCCGACTGCAGCACGCCGTCAAAATCGCGATCGCACCAGTGGGCATAGTTGGTTTGCGAGCGAATGGCCGCGCAGCTTAACAGCGGACGGAAAAAACTGTCCGGATCGTTACTGTCCGTCGACCAGCCCGCGAGCGTTAAATCATGGTTCATATCCATCAGGCGGGCCTCCTGGAAGCGGCCCTCCACCGGAACGATATCCACCGTCACGCCCACCTGCGCCAGATCCGCCTGCAACAGTTCGGCCGTTTTGAGCGGGCTCGGGTTCCACGCCTGGGAGCTGGTGGGCACCCAGAGCTTCAGCGTCAGGTTTTCAAGCCCCAGCGCTTTCAGCTGCGCGCGCGCTTTATCCGGGTTGTATTCGGTGATCTTCGCGTTGTTGTCATACGCCCACGAGGCGCGCGGCAAAATCGACGCGGCGGTTTCCGCCGTGCCGTAATAGATAGACTGCATCAGACGCTGGTTATTAATGGCCAGCGCCAGGGCGTGGCGCACTTTAGGGTTATCGAGCGGCGGCTTATGGGTATTAAACGCCAGATAGGCGATATTCATACCGGGACGCAGCGTCAGGCGCAGGCGCGGATCGTCCCTGAGGCTGGTGAGCTGGCTCGCGGCAGGCCAGGCGAGCACGTCGCATTCGCCGGTCAGTAGCTTCGACAGACGCCCTGTGCCGCCGGAGCCGAGATCGATGACCACCTGCGGCATCTGCGGCTTACCGCGCCAGTAGGCGTCATGGCGCAGCAGGCGAATGTATTGCCCGGCGCGATATTCGCCGAGACGGAACGGCCCGGTGCCGACCGGTTCGCGATCCATCTCTTCCTGGTTACCGCTGCGCTCAAGCGCCGCCGCGTACTCCGCTGACATTACCGATGCGTAATGCGTGGCGAGATGCCATAAAAAGGAGGCGTCCGGCTGGCGTAAGCGAAACTCCACGGTGCGGTTATCCAGCTTGCGCACGCTACGGACGTTATCGGCAAACTGAAGACTGTCGAAATAGGGGTAGCTGCCGCCGTTGACGTTATGCCACGGGTGGTTAGGGTCGATAATACGCTGAAAGCTGAACACCACGTCGTCGGCGTTCAGCGCGCGGGTGGGCGTAAACCAGCGGGTGTGCTGAAACTGCACGTTAGGGCGCAGGCGAAAACGCCAGGTAATGCCGTCATCCGGCGTCTCCCAGCTTTCGGCAAGCTCCGGCACCAGCCGGTAGGTATAAGGATCGACATCCAGCAGCCGGTCATAGAGCTGGGCGGCGAGCGTATCGACAGTCAGCCCGCTGCCGGCTTTTTGCGGATTAAACGTATTAACCTGGCCATTAACGCAATAGACAAATCCGCTCTGGCGAATATCGCCGGGCGATTCGGCGGGAGGCGCAGCAAAAGCCGGTACGCTCAGTAGCCCGAGCGTCGCTAAAAAAGAGGAGAGAATTCCGCGCATAAGTTTTTGAGTTGTTTTAGTCACCAGGCAAAGTGTATCGCACTTACGCGGCCTGCGTAAAAAACTCTGCGGGCGTTTGGGTTAAAAGTATCCGCCCTTAGCGAATTTCATGTTTTTTCAGCAGCGCGCGCAGCTGGTGATAGGTTAAACCGAGCAATTCCGCGGCCTGTTTCTGATTATATTTCGCCGCCTGCAGGCTCGCCTCCAGCAGCCGTTTTTCTTCATCATGCTGCCATTTGCGCAGGTTCAGCGGCAGCGATGGGCCGTGTGCGGCCATATCAGCCGTCTCCATCGGCACCATTTCTGCCTGCTCGCGGCGAAACGGGTCGAGAATAATGTTATCCACCGGCTCGTCGCTGCTGGCGTGACGATACACCGAGCGCTCCACCACATTTTTCAGCTCGCGGATATTCCCAGGCCACCGGTAGCCGAGCAGCGTTTCGCGCGCCCGTTCGGTAAAGCCCGGAAAGAGCGGCAGGCCCAGCTCGCGGCACATCTGGATGGCGAACTGCTCCGCCAGCAGCATGATATCGCTGTCGCGCTCGCGCAGGGCGGGGAGCAACACCACATCAAAGGCGAGCCGGTCGAGCAGGTCGGCGCGAAATTTTTCGTCTTCGACGAGTTGCGGCAGATCGGCGTTGGTGGCGCAGATAAGACGCACGTTCACCTGCAACGGCTGGCTGCCGCCAACGCGCTCCAGCTCGCCATACTCAATCACCCGCAGCAGCTTTTCCTGCACCAGCATCGGCGCGGTGGCAAGTTCATCCAGAAACAACGTGCCGCCGTCGGCGCGCTCAAATCGCCCCGGGTGGCGCTTCTGCGCGCCGGTAAACGCCCCGGCCTCATGGCCGAACAGCTCGGAATCGAGCAGGTTTTCATTCAGCGCCGCGCAGTTGAGCGAGATAAACGGCCCCTGCCAGCGGCGCGACAGATAGTGCAGGCGGTGGGCGATAAGCTCTTTACCGGTGCCGCGCTCGCCAATAATCAGCACGGGTTTATCGAGCGGCGCGAGCCGGGAAACCTGTTCCAGCACTTCCAGAAACCGGTTCGCCTCGCCAATCAGGTTATCTTTGTATTCTGTCATGATGAAATTCACCACTTAGTAGCGTATATCACTACTCTAGCCTGGAAGGGCATTACGGTAAAATTTTAACTCTTCTTTAAAATCAATACATTAAAAAACTGGCACGGAGTTTGTATTAAGCCATAAAGCAAGGGCTTAGCCCGTCTTACCATGTAGAGGATGAAATTATGGGTATTTTTTCTCGTTTTGCCGACATCGTGAACGCCAACATCAACTCCCTGCTGGAGAAGGCTGAAGATCCACAAAAACTGGTTCGCCTGATGATTCAGGAGATGGAAGACACGCTGGTGGAAGTGCGCTCAACCTCAGCCCGCGCGCTGGCGGAAAAGAAACAGATTGCGCGCCGTATTGAGCAGGCTAACGCGCAGCAGGCCGAATGGCAGGAAAAAGCCGAGCTGGCGCTGCGTAAAGATAAAGACGATCTGGCCCGCGCCGCGCTTATCGAAAAACAGAAACTGACCGACATTATTCGTGCGCTGGAAGAAGAGGCGACGCAGCTTGATGAAACGCTGGCGCGCATGAAACAGGAAATCGGCGAGCTTGAGAATAAACTCAGCGAAACCCGCGCGCGTCAGCAGGCGCTGACCCTTCGCCATCAGGCGGCGTCTTCCTCGCGCGATGTGCGTCGTCAGCTCGACAGCGGCAAAATCGATGAAGCCATGGCGCGTTTCGAATCCTTCGAGCGTCGCATCGATCAGATGGAAGCCGAAGCGGAAAGCCATGGTTTTGGTAAGCAGAAATCGCTGGATCAGCAGTTCGCCGAACTGAAAGCGGATGACGATATCAGCGCGCAGCTGGCGGCGCTGAAAGCGAAAGTGCAGCAGCGTGACGGCGAATAATCGCCCGCGTTGACAAGGAGCGCGGCGGCGATGGCCGTCGCAATATCGACCCGTAAGGAGAACCCATGAGTGCACTGTTTCTGGCTATACCGTTAACGCTGTTTGTGCTGTTTGTGTTGCCGGTCTGGCTCTGGCTTCACTACACCAACCGCTCCGGGCGCGATGCGCTGTCTCAGAGCGAACAGCAGCGCCTGGCGCAGTTAAATGACGAGGCGCAGCGTATGCGCGAACGCATCCATGCGCTGGAACAAATTCTCGATGCCGAACACCCGAACTGGAGAAACCAATAATGACGCGTACGTTTAGCGGCAAAAAACTGGGACGCCTTCCCCGCGAAGGGATGGTGAAGGGTGTTTGCGCCGGTATCGCGCACTATCTCAATGTGCCTGTCAAACTGGTGCGTCTGATAACCGTGCTGTCGATGCTTTTCGGGCTGTTCTTTATCACCATCGTCGCCTATATCGTGCTGACATTCGCGCTCGACCCGCTGGATGAAACGCAGGAAGGGGAGGCGGCGCCGACCAGCAGTGAGTTGCTGAATGCGGTCGATGCCGAGCTTGCCGCAGGCGAGCAGCGTTTACGCGCGATGGAGCGTTACGTAACGTCTGACGCCTTCTCGCTGCGCAGCCGTTTCCGCCAGCTATAATGAATTTATCAGGGGGCCGCGCCCCCGGTTATCAAGGAGCCGCCATGAATTCCACCACCCGTTGGCAACGAGTCTCCCGCCGTGCGAAGCCCGGCCTGAAAATCGCCGGCAAACTGGCGTTAATGACCGCGCTGCGTTACGGCCCGGCAGGGTTTGCCGGTTGGGCGGTGAAATCCGTCGCCCGGCGACCGCTTAAAATCGCGCTGGCGTTTGCGCTTGAGCCGCTGTTAAAGCGTCTCGCAAAACGTGTCTCGGCGCGTTATATCACTAAACCCTCCCGTAAATAGCCCGAGCCCCTCGGGCTTTTTTATTTCTGGCATTTTTTGCGCTACTTCACAATTACTCACGATCATTTCCGGAAACCGGGTTTTATTCCTAAAAGCAAACTTTTCGCGCGTTGACACCTCTATTTGTCAGGGGTAGCCTTTCTCCGTGGGACCGCTACCATGGAAATGTTATCAATGGAAAAAATAACAACCGCCGCGATAAATTTCGGCGTTATTAAAAATCTGATTACGCGGATTTATGGCGATGCATTTAATCAGGCGAATTTCAGCACGCTTGAAAAACATATTGTGCAAGCACGCAATGAAATTACCTCGCCCCGTAAAAAAGGATGGGATGAAACGGATGTCGTATTAATTACCTATGCCGATCAGTTCAGCGCGCCGGGTGAAAAACGCCTCGCGACCTTTCAGCGTTTTTTTGAAACCTGGTTAAAACCGCGCTTTTCACATATTCATCTTTTGCCATTCTTTCCCTGGTCATCCGACGACGGGTTTTCCGTGGTGGACTATCACCGCGTCGACCCGCAGTGCGGCGACTGGCGCGATATCGCCAGGCTTAATCAGCACGCGCGGTTGATGTTCGATTTTGTCTGCAACCATATTTCCGCGCAAAGCGAATGGTTTGCGGATTATCTGGCGCAAAAACCGGGTTATGAAGATTTCTTTATCGATGTCGATCCCCGTACCGATTTATCCGCCGTCACCCGGCCGCGGGCGCTGCCGTTATTAACGCCGTTTACCATGCAGAACGGACGCGTGTGCCATCTGTGGACCACCTTTAGCGAAGACCAGATTGACCTTAATTTCGCTAATCCGGTCGTGCTGCTGGCAATGGTGGATGTCCTGCTGCATTACCTGCGCGAAGGAGCGCAATATGTCCGCCTCGATGCCGTCGGGTTTATGTGGAAAACACCCGGAACGAGCTGCATCCATCTGGAAAAAACACACCTGTTAGTGAAGCTGTTTCGCGCTATTGCCGATGTGGTCGCCCCGGGCACCGTGATCATCACCGAAACCAACGTGCCGCATAAAGACAATATCGCGTACCTCGGCAACGGTTTCGATGAAGCGCAGATGGTCTATCAGTTCCCGCTGCCGCCGCTGGTGCTCCACGCTATTCATACTCAGAATGCCCGCACGCTCTGCCAGTGGGCGCAGGGGTTAAGCGAGGCGCGCGTGGGCGATACCACCTGGTTTAATTTCCTGGCCTCGCATGACGGCATCGGGCTTAACCCGCTGCGCGGGATCCTCCCCGAAGCTGATATTTTACGGCTGGTGGACGCTCTCCAGGCCGAAGGCGCGCGCGTTAACTGGAAGAATAACCCGGACGGCACCCGCAGCCCGTATGAAATCAACGTCACCTATATGGATGCGCTCAGCGCGCGACATGACAGCGACGCGACGCGCCTTGCGCGTTTCCTGCTGGCCCACGCGCTGTTATTAACTTTCCCCGGCGTCCCGGCGATTTATATTCAAAGTATTCTCGGCGCGCGTAATGATGAAGAGGGCGTTGCGCGTCTCGGATATAACCGCGCCATTAACCGGCAGAAATATACCGAGGCGGAAATAACGGCGGCGTTACAGACCGAAGGGAATTTACGTCACGACACCTGGAAACAGCTTGGCGATTTAATTACGCGTCGCCGTCAGCACGCCGCGTTTCATCCCGACAGCGCCTTTACCGCCCGCTGTATCAATGATGAAGTGCTGGAGATTATCCGCACCGCGGAAAATGGCGTGTCGGTCGCCGCATTATTTAATCTCAGCGATAAATTGCAAGTTATTTCTTATGACGCGCCTGGCTGTTGTGACTTAATTTCTGGAACGACAATAAATACCGCCTCGCTCACTCTCGCCCCCTGGCAAGCAATGTGGCTTAGTAAAGCCTGAAAGGACTGAATATGCGAAACAATAATATTGTGCTGATTTCAGCACTGGTTGCCTGCGCCCTGATGTCAGGCTGTGACGATAATAAAAAAGAGAATGTCGCCATCGAATTCATGCATTCGTCGGTGGAGCAGGAGCGCCAGGCGGTGATTACCCGGCTTATCGAGCGCTTTGAAAAAGCGAATCCCGGGATCACCGTCAAACAGGTGCCGGTCGAGGAAGATGCCTATAACACCAAAGTCACCACGCTCGCCCGTTCCGGCGCGCTTCCGGAGGTGATTGAAATCAGCCATGACTACGCCAAAGTCATGGACAAAGAGCAGTTGCTCGATCGCGACGCCATCAAAGCCGCGGTGGCGCAGGTGGGAGAGAACCAGTTCTTTGATGGCGTGTTGCGTATCGTGCGTACCGAAGACGGCGCGGCCTGGACCGGCGTGCCCATCAGCGCCTGGCTTGGCGGCGTCTGGTACCGGAAATCGCGTCTGGCGGAGGTGGGCCTCGGCGCGCCGCAGGACTGGCAGTCACTGCTGAATGCCGCGACGCTTCTCAATAAACCGTCCGAGAAAAAATATGGCATCGCGCTGCCGACCGCCGAGAGCGTGATGACGGAGCAGGCGTTTTCACAGTTTGCGCTCTCTAACGGCGCGAACGCCTTTGACGCCAGCGGCAACATTACGCTCAACACGCCCGAAATGCGCGAGGCGCTGGAGTATTACCGCGAACTCGCCGCGCTCTCCATGCCCGGCTCGAACGACGTCATGGAAATCAAAGACGCCTTTATGAACGGCACTGCGCCGATGGCTATCTATTCCACCTACATCCTGCCCGCGGTGTTTAAAGAGGGCGACCCGCAGGATCTCGGGTTTATCGTGCCGACCAAGAAATCATCCGCCGCTTACGGCATGCTGACCTCGCTCACCATTACGGCCGGGCAACGTGAAGAGGAGACGGCGGCGGCGAAGAAATTCGTGGTCTTTATGGAGCAGGCGGAAAACGCCGCCGACTGGGTGCTGATGTCGCCGGGCGCGGCGCTGCCGGTGAACAAGGCGGTGGTGGAAACACAGGTCTATCAACAGAACCCGGTGATTAAAGCGTTTGGCGGTCTGACCCGCGAGCTTATCGCCCAGTTCCCCAACGTCCAGGTTTTCGGCTCGGTCGGCGATAAAAACTTCACTCGCATGGGCGACGTGACGGGATCCGGCGTGATTAACGACATGGTCAACAGCGTTACGGTCGGCGGCAAGTCGCCGGAAGCGGCGCTCGTCAACGGGCAAAAACGCCTCGATGAACTGGTCGCCAGACCGTAAACCCGACGCAGGAAATGGCTCTCATGAAGAAGTTAACTTCAGGTCGTTCTGATATGCCATTCGCCATGCTGCTCCTGGCCCCCAGCCTGCTGTTGCTGGGCGGCCTGGTGGCCTGGCCAATGCTGTCGAATATCGAAATCAGTTTTTTACGCTTACCGCTCAACCCGCGTCTGCCGTCGCAGTTCACCGGGCTTGAGAACTACCTCAAAATCCTCAGCGATCCGGGCTTCTGGCACTCGCTCTGGATGACCTGCTGGTATACGGCGCTGGTGGTGGCGGGCAGTACCGCGCTGGGGCTGGCGGTGGCGATTTTCTTTAACCGCGAATTCCGCTTTCGCAAAACCGCGCGCTCGCTGGTGATCCTCTCCTATGTCACGCCGTCAATTTCGCTGGTGTTCGCGTGGAAATATATGTTCAACAACGGCTACGGCGTCGTGAACTGGGTGGCGGGCGATCTGCTGCATCTCTACGATCAGGCGCCGCTGTGGTTCGACAACCCCGCCAGCAGCTTCGCGCTGGTAGTGCTGTTCGCCGTCTGGCGCTACTTCCCCTACGCCTTTATCTCGTTTCTGGCGATTTTGCAGACTATCGACAAATCGCTCTACGAGGCGGCGGAAATGGACGGCGCCAGCGCCTGGCAGCGGTTTCGCATCGTGACGCTGCCCGCCATTATGCCGGTGCTGGCGACCGTGGTGACGCTGCGCACTATCTGGATGTTCTACATGTTCGCCGACGTTTATCTGCTGACCACTAAAGTCGATATCCTGGGCGTCTATCTCTACAAAACCGCCTTTGCGTTCAATGACCTCGGCAAAGCGGCGGCGATCTCCGTCGTGCTGTTCATCATCATTTTCGCAGTGATCCTGATTACCAGAAAGCGGGTGAATCTCCATGGCAACAAATAAACGTCTTACGCGGCGCGTCGCGTTTTATCTCGGGCTGGCGCTGTTCCTGATTGTGACGCTGTTTCCTTTTTTCGTCATGCTGATGACCTCGTTCAAAAGCCCGAAAGAGGCGATTTCGCTGCATCCGACGCTGTTCCCGCAGCACGGGACGCTCGCGCATTATGTCGACATTTTTAACCCGCTGATCTTTCCGTTCGTCACCTATTTTCGCAACAGCCTGGTGGTATCGGTGGTGTCGTCCGGCGTCGCGGTGTTTATCGGCATTCTCGGGGCCTACGCGCTGTCAAAGCTGCGCTTTAAGGGCCGGATGACCATCAACGCCAGCTTTTACACGGTGTATATGTTCTCCGGCATCCTGCTGGTGGTGCCGCTGTTCAAAATCATCACCGCACTCGGCATCTACGACACGCAGCTCGCCATTATCGTCACCATGGTGACCCAGACGCTGCCCACCGCTGTGTTCATGCTGAAAAGCTACTTCGACACCATTCCGGATGAGATCGAAGAGGCGGCGATGATGGATGGCTTAAACCGACTGCAAATCATCTTTCGCATCACCGTGCCGCTGGCGGTCTCGGGGCTGGTCTCGGTGTTTGTTTACTGCTTTATGGTGGCGTGGAACGACTACCTCTTCGCCTCGATTTTCCTTTCCAGCGCATCGAATTTCACGCTGCCTGTCGGGCTTAACACGCTCTTCAGCACGCCGGACTACATCTGGGGACGCATGATGGCGGCCTCGCTGGTGACGGCGCTGCCGGTGGTCGTGATGTATGCGCTTTCCGAACGTTTCATAAAAAGTGGGTTGACCGACGGCGGCGTGAAGGGCTGACCGGGTCATTTTCAGGGAGAAAGTAATGAAAAAATTAGTAGCTCAGGCGCCGCGCGTGGCCGCGCTGGTGGAGTATCAGGACCGTGCGGTCGCGGAGAACGAAGTGAAAATCCGCGTCCGCTACGGCGCGCCGAAACATGGCACTGAAGTGGTGGATTTTCGCGCGGCGAGTCCGTTCATCGATGAAGAATTTTCCAGCGAATGGCAGCTCTTTACGCCGCGTCCTGAAGGCGCGCCGCGCGGGATTGAGTTCGGCAAATTCCAGCTCGGCAATATGGTGGTGGGCGAGATTATCGAGCGCGGCGCAAGCGTCACCGGCTATGCCGTGGGCGATACGGTGTGCACCTATGGTCCGCTGATGGAAACCGTCATCGTCAACGCCGTGGATAACTATAAGCTTCGCAAAATGCCGCAGGGCGGAAGCTGGAAAAACGCCGTCTGCTACGACCCGGCGCAGTTCGCCATGAGCGGCGTGCGCGATGGCAACGTGCGCGTCGGCGATTTCGTGGTGGTGGTGGGCCTTGGCGCTATCGGGCAGATCGCCGTGCAGCTGGCGAAAAAAGCGGGCGCGTCGGTGGTCATCGGCGTCGATCCTATCGAACACCGCTGCGCCATCGCGCGCCGTCACGGCGCGGACTACACCTTTAACCCGATTGGCGCGGACATCGGGCTGGAAATTAAAAAGCTCACCGGCAAACAGGGCGCTGACGTCATTATCGAAACCAGCGGCAACGCCGACGCGCTCCAGGCTGCGCTGCGCGGTATCGCCTACGGCGGCACTATCTCGTATGTGGCATTTGCCAAGCCATTCACCAGCCTTAACTTCGGGCGCGAAGCGCACTTTAACAACGCGAAAATTGTCTTCTCCCGCGCGTGCAGCGAGCCGAACCCGGACTACCCGCGCTGGAGCCGCAAGCGTATCGAAGAGACCTGCTGGACGCTCCTGATGAACGGCTATCTCAACTGCGAGGATCTGATTGACCCGGTGGTGCCTTTCGCGCAGAGCGCGGAGAGCTACATGAAGTATGTCGATAAGCACCCGGAACTGAGCATCAAAATGGGCGTCACTTTTTAATTCATGGATGAAACACATATGAAAATCGCAACGCAAAATCAGGCTTTTTTCCCGGAAAATATTCTGGAGAAATTCCGTTACATCAAAGCGATGGGCTTTGATGGCTATGAGATAGACGGCAAGCTGCTGGTGGATAACCTCGCGGAGGTCAAAGCCGCTATTCAGGAGACCGGCCTGCCGGTGACGACCGCCTGCGGCGGCTACGACGGCTGGGTTGGCGACTTTATCGAAGAACGCCGCCTGAACGGGCTTTCACAGATCACCCGTATTCTGGAGGCGCTGGCGGAGGTGGGCGGCAAAGGGATTGTCGTGCCTGCCGCCTGGGGTATGTTCACTTTCCGCCTGCCGCCGATGAAATCGCCGCGCAGCCTCGCGGGCGACAGAAAAGCGGTCAGCGACTCGCTGCGCTATCTCGACGAGGTGGCGGCGCGCACCGGCACCACCGTCTTCCTTGAGCCGCTTAACCGCTATCAGGATCACATGATCAACACGCTCGCCGACGCGCGGCGCTATATCGTCGAGGGCGGTCTGAAGCACGTCAAAATCATCGGCGATTTTTATCACATGAATATCGAGGAAGATAACCTGTGCAGCGCCTTCCACGATAACCGCGATCTCCTGGGGCACGTTCACATCGCGGACAATCACCGCTATCAGCCAGGCAGCGGGGCTATCGATTTCCACGCTGCGTTCGACCAACTGCGCGCTGACGGCTACGACGGTTATATCGTCTATGAGTGCCGTATCCGGGCGGACGACCCGGCGCTGGCCTACCGGCAGTCGCTCGATTTCCTGCGTCAGTGCTAAGAGGCGGCGTGCGAAATGAGTGCTCATCAAGCCTCGCCCCTGAAGGTCGCCATTATCGGCGCCGGTCAGGTGGCGGATAAAGTTCATGCCTCGTTTTACCGCACGCGCGAAGAGGTGCAACTGGTGGCTGTCTGTGACAGCCGCCCTGAACAGGCGCAGGCGTTCGCAGAACGCCACGCCATCAGGCACGTTTTCGCGGATGTCGCCACGCTGCTGTCTGAGGTGCGTCCCGATATCGTCAGCGTCTGCTCGCCAAACCGCTTTCATCATGAGCATGTGATGCAGGCGCTGGCGGCGGGCTGTCACGTGATGTGCGAAAAGCCGCCCGCCATGACGCCCGAACAGGCCGATGACATGCAGCAGGCGGCACGGCGCGCCGGCACCGTGCTGGCCTACGATTTCCACCACCGCTTCGCGCGCGATACCCAACTGCTGCGCGAGCAGGTGGCGCTCGGCACGCTCGGCGACGTGTATGTCACCAATGCGCGGGCGCTGCGGCGCTGCGGCGTGCCAGGCTGGGGCGTGTTTACTAATAAAGCGCTACAGGGCGGCGGGCCGCTTATCGACATCGGCATTCATATGCTCGACGCCGCGCTGTTCGTACTCGGGTTTCCGCAGGTATCGCGCGTCACTGCGCACACGTTCCAGAAGCTCGGCACGACCAAAAGCAGCGGTCAGTTTGGCCGCTGGGATCCGCAACAGTACACGGTAGAGGACGCGCTGTTCGCCACGCTGGAATTTACCGGCGGCAACATCCTGCGGCTTGAAACTTCGTTTGCGCTCAACATCGCGCCGCAGTCGCTGATGAACGTCGAGTTCTGCGGCGATAAAGCCGGCGCCACGCTCTTTCCGGCGCATATCTACCAGGATTGCGACGGCGAACTGCTGACGCTGATGCAGCGTGAAAAAGCCGACGAGCAGCGCCACCAGCGCAGCATGGAGGCGTTTCTCGACCGCGTGCAGGGCAAACCCGCGCCGGTTGCCGACGGCGACCAGGGCTGGCAGATCCAGCGGCTGGTGGCGGCCATCTATCAGGCGGCAGAAACAGGGAAGTGTGTCGAGCTATGAATCCGTTAACCACGCTGGTCGAAGCGCGCTTCGATCCGCATTACCACAATAAATACGCCACGCTGATGGCCGCCGGCAACGGCGCGCTGGGCGTGCGCGCTACCCATGAAGAGGCCTACGCCACCCAGACGCGCGGCATGTTTTTCGCCGGGCTATACCACCGGGCAGGCGAAGGCGAAACCACGGAGCTGGTCAATCTGCCGGATCTGGTCGGGATGGACATCGAGCTTAACGGCGAGATTTTCAGCCTGCTGGGCGGCGAGATCCTGCGCTATCGCCGCGAGCTGTGCTTTGCAAGCGGCGAGCTGGCGCGCATCGTCGAGTGGCGTTCAGCGCAGGGACAGCGTTTTACGATCGCAAGCACGCGTTTTGTCTCGGCGGCGCGGCGCGGACTGTTCTGCCTGCGGCTCGCGATCACCGCGCACGACGGCGCGGCCACGGTGCGAGTGGCGACCGGCATCGACGCCACGCAGACCAACAGTGGGCGTCAGCACCTGGCGGAGCGCGAACTGCGCGTGTTTGACAACTGTTATCTCCAGGGGCGCTATCGCACGCTGGATAACGCCTCGGACGTAACGCTGGGCTGCGCCTGCCGGGTGAGCCCTCAGGCGCAGGTCAGTTTTTCGGCCAAAAACCGTCGCCTGTTGCAGCACAGCCAGCAGACGCTCGCGACAGGCGAATGCTTCACGCTGGAAAAATGCGCCTGGGTCAGCGCGTCGCCCGACGCGCCGGATGACGGCGCGGCCAGCGTGGCGCTGAGGGCGCTGCGTGAATGCGCAACCGTGGGTTATGACGCGCTGCTGGCGGAGTCTTCAGAGGCCCGTCGCGTCTGGTGGCGCCACGCGCGCGTCGAAGTCGACAGTGAAAACGAGGCGGATCAACAGGCGCTCGATTTCGCGCTGTATCACCTGCACGCCATGACGCCGCGCCACGACGAGCGCAGCAGCATCGCGGCCAAAGGACTGACAGGAGAAGGCTACAAAGGGCATGTTTTCTGGGATACGGAAGTGTTCCTGCTGCCGTTTCATCTGCATACCGCGCCGTCGGTCGCGCGTCAGCTTCTGCGTTACCGCTGGCTGAATCTCACTGGTGCGAAGCGCAAAGCCGCGCGCGGCGGCTGGCAGGGGGCGCTGTTCCCGTGGGAGAGCGCGCGCAGCGGCGAGGAAGAGACGCCGGAATTCGCGGCGATCAACATTCGCACCGGGCAGCGCCAGAAGGTGGCGTCTGCGCTTGCTGAGCATCATCTGGTGGCGGATATCGCCTGGGCGGTGGCGACATACTGGCAGGCGACGGGCGACGACGCCTTTATGGCGAAAGAAGGCCGCGCACTGCTGGAAGACACCGCGCGTTTCTGGCTGAGCCGCGCGCAGGACGTTAACGGGCGGCTGGAGCTGCACGATGTGATTGGCCCTGACGAATACACCGAGCACATTAATAACAACGCTTACACCAGTTATCTGGCGCACTACAACGTCGCGCTGGCGCGGGAGAATCATCGACGACTCGGCGTGCCGGACGACGCCTTTACCGCGCAGTGCGAAGACTTCCTTGCGCGGCTGTATCTGCCCGTCGCGCGTGCCGATGGCGTGATCCCGCAGGACGACACGTTCTTCAGTAAGCCGACGATCGATCTCACGCGCTACCGCGCAAGCGCGGGCAGCCAGTCGGTGCTGCTTGATTACTCGCGGGCGGAAGTCAACGAGATGCAGATCCTCAAGCAGGCGGATGTCGTGATGTTGCTCTACATGCTGCCGTGGCGGTTCGATAACGCGACCGCGGCCGCGAATCTTGACTACTACGAGCCGCGCACCATTCATGACTCGTCGCTCAGTAAAGCCATTCACGGCATCGTGGCGGCCCGCTGTGGGCGACGCGATGAGGCGTATCGCTTCTGGCGCGCGGGTTGCGACATCGATCTCGGCGACGCGCCGCACAGCAGCGACGACGGTATTCATGCGGCGGCGACGGGCGCTATCTGGCTCGGCGCGGTGCAGGGGTTTGCCGGCATCAGCGTGAAAGCGGGGGAACTTCACGTGACGCCGTCACTGCCACAGCAATGGCGGCGGCTGGCGTTTCCCTTCTGCTGGCAAGGGCGACAGCTCCATCTGGTGATAACCCACGATGCGCTGACGGTCAGAAGCGATGGCGCGGTGAGGCTGTTTATCAACGACACAGCGGTGGACGTGGAAGGCGAGCGGACATTCTGTCTGTCTGCGGATGTATGCAAGGAGGCGACATGCAACCGGATGCAGTGATTTTCGATCTCGACGGCGTTATTACCGATACCGCTCATCTGCATTTTGTGGCCTGGCGCGAGGTGGCGGCGCAGACAGGCATTGCCATCGACGAGCAGTTTAACCAGCAGCTTAAGGGCATCAGCCGGATGGGCTCGCTGGAGCGCATTCTCGCCTGGGGCGGTAAAACCGGAGCATTTAGCGAGGCGGAAAAAGCGGCGCTCGCGGCGCGAAAAAACGCGCTTTACGTCGAATCGTTACGCACGCTGACGCCGCAGTCGGTCTTACCGGGCATCGCGTCGCTGCTGGCGTCGCTTCGCGAGCGGGGCATCCGTATCGGGCTGGCGTCGGTGTCGCTCAATGCGCCAGCGATTTTGCAGGCGCTGGGGCTTGCCGGTGAGTTCGACTTCTGCGCCGATGCCGCCCGTCTTACGCACTCCAAGCCCGACCCGGAGATTTTCCTCGCCGCCTGCGCGGGCCTGGGCGTGGCGCCCGCGCGTTGTATCGGGGTGGAGGATGCCCAGGCGGGCATTGACGCTATCAACGCCTGCGGCATGACGGCCGTGGGCATTGGCGAAGGGCTTTGCGGCGCGCCGTTACGGCTGGATAACACCGCACAGCTCACCTGGCCGCGGCTGCACGCGCTCTGGAATCAACAACGGCACGCTACGGCGCGCTGACAATAAGGACAGGTTATGGCTCAACTCTCTTTACAACACATTCAGAAGATTTATGACAACCAGGTTCATGTCGTCAAAGACTTCAATCTGGAGATCGCCGATAAAGAGTTTATTGTTTTCGTCGGGCCGTCAGGCTGCGGCAAATCCACCACGCTGCGCATGATCGCGGGGCTGGAGGCCATCAGCGGCGGCGATCTGCTGATTGACGGCGTGCGTATGAACGACGTGCCCGCCAAAGCGCGCAATATCGCGATGGTGTTTCAGAACTACGCGCTGTATCCGCATATGACGGTCTATGACAACATGGCGTTCGGGCTGAAAATGCAGAAAGTAGCGCCGGACGTTATCGAAGAGCGCGTCGCCTGGGCGGCGCAGATCCTCGGGCTTAAAGAGTACCTGAAGCGCAAACCGGGCGCGCTTTCCGGCGGCCAGCGCCAGCGCGTGGCGCTGGGGCGTGCGATTGTCCGCGAGGCGGGCGTATTCCTGATGGATGAGCCGCTCTCGAATCTCGACGCTAAACTGCGCGTTCAGATGCGTGCGGAAATTAGCAAGCTGCACCAGAAGCTTAACACCACCATGATCTACGTGACCCACGATCAGACCGAAGCGATGACGATGGCGACGCGGATTGTCATTATGAAAGACGGTATCGTGCAACAGGTCGGCGCGCCGAAAGAGGTCTATAACCATCCGGCGAATATGTTTGTGGCTGGTTTTATCGGCTCGCCCGCGATGAATTTTATTCGCGGGGCGCTCGACGGTGAGTATTTCGTAACGGAAACGCTGAAACTGCCGCTGCCAGCGGATAAACTCGCGCGGCTTAATGACAGCGGCTATCAGCGTAAAGCCGTGGTATTAGGCATTCGCCCCGAGGATATTTTCCCCGGCGCCACTGGCGAAGAAACTACTGAAGCGAAAATTACCGTCGCGGAATTAACCGGCGCGGAATTTATGCTTTATGCCACCGTGGGCGGACATGAAATGGTGGTGCGCGCAGGCGCGGATAAACATTATCAGGCCGAACAGCGTATTCAGCTGGCTTTCGATATGAATAAATGCCACGTTTTCGACAGCGAAACGGAAAGCGCGATAGTCTGAGTGTTATATCGATGAGAATAAGCTCCGTGTCAGGCGGAGCTTATTTTTTTAAATAATCGTAGTGGGAATTAATGTGCGGGCTGGAATCGGCTCACCGTTGATGCGGGCGAAAAGCAGCGCGCTGCTGACATCGCCTAATTGCCGGGTGGGAACGTTAATACCACCGGGCGGCGGGGCGAGCAGGAAAGAGAGCGTTTCGTTGCTGTAGCCGACGACCGTGAGCGCATCCGGGATTGCAATGCCGCGCTCGGCGGCGGCACGGTAAATGCTCATCAGTTTCAGGCTGTCGGTGGCGAAAACCGCATCGGGCGGTTCGGGCAGCGCCAGCAGGCGGCGCGCCGCGTCGAGCGCGCGCTCCTGGGTGTAGCCGCCGTCCACCGTCAACGCGGCCTCATTAGCCCATTGATGCTTCGCGAGGCTTGCGCGAAACCCGGCCAGTCGGTCCACAGACACATGATAATCCAGCGGCGCGTGCAGGCAGGCGATGCGCTGGCAACCTCTCTCGATAAGCGTATCGGTCAGCGCGATGCTGTCGTGATAATTATCAGTATCGACCGATGCAATATGCTGATAATTCCCCGCGACGTTACCTATGACCACAACCGGAATAGCGCATTCATCAAGCTTTGCGAAAAAGGTTTCGTCCGCTGGCGCGCTCAGCATAATAATGCCTTTAATCATCTTCTGATGAATGCGCGTCAGGCATTTCTGTAAGTCATCTTCGCTGTTACGTGACGTCTGGAGAATAACGTCAAAACCTGTTTCTTCCGCACGCGCCATTATCGCGTGCAGCACTTCAGAGAAAAAAGGATTACCGGCCGTGGTTTTCGTCGAGCGCGTGGATATCACCATAATCGCGTCGAAACCGGAAGAGGTTAGCGCGCGCGCCATTTTATTGGGCTGATAATGTAATTCTTCTATGGCTTTTAAAACCCGCTCGCGCGCCGCGTCGGAAATATTGGTCTGATTATTCAGCACGCGCGACACCGTTGATTTGGACACTTTCGCCACGCGGGCAATATCGTAAATGGTTGGGGACATTCCCGTGCTCCACCACATCGCTTCGACAAAATTATCTTACTGAAGCCCCGACGTACTGTCTATGCGCCACATTTTTGTAAATCGGCGTCAGCGGCGCTTGAATCGCCGCGTTCGGGCCTTACTGTTATCATCAGAGGATATAAACGCATCGGGCAGGGATATGATTAAACAACTTCAGAGTGAAATGCAGGCGCTGATGAATCGCAGCGTCGACAGGCATTTGCGCCTCGCCGTAACCGGGCTTAGCCGCAGCGGGAAAACCGCGTTTATCACCGCGCTGGTGAATCAACTGCTTTCCGTCAACAGCGGGGCGCGGCTGCCGCTCTTTTCGCCGGTACGCGAAGAACGCCTGCTCGGCGTGCGTCGCGTGCCGCAGCAGGATATGGGCGTGGCGCGCTTTACCTATGACGAAGGGCTGGCGCAGCTTTACGGCACGCCGCCTGCCTGGCCGACCCCCACGCGCGGCGTGAGCGAAATCCGCCTCGCGCTGCGCTACCGTTCGCGCGAATCACTGCTGCGTCACTTTAAAGATACGTCCACGCTGTATCTCGATATCGTCGATTACCCCGGTGAGTGGCTGCTTGATCTGCCCATGCTGGCGCAGGACTACCTGAGCTGGTCGCGCCAGATGACCGGCCTGTTGCAGGGCGACAGGGCGGTCTGGGCGCAGCGCTGGCGCAGCCTGTGCGAAGGGCTCGATCCGCTGGCGCCGGGCGATGAAAAACGGCTGGCGGAGATAGCGGAGGCCTGGACTGACTACCTGATGCAGTGCAAACGCGAAGGACTGCACTTCATCCAGCCAGGGCGTTTTGTACTGCCGGGCGATCTGGCGGGCGCGCCGGTGTTGCAGTTCTTCCCGTGGCCCGGCGTCGATGATGTGGGCGAGACAAAACTCGCGCAGGCGGGCAAACAGACCAATATCGGGATGCTGCGCGAGCGCTACCACTACTACTGCGAAAAGGTCGTGAAAGGCTTTTATCGGGAGCACTTTGTGCGTTTCGATCGTCAGATTGTGCTGGTGGACTGCCTCCAGCCGCTCAACAGCGGGCCGCAGGCGTTTAACGATATGCGTCTGGCGCTGACGCAGCTGATGCAAAGCTTTCATTACGGCCAGCGCACGCTGTTCCGGCGTCTCTTTTCGCCGGTAATCGACAAACTGCTTTTTGCCGCCACTAAAGCGGATCACGTGACCCACGATCAGCATGCGAATCTGGTGTCGCTGCTCTCGCAACTGGTGCAGGAGGCGTGGCAGAACGCCGCCTTTGAAGGCATCGAGATGGACTGTATGGGCATCGCCTCAATACAGGCGACGGAAAGCGGCATGGTGGAGAGCCACGGCGAAAGCGTGCCGGCGCTGCGCGGCAATCGCTTAAGCGACGGCGTGCCCCTGACTATCTACCCCGGCGATGTACCGGCGCGGCTGCCGGGCAGCGCATTCTGGGAGCAGCAGGGTTTTCAGTTTGAGGCGTTTCGCCCGCGCGTCATGGACGTTGACCGACCGCTGCCGCATATCCGCCTGGACGCGGTGCTGGAATTTTTAACAGGAGATAAGCTGCGATGAGCGACATTAAACCGCGCCGCGAATTTGATGAGCCGTTGCGCCCGGAAGAGGGCCCGGCGTTACGCGCCACGCAGGCGTTTGACAAGGCGCAGGCGTTTATACCGGTCACAGAAGAAGAGGCGCTGACTGCCGATGCGCCCGAGCGTGTGGTGGAAAATGCGCTGAAACCCCGGCGCAGCCTCTGGCGGCGGATGGTCGTCGCCGGGCTTGGCCTGTTTGGTGTGAGCGTCGTGGCGCAGGGCGTCCAGTGGGCGGCTAATGCCTGGTACATGCGCGACTGGATAGCGCTCGGCGGCTGCGTTGCCGGTGGGCTGATTGTGGCGGCGGGCGTCGGAGCGCTCGCGAGCGAATGGCGACGACTGTATCGCTTGCGCGAACGGGCCGAGGAGCGCGACGAGGCGCGCGAACTGCTGGCGAGCCACGGGAGCGGCAAGGCGCGCGCGTTTTGCGAAAAACTGGCAAGCCAGGCGGGGCTCACGCAGGGGCATCCGGCGCTGGCGCGCTGGCATGCCGCCATTCATGAAACTCACAGCGATCGTGAAGTGGTAACGCTCTACGCGCATATCGTCCAGCCGGTGCTGGATCTCCAGGCCCGCCGCGCCATCAGCCGCTCGGCGGCGGAATCGACGCTGATGATTGCGGTGAGCCCGCTGGCGCTGGTGGATATGGCGTTTATCGCCTGGCGCAACCTGCGCCTGGTCAACCGCATCGCGACTGTCTACGGCATCGAGCTTGGCTATTACAGCCGCATTCGGCTGTTCCGGCTGGTGTTGCTCAATATGGCCTTTGCCGGCGCGAGCGAGATGGTGCGCGAAGTCGGGCTTGACTGGATGTCACAGGATCTTGCCGCGCGCGTCTCCGCCCGTGTGGCGCAGGGGCTGGGCGCGGGGCTGCTGACCGCGCGCCTTGGCGTGAAGGCGATGGAATTGTGCCGCCCGCTGCCCTGGACCGACGATGATAAGCCGCGCCTCGGCGATTTTCGCCGCCAGCTTCTGAGTGAAGTCAAAGCCACGCTGCAAAAACAGAAGCGCGACCGCGACGACTGACCGCAACGGCGTTATGCCTGCTCAGGTTTACAGCATGACGCCGCTTTTTCCCGCACTCTGTCAATTTTTGTTGACAGACCACTCCCCCGGCTGCGGCAACTGAAGTATTATCTCGCCATTCGTTGGCTCAATGCGTGAAGGTGCTGCCATGCGTCTTGAAGTGTTTTGTGAAGACCGCCTCGGTCTGACCCGTGAGTTGCTCGATCTCTTGGTGCTGCGCAGTATCGATTTACGCGGTATCGAAATCGACCCCATCGGGCGAATTTATCTCAATTTTTCCACGCTGGAATTTAACGCCTTCAGCACCCTGATGGCGGAAATCCGCCGTATTCCCGGCGTTACCGACGTGCGCACGGTGCCGTGGATGCCGTCCGAACGCGAGCATCGTTCGCTGAGCGCCTTGCTGGAAGCGCTGCCGGAGCCGGTGTTTTCGGTGGATATGAAAAGCAAAATTGAACTTGCCAACCCGGCGAGTTGCGCGCTGTTCGGCCAGAATGAAGCGCGCTTGCGCAACCATAACGCCGCAAGCCTTATCAGTGGTTTTAATTTCCAGCGCTGGCTGGAGAGCAGCCCGGTGGAATCGCACACCGAACACGTGGTGATTAACGGCCAGGATTTTGTGCTGGAAATTACGCCGGTGCATCTGGAAGAAGAGAGCGGCGCCAGCGTCCTGACCGGCGCGGTCGCGATGCTGCGCTCCACGGTGCGCATGGGCCGCCAGCTTCAGAACCTGACCAGTCTCGATCTGCACGCCTTCAGCCATATCATCGCGGTCAGCCCGCGCATGAAACAGGTGGTGGATCAGGCGCGCAAACTGGCGATGCTGAATGCGCCGCTGCTGATCACCGGGGATACCGGTACCGGTAAAGATCTGCTGGCCCACGCCTGTCATCTGGCAAGCCCGCGCGCCGATAAGCCCTATCTGGCGCTCAACTGCGCGTCGATTCCGGAAGATGTGGTGGAAAGCGAGCTGTTTGGCCACGCGCCGGGCGCTTACGCCAACGCCCATGAAGGTAAAAAAGGGTTCTTCGAGCAGGCCAATGGCGGCTCGGTGCTGCTGGATGAAATCGGCGAAATGTCGCCGCGCATGCAGGCTAAACTGCTGCGCTTTCTCAATGACGGCACGTTCCGTCGGGTCGGCGAAGAGCATGAGGTGCATGTCGATGTGCGCGTCATCTGCGCGACGCAGAAAAACCTCGTTGAGCTGGTGCAAAAAGGCGCATTTCGCGAAGATCTCTATTACCGGCTTAACGTACTGACGCTGAACCTGCCGCCGCTGCGCGACCGTCCGCAGGACATCATGCCGCTGACCGAAATGTTCGTGGCGCGCTTCGCCGATGAACAGGGCGTGCCGCGCCCGAAACTCGCCAGCGATCTCGGCCAGGTGTTGATCCGCTACGGCTGGCCGGGCAATGTGCGCCAGCTGAAAAACGCGGTCTACCGCGCGCTGACTCAGCTCGAAGGCTATGAGCTGCGCCCGCAGGATATCCTGCTGCCGGATTTCGACGCCGCCGCGCTGCCGGTGGGCGAAGAGGCGATGGAAGGCTCGCTCGACGATATCACCCGCCGCTTCGAACGTTCAGTGTTGACCCAGCTTTATCGCAGTTATCCGAGTACCCGTAAGCTCGCGAAACGGCTGGGCGTCTCGCATACCGCCATCGCCAATAAGCTTCGCGAATATGGCTTGAGCCAGCGCAAGGGCGAAGAGTAACGCCGCAAACAAAAAAGCCTCCGCATGCGGAGGCTTTCTTTTAAGAGACGATTTACGCTTTCAGCGCGTCGAGCGCTGCGTCGTAGTTCGGCTCGTGGGTGATTTCATTCACCAGCTCGCTGAAAACCACCTCGTCGTTCTCGTTAACCACCAGCACCGCGCGAGCGGTCAGACCTTTCAGCGCGCCTTCCTCGATGCCCACGCCGTATTCTTTCGCGAATTCCGGGTTACGCAGGGTGGAGAGCGTGATGACATTGCTCAGGCCTTCCGCGCCGCAGAAGCGGGACTGCGCGAACGGCAGGTCAGCGGAGATGCACAGCACGACGGTGTTTTCCATCCCGGTCGCCAGCTGGTTGAATTTACGCACGGACGCGGCGCAGACGCCGGTGTCGATGCTCGGGAAAATGTTCAGTACTTTACGCTTACCGGCAAACTGGCTCAGTGAAACGTCAGACAGATCTTTTGCCACCAGGCTGAACGGCGCCGCTTTGCTGCCTGCCTGCGGGATCTGACCCACTACGGAAACCGGATTGCCCTGGAAATAGACGATTTGTGACATAGTTATCTTCCTGTTTACATATAGTTAACGTCGCCGCTAGTGTATGTGATCCCGCTGTGGATGAATATAAAAAACTGTCCCGGCAGGCTAACTTTCCAGTCGCTATACTGAGGCAAAGCCCGTTGCGAGGAAAATAATGAGAAGCGTAAAAGTGTATCAGGAAGCCTGGCCGCTCCATTCGCCGTTTGTGATTGCCCGCGGCAGCCGCAGTGAAGCGGTGGTGGTCGTGGTGGAGCTGGAAGAAGAGGGCGTCAGGGCTGTGGGCGAATGCACGCCCTATCCGCGCTACGGTGAAAGCGTGGCCTCGGTGATGGCGCAAATCATGACTATCGTGCCGCAGATCGAAGCCGGGCTTGATCGGGCCGGATTGCAGAAATTGCTGCCGGCGGGTGCCGCGCGCAACGCCGTCGACTGCGCACTGTGGGATCTCGACGCGCGCCGGGCGGGCGACACGCTGGAGGCGTTTTTAGAGGTCACGCTACCGGACCAGCACACCACCGCGCAGACGGTCGTCTTAGGCGCGCCGGAACAGATGGCGAGCAACGCCGCGCTCCTGTGGGAAAAAGGCGCACGGCTGCTGAAAATCAAACTCGACGACACCTTTATCACCGAGCGGATGGTCGCTATTCGCGGGGCGGTGCCGGACGCGACGCTGATTGTGGATGCCAACGAATCCTGGCATGCGGAAGGGCTGGCGGCGCGCTGTCAACTGCTCGCGGATCTCGGCGTGCAGATGCTGGAGCAGCCGCTGCCCGCCTCTGATGACCGGGCGCTGGAAAACTTTATTCACCCGCTGCCTATCTGCGCCGATGAGAGCTGCCACACGCGCGGCAGTCTGAAGACGCTCGCCGGGCGCTATGAGATGATCAATATTAAGCTCGATAAAACCGGCGGTTTGACCGAGGCGCTGGCGCTGGCCCGTCAGGCGACAGAGGACGGATTCGGGCTGATGCTCGGCTGTATGCTCTGTACCTCACGCGCCATCGGCGCCGCGCTGCCGCTGATCCCGCAAATGCGCTTTACCGATCTCGACGGCCCCACCTGGCTTGCGGTGGATGTCGAGCCCGCCTTACGCTTTACGCCCGGCCAGCTCTATCTCTATTCTGACGTCGGGCCTCAGCCTTCGTCGTCGTAATGCAACAGCGCGGTCATCGCCGCCAGATAACGCTCGGTAGCGTCGTCGGCGGAGATGGCCGGAAACTCAGCCGTGATGCACGTTAACCCCAGATCGGCGCACCAGCTGCCGAACGAGCCGGGCGTTTCATAACCGACGCTGGTGACGTGCGGCAGGCCAAACGCATCCGCGAGCCACCGGCCGAGCGGCGTCTGCTGCGGATCTTCGATACAACCCAACGGATCGTGAAACGACACCACCCAGGCGGGTTTCAGCTGATGAATTAACTGGCACAGCGCGGCGGTTTCCGGCTCCGAGCCTGGCTTTTCGCCGGTGGAGAGCGTCACGTCGCGCGCCTCGGCGGCGCTGTTCCATCGATAGACGGTTTCACCTGGCTGCCAGTTAGCCGCCGGAAAATTGCGATTGAGATCGACCCCGCGGGCGTTGGCGCGCAGGCCGAGCTGGCAGCCGTCCGGATTGACCGCCAGCACCACATGATGCCGCCGGTGCGCGGGCGCAAGCGTGCGCAGCGCGCAGGAGAGCGTTACCAGCGCCGCGTTCTCATCGCCGTGGGTGCCTGCGATGATAAGACCCGGCGCGCGCTGCGCCTCGGGCGCCGGAAACCAGAGCAGCGGCGCGCCGAGCGCCGATTCGCCATAACGCCGGGCGTCGTCAGTTAAAGCGCCGCGCTGGGCGCGTGGTCGAAGCGTATTCATACGAGGGCCGCCATCAAAGGGAGATAACAGGAGTGTTAACGACATTTCGCTGAAATTCAACAGCCTGACGGTCACTCACGCGTTGCGCTTTATTTAAACGTTCAGGCATTAACGCTTTGATCTGAGGCGGGGTCAGCGCGCAAAATCGCGGCCTGCGGTTTGCAATTTATATTCATCCAACAAATAATTCCCCGACAGCGCCCGGAGAGAGCGGTTCGGCGCGGGACACGAGAACGAGGACCTCATGAAAATTCCTGTAAGCTTTACCCTGAGCGCATTATGGGTGGCGACCGCGCTGACCGGCGCCTTTGCCGCCGACGTGCCGCCCGGCACGGCGCTTGCCGAACGCCAGACGCTGGTACGGCACCTGAAAGACGAACCCGCCTCGCTGGATCCGGCGAAAGCGGTGGGGCTGCCGGAGATCCAGGTGCTGCGCGATCTCTTTGAAGGGCTGGTCAATCAGAATGAAAAAGGCGAACTGGTGCCGGGTGTCGCCACGCAGTGGCAGACGAACGACAACCGCATCTGGACGTTTACGCTTCGCGATAACGCCCGGTGGTCTGACGGCACGCCGGTGACGGCGCAGGATTTTGTCTACAGCTGGCAGCGCATGGTCGACCCGAAAACCACCTCGCCGTTCGCCTGGTTCTTTGCGCTGGCAGGTCTCGCGAATGCACAGGCGATTATCGACGGCAAACTGGCCCCGACGCAGCTTGGCGTGAGCGCCGTGGATGCGCATACGCTGAAAGTGACGCTGGATAAGCCGCTGCCGTGGTTCCCGTCGCTGGCCGCCAACGCGGCGCTCTATCCGGTGCAGAAAGCCAATGTGGAGCAGGGCGGCGACTGGACGCGCCCCGGCAAGCTGGTGGGTAACGGCGCGTTTGTGTTGCAAGACCGCGTGGTCAACGAAAAGCTGGTGCTGACGCCCAATACGCACTACTGGGATAACGCGAAAACCGTGCTGACGCAGGTAACGTTTTTACCGGTGAATCAGGAATCCGCCGCCACCAAGCGCTATCTCGCAAATGACATCGATATCACCGAGTCCTTTCCGAAAAACCTCTACCAGAAGCTGAAAAAAGAGATCCCCGATCAGGTCTTCACGCCGCCGCAGCTTGGCACCTATTACTATGCGTTTAACACGCAGAAAGGTCCGACAGCGGACCCGCGCGTGCGCCTGGCGCTTAGCATGACTATCGATCGCCGTCTGATGGCCGAAAAAGTGCTCGGCACCGGCGAGAAACCGGCCTGGCGCTTTACGCCGGACGTGACCGCAGGCTTTACGCCCGCGCCGTCGGAGTGGGAGCAGGTGAGCCAGCAGGAGCTTAACGCCCAGGCGAAAACGCTGCTGCAGGCGGCCGGTTACGGCCCGGCGCGTCCGCTTAACCTGACGCTGCTCTATAACACGTCTGAAAACCACCAGAAAATCGCGATTGCCGTGGCGTCGATGTGGAAAAAGAATCTGGGTGTGGAGGTGAAGCTGAAAAACCAGGAGTGGAAAACGTATATCGACAGCCGCAATACCGGGAATTTCGATGTGATCCGCGCCTCCTGGGTGGGGGATTATAACGAACCGTCAACGTTTCTTTCGCTGCTGACATCCACCCATAGCGGAAATATTGCGCGCTTTAACAATCCCGATTACGACAAAGTGCTGCAACAGGCCGCGCAGGAGAATTCCGCCAAAGCGCGTAATGACGATTACAATAGCGCCGAGAGAATTATCTCAACCCAGGCGCCGATTGCGCCGATTTATCAGTACACCAATGGCCGGTTAATTAAGCCGTGGCTGAAAGGTTATCCGATTAATAACCCGGAAGACGTGGCCTACAGCCGCACAATGTATATCCTTAAGCATTGATTTTTCCCGGCGCCGGCCGTAGCGGCGGCGCCGGAAATATCTCCTCAGACGCCAGTGTTGAATTACTTTTCCGCTTCCGGGTGAATCAGCGCGAGCTCTTGCACCCGGCGCTGGTTCATATTAATCACGCAGCTTAACGCGTGGGCAGCAAGCCAGGGCGTACCGGCGGCCGAGGCGCTCGCGGCCGTACAGAAAGCATCCCGGGCGTCCGTCCATTGCTGCTGGCTTAGCTTCAGCGCTTCCACCATCTGGGTGCGCCGCGCCTCATCGCCCTGCGGCCAGCGGGTATAATCAAAGTTCTGTAACTCCGTCACTTTGGCGTTAAACGCTTGCTTAAGCTGGTTATCAGATTCCAGGCCCGCCGCTTCGAGGCACTCGCTGCCGTTCTCGCCCGCCTGTTGACCACAGGCATCCGCCGCCGCGCTGCGGGTTATCTCATCCGCCTGCGCGCAGAGCGGGCTTAACAGCAGCGCCAGCAGCGCAGTATTCAGAAGGTATTTCACGGGTATGCATTCCTGTTTTGTGAAATAAAAAGACGCTGGCACGTCGTCACCGGGCGGCGTGTCGGTGTGAGATTGAACCATGCCTGTCTGGAAAATTCTATGCGAAACGGCTTAACGATCAGTGTCGCTGGAACGGACAGTAGAGGAGTTTACATTTACGCCGGTAAATACATCGGCTCACGCTTCGCTGATGGTTGCCTGCGCAGTGGGTATTGCTGTGAACGATGGTTTGCCAGAAACGGGGATTATAAAACGTGGTCCGGTACAGGGTTATCTGAACAGGGTGATCATTCACCACGATCGCCTCGCCATTAAGAGTGAGCTTATCGCCTGGCGATAAATAAAACGTGGCTTTGTACCACAGGATAAGTTTGAAAGCGCGTTGCGAGGAAATCAGGCTAAATACAGAATTGGTGTCGGTGCTTACTACAGAATCAACCACCCGCCAGTGCATTCTTCTCTCCATATCGGTTTTACGTACTTAAATGGCGTGCGCATCGGTTCACTGATGCAAGTCTTTCAATTGTAACGTCAGAAAAGTAAATTTTTTCGGCGGGGGAGGCCATAAACCGCAAGAAGGGTAAAGAAACATTATATATTCTAAAGCATCTCTTTTTGTTTATCGATGAAATAATTCGCAATTCAATAATTGACGTAATTTTAAGTGCGTTTATTAATAGTCAGGTTACGTAAATAATATAAAATCCAATGAAAAACGCGGCGGTATTTCTGAAAAACCGAAGTTTATTGCGCCTGCATAATCCAGACGTCTGAAATGCATAAAAAATAACTCTCCGCAGGCATTGCGCGACTGTGAAGTAAATTTAACTTAAAAAGCGCGGTGTTTGCTTAATAAATCGTCGGCCGAAAATCACGCCGGGGCACATTACGGACTTCTCCGGCATGCCCTGCGGTTGCGACAGTATAATAAGAGCGCAACCGCGCATTCAGAGCGCGCTGAGCTGGCGGTAGAGCGGGCCCGCGTTTTTATCAAGTTGAGGAAACAGGCTTTGTGGCCAGAGGTCGGGGAGGGGATCGCGGTAAGCCAGCGCGACAAAGGCGTCGGGTTGACTGACGCTGTAACTGAAGCTTGAAAACGTGGTGGCGGTTTTGACTTCGACATCTGCCAGATACGGCGCCGCGCCGTCGCTGATACGCCAGACATACAGCAGTTCAACGTCACGGATGCTTATTTCGCTCATTACGCGGGCGATATCGTTACGGTGAGTTTTGCGCCAGCGCGATGTGGTGTTCTGCTCGACCATCTGATTGCTGTGCACGCGGAATTTATCGGTCAGTTCAGCCAGCTCCGGCGCGGGTAGCTTACAGGAAAAGAGCACGACGTCGCGCCCGCCCGCGTCTTCAAAGCTGCGCCAGGCGCCCTGCACGCAATCGGTGCGGGCCTCAAAGGCCTGACCGAGGGAGTGCTCCCCGGCGCTGAGGGATTTGACCTGGTCGATGCTGTCTGCATCACACCCTTGCAACAAAAACACTGCCCCGGCAACTGCCAGAATGCCGAACCGCTTCATCTCACTCTCCCTTTGCCTGTAGCGCGATGACACGCACCCTCGCTCCAGGTGTGATGGTTGGCTGGTGTGGCGTAACAGGTGCCAGCCGCAGGTTACTGCTTTCATGCATATCAGTTATCGGCCGCGTTTCGTATCGCTTTAATTTTATTGGTGAAGTCGGTATAGCGTGCCATACACACACCGCAGGAACAACGGGTGTAAGCTACACTTAGCCTGTCTGAGTCACTCGGGGAGCCGATATGCCTTCTATCCAGCTGCATCTGAAAGACCGCCCGGAAGTGGATTTTACCGCCAGCTACAGCGTGAGTGAACCCGATACGGTTACCGGGGAAACGGTGAAAACATTTGAGATCGATAAATCGCAGGAGATAAGCGCTTTTGCCGCGCTGCGTCAGGGGGAGCCGGTCTGTTTTGTATTGCCAAGCGGGGAAGCGCAGGAGGTGTTTCTTACCGATGAAACGGCGGAAAACTATATTTTCAGCAGCCGTGAGCACGAGCGGCGCTAATTAAACCGCCCGGCGAACACCATAAAAAAAGGAGAGCATAGCGCTCTCCTTTATATTTCCTGATGTTCAAAATGTCTTAAAACTTACAGCGCCTGCGCTATTAGCAGTGCATTATGCTTGCCTTGCGGTAACCCGTATCAGGAACGACCGCCGCCGTGGCTGTTTTCACCACCTTTACGCCCCGCTTCAGAGGCGCGTTCGCGGTCATTTTTAAAATTCCCCCCGCTTTGCTGGCCGCCTTTCTGGCCTGCTTCAGAGGCACGCTGCGGATCGTTTTTAAAATTACCGCTGCTATGCTGACCGCCTTTCTGCCCTGCGTCAGAGGCGCGCTGACGATCTTCTGCGAAGTTACCTGAACCACCACGATGCTGAGTCATATATTTCTCCTCATGTTGTTGGTCGTACTTATTACAGCAGTGCGTGACTGCTATCGAAAACGTATTAATAACTGTAGATAAGATATTTTTGGGGTGCAAGTCAGTGGCCAGGAAAAATAGCCTTTTAAAACAAACTGACTGTTTTACCGTTAAATTTTCCTGATGTGTTTGTTCTTATTTTTCACGATAAAACCTTCGTAAGTGGAGTAATTTATAAAGATGCGAACGAGACGGCAGTATACTTATTGGTCATTATGTTTCGCTGGTAATGAAATTAATATGATGAATTCTCAAGACATATTTTGACGTATTTTTATAGCGCATGTCTGGTCAGGCGGCGCCAGCGTTGAGCATGGGAGCCCGGCCGCGAGGCTGCACAGCAGACGCTGACAACCGTGGCGAGAGGTGAAGAAAAAATGCAGGAGGCGAGGAAGTGCATAAAAAGGCGGTTCATCCCTGAACCCCTGATGCCCTGGTGGTGGCAAAGATAGCCTTAGCGCATTGCTAAGGTCTGCAAATAAGCGTAGACGGGAAATATTCCGGTACAAAATTATTTTTCATTTCACGGGTTTTCTCTGGCGTATTACTGAAATGCCTCGGTTTTAACTGTGTATTAATATACAAAAGCATAAACTGTATGGATATTAATGCTAAACATCAAAAAGAGGAAGGTTATTATCGGGCCTTCCCAAAACCTGCAGAAAATGATTCTCCGGCGTTGAAGCGCGCCGGAGAAAGGTTATTTATATCCACTGCGCGATATATTCGGGCTCCACCGGGCGCGAGAAGAAATACCCCTGAGCTTCATCGCAGCCAAACTCCAGCAGCAGACGCGCGGTTTCGGCATCCTCCACGCCTTCGGCCAGCACCACGTAATCCAGCTCTTTCAGCATCTGGATAACGTTACGCACGATAATCTGGCTGCTGCGCTCCTGGGCGATGCTTGAGGTCAGTGAGCGGTCGAGCTTGATAATGTCGATAGGGATGCGGCGCAGGTAGTTGATGTTGCTGTAGCCTGCGCCGAAGTCATCGAGCAGGATCTTAAATCCGCGCAGCTTCAGCATGTCCATCTCGTTGAGCGCAGTTTCGCTTTCCAGCGCTTTTTCAGTCTCCAGGCATTCGATACGGATATCGTTCGTCGAGAGCCCGGCGCGCAGAACACGCTCTTCCAGCGCGTCGGCAAAACCGGTACGCGAGAGATCGCTGACGCTGATATTGACCGACAACGGCAGGTTGATGCCCTCCTGGCGCCACTTTTGCAGTTGCAACAGCGCGGCGCCTATCACCCATTGCGTAATCTCTTCCATCAGGCTGGTGTTTTGCGCCAGAGGAATAAACACGCCGGGCGGAATATCGCCGCGCGTCGGGTGACGCCAGCGCAGCAGCGCCTCCGCACCGACGGCCCGGTTGGTGCTGAGTTTGATTTTCGGCTGGTACATCAGATAAAGCCCGCGGTTTTTGGCGATGCTCTCGCTGAGATCGTGCAGCAACTGGAAATCGACGTTGCGTTTCTCATCGCGCCCGGCGTCAAACACCATATGGCGCTTGTTAAGCCAGATTGCCTCGTGCAGCGCGCTGATGGCGCGACGCAACGCCTCGTTGGGCGTCGTTTTCTCCGGCTGCCAGCCCACTTCGCCAGCAAAAATATTCAGCCGGATATTAATACCCTGCAGCATGCGCGCGTTCACCAGCGGCAGTATCGCGGCGTTACGACGAATAGCTTTTTGATTGCGCGTTTTTAACAGCAGCGCGTAGCGGCCCGTCGCCACGTTATAGAGTACGGTGTCGTTTTTGAGCCGCAGCCTCATGCGCAGCAACGGGCCGAGATCGTTAAGCAGCGTCTCCAGCGCGGGCATGCCGAGCGAGCGCGCCAGCTCGTAGGCGGAGGGCATATCGATGCAGTCGAAAATCATCAGCGTGAAGCGCTCGGCGCTACCGCTGGCGGCGAGCCGCTCCATATCGGCCAGTAGTTTCTGGCGATTGGGCAGGCGGGTTACCGGATCTAAAAAACCGACCGCGTTTAATGTCTCAAGCCAGGCACCGGTCAGCCCGGCGATAAGCGTGAGCGTCCGGGCGCGCTCGTCATCAAACGGCTGCGCCACGGTATCCGTTATGCCGATGGTGCCGGTCAGGCTGCCGTCGCGCGTGCGCAGCGGCGCACAGGCGAAAAACCGCACGTGAGGAGCGGCCACGACCAGCGGATGCTGACTCGCCTGCGTATCCAGCGTCGTATCGCAGCACCAGACCGGCTCGTTGTGCGCGCACAGCGGCTGTGTCAGTACGGCCGCGTCGAGCTGCAACGGTTCGGGGTGCGCAAGGTGTACCGGCAGCCCCGCTTTATCCACCACGGCGATAAAACACCCAGGAATGCCGAGCGCGAGGCTTGCGAGTCTCGCGAATTGCAGCAGTACCGGGTCCTGGTGCCCGTGATTTCCCCGGAGCATATCCAGGGCTGCCATGCGTCTGGCATCTTTTCTGTCGATGTGGCTAAACATAGGGGT